>LMAD01000013.1 GCA_001443545.1 Acidimicrobiaceae bacterium RAAP-2
TTTGGCATCCCTGGAATGGTCGCGCTGGACGGGCGACACATCGAGCAGTTGAACGCCATCTCGTGTGGATCTCCCGGCAACTGCAGTGCCGGTGGTGCCTACGGCAACGGCAGTCACGAACAGGCCTTCCTCGTCAATGAGGTGAATGGCCGATGGGGCACCCCGATGCTGATCTCCGGATTGACGGCGTTGAATCAGGGCCACTTCACGTCAGTAACCAACATTTCGTGCAGTTCTGCCGGCAACTGTGGCGTCATCGGGACTTACAGCGCAGCGCAAGGCTACGTTCAGGCATTCGCGCTGAACGAGACGAGTGGCGCATGGGGCGGTGCGACCGAGGTTGGCGCCCGATCGTTCCCTGGCGTGGTGGGAGCACACGCCAACGCCATTTCGTGCACCCCGTCGAGCAGTTGCGCCGTCGTTGGCGTTCTCTTTCACTCAATGTCCGAGGACTCACTCTTCGTCCAGTCCACCGAGCCCACCTCGTAGCGGATACTTCGTTGGTCCGAAGCCGAGACCCATCGCGCAAAATTGGTTCCCAAACCCCACCGGCCCATTCGCGCGAGTTGTTCACTCGCACGCGCACGTTGGGTGGGTCGGGACTCAGAACGTACTTTCTGATCGTCTGATTACGTGACAGCGAAGAGCGCTACCAATGTCCCTAGGAACTTCGCTTTGCTCGGCGCCGTCGAGCACCGGGTAGCGAATCACGACTGTTCGTCGCGGTCGCCCTGACCGAGTACGTGGCTCGTGGTCTCGGGTCGGACGAGAAATCCCTTCGGCGCGCCATCCAACGGACGCGCCAGGGATGGAATCGATGAAGCAAGTCGTGATCTCGTCGTTCGATAGTCACTACCGATGAGACGGCCATCGCTGATCTCGGCGACGGCACCACTTGGTATCGAAAACACGTTGCCCATCGCTTTCGTCATGTCGCATCCACGAGGTGGTTGCCCTACGACGTCGAGTCTCGAGAGAAAAGACCAGATCGTTCGAACCCATCGTCCGGTTGCCCTGAAAGGACACACGTGGTTAGGGCACGGAAGCCACCGGCATGCCCAGCGGACAGGCTCGGGGATCCCAGGGCGCCAACGTCGGGTTCGAAATCGAGGGTGGCTGGAAACCGGCGCGAGCGGCCGCGGCCGCGGCGGCCGAGGACGCCGTCGTCGACGGCGTGGTCGGGTGTGTCGTGGTATGCGTCGTGGTGTGCGTTGCAGTCGACGCTGGCTGGTTGACCGCGAACTGGGTACCGGTCACCACCGTCACCTGGGCGCCGTTCGTGGTGGGGGCCTGCATGATGGTGACCGCACCGGTCATCGAATGAGCCACTGCCTCGGCGGCACCTATGGTGGCCGGCGAGGCGTACTCGACCAGGGTCTCGAGCTGTGTCGCCAGCACGGGCGTATTACCCGTACCCGCACCACGAAATCCCAGGGCCACCAATGAGTTGAGGGTGGCTGCAGCCTGGTTGGCAACGCCCGACCCGTTCACGACCGACACCGTGACCGACGAGGGCGCGGGCAGCGGCCGACCGGTGAGGGTGTTCGTGGTGGGACTGATCTGGAGGAACTGGTCGATGGCGTGCATGTCGGGTACCAGCGACGGAAACTCGATCTCGCCCTTCGGGTAGCCGCCGTAGACGTACGAGACGTTCGGGCCGACCGAAACGGGGATGGTGAGCTGGGGTGCCCCGTTGATCTTGGCGGAGTGGAACGTGAGGAGCAGGTGCACCATGTCCGAGGTGGTGAAGGCATTGTCGAACTCGAGCTGGCCGGCCACGCTGTTCACCAGGCGTAGGTCGGTCACGGGATTTCCGAGTCCCTGCTTGGACACGGTGGACGCCAGTACGCGCAGGAACTCGTGGTCACGGTTGATCCGCCCGAGATCGCTCTGCAGTTCGTAGGGCCAGTAGGTGTGGACGCCGGTCTTCACGCTCGCCGGCCGGTACTGCAGGTGACGGGCCCGCACCACCTGCAACGCGTGGTAGCCGTCGAGGTGCAGGCAACCGGCCCGTGGGATGTTGAGACCCGAGTAGGCGTCAAAGACCGGCATGGGGAAGTACATGTTGATCCCACCCAGCGCGTTGACCACGTTGGCGAAGGTGTCGAAGTTCAACTCGACCGAGTGCTGAATCCCGATGCCGAAGTCCTGACGAATCACCTTGATCAACTGGGACTGGCCCTGGTAGAGGGCGGCGTCGATCTTGTAGCCACCGTCGGGACCCGAGCGCGCGTTCGGCAAGAAGAGGTCACGCGGGATTGACAGGATCGACAGCGCCCGGGTCGCGGGGTTGAGGTGCAGGATCATGATGACGTCGCCGTTGATGCCGTTCACCCCGGCTGAGCACAAGCCGTAGGCGGCATTCTGCACCTTCAACGCACAGCGCGAGGTGGAGCCGATCATGAGGATGTTCTGCGTGCCCGCGTCGGCACCCGTTGTCGCCTGAGAACTGAGGTTGTGGACCTCGACGCGATGGATTCGGGAGTTGAGATAGTAGAGGTAGCCGGCACCCCCCGCGACGATGAGCACGATAACGGCGCCGACGACGCCCAGGGCGATCCACCACGGCCGCGCGCGCGAGTGTCGCCGACCAGCGCGGCGTTGGTGGCGGCCGGCGCGCCGCGAGGGCACGCCCGCCCGCTCGTCGATGGCGCCAGCCAGCGCGCGCAGCCGTTGGGCATTGGGCACCTCGCCGAGCGACACGCCATCCGACGGCCCTGAGTGACGAGAACGGGCCATATCGACCCCATCGTACTTTCACCCGCTTGGCCGTGCCGGTCGACCCCGTTGCGCTAGAGCCGGCGATCATCGGCGAAGGCGACCCTCACGCGACCCGAGTGCTGAAGAACGACGTACTCACCAACGTCCTGCGCTTCGTCGTCACACGCGATTACGCCGGACCCCGGATCGGTATAGCGATCGTCTACGACGTGGGGTCCCGGTCTTACCCACCGGCGTAGGCCGACCTCGGCCACCTCCGTGAACACCTCATGTTCCAGGGGTCGCCACCAGTGGCCAAGCTCCAACACGCCAGCCTGATCGAGGTCACGGCCGCTTGTTCAACGGCCGCGCGATGTCGGGCTGGATCGGTTGATGGAGCGGTCGAGGCACTCGAATACCGAGGACGCTCCAATCCCGAGATTCTCGGTGACGTTCCGCCGATTCACCTCGGTCGACTCCGAACGTAAGGCGTGGTCCTCTTCCCCTAGCGTTCAACCAGCGTCGTGTGAAGGGATTCGCGCTATTCGGACATGTAGATGCGATGGGTCAAGCGAGGAAACTGATGTCCAACAGGGATGAGGAGTTTGCGCGCGTTGTGGTTACGCACCGCAACGCCCTCTTGCGCTACGGACTGCGCCGTCTCGACAATCCTTCCGCCGCCGAAGACCTCGTGGCTGAAACGTTCGTTGTCGTCTGGCGACGCTTCGATGAACTGCCCCCTCGGATTGAGGAGCTGTTTTGGCTCTACGGAATCGCTGGACGCGTGCTCGCCAACCTGCGCCGTGGACGTCAGCGGTCGATGCGGTTGGAGGCTCGCCTCGCCTTTGAGCGTGAAGGCGAGCTCGCGAACCCTCGCTACACCAGAGAAGACGTCGAGGCGTTACTCGCCGCGCTCGGTGAGTTGAGCCCGGAAGAGCGCGAGCTGATTCAGCTCACCTACTGGGAGAAGCTCTCGTATCGCGAGATAGGAATCGTGCTCGGTTGCAGCGAGAAGGCCGCTGGTATCCGCCTCTCGAGGGCTCGACGACAACTCCGTGAGCGGCTCAACCAATCCAGCACCGAGGAGACGGTGTCACCGCTGCGACGAGAAGGGACCGACTCGTGAAGGAGGACCTAGTCGGAAACGTGATGGCCGGCATTGACCCCGCGCGTGACCTCACCGACGAGACCCTTGACGACCTCGTACCGCACGAGCAACTCATGTCCAAGATCAAGGCGGGTATTGGCGGCGCCGTACCCGAGCCCCGGACGGTACGGACACCCGCGTGGCGACGTTGGCCCGCGCTCGTCGGCGCGAGCGCCGCGGCCGTAGCGCTCGCGACAGCGGGAGCCGTCACCCTCTTCAGCTCGGCGCCAGCAATCAGTCAGAACGCTGCTGTTGGGCAACGCCAGAGTGTGCAGTCAACGGTCTCGCACGAGAAGGTCACGACGGGCACGGGAATCACACTGACCGGAGGCAGCGCGGTGGTGGGTTTTGACGTCCGGCATCACCGCTACGTCCACCCGTTCCAACTGGACAACGGGGCGCTCACCGTCACGCCAGCCCCGGCCTCGATGGAGACGCCGACGGACGCGTCTGGATTCGCGAGACGAATCTGGGCGACCTCGCAGCTGCAAGGGTATTCGAAGCAGCCGCAAGTCTCGCTCGGTTTCGGAGTAGTCACCATCACGAAGCACGTGCGCGGCGTGCCCGTGGTCGACAAGGTTGCGGCGTGGGTGGGCCTCGCCTACGAGAACGCCCCCTATCACTGTCCGATGCAGACGGCTGGACCGTCAACACAACAGCTCCTACGGCGAGCACCGTACAGCGGGATGGCGGCGGTTGTCGTGGGCCAGTCCTCTGGTTCACCCGCCGTGCTCTACATCGCCAAGAGCGTGCGCTGCGGGCGACTCTATCCGGCGCACCTGGCCAACGCGCTGGAGCAGTTCTCTCTGCCGTGGAGGATCGTCGGCCCGGTTGGCGCATCGAAGGTTAAAGTCAACGTCTCGCCGCCCCCGTGTGGACGCATCGTTGGCGACGCCGTTGCCGGGACCTGGCGTTCCGGGGTCCTGTCATCGGTCACGATCACCGAATACGGGACCGCACCGGAGTACACCGCGGAGTTCCAAGCCTGTCCCGTTGCCGCGTCGGTGAGAAAGGTCATCGATCTCCGGGGCCCAACGTCACCGCACACTCGGTTCATCCACCCCACCGCGGGTCCGATGACCGTCGTCGCCAACTCCTACAAGTAAGAAAGGGGTGCTTATGTCGCTACCGCTCCGGCGCCCACGCACGACGGTCGCCTTCACGGCCATCGTCGCCGTACTACTCTCGATGACCTCACTCACCACAGCTTCGCTCGGTGCTTCATCGAGACCCGCAACGTCACCCGCGACCTGTCGACCGAGTCAACTACTCCCCTCGATGAGTCCACCACGGGGCACCTACTCGTCATCCGCTGGCTTCCGGGCGACACTGTGGTTCAAGAACACCGGCGCAACGTGCGCACCCATCGTCGACAACGTCCCCGTGCAGGCGGTCAGTGGGCCGTCCCACCGGCCGGTCGGAATCAGTTCGTTGAGTGGAACGGTCGCCTACCCAATGTTGGTCCTGGGTAACGGCGACTTCGTCTACGCCACTGTCTCGATCGGTTCAATCTCGACCGCCCAATTCAAAGCGCTGGTCCGCGTGCACGGCAGTTCGTGCTCTCCAAAATACGCCGAAGGAATCGAGGTGCTAGCGAACCCCAAGATCGCCAGTGACTCGTGGCCGTCGCACTACTTCGCCCTGCCCGAGCGGGTACCGGTCTGTACCAAGGACTACTTCAACGTCAGCGCCGGGGTCATTGAAAAAACGCCGGTTGGCTTCATCAAGGGCCGACTCGAAACCAACGGTGGGCCGGGACAGTCTTCGAGGTATCGACCGTACCCGGGAACGGTCTGGGCGACGGCCAGAGGCGGTGAGCTCTTTGGCGCCACGGTTCCGGCCAGCGGGTACTTCGAGTTTCGAGTCCCGGTGGGGACGTACCAGCTGACGGGATCCTCTCCCCTGTACGGAGGCGGCACGTACCGTTGCCGTGGAACCCTCACGTTGACGGTAGAAGCAAACGCGACCGTCAAAGAGAACGCCATCTGCGTCGAGAAGTGACCACGACACGCAGTGCTCGACATCAAGGTGGCTGTTGATTCGCGGCTTCGTCGAGCGCGTTCATTTCTATTCGAATACGCATCAACCTGATGACTCACGGCTTCATCGTGCTCGGCTTGGGTTCGCCAAGACCCGTATTCCAGCAAAGCGATCGAAGCGTTTCACCGCAGTGAGTGAGTTCTTGTATCTTCTGGGTTCAGGCCAGTTTGGTCAGACGGAAGTAGTCGGGCCTAAGTCGCGGGGACATTGCGAAGTCCGACACCAAAGGAAAGCACTCGTCGTTTGAAGGGAACGCTACGTCGCACGGTATGGAAGACGACATCGAAGGTCGCGTACGTGGTCGCACCGCGGGGCTCCGTCGCGCCGTGGTGGCTCGGCTCAAGCTCATCGTCGCCGCCGCGATTGTGGGCGGGTTCGCGCTATGTTTCGCGATCACACTCAGCGCTTCCGTGGGCAAACACTTTGAGTACTCGTTACTCAGCGAGTCCTACGGAACGTTTCTGTTCCTCGGTGGCCTGCTGGCACTCTTCACGTGGTGGCGTTACCGGGACACCGTGCGTCGCCTGCCCGACAGGCTGGCCCGTTCCGCGGGGCAGCCCGAGGGGGTCGCGACCGACCTGGGGCGCTGGTACTCCCAGGGCTCACTTGGTACCTCTACCAGTTGGGAGAAACCCAGCGTGGCCGGCGAGGAGGACCCGGACCCGGACCGTCCGGCACGGTAGGTCTGGTTCGTACCGCGCTCGATGTCGTGCTAACAGTTCCCCAGCGAATCTCGTCCAGTCCCCGCGAGCAACCCGTAGTGGGTTACGTGGAAATGGGCTGAGCACCGTTAAATCATTGGCCGTGTCGCGTCTTGGCCACCCTGGGCGTCAACGACGTTGCTTGTGCCGGGCGTTACGACGCCACTTCATGGCGTCGGGCCTCAGACGCGTGTTCAATGAGATACCAAACCTCGTAATTTCTGACTGGCACCGAACAATAGTCAGGTGAGAATGCGGATGTCTCCGGGCTGCTTCATTGCGGATGCCGATCGTTGTGGAAGGGAGACACGTGACGACTCATCAGCAGTGGAGACGATTCATCACGAGTACCCTCATAGTTGCTGTATTGATGGGGCTATCGCTGGTTGTTCTTGTGCGCGCCAGTTCGCCTTCTAATTCAGTCGATAGCCCTTCGACAAACTTGCACCGCGTTGCGAAAGGGGTGCCCTCGAACTTCCTCGCGCAGTGGACTACTCCGGCACGAGGCGACGTCCTCGAATTGTTCTCGACCAAGAGCGGGCATGCTTTGAATGAAATTGTCAATTTCCAACACGCCATCGGGTCTCCTCATATTGAAGGGCCATTTCGATCCGGGAGTGGCACCGTGTGGCTGACAACAACGTCGGGACCTATCGCAACCAGCAATATTGCGGGCGGTGATCCGCAACCCAATAGTTGCAGCGCGACGGTGACGGCACTGTCTCCACTTACTCATCGATCGACTGTCGTCTATCGCGCCCCAGCCTCCGTGCAGTTTGGTGACACGGTGCCGAACGCTACGGGTGAGCGATTCGCCTATCTCGACGGCGGTTGTAGCACCGGCTTCATGAATGCCCACGTGGTAATACGTTCCACCTCCAGTGGTGCCAAGGTGACTATTGGCCGCCATGCCTTGCCATGTCACGTCATTTCGACCCCCTCATGGAGCCCGAATGGTTCACTGCTAACTTTCGCTTACTCCCCGTCGGCCCTTACGCCGGGGTCACAATTCGTCCCTCGGGGCTATTGCCAGGCGCCCGCCGCCGGCGAGATTGCGGAGGTGTCAACATCCCGGTCGAGTGAGATCCTTCCAGATGAACTGACGAAGGCGCCCCCTGGATGCCAGTACACGCAAAGTGTCTTCGACTCACCGGGCATGGTCGCGGTCGAATCGTGCGGGCCCATTGGGCGTTCGTCGACCTACCTCGTGCAACTGAATCGCCATCGAACGGTGCTCCTTCGAATTGCGCTGAAGCCCAACTCAGACCCGACCTCACTATCGGTCTCTCCGAACGGCAGCTATGTCCTCGTGAATGAGTACCAGGCCAACGCGCTTCCTGGAAATGATCCGCTCGACTGGGTGTGGGTATTCGACGGGCACCATTTGAAAGTGATTGGCCGATACCTCGACTCGTCCGAGTCGGTTACGTCGGCCTCGTGGTAGGCGTCCCTCGCTCTAACGCACTTGTGCGCCGGCAGCCCGTCGTAACCAATCGACGTGGCCTTCTAGGAATGAGAGGATTCGACAAGTGACGACTCGAATGGTCTTTACCGCGCGAGCACTTCCGGCCTTCACGTTATTCCTTGTCCTAGGCATCGCGACGCAGTCCCCGGCATTGAGTGCATCCAGTCTCAATGGTCCCGTCGCCTCCGTTGGACACCGCGCGTCGAATGCACGCAGTTGCTTCGGAACAACAGCCCTCAAGACAGACCGGGCGAGCCTTCATTATCCTTCGTGCTGGCATCTGAGCAAGTACCCGGACGAGTCAACGATGACGAGCGTCCTGGCCTTCCTGTCGAATCAGCCGACACGTCCACCGTGTGACACCACGCGTTCCGCAACGACCACCACCACCCGCTGTGGCTTCCCAATCAAGACCCTCGAGAATGGTGGCGTGCTGGTCATATTCGTCGAAGGTGGTATGCCCGGTTGGACGATTGCCAACCAGACCGGACAACGCGTTGTCGTAGACCATCACGTGGCCCGAGAGACGGTGGGCTCTAAACCGTACGGCTCCCTCCACGCGACGGAAGAGTTCACGATCTTCATCGATAGAGGCATACCGGACAACTACTACGAACTCGACGCATTCTTCCGCAACCCCGGAGTCGCGCAGGACCGACGACTACTTCAAAGGATGCTCTACTCGATGCGTATTGAGTAGGCACCTGTGTTCGCGACGCCGTGTGGTTTGCAGTCACGTGAGGGGATGCAACACCTAGGAGCTATCTTCACAATTCAGGACTCAGTTCGTACAAGCCAGTGCCGGTGCGGATCGGTGACGTTCGGCCACTGCGTTGAACACTGGAATGAGTGGAGAAGGCTCGACGTGTACGTGAGTCAACCAAACACCTACTGACCCATGTTGGTCTTGTTGAGATTCGTTGCGGCGATCCAAAGAACTCGTAATTCAAACTCCGTTGACCGCAGTGTTGAGGGTGCACAATGGACCCGTGACGCAGCCTTCGATTCCCGATCTTGAAGTCGAACATGCGAAGTTCAATTCTGACGTCGCGGCCGTGCGCCGTTACGGCGAGACCCACCCCGATGACTACGTCGAGGAGTTCTTCGAGAACGAGCCCCATATTCGCCTCATCGTCTTGATGGTGGGCGATCATCTCGCGGAGCACGAGGTGGCGCTGCGTGAACTGGTGGATCATCCCAATCAGTTCGAGGTTCGACGAACGCCATTTCCCAGGTTCCGACTCGAAGAGATTCGACAAGTAGTGGGTGAGGCGGCGATGAGTCGACGGGGCGCGTTCACCCAGTGGGGTATTGGACGTGGCCGAGTGAACGTCCAACTCGCTGCGGATCAAGAAGCGTTGGCGGCGAGCTTCCATGAGCGATTCGGAGACGCCGTCGAACTTCGCGTCGGAGTGTTTCGATATCCCCCCACAATCGGAGCCGGCGAGCAGGAGAAGGCTCCCGTCGTCGTGCGCCCGACATTGCCGCTGCTACCCAGTGAAGAGTTCACGGTCGATCTCGCGGACGAAATGGTCGTTGTGTCTGGGGGAACGAAAACCGGCACGCTTCGCATTCGAAATCGAGGGAGCCGAGAGGCGGTCATCGAAACGAACGGAGCGGTGACGGCGCACGTCGTCGATCCTCAAACGGGTGACTCGGTCGGCGGATTCTTCGGTCCCCAACATGCGCCCTTGATCACCTTCCGGATTCCGCCGAGTAGCACGGTGTCCATTCCGCTGCTCGTTGGGACGACGTCATCAGTGAGAACCTTGGGCTACGCCGTCCCACCCGGCAAGTGGGCGATTGAGGTGCCAATCCGGATTGAAGGGAGGGGCCAGTTCAAGACGACACTGCTGCCGATCCTGATCACGTCTGCTGGGTCGGCCGTCTGAAGTTCAGAATGGCGTTACCTAGGGATGAACTGTTCGAAGCATTGACGTTCGTGGTGGGAAAGCCTTTCAGTTCGATCCACGGGACACAGTCTCTTCGAGCCAAATCGCGCGCTACCGAAAGGTTGCACTTCGGCGGTCTCGGGACTCCGGCACCAGTTGCTTCGATCTCGGCTTCGTTCACGACTTGCCCATTGATTGACTCGTTCCCTTATGGTCTCTGTTGATGGAGACCTCCGGACGTAGGGCGAGAGGCAAGTTTCGTCGGTTTTTTCTGCTTCTCGCGGCCGTGGTCGTCGTCGCGGGTGGGGCCGCGTTCTGGGTGGCTGCGCGGAGCACGGATGCAGGCTTGACCATGCCTTCGACGGGCGTCGTCACCGTCACCGGATACGGATCTTCGTCACCAGAGAACCCGTCGACTCAACCACGGTCGGTCGTCTTGACCGATTCCCAGGCCGCGGCGTTGCGAAGACGAATCTCCGAGATCCCAACCCTCAAGCAATCGGCGGAGCCAATCATTTGCATGGAAAACGACACGGTGTTCAGGATCGCCGTACAGGGTGTTGACGGCCCATCAAGAACGGTGTGGGTTGCTCAAGCGAAACTCTGTCCGGCTCCGGGCATCCTCTACGTTCATGGCAACGCTGCCGGTCAACCAGAGGCCGGAAGGTACTGCACGTTGAAGAATCTATTGCTCTCCCTCTTTCCCAAGGGAACCGCGAACGTCACCCGTAAGGAACTGCACTTCTGCTTATCGTCGTCATAGCTGGAGCCATATTGATCGTGTCGGGCCGACGCGAACGTTCTCAGTTCAGACGAGTCGCCAGTGCATGATGGTCGAACTGTCACCTCGACCGTCTGAGCCCGCAGATGCTGTTACACGCACCCGCTGAAGGTCAACCCGATACTCTTACGATCTGACCAGTTATTGGGTTCAGCGTAACGGTGGAACCAGACAAGAACTGTGGCCCCAAAGCGATGACTCGTCCGTTTGATGGAGTAATCACCACGTAGGTGTTAGGTCGCCCCGAAAGTGACGGCGTACTCAAGGAATATCCCACTTGGACTCCAATCGACAGCAAAATCGCCGAGCCAACTACTAGTCGCCTGAGCCATGATCGTCGCAATCCTCTGGGCATCGTGGCTACCCTAACCTGTTCATATCGACGATCCTTGCTGGCGGACTTGAGAGTGCTCATTCCGTGCAACCAAGCGCCAGTCGGAGACCGTGCACGTCCCCAGCGCACCAGCACCCGAATCACCGGTACTGCGAGTCCGACCTCGAGGAGCGCTACGTAGACCCGTGGGCTACCTCACCTTCACCACATGATAATCGGGGGGTCCTTCCTCCACCCCAGGATCGTTTCCACGAGGACGCGCCGCTCCCGCTCGTTCACCTCAGCCCAGACTTCATCGATGTCCAGATCCGGGATGCGTGCCATAGAGATTGACAGCGTGACGGAAGAGACCTAAGTTCCGAGTGACCGAGCATATTTCATTGTTTGCCTCGAGCAGGAGTGCGTTGTGAAACGGCTCATCGGAATTATCACAATTGCGTCAATAGCGCTCTTGTCGATCGCTGCGATTCAAATTGCGACAAGTGACGCGCCGTCGGCAAACTCGCCGCGATTATCGTCCACCACGATTCCAGTTCCTGTTCAGAAAGCGTTGACCATCGTAGAGTCCGCTCGCAATGCTGGCCCGCTTATCGTTGACCCAACTGGCGGAAGCGTGGTTGGCGGCGTGTGGACTTCGACGACGACGGGCCAAAGCGTCGGGGTAACGCAGCACTGGTCCCTGAAGGCATCCGATAACTCGGGCGCCATCGTGCTTGGCGTAAACGTCAGCGATAACGGCACCGAAGTCGTCAGCGGCTGGGTACCTGGCACCAGCCAATCAACTAATTGGATCTTCAATGCGGCAGATCCTTCGCTCGCCACGACCTATCAGGTAACAGTTCCGGGGACGACGCACACTATTTCGTCCTCATTGGACTCGGGAGGAGCCGGGCCGAATGGCTAACGCTAGAAAGTCGTGCCATCTCCATTAGCAGTGGGCCGCGACGAGCGCAGCGTGATGTTCACAACCGGCATCAACTGAAGTCGGGGTAAACCCGGAGACCGTGGTGTGCGTCGGCGCGTCATCCGCCTTGCTTGACGAATGACGATCTCTCAAGTGTCCTTCTTTGACCGCGGTTACCCGAAATTGTCCGCGGTTGGACGCCCGTTCAGTTGACACCCCCGCTACTAATTGCTGACCGTTAGTCGCGGTGACGGACGACGGCGATAACAGCGTGGTTCCGTGATTATCGCTGATGCGAACGAGGCGTCGAAGCCTCTGAACTTGGGGTAACCCCGTTTGGCCGACCATGGCGTGCGCACGAGTGGGCGTCTCATCGCTACCGTCGGGGCACTCCCCCTTGTTTGGCTGCTTCGATGACGAATCTCGTCGCGGCCTCCACCCCGTTGAGGAAGAGTTCCTCGCGCTGACGAGGTGTCAGGTCGAAGTCCATTGCGCCTAACCCTGTGTTATCGACGAATATCGTCCGACCGACCGTGGACTGGTGCGGTGAGACGACCTCCCACTCGTTCATCATGGTCTTGAGACACCGTACGGCGATAGCTATGGCCGATTCACGAAAGTTCGTCGGCGGATATTCGGTTTGAAACTGAGAGAGTTTGATGCCGATGGTGGGCCAGCGAGGCGGCCGGCCATCAACGCGGTCGAACGTGTGAATCGGGAACTTTGTCAACAGTGCTCCGTCCACCCACGTATGGGTGCCCGCCGGATATTTGACGAGCGTGGTCGCACCGCCCGGAGCCTCAACCTCAATGGTGGCTTCGCGGGCGTCGAAGTGCACCGGTTCGAAGTAGAAGGGAACGGACATCGACGCTCGCACGGCTCGTACGGGGTCCTGTAGATCGGGGTCGACACCGTACGACGGGTAGTCGAGCGGCAAGCGCGCGAGCCGCGATCGGGTGAGGTCCGACGTGAAGACGACAAGTCGATATTGTCGGTCGTCCGACGGGCTCAACTCGGGATCGTCGTCACTCGAAAGGGCCAGATCGGCGAAGGTCCTCATGCCGAGTCTCCCGTGCAGAATCGGGCGCAACCACTCGTCTAGATAGTCCCCCGAGTAGAGGCCCTCCCGGTTCGTGAGGATTGCCGCGTCGGTGACAATTTTGGCGAAGTGACCTGCGGCGTGGCCGACTAACTCGTGCAGCTTGCCTTCGGGCATGAACTTTTGGAAGTCGAGTGACTGGAGGATGGGGAGTAGTGACGCCATCTCTGCACCGGACTGCACGATTCCCGCGACGACACTCGCGGTGATTGCCCCGGCGCTCGTGCCGGCAATCCGATGAAAGGTGTATCCAGCCTCATCGAGCGCGAGTACCGCACCGACCAGCCCTATCCCCTTCACGCCACCGCCCTCGAGGGCCAGGTCGGCGCGTAGTTCCCGCTTCCCGCCGTTCATCGGGTTCGGCCAGCCATCGACCTCTCTCAGCTTTGCCGCAGCGTCGAGGAACTCCTGCTGAAGCTGATCGTCTCGTCGATAGCCACGTGGCACGTCCGCGAGGAACACTGATTCGGTCACTACTTCTTCTCCTTAATAACCCGGGCGCGAGACCCCGAGGAGCCTGCACGTACACATCGCTCGCCTGGTGCCACGCGATTCAGACATCATGATGCTGACGCCGTCAGCGCGGTGTGACGGTCGAACCTTCACCGCCGTGCCACCCACTCGATGCACGGTAACCGCGTTCGATCCGATGCGCCGCCCGGGACGGACGATCATTCGCCCGACTAGTCGCGTCGCGTCTTATGGGGATGTTCGAACGGGGGGTCGACGAGCGAGAGCGGCGAACGAGTCAGCATGATCGAACGAATGAAGGCCCTTATTGCTGAGAATATTCTTGGTTTTTGAGATCGCTCCGGCAACGAGGTCGTCGTTGGTACGAACTACTCCAGGGTCCGCGGGCGGCTCCTGAATTTCTTTCAATTACTGGCGTCGTGGCGGGCAGAAGGTGGCTGCGAGTCCCGAACCATCATCCACCATCGCCGTCGAAGTAGGAGAACGGTGACGTCATTGCTCGCATTAGGCAGTTGCCTGAGACCCCACATAGTTTCACCAGATCTGTCAGAGCATTTCGATTCGATAACTCACTATGGTCATCCAGCGAGTTGTTATTGCGTTGTTTCTTTGTTGTTCTCCATTGTGAATTTGTAGGACTGAGTTGGGGTGAGATCATGGTCGTTCGGACCACGAATCGCAGAATCGCCAAGACACTCGGCCGAGTCGTTCTGCCCGCGCTGGTGGGCCTGGTCCCACTCACGATGACGGTCGCGGCCAGTGCGTCGCCGTCCGATTCAACAAACACCGTGGTATTCGCTAACGCGACGGGCAGCAACGGGGTCTACGCAGCGTCGATTCCGTACAGCTCGACGAACACCTATACGACCACGGCGTCCGACGCGACGGGCAGTACGACCTTTACTTACGCGGTCTCTCCAGGTTCGGCCGACTGCACCCTTGCGTCAACGTCGACCGCCACGATCACGTATCTACAGGCGGGCTCGTGCATCATTACCGCCACCGCAAGCGGCACCGACAAGGATCAGGGGCGCGGTGTCGGGGACGGGAACGCCACGAACGCTTCGGGAACACTGACCCTCACGATTACCCCGATTCCCCAGGCCATCACCTTCCTCACTTCGCCGCCCAAGGCACCAGTCGTCGGCACGACGTACCCAGTGAGCGCCACGGGTGGTCTTTCGGGATCACCGGTCGTCTTCTCCGTAGACAGCTCGTCGACATCGGGGTGCTCGCTCAGCGCAAGCACCGGGGCCGTGACGTTGTCGGCCCCGGCGGGCACTTGCGTCATCGATGCCAACCAGGCTGGAAGCACCGACTACGCGGCCGCACCCCAGACCGAACAGTCAGTCACCTCGGTGCTCGGAACCCAAGTGATCACGTTGCAAAATAAGAATCCCGATACCATCACCTACGGCGCGACGGGCTACCAGATCAACGCGACCGATTCTGGCGGGGTTGCCATCGACTACGCCACGTCGAGTTCGACCTGCTCGATTGGTTCCTCTGGCTTGATTACCGACCTCTCGGTCGGGAACTGCGTGGTCGTCCTCTCCGCGCCGGCGACGGCGAGCGTCGGGGCGGCGCCCGCCGTCACCTTCACGCTCACCGTTCTTGCTCCGCCGCCGCCGCCCGTGGTCGCGCCACCACCGGTCGTCGTGCCGCCACCGGTCGTCGTGCCTCCACCGCCGCCCGTGGTCGCGCCACCACCGGTCGTCGTGCCTCCCGTGGTGGTACCGACTCCTCCACCGCCGGTCGTTATTCGGGTGTCGCCACCAGCACCCGTTCGCAAGCCGAAGCCACGACCCAAGCCAACGCCAAAGCTCCCACCCACCCGAGCCGTCGTCATCAAGCCGTTCGCCGAAGCGTCGAGCACGCTGTCCAAGGGGTTACGCGCACAGGTCTGGAATCTCGCGCGCGAGGTGAAGCGTTTGCACTACTCGGCCGTGACCCTTACCGGCTATACCGACAACGTCTTCACGCCAGCTCTCGACGCGGTCCTGATTCAAGAACGTGCTCAGGCCGTCATGCACCAGCTGCGCGTGGACTTCACAAGGTTGAAGATCGAACACGTCGGTGTCACCATCGCTCCGGGAGTAACGATTCAATTGGTGACGCTGAACACCACCGTCACGAGTCGCGCGCTCAATCGGCGCGTGGTGGCGACGTTGACCGCCCACTAGGTCACGTGTGGCACGGCGGCGCAGAAACTCGACGCGAGTGCCAATAGCCGTGCGCGTCCGTCGCACCGCGATGATCGCGGGCCTGGTGCTCGTGCCGATGTTCGCAGCGGCGTCCGTGATCGGGTCCGCGTCGGCGGCCCCGAACCCGTTGGGGGCGGGAACGATTCTCGTCACCAATCTCAACATCAACGCCGTGAGCGCGATCGACTCGACGACCCACGCCGTAACGTTGATCAAGAGTGCGTCCAACCCCTTCCACGGTCCGCTCGGAATCGCGATCACCCCCGATGGAACCTTCGCGTACGTCACCAATTCGCTCGGCGACACCGTGAGCCCGATCGAGCTCACCACGTCCCCCGCCACCGTGGGCAAAGCCATTCGGGTCGGTAGCGGACCCGCAGCAATTGCCATCGCGCCAAACGGCGACGTCGCCTACGTCACGAACTTCAATTCCAACACCGTCACGCCCATCAACCTCACGACGTCGCCCGCCACCGCGGAGCGGTCGATCCCGGTGGGTCCCGGACCGTGGAGCATTGCGGTGAGTCCCGACGGCAACTACGTCTGCGTTTCCAACTCCGAAGGGAACTCGGTCAGCGTCATCGCGACTTCGACGCGGACTGTCACGACGATTCAGGTGAGCGGACGCCCTCAGGCCATTGCGATCAGCCCCGATTCGTACACCGCGTACGTGGCCAACGGTACGCAGATCACGCCGATCAATTTGCGTGGACAGCCCGCCGTTGCCGAACGACCCATCGCGATCGGTGCCGAACCGATGGGGGTCGCGATCACCCCAAATGGCAAGACCGCCTACAGCGCCAACGCGGACAACACGATCACACCCATCGTGTTGACGACGAGGCCGCCGACGCTCGGGACGTCGGTGACCACCGGTTCGCTGAGCCAGCCCGACGGCATCGCCATCAGTACCGACGGTTCGACCGCGTACACCGCCGACGCAGGTGCCACCGTCACGCCCGTCAACCTGACGACGTCCCCCATCCACGTGGAAGCCCCAATCGACGTGGGGGCCGCCTCGTACGGCATCGCGATCAAATCCGACCAAGCGCCCACGGCGCGGCTCCAGGTCACGACCTCGCCGGTGGGGGGTACGACCACGTTCAACGCCTCGGCGTCGACGTCGCCCGACGGTAAGATCAGCCGCTACGCGTGGAACTTCGGTGACGGCACGTCCGTCGTCACCCGTAGCCCGATTGTCACCCACGTTTACCGGCGTGCCGGTTCGTACCACGCGACCGTGACCGTGACCAGTATCGGCGGCACGTCGCTCGCGACGACCTACACCGGGCAGACGGTAAGCAACAACGGGAGTGGGCGCGCGCGAACAGAGCGATCGTTCTACATCGCGGCCATCTTGCAGGCAACTCCGACGACCGGATCACCCGGGATGGCGATCTCGCTCCGGGACACGAACTTCATCGGTGCGTGCCGACCGGTCTACGTACGTTTCGATCAGCGCCTGATCGATCAGGTGTCGCCCGTCGGCCAACTACTCGAGATTCCACACCTGGTGATCCCCGGGAACGCAATCGTCGGCAGTCACCACATCTCACTTTCGTGTACGGCGCAGGGCCCCGCCATCGTCAGCGTGCACCTCACGGTGGTCGCGGCTCGGGACCACCTCTCCGAGTTCAGCGTCGCCATGCCGACGTTGGGTCAGATCGGACGCAGTCTGCCCGGGGCGGGCGTCATCGGCGTCCTCATGTTGCTACTGAGCCGAATCATCGGTGCCGGTTTCCCGAGCGAGTGGATCGATCGGACGTACGAAGAGAATCGTGAGCGATTCAATCGCCCGCTCCGGCGTAGGTTCCCCCGTCTCTTCCGGGAACGTTCGGCGGCCACGCAATCGACGCTCCGTCGGGTGGTCGCAGGAACGGGGATATTCCTCGCGTTCGCCGCCTTCGGTGGACTCGTGAACTCGGTCCTCGACCCGTCATTCGGGCTAAATCGAACCACGATGTGGCTCTTCTTCGGGCAGTGCATCGGCATCGGCATCGTCTCGGTCGCGGGCCAGGTACCGACGGTGATCGCCGGCGTTCGTCAACGTCGCCGGATCCATCTCCAAGTGCTCGTCGGTGGCTTGGTGATCGCCATTGTTTGCGTGGCGGCGTCTCGAGCCGTTGGGCTCTCGCCGGGCTACTGCTACGGGCTCATCGCCACCTTCCTCGTAATCCCCGAGCTAGACGAGAAAGATCGGGGTCGTCTGCACGCGCTCGGTTCGGTCTGCGTACTCGCCGTCAGCACCGCAGCATTCTTCTTGACCATCGCGGTGTTCCACTCGGCCACGTCAGGGTCGCCGTCCCCATTCGTCCTCATCGCCGTCCCCGCGCTAAACGTCACGTTCCTCGCTGGTTTCGCGAGCCTGGCCTTTGGGATGTTCCCGCTGCCTTTCTTGCCGGGTCGCCACGTGGCGAAGTGGAATCAGACAATCTGGCTCGCGCTGAGCGGACTGGGACTCATCGGTTTCGTCGCCGTCTTGCTCACGCCCGGTAGTGGGAGCAATGGAGAGCAACACCACATCGGATTGATTCCGATCCTCGCGGCCTTCGTCGTCTTCGCAGCGCTCTCACTGAGCGCCATCGTCTACTTCCACTACCACCCGATCGAGAAGGAAGAACCGGAGGAACCCGGAGACGCCGACGGGTCCGTCAGTCTGCCGATCGCCGAAGCCTGACGGCGCGCACTTCGACGCGAGACGCTCACCGCTGCGGTAGGTGGACCAATAGCGGGCGGCCAGCGTGGTCGGTCGTCCTAACGTTGAACAACTCGGTTCGGTCAGTGCTTCGCCCAACCAGCTCCTCGACGCTCCACCCCGACGGGCCATCCGATGAACGACGTCATCCACGATCACGTCATGCGGCCTATCGGAATCGCCCCCCTTAGCGACTCCGGTCCCTCCGTGCGCGACGAGTCCGTGCCGACCAATGGGTATACTCACCGTCCTGATCAGGTAGTACCACGTCGAACCACCACTTCCTCGTTCGCCGAGGGCGAATCAGCACGGTCGTGTTCCGCGTCGTTGTTCGTGACATGGTGGAGTAGCCCAATTAGCGACGGGCGAGGTCGTTCGGAGCCCGTCGGGGGATACACTCCCGAAAAGGGAGGATTCCACTATGAAACGATTGTTCTCAACTGTGGCGGGCCTGGTACTGGTCGTCGGGAGCCTGGGCCTGGTCGGTGTCGCGAGCGCGAGCACCACGACGACAACGGCAACGATGACCGTCACCCCCAACACGGGGCTGACCGCGAATCAAAAAGTCGTCATCACCGGTACCGGCTTCACGACCAAAAACGCGCTGGTCGCCGTCGAATGCGTCGGGACGGCAACCACGGCTGCGGGCTGCGACCTTTCCGCCTTGACGTCAATCAACGTAAACGCCGACGGGACGATCTCCGCCACTGACTTCTACGTGCAGACCGGTTCGATTGGCAACGGCACCTGTGGGACGTCAGCGTCCGACACCCACTGCGCCATCGCAATCGGCACGCTCGCGGGCACCTTGGTCGCCGACGCGCCGATCACCTTTGCGACGAGCACGGCCGTCGCCGCGCCGTCGGTCACGGTGACCCCGTCGACCGGGCTCACCACCGGCCAGTCGGTCACCGTCACGGGATCGGGTTTCACCCCCGGTGACTCGCTCTACGTCCTCGAGTGCCTGGCCACGGCGACCGGGTCCACGGGTTGCGACGTTGCGAGTGAAAAGTCGGTCACGGCGAACAGCGATGGAACGCTGCCTTCGACCGCCTTCACCGTCGCGACCGGGACCTTCGGGACTGGAACCTGCGGGACCTCGGCCACGGACCTCAGCGGTTGCGTGATCTCGGTCGCGAACGCGACCGGTGGCGATGTGGGAGTAGCCACGATCACCTTCGCGGCGACGACGACCCCGGCCGGTCCTGCAGTGGTGGTCAGCCCTTCGACCAACTTGAAGAACGGACAGACGGTCACCGTCACGGGATCCGGTTTCACCCCCGGTGACTCGCTCTACGTCCTCGAGTGCCTGGCCACGGCGACCGGGGCCTCGGGTTGCAACGTTGCGACTGCGAAGTCGATCACGGCGAACAGCGACGGGACGCTCCCGTCCACGCCGTTCACCGTCGTGGCCGGAAAGATCGGATTGAGCGCCTGCGGCACGACGAGCGCGAACGCGGGTGGTTGCATCATCACGGTGGCTACCATCACGGGGACGGACACCGGTGCCGCCCCGATTCATTTCTACAAAAACAAGAAAAAGAACGTCCCGCGGAGGCTCTTCGTTCGCCCGTCGGTCAACCTGCGCAATGGACAGGTCGTCACCATCTTCGGACGTGGTTTCACACCGCGTGACCACGTCTACATCGTGGAGTGCCTCGTTGGCGCCGCCGGCCCAGGGAAGTGCGATCTCGGCTCGCTCAAGGCCGTAACGATTCGTCCGAACGGAGTGCTACCCAGCACGAAGTACCGCGTGGTGGCCGGCAAGATTGGTAGCGGTTTCTGCGGGACGACTCGAGCGAACCTACACGGATGCATGATCAGCGTCGCCAACGTGCACAAGGGAGACGAACCTTCAGAGGAAGTTGAGTTCAGCTTCGGGTGGCGGTAACGCTCAATGGCCCGCCCCGCGTGCGACCCGACTGAGGCCGCACGCGGGGCGTCTCGGCCCCAGTGCTGATCACCGGACCGTCGACCGGTTCCAACCAGGCGATTCTCCACGCTGGCGACGGCCCCGGGTGAATGCAACGTGGTCCTCGCGTGTGCACTAGCCAGGATCGGCGAGACGGTGGTCGAGCCGATGACTAAACTCGGTTCTCCCCAATTACCTGAGCTGCGTGAAATCATCGGAGGCTCCCCGGACGAGAGGAATCAACGATGAACCAATTCGACGAGCTCGAATCGAACGTGCGCTACTACTGCCGCCGGTGGCCCGTCGTCTTCTCCACGGCCGCGGGGGCAACCATCACCGCCGAAGACGGTACCCGGTACCTGGACTTCTTCGCGGGCGCCGGTGCCCTCTCGTACGGCCACAACAATCCGGTGTTGGTCGACGTCGCCATCGAACACCTGCGCGCCGGCAAGTTGATGCACAGTCTCGACACCTTCACCGTCGAGAAGCGCCGCTTTCTCGAGGCGATGCAGCAGCACGTCTTGGCCCCTCGTCAGTTGGACATGGTGGTCCAGACCGTTGGCCCGACCGGCGCAACCGCCGTCGAGGCCGCATTGCAACTGGCCCAGAAGATAACGGGGAACCGGGCCGTCGTCGGCTTCGAGGGCAGCTACCACGGTATGACCTATCGGACCGCCTCGATCTCGGCGTCGATGGCCGGTCGAGCGCTCGTCGCGCACGTGAAGGAGTTCGTCGCACTCCCCTACGTCGAACGCGCGACTGAGCAAGACCTGGCCCTGCTCGAGCGCACGCTTCGGTCTTCGGTCGACGGTCAGCGAATCGGAGCCGTCATCATCGAGCCCACCCAGGGCGAGGGCGGCGCGCGCCCCTTCGATCCGGTGTACCTACGAGCCATCCGTGAACACTGCAGCGAATTGGGTGTCGTCGTCATCGCCGACGAGGTACAGGCCGGCGTCGGGAGAACCGGTCCCTTCTTCTCCTTCGAGGGTTCGGGGCTCGACCCCGACATCGTCTGCGTCTCCAAGTCGATCAGCGGGCTCGGGCTGCCGATGGCGTTGAACCTCATCCGACGCGACCTGGATCGCTGGGAGTTCGGTGAATTCTCGGGCACCTTCCGCGGCAATAACTTGGCCTTCGCGACCTCGACTCGAATGCTCGAGACCTACTGGACCGACTCCAACCTCGAAAAGAGCACCGAGCTGCGCGGTCACGCCGTGCGCGCCGCCCTCGAAGGAATGTCGGCCCAGTTCGGCGACGGCCGATTTACGGTTCGGGGAAACGGACTACTCTGCGGTCTCGACGTCGGCGACACTCGCCTCGCCGCCGACATCGCTTCGGCGGCCTTCGAGCGTCGCTTGATCGTCGAAACCTGCGGGGCCGGTGACACCACGGTCAAACTCCTGGCACCGCTCGTCATCGACGACGACGAGTTGACTGATGGGCTCGAGCGACTCGGCGACGCCGTCGACCAGGCGTGCTCCGTTCGGTGAGCGGCACCCCGAACTGGCGAGACCTCGTCGTCACGATGGACGACCGGAGTCTGGACGCGTTAGCCCTCGCGGCCGACGCAACGGTCGAGAGCCTCCGTGAAACGACGTCCGGCCCCCGGTCAGATCGGGCTCCGGCCGCCATCCGGGCGCTCGTTCGTTCGCTCGACATCTGCCCCGACGAACCGACGGAACTCGCCACCGTCCTCGCCGACTTCGCCACCGCGGCGTGGACCCACGGCGTCGTCCCGAGCGACCCGGCCTGCGTCGCCCACCTCCACCCGCCGACCTTGCAGCCGGCCGTCGTCACCGAGTTGGCTATTGCGGCCACCAACCAGTCGATGGACTCGTGGGACCAGGCGCCCGCCGCGACCGAGATCGAGTTGTACCTCATGGAGTGGCTGGCCGGATTGATCGGATTCCCCGACAGCGGGTCGGGCGTAATGACGTCGGGTGGGACCGCGTCGAACCTGCTCGGCGTCACGCTCGCGCGTTCGTGGGCGGCCGCCAACGCGGGGGTCGACGTCTTGAAGACGGGGCTACCGCCCGAGGCGGCCGACTGGCGGATCCTCTGCTCGGACCAGGCGCACTTCTCGGTGCATCGGGCCGCCGCCCAACTCGGCCTCGGACGGGACGCGGTCATCGTGGTGGCCACGACCTCGTCGGGCTCGCTCGACGTCAGCGCGCTCGACCACGAACTCCAACGTCTCGAGTCCGCCGGTCGGCGAGCCATCGCCATCGTGGGCACGGCCGGGACTACGGACCTCGGCGCTATCGATCCGTTGACCGAGGTAGCCGAACGAGCTCGGCGTCACGGCGCCTGGTTCCACGTCGACGCCGCCGTCGCGGGCGCACTGCTCCTCTCCGATCGACTCCGCGGCGAACTGGCCGGCATCGAGCTCGCGGACTCCGTGACCATCGACTTCCACAAACTGTGGTGGCAGCCCTTCAACGCGAGCGCCCTGGTCGTTCGCGACGAGGCTCGCTTCGAGCTGCTACGCGTGCGCTCCGACTACCTCGATCGCGGCGATGAACTCGAGGGGATGGTGAACCTCGTTGGCCGTTCGCTGGACACGTCGCGCCGCTTTGACGCGGCCAAGGTCGTCGTCACGCTACGAACCCTCGGCCGTTGTGCGCTCTCGGACATGCTCGAACACCTCCTCGATCTCGCGTCGTACGCCGGCTCGATGATCGCCGCGGAGCCCACCCTCGAACTCGTCGCGACGCCGACCCTGACCACGTGCGTCTTCGGCGCTCCCGGCGCCAGTGCCGACGACCTGCGACGGGTCCAGCAACGTCTGCTCGCGCGCGGTGCGATGGTGCTCGGTCGCACGCAGATCAAGGGCCGCGCCGCGCTGAAGTTCACCTTCATGAATCCGCTCACGTCGAACGAGGACGTGGAGCGGCTCGTGGGGATGGTCGTCGATGAGCTGCGTGCGGCGGTGGGATCGTAACGGGTCGGGGCGCCGTCCCCGGGGCGGGCGGATCGCAACCGACAGAGGTGGCGACGAAGGAGACGTGACGGGCAATCAGGTGACGGCGCCGTTGGGCTCGACGTCCATCCCCGGTGGTCGAAAGGTCGCGAATGGATCGGTGACCCGCAGCGTCCGTTCGCGAAATCGATAGAGCGTCGCCGGCCGGCCGCCCGACGACGACGAAGAAGTCCGGCGACCGGTCGACTCAATGATCCGACGTCGCAGGAGGACCCGCTGCAGGTTGGTCGGGGATACCGCGTGTCCGAGGCACGCCTCGTAGACGACCCGCAGCTCGGCGATGGTGAAATACGCGGGCACGAGCGCGAAGGCCAGGTTGGTGTAGGTCAACTTCGCGCGCAGACGCTCCAACCCCGAACGGATGATCGACGAGTGGTCGAAGGCCGTCGGCGGGAGGTGAGCGGCGGGGAACCACGCGGTATCGTCCGGGATCGTCGGGTTCACGTCCGTCGAGACGAGTGCGACGTACGCCGTCGCGATGACCCGGCCGCGAGGGTCTCGATCGACGTCGCTGCGCGTCTCCAACTGTTCGAGGAATCCGATGTCCGTGAGGTCGACCTTGACGGCGAGGTGGCGGCTCAACGACGTGCCGAGTCGCTCCTCGACGGCGAGTGAACCGCCGGGCAGCGACCACCGGCCGGCGAAGGGTTCGCGCGCGCGTCGCCAGAGCAGCACGTGCATCGAGCCGTCACGCACTTGGAACACCGCGGCCAGCGCTTCGTGCTCGTACCGGCGCGACGAGCCGTCGCCACCACCGGTTCCACCAGGTGGGTTGTCGGGCTCTTGACGTGACACACGGCCCATGGTACCGTCACGGTATGGTTTTCGCCTTATAGGCGATAACTACGGAGAGAGATGCTCTCCTCGCGGCGTACGGACAACCCGTTGATCCCTCCGCCCCGTACCGGCGAGGTGACCAGTGACAACTACCGCAACCACCCTCGAGCAGCGTCGCGAGCGCGATTGGTCGAACGAAGTCCGTCGACTCGCCCGCGAGCGCGACGCGATCATCCTCGCCCACAACTACCAGCGGCCCGAGATTCAAGACGTCGCCGACCACGTTGGCGATTCACTCGCCCTCTCTCGCATCGCCGCCGCGAGTGCGGCCTCGACCATCGTCTTCGCGGGGGTCTACTTCATGGCCGAGACCGCCAAGATCCTGGCGCCGGATAAGACGGTGCTCATCCCCGATTCCCGAGCGGGCTGCTCGCTCGCCGACAGTATCGACGCCGATCAGCTCCGGGCGTGGAAGTCCGAACATCCCAACGCCGTCGTGGTCGCGTACGTGAACACGAGTGCCGACGTCAAGGCCGAGTGCGACCTCTGTTGCACGTCGGCGAACGCCGTCGAGATCGTGGCCGCAGTCCCGGCTGACCGAGAAGTGCTCTTCCTGCCCGATCAGTTCCTCGGCGCCCACGTGCAGCGAGCGACCGGCCGAACGAACATGCACGTCTGGATGGGCGAGTGCCACGTCCACGCCGGGATCAGTCCCCAAGAGCTCCGTGCCAAGGCGGAGGCCGCACCCGAATCGGAACTCTTCATCCACCCCGAGTGCGGTTGCGCCACGTCGGCGCTGTGGCTCACGGGGACCGGCGATCTCCCCGCCGAACGCACGCACGTGCTGTCCACCGGGGGGATGCTCGAACGTGCGAGAACGACGCGGGCGCCGTCGGTCTTGGTCGCCACCGAGACCGGGATGTTGCACCAGCTCCGCCGGGCCAATCCCGCGGTCTCCTGGGAACCCGTGAACGCGAGGGCCGAGTGCACCTACATGAAGATGACCACGCGCGAAGTCCTGCTCTCGTGTCTGCGCGACGGGACGACCGAGGTGCTCGTCGATCCCGACGTCGCTCGCCGGGCGCGGCGTGCCGTCGACGCCATGATCGCGGTCGGCGCGTCAACATCGGTGGGCGAATGAACGGCGGCCCGATCCGTTACTTCCCGGCCGTAGCCCACTCGTGGAGTCGAGAGAGCGACGTCGTCGTCATCGGCGCCGGCGCGGCCGGGCTGAGCGCCGCCTTGGAGGCGTCGGGCCGTGGCCATCGGGTGACCCTGATCTGCAAGGCCGGTCTCGCGAGCGGGTCCACACTCCACGCGCAGGGCGGGATGGCGGCCGTTTCGAGCCCCGGCGACTCTCGGCGCTCCCACGTCGAAGACACCCTGATCGCCGCGGCCGGAATCGCCGACGAGACCGCGGTGCGCCAGCTCGTGGACGCCGCTCCGGCGACGGTACGGTACCTGGAGTCTCTCGGCGCCCGATTCGACGCGGGAGCGCTCGGCCTCGAGGGCGGCCATTCGCATCACCGCATCGTCCACGCGGGCGGCGACGCGATCGGTGCCGAACTGCACCGGGTCCTGCTCGCGGCGGTTCGAAACTCCGACGTCGAGATCCTGGAGTACACCGTCGCGATCGACGCCCTTCGATCGACGCGCGGCGAGGTGGTCGGCGTCGTGGCGGGTCGATACGGCCCGTCCGATACCGTGCGGTTCGAGGTCGGCGTGATCGGCGCGCGCGCCGTCATCGTGGCCACCGGCGGCTTCGGTCAGGCCTTCACGACCTCGACCAATCCGCCCGATGTCACCGGCGACGGACTCGCGTTCGCGGCCCGCGCGGGAGCCGAACTGACCAACGTGGAGTTCGTGCAGTTCCACCCCACCGTCGTCTACGTCCCGGGCCACCGCGGCCAGTCCGCCCTCATCACCGAGGCCATCCGGGGAGCCGGCGCCACCATCGTCGACGCCAGCGGCGATCCGGTGATGCGCGGGCGTCACGAACGTGGTGATCTCGCGCCGCGCGACGTCGTCGCCTTCTCGATGTTCCAGCGCATGCACGCCGGTGCCGAGCCGTTGCGCAACCTCTGGCTCGACGCGCGATCAATCGGGACGTCTCGACTGGAGCGCGAGTTCCCCACGACCGTCTCGCTCTGTCGACAGGCGGGATTCGATCCGGCGTACGATCTGGTGCCCATCGCGCCGGGCGCGCACTACGCCTGCGGGGGTATCCGTGCCGATATGGACGGTGCGACGTCCGTGACCGGGTTGTACGCGATCGGTGAGGCGGCGTCCACGGGGGTGCACGGCGCCAACCGCTTGGCGTCCAATTCGCTTACCGAAGCGGTGATCACGGGACGCCGCCTCGCTCGGCGCCTGGACGAGCTGTTGGCCTATTCCTCCGGCCCGTTCGGTGACCACGACGTGATCGCCTCGTTGAGTGGTCGCGGCGTCGACCCGAGCACCCGCGATGCACTGGCGGCCCAGATGTCGGCCGACGTCGGTGTCGTACGGGATCGAGACGGTCTCGAGCGCGCACTCGATCGATTGGCCACCACACCCGACGCGCGCGAGCCCGAGATCACCGTCGCGCTCCTCGAGGCGACCAACCTCCACACCGTCTCGCACCTCGTCACCTGGGCGGCGTCCTTGCGCGAAGAGAGCCGGGGGGCACACCGTCGACGAGATTTCCCGGCCGTCTCACCACTCTGGGAACACCCAATCCCGCTCCGAGTGGTCGACGATCAGATCGGCGCTTACGGGCGCGCCACCGCCGACGCATGAACGCGACCGTCCGCGAACTCGTCCGCGACTCGGGCGTCGACGTTTCGGACGTCGAGCGCGTGGTCGAGGTCGCCCTCGGAGAGGACCTTCGCTTCGGCTCCGACGTCACGAGCGAGGCGACGATCCCGCGAGACCGAACGGCTCGAGCCCGCGTCGTCTCGCGTGCGTCTGGTGTCGTCTGTGGCCTGGCGGTCGCGCTCGCCGTCCTCGACGCCGTCCGGTTCCCCGTCGATCACGCCACCCTCATCCACCGCGACGGCGACGCGATCGCCCCGGGCGACTCCGTCCTCGAGCTCGACGGCCCGATTCTCCCGCTGCTCCTCGCTGAACGAACCATGCTCAACCTTCTGTCCCACCTGTCGGGCATCGCCACGGCGACGAGCGAGTGGTCCCGAACCTTGGCCGGCACGGGCTGTGAGGTTCGCGACACGAGGAAGACGACACCGGGACTTCGAACGCTCGAGAAGTACGCCGTGCGGTGCGGCGGCGGGACGAACCATCGGCTGGGCCTCGGCGACGCCGCCCTCATCAAGGACAACCACATCGAGGCGGCCGGTGGAATCGCGGCGGCCGTCGCCGCCATCCGCGCACGCCACCCCGGCCTCACCCTGGAGGTCGAGTGTGACACGCTCGAACAGGTGCGCGAGGCGCTCGAGGCCCACTGCTCCTTGATCCTGCTCGACAACATGGACCTGGAGACCATCACGGCGGCCGTCGCGATCATCGATGAGTCCCCGGCGGTGCGTATCGAAGTGAGCGGAGGGATGACGCTCGAACGCGCCCGGGCCGTCGCCCTCGCCGGTGTCGACTACATCGCCGTCGGCGCGCTGACCCACTCGGTCACGGCGCTCGACCTGGGGCTCGACGTGGAGTCCCCGCCACCGATCGAAGGGTCCCGATCCCGTCACTGACGAGGTCACCGGGTTCGCACGACGGGGCCGCGTCCCACGCTCGGTGATCCGCGCCGAGGTCCCTGCCTGGTGGCGCGGTGCGCCACGCGATTCTCCGTCCCCCACGCGACGGCCCGTGACGCGGGGGGTCCCGCTCACTAGTCTGAAACCATCCAATGTAGACACCGAGGTGCGTCATGAGTGACCAGGAACCGGACAACCGCAGCGCCGTACGAGCGACGAACGACTGGAACGCGAAGATCATCGAAGAGTTCCGCGCCAATGAGGGGAAAGTCGGCGGCAACTTCGAAGGGGCGCCCGTGCTGCTCTTGCATACGACCGGCGCGCGGTCCGGCACGGAGCGGGTCAACCCCATGATGTATCTCAACGAGGACAATCGGATCTACGTCTTCGCCTCGAAGGCCGGCGCGGAGACCCACCCCGACTGGTTCCACAACCTTCGCGCGAACCCGCGCGTCTCGGTGGAATTGGGTACCGAGCACTACGAGGCAACGGCCGTAATCCTCGACGAGGAAGAGCGGAGCCGGGTCTACGCCGAACAGGCGACCCGTTTCCCGGGATTCGCCGACTACCAGAGCAAGACGACGCGGGTCATCCCGGTGGTGGAGTTGGTCCGCCACTAGCGGCCGAGACAACGCTCGTCGGCTCGGTCGACGACAGCCGTAACGGTTGCGATCGATCTCGACCGGCACACGCCCCCAACGTTCTCGACACCGGCCCGGTCGTCGGCGCACTAGCGTGCCGACCCATGGATCGAATACGGCGGTTCTGGGGTTGGGGGTTCGACGACGCCGGACTCACCAAGGACGAGGACCGCAGACTCGCCGAGCGGGTTCGCCCGTTCATGCCCGTCGCCGAGGCGCCCGTTGCCCCACCGACGATCGACGAGATCGGACTCGGTCCCGCAGCGCTCGCCCCGCCGTCGTCACTCGCACCGTGGTGCGAGGTCAGCGACCTCGCCCGAGCGAGCCACACCTACGGCAAGTCATTTCGAGATATCGTGCGAGCCCTCGAACGACGCTTCGAACGTCCCCCCGACGTCGTCGCCTCGCCGCCGGACGAGGCGGGCGTCGTGGACGTGCTGGACTGGGCCGCCACCGTCGACGCCGTCGTCATCCCCTACGGCGGTGGCTCATCGGTCGTCGGGGGCGTCGAGGCGCCCCCCGGCGACGACCGACCGGTCATCAGCCTCGACCTGGGCCGCCTCGACCGCGTCCTCGAGGTCGATACTGTTTCGCGGGCGGCGCTGATCCAAGGCGGCGTCTTCGGACCGTCACTGGAAGAGCAACTGCGCCCGCACCGCCTCACCCTGCGCCACTACCCCCAGAGCTTCGAGGTCTCGTCGCTCGGCGGATGGATCGCGACGCGTTCGGGCGGGCACTTCGCCTCCCTGCACACGCACATCGACGACTTCGTCGAGTCCGTGCGCGCGGTGACCCCCGCGGGGGTGTCGGAGTCGCGGCGACTGCCCGGTTCGGGGGCGGGTCCGTCCCCCGATCGACTCCTCATCGGCTCCGAGGGAATACTCGGCGTCATCACCGCCGCGTGGATGCGACTGCAAGACCGCCCGACGTTCCGCGCTTCGTCGGTTGCGCGGTTCGACTCTTTCACGGCCGGCGCGCGCGCCGCGCGCGCCCTCGCCCAATCGGGCCTGTGGCCGACCAACTGTCGGCTGCTCGACGCGGGCGAAGCCCTGATGACCGGAGCGGGTCGTGGCGACGCCCACCTCCTGCTCATCGCCTTCGAATCGGCCGACCATCCCGTCGACGGCCAACTCGCGCGCGCCCTCGAACTCGCGCGCGACTTCGGTGGCGTCGTCGATTCCCCTGAGGACGCGAGAGCGGTCGGTGCCGATGCCTCAGCCGCTTGGCGCGCCGCCTTCCTGCGGGCGCCGTACGTTCGCGACAGCTTGGTGCGGCTCGGCCTCATCAGCGAGACCTTCGAGACCGCCATCACCTGGGACCGGTTCGACCTCTTCGTCGAGCGGATCCGCCAGACGACCGAAGACGCGCTGCGTCGAGTGAACGCCTGGCCGGGCGTGGTCACCTGTCGGCTGACCCACGTCTACCCCGATGGCGCCGCCCCCTACTTCACGGTGCTCGCCCCCGGTGACGGACTGCGACGGCTGGACCAGTGGGGCGAGGTCAAGCGAGCGGTCATCGGCGCAATCGGATCCGGCGGGGGGACGGTGACCCACCATCACGCGGTGGGGCGCGATCACCGACCAGGCTACGACCTCGAGCGGCCCGAGCTTTTCGCCCAGCAGCTTCGCGCCGCCAAGCGAGCCGTCGACCCGACGTCGATGCTGAACCCCGGCGTGCTCATCGACCCGTGAGACGCGACGGCGCCTAGTCGGCGGTGGGGGGCGCCGCACCACCTCGATCCCGCAAATAGGGTGGTCATCGTGAGCGCCCCCTTCGACATTCAGCGGACGGATCGCCGATGACCCACGCACCCGCGACGTCGGACGCCGTCCACGGACCGGTCGAGATCGCGCCTCGGATCTGGTGGGTCGGCAACCTGATGATCGACGACCAGTTCCAGTGCCACAGCTACCTCATCGAGGCCGGCGACCAGTCGGTGCTGATCGATCCCGGCTCGATCATCACCATCGATGGGGTGATCGCCAATGTCCAGCGGGTCGTCGAACTCTCCTCGATACGGTGGGTGGTCTGTCACCACGCCGACCCCGACGTCTGTTCGGGGCTGGCGCGCCTCGACGACCTGGTGAACCCCGACGCGCAGATCGTCACCGAGTGGCGGGCGGCCGCGTTGCTTCGCCACTACGGCTCGAAACTCCCCATGTACCTCATCGAAGATCACGGATGGTCCCTCGAGCTCGACGAAGGTCGCCGTCACGAGTTCACGCTGACGCCCTACCTCCACTTCCCGGGGGCGCTCAGCTCCTACGAGACGTCCTCGAAGGCGATGTTCACCTGTGACCTCTTCGGTGGCTTCACCAACGGCCGATCACTGTGGGCCACCGATTCGTCGTACTTCGATTCGATCCGCAGCTTTCACGAGCACTACATGCCCAGCGGCGACATCCTGCGCGCGGGACTCGACCACCTTCGCCGACGCTGGCCCGACGTCTCGGTGATCGCGCCCCAACACGGCAAGGTGATCCCCGGCCCCCTGATCGATGAGATGTTCGAACGGCTGTCGAATCTCGAATGCGGGATATTCCTCATGGCCGAGGACGACATCCACCTCGCGACGCTGCTGCGGGCCGCGTCGCTCGAGCGGGACCTCGCCCGAGCCATCTTGTCCACGTCGGACCTCGCCGAACTCGCCGAACGAGCGACGGCGCTGTTGCGAGAGAATCTCTCGGTCGAGCGGATCGAGGCCTACGTGCGCAGCGAGACCGAGGGGCTCTTGCGCTTCGCCCCGGACGAGCACTACGCGGGCACCCCGGTCGAGGCGGTTCCCTTCGACGCGGGTACGCCGTTCCTCGACTTACCGGGTGACGACACCTCGCCCGCGATCCGGGTCTACCTCGTGCTGCCCGAAGGCGAGACGCTGCCCCGTCAGTTCGCCCGCGCCATGATCCAACTCAGCCGACCGATCCAAGTCGCCCTGGTCGAGCACCTCGCGCGACGCGCCGCAGAACGCGAACGGGAACGGATCATGGCCGAGACCATGACGGACCCGTTGACCGATCTCGCCAATCGTCGGGCCCTGGGCGACGCGCGCCTGGCGAGCGATCCCAGCGCGATCCTCATGATCGACATCGACCGGTTCAAGTCCATCAACGACGAGTTCGGCCACGACGTCGGGGACGACGCGCTGCGCCAGGTGGCGACCGTGATCCGAGCCAACATCCGGAGCCGATCGGACGTAGGCATCCGCTACGGCGGCGACGAATTCCTCGTCGTGCTCCGCGAGGCCGACGAGGCCCACGCGCTCGACGTCGCCGAGCGGATCCGGCGTCAAGTCGAGCGGGTTCCCTCGACGGGACCACTCGCCTCGACCGGTATGACGCTCAGCGTCAGCGTGGGTGCCACCCTGCACCAAAGCCAAGAGGATCTCGGGCTCAGCATCGCGCACGCCGACGAAGCGCTCTACCGGGCCAAGGCCGCCGGGCGAAATCGCGTCCACGCCACGTGGTAGGAACCCGAAGGGACCTGGTCCGCCGGTAGAGTACGTGCCTATGGGCCAAACCGGATTCGTCAATGCCGTCTCATCGGGACTCCGTAACTACGTGAACTTTCGCGGTATCGCGTCACGCTCCCAGTACTGGTGGTTCATCCTTTTCGAGGTCATCGGTTCGGTGGTCTGGGGCGCGACTCGATTGACCGCCCTGACTACGATCTGGACACTCGCCCTGCTGATCCCGTCGCTCTCGTGCGGCGTTCGTCGTCACCACGACGCCGGACGGTCGGGGTGGTGGCTGCTCACGGGGATCATCCCGTTCTGGGGACTCGTGCTGCTCCTCTACCCGACCAAGACGGTGAACAATCGCTATCGCCCGGGGTCGGGGCCACTCTCGGACGACGCGGTGGATACGTCGTTTCGGACCTGCGACCGGTGCGGCAAGATGCCTCTACCCGGCCAGCAGTACTGCACGGGCTGCGGCGCCCCGCTGAACCCGTGAACGTCACGGTGGGCGAGCGAGCACCAATACTGAGTCAGTGACCGATCCACTCGAACTCGACGGCGTCAGTCCCGCGGCGGCACCCGGGCCCCTGGCCCTCGTCGGCTCGGGCGAGTACCTCCCCATCATGGCGCCGATCGAGGCCGAGCTGATCGCTGGACGAACCCCCCGGTACGTCCAACTGGCGACCGCGGCGGTGCCCGACGGACCCGACGTCGTGCGCCGATGGCACCACCTCGGAGCCGAACAGGCGGACCGCCTGGGCGTCAGCCAAGTCGTCGTCCCCGTCGTCGATCGCCAGAGCGCCAACGACCCGGCGAACGTCGAACTCGTGGCGAACGCGGGGCTCATCTACCTCTCGGGGGGCAACCCAACCTTTCTCGCCGACACCCTTCGCGACACCGCAGTCTGGCGAGGAATCGTGACCGCGTGGCGCGCCGGGGCGGCCCTCGCCGGCTGTAGCGCCGGGGCCATGGCGCTGACGTCGTGGGTCCCCTCGCTTCGCCACCCGCGTGGCGGCGGTACGGTGGGCCTGGGGCTCGTGCCCCAGCTGCGCGTGATCCCCCACTACGACGCGTTCCTCTCGCGGATGCCCGACGTCGCCGCGCGCTTCTTGCTCCCCCACGACGAGGGGGTCACCCTGCTCGGCATCGACGAGGAGACCGCCCTCGTCGGCGGCCCCGCGACGTGGACGGTGCGCGGGCGACAGAGCGTGTGGCGCCTGGGCGCCACGTCACGCGACGAGTGGCGCGACGGTACCGTGGTCTCGCTGCCCTGATCAGCCCCGGGTCGGCGGAGGGAAGCTCGGTCGGTACCGGTCGAAGCCGAGCGCGACCTGCGCTTCGAGTCGAGCGGCGACTTCGAGGATCCGCCACTCGGCGTGGGGACGCCCGATGAGCGCCGCGCCGATCGGCAACCCGTGCACGAACCCGATGGGCACGCTCGCGATCGGCCAGCCGGCGATCGCCGGTGGGGTCGTGGCGACGCTCGCCGGACCTGGATGGCCGCCGACGACGAGGTCGCTCTTCCACGCCGGCCCGTAAGCGGGGGCGAGCAACACCTCGGCGTCGAGCAGGGCGGGACCGAGACAGACGTCGCGCGCCCACGCGAGGTTGCGCGTTCGGGCGTTGGCGTAGGCCGAACCGGCGCGTCCACCCGTCGCGATCGCCTGGACGAAGAGGTCGTGGCCGAAGTAGGGCTGCTCGCGCCCGCGATGAAGATCTTCGTAGGCGATGACCTCGGCGAGCGAGTGCACGCCGGGGCCGGGCCGATCGGCGAGGTACGCCGAGAGGTCGTCGACCAGTTCGCCGAGTAGCACGACGAGCTCGTCGTCGTTCTGTTCGGGACCGGGCTCGGGGACGTCTCGAAGGACCACGCTCACGCCCGACGCACCGAGGGCCGCGACGACGTCGTCGAAGTGGGCGTCGGTCGCGGGATCACCGGTGCGCCAATTGGCCGCCACCACGACCCGCGCCGGCGGCTGTTCGACCGGCGTCGTCGCGGACAACGCGGCGTAGAGCCTCGCGACGTCCGCGACGTTGCGGCCCATCGGTCCGGGACTGTCCTGGCTCGAGCTGATCGGCACGACGTAGGTCGCGGGCACGACACCGACGGTCGGCTTCAGTCCGACCACGCCGTTCACCGAAGCCGGGCAGACGATGGATCCGTCGGTCTCGGTCCCGACGGCCAGGGGGGCGAGGCCGGCCGCGAGGGCCGCGCCCGAACCCGACGACGAACCGCCGGCCGATCGGTCCAGGGCCCAGGGATTGCTCACGAGCCCCGCCGTGGCCGACCACCCGCTGGTCGAGCGAGCCGACCGGATGTTCGCCCACTGACTGAGGTTCGTGCTCGCGACGATCACCGCACCGGCGGCGCGCAGGCGTTCGACGAGCGGCGCGTCGCGCGTCGGGCGCCCCACGAGCGCCGTGGAGCCGGCGGCGCCGGGCAGCCCGATCGCCTCGATGTTGTCCTTGATGACGATGGGCACCCCGTGCAGTGGTCCGAGGACGACCCCGCGGGCGCGCTGTTCGTCGCGTTCGGCCGCAACCGCACGGGCCCGGGGGTCGATAGCGGCGACGGCGTTGAGGGCGGTCGGCGACGTCGGCGCGTCGACCGCCTCGATCCGCTCGAGCAGGACGTCCAGCAACGCCAACGAGCGCAGGCTCCCTTCGGCGAACTGGGCGACCGTCTGACCGACCGACTGGTAGGCGAGCGGCGCACTCGTTTCGTGGGGGTCGGTCATCTCACTCCTTTGCGCTTCACGGCAGAACGATCTCGAATCCGAAGTCGAAGACGTCGAGCAACTCGGCCCACGACGCCAGGGCCTCGACGTCGCCCACCACGCGCATCGCGTCGCGCTCGAGCAGCGACGAGACCGATTCGGCCCCCGACGCGAACCCGGAGAATCCGTCGACGGTGGTCGTGACGACGGCGTCGGCGGCCCCCTCGTGTGCGCGGCGTGACGCGTGCAGGACGCCTCTCGCGACGCGCAGGTGCCAGACCTCATCGCAGTCGACGAACCGCACAGTGAAGCGCCAGGCGACGGCGGCGGCCCGAACGCCGTCCAGGCGAACACCGATCAGGTCGAAGAGCTGGGCGGGCGTCAGCGATCGAACCATGCCCGGGCTGAGGGCGTTGCGCCCCAGCCCCTTCACCGGGGTTCCGTTCGAACGCAGTTCCATCGCCCCGGTCAGGTAGAAATCACGCCACGGCCCCGATTCAGCCTGATAACCGAGCTGTTCCAGGGCGTCGGCCTGGAGCAGCCGAGCGGCCTCGTTCTGCGGCTCGGCGAAGACCACGTGATTGACCACTTCGGCCACCCACCGGTAGTCGCCATCACTCATCGAGCGCTCGGCGCGCGCGAGGACGGCGTCGGCCCCGCCCATGTACTCGACGTATCGACGGGCCGCTTCCACCGTCGGGTGGGGGTGCAGGTGCGCCGGGTTGGCGTCGAACCACCCGAGGTAGCGCTGGTAGACCGCCTTGGCATTGTGCGAAACCGTCCCGTAGTAGTCACGGTTGAAGGATTCGTCACCGAGCGCCGAGGGCAGCGCGAGCTGCTCGGCGATCTCGTTCATCGTCAGGCCGTGGTTGGCCAAGCGCATCGTCTGGTCGTGGATGAATCGGTAGGCGTCGCGCTGGCTGGCGAGGTAGGCCACGAGGTCGTCGTGCCCCCAACGGGGCCAGTGGTGACTCGCGAAGACGACGTCGCAGTCGTCACTGAACCGTTCGATCGCTTCGTCGATGTACTTGCTCCACTGCAGCGCGTCACGGACCTGCGCGCCGCGCAGCGTGTAGAGATTGTGCTGGTTCGCGGTGCAGTTCTCGGCCACGCAGAGTGCGCGGTGGTCGGGCAGCACGATGTTCATCTCGGCGGGGGCCTCGGTACCGGGTGTGAGGTGGAAGACCAGCCGCACGCCGTCGAGCTGGACGGTCTCGCCGGTCTCGGTGATCTCACGCGTCGGGCCGACCAGCGCCGACGTCGGCAACATCGGCAGCCCCTTGCCGAGTCCCGTGTCGACGTGACCCTGGGGGTCGCGCGCGAGGAGGACGCCGTACATGTACATCGCCCGACGAAGCATCGCGGTGCCGGCGATCACCTGTTCACTGACGGCGGCCGCCAGGAAGCCGGCCGGCGCGAGGACGGGCACGTCACCCGAGTCGATCGAGGCCTGGTCGATCACCCCGAGTACCCCGCCGTAGTGGTCGGCGTGGCTGTGGGTGTAGATGACCGCCCGCACCGGTCGGGTCCCGACGTGCCGGTTGACCAGGTCGAGCGCTGCCGCCGCCGTCTCGGTGGCCGTCAGCGGATCGATCACCACCCACCCCGTCTCACCGGCGATGAAGGTCACGTTGGAGATGTCCAGGCCACGCACCTGATAGATCCCGTCGGTCACCTCGAAGAGCCCGGCCCGGTTGTTCAGCCGGGCCTGACGCCACAGACTGGGGTTGACCGTGTCGGGCGCGCGCGGGCCCGAGTCGGGATCGTCGAGGAAGCCGTAACTGTCGAGGTCCCAGACGGCGTGACCGAAGGCGCCGAGGACCCGTCGGTTTATCGGGGGGGCGAGAAAACCGCGGGACGCGCGCTCCTCGTCGGAACTCGACATGGTGGCCACGTCGTCACGGAACCGCTGCTGGTGTTGCGCGGTTGCGGCACTGGCACCCTTACGTTCTGCCGACGTCACCATCGATCCCTCCCGTCTCCTGCACCGTAGCCGAGGTCGATGACGATTCGGCGACGCGACTACCGTTGGCCCGAGGGAGGCACGGTGGACCAAGACCCGAGACGGCACGAGTTGCGCGAACCGTCCTCGACGATGTCCCCCGATGCGCGGGACGAGTCCGACCCGCGACGGGCGCCGCTGCGAGCCTGGCTGAGCGCGCACCCCCACCCCACCGGGCGCGAATTGGCCGAGGCCGGACTCGTCGCTCCGCAGTGGCCACCGCCGTGGGGGCGGGGGGCCGACGCCTCGTACCAGCTGCTCATCACCGACGAGTTACGCCGCGCCGGCGTGGCCCCTCCCGCGAACCCCATCGGACTCGGTTGGGCGGGGCCCACCCTGCTGCACGCGGGTACGCCCGCGCAGCTCGAGCGATGGCTGCCCGCGCTACTGAGCGGCGAGGAGCTGTGGTGCCAGTTGTTCAGCGAGCCCGACGCCGGCAGCGACCTGGCTTCGCTGAAGACCGTCGCGAGGCGCGACGGGGACGAGTGGGTGATCACCGGTCAGAAGATCTGGACGAGCTACGCCCACCTGGCGACCTGGGGGATCCTGCTCGCGCGCACGTCCAACGAGGAGTCGGCGCAACGAGGTATCAGTTACTTCGTCTGTCCAATGAATGCGCCCGGGGTGTCGGTGCTACCACTGGTGGACATGACCGGCCTGCACACGTTCAACGAGGTGTTCCTCGACGAGGTACGGCTCCCCGCCGACCACCTCGTCGGGCCGGTCAACGACGGCTGGCGTCTCGCCAAGGTCACCCTCGGGAACGAACGCGTCTCACTCTCGGGCGAGGGGGCCCTCTGGGGCCAAGGGCCGACGGCTGCCCAGCTCGTGCGCTCGGTGCGCGATCGGCGCGTCCCCCACGACGCGCTCGAGCGCGATCAGCTGGTCCAGTGCTGGATCCACGGCGAGATCTTGCGCTACTTGCGTCTCCGACTCGTCGGCGCGGCCGTCGCGCAACGCGAACCCGGCGCCGAGGCCAGTGTGCGAAAGGCCCTGGCCGACGACCACGGCCAGGAGGTCATGGGGCTGGCTCAGCGTCTCGCCGGGACCGCCGGACTCCTCGCGGGTCGCGGGCCCGGCGGCGTGAACGACGACGAGGGGGCGCTGTGGTCGTTCGGTTTCCTCTTCTCCCCGGCCCTGACGATCGGCGGCGGGACGTCGGTCGTGCAGCGCAACATCATCGCTGAGCGGGTCTTGGGCCTGCCCAAGGACGTTCAGTCGTCGGCGTAACGGGCCGTCGTCACGGCGATCGTCGTCGGCACGCTCGTGGCGAAGACCACCAAGAGGCACGACACGACGAGCAGCGGCGCGCCACGGGTGTGATCGCGCACGAAGGCGAACTCGATCATCCCCGCCGAGATCACGTAGGCGAGCAGCGCCCATCGGAATACTCGGCGGAACGTTCCCCACGCGAAGGGGCAGTGCCGGCTGAGCGCGATCCACGCTGCCGCGAGCGAGAGCACCGACGCGACCATGAGGGCCGTCGGCAGCGCCAACGGCGGCCGGCGTGGGGCGTAGGACGCCATCACGACGCCGCCGGCCACGACCATGGCGAGTGCGGCCGTGCTGAGCCACGCGACGGGTGGGAAGGGGCGTTCGCTCACCGTGAGCCCACCCTGGTCATGATCACGAGGGTCGCCACCTGCATCGCCCCCGTCACGCCGGCCGTATAGATGAAGCGCTTCATGAGGTGCGCGATGCGCTCACCGTTCGGACTCGGCTTGTTCAACTCGAAGAGCACCGCGATGTTGGCGGGCTCGAGAATTCCTAAAGCGATGACCGCCATCACCCCGACGACGACGAACGAGACGATCAGCCACGCGTGGTTGATGCTCGCCGGCTGCAAGTTCCCGAGTTGCAACGCCACCTGAAAGCCGGCGGCGAGGGTCATCATCACGACCGTCGGCATGATGATGACCATCTTGGGCATGAACCGAGCCGTGAACTCGACGCGCGCCGGGATGGAGAGCCGCCCGATAATCGGGCCGAGCACCAGTCCCACGAAGAGGTCGATGGCGGTCCACAGTGCGCCCCCGACCACGTGACAGAAGATGAGCGCCCATCGCCAGTTGCCGGCGATCGCGGCGGCGGTGAATCCGACCACCACCGCGACGATCGGCAGACCCCGCAGCGGCACAACCTGGATCCGAGGTCGCGCCCCGACCTCAACGCCGACTTCTTGCGTTGCCTGCACCACGTCGCCTCCCTGAGCGCAAATCGTAGGGACGGCGACGCGGCGGCGCTGGATCGGGTGGTCCAATGCCGAGAGTGCTCTCAGACTCGCTCCCCCGACGTCGACGTTCTCATCGTCGTGCCTGGTCACACCGGTGTGTGCCGCGCGTTCGCGTGACGGGTCCATCGAACGAGTTCTGCGTCGACGCGCGATACTGAGGACGTGGCGACAGTATCGACCCCGGTTATCGGCACACCCTGTTGGGTACAGGCCACCGTTCGAACGATGGCCGAACAGGTCGCGCTGCGAAACTTTCTCAGCGAGCTCTACGGCTGGGATTGGGTGATCGGCGACGAACGGCTGGGTCCCTACGCCGTGGCCACCCTCGAGGGCGCGCCCGTGATGGGGCTCACCGTTGCGCCCGACGACGTGACGCACCACGTGACGTTCTTCGCGACCAACGACACCGCGGCGAGCGTCGAGCGCGCCCGCGCCCTCGGTGGACTCATCGTGCGCGGACCCGACCACGTGCTGGACCTCGGGTGGTCCACGATCCTCACCGACCCGACCGGCGCCCTTCATGGCCTGTGGGAGCCGGAGTCGTTCTCGGGGTTCGGTCGAATGTACGAGGCCAACGCGCCGGGCTGGTTCGACCACGTGTCGACCGACGGCGACCGAGCGGCGCACTACTACTGCGGGCTGAGCGGACACGCCATCATCGAACCAGAACCGCGGATGCGGATCCTGCACCACGACGGGGTCTGGTTCGCCAGTATCACCCAGCCGCAGGTCGTCGAAGAGCGGCCGCGTTGGAATCCGGTCTACGTGGTCGACGAGTTGGACCGGACCCGGCGCGTCGTGCGCCACCACGGCGGTCAGGTGCTGGTCGAGGAGATGCCCGTTCCCGGCAGTGCGATCAGCGTCTTTCGCGATCCGGTCGTCGGGTCGGTCATGACGGTGATGGCGGCCGGCGCGGCGGCCGGCTCAGGTCCCGGCGTGCGAGACTAGTCCCATGACAACACGCCCCACCATCGTCGTTTGTGACGGCGACCAGACCGGTCAAGAGCTCCTCGACGAAGCCCTACGGGTGATGACGCCCGAACTGCTCGGCGTCGAGGTGGAATTCGAGCACTACGACCTCTCGCTCGGCCGGCGGCGCGCGACCAAGAACGAAGTGGTCCGTGAGGCCGCCGCGGCCATGGTCACGCACGGGCTCGGACTGAAGGCCGCCACGGTGACGCCACCGGAGATCGGCGGCGTGGGATCGCCCAACCGGCTCCTACGCGAGGGGATCGACGGCTCAGTCATCGTGCGCACGGGCCGACGCATTCCCGGTGTGGCGCCGGTGGTCGCGACCAACCAGCCGATCATCGTCATCCGTATGGCCGTCGGTGACGCCTACGGCGCCGACGAGGGCCGCGACGGTGACGCCGGCGAGTTCGGCGAGGTCGCGTGGCGCACCGAGCGGATCGAGCGCTCGAACTGCCGATACGTGGCCGAATATTCCTTCCAGGCCGCGGAGCAGCTCGACGGTGTGGTCTACGGGGGACCGAAATGGACCGTGTCGCCGACCTACGAGGGGATGCTCAAGGAGGAGATGGACGCCGCGGCGGCCCGTCACCCGCACGTCCGCTACCGGCCGACGCTCATCGATGCGACCTACGCCGGATTGCTGACCGACGTGCACGAGCGCGCTCTCGTCATCCCGTCGCTCAACCGAGACGGTGACTGCCTGAGCGACATGGTGTTGGCCATGTTCGGCTCGATCGCCGGTGCCGAGTCGGTGCTGATGTCCCTGGACGCCTCCCTGCACCCTCGCGTCGCCATGGCCGAGGCCCCGCACGGCACCGCCCCGACGCTGGAGGGCAAGAACGTGGCCAACCCGATGGCGATGCTGCTCGCCGAAGCGGCGCTGCTCGACCAGGCGGCGACCCACCTCGACGATCGGGCCTTCCATTTCGCCGGTCAACGGCTGCGCGCGGCGACGCTCGATGGTGCGGCCGACGGCGTGCGGACCTTCGACCTCGGCGGCGAGGCGACGACCAGTGAAGTCGTCGACGACGTCATCGCCCGACTGCGCTACCCGCGAATCGACTAGCGCGCGCTAGCCTCCGGCGTAGAGCCGAGGAGGTCCGATGGATCAGTTGACGGTAACGGTCGGTCGACCGATGGCCGACGTGGAGGCCGCGATTCGTTCGGCCCTCGCCGATCAGGGATTCGGTGTCCTCTCGGAGATCGACGTCGCCCAGATACTCTCGAGCAAGCTCGGTGTCCAACGCTCGCCGCTCAAGATTCTCGGCGCGTGCAACCCGGTCTTGGTGAATCAGGCGCTTGAAGTCAGCCTCGACGTCGCGCTCGCGCTGCCGTGCAACGTCGTGTTGCACGGGGTGGACGAGTCGACCACGACGGTCACCATCGCCGATCCAGCCGTCATCATGCCCGGTGAGGCTTTCGGCGAGCTCGTCGAGGACGCCCGGCGCCGCCTCGGTGCGGCGCTGACCAGTCTGCTCTGAGGCCCGATACAGTCACGCCATGTCTTGGTACGCCGATCACCTCGTCCCACGCGTCGTCAACCGCGTCTGTTCGACCCCCGGGATCGCGCGATGGCGCCGACAGGCGGTGGCGGGCTTAACCGGGACCGTCGTCGAGATCGGCTTCGGGTCGGGACTCAACGTTCCGTTCTACCCGACGGCGGTGGAGCGAGCCTACGCCGTCGAACCGCGTGACGAGGCCTGGCGGCTCGCCCGAGACGCCGTCGCGGACTCGCCCATCCCGATCGAACGCATCGGCCTGGACGGCCAGCACCTCCCCCTCGCCGACGCGTCCTGCGACGCGGCGATCAGCACCTTCACCCTGTGCACGATCGAGGACGACGCGCTCGCCGTTCGCGAGCTCTACCGCGTCCTCAAGCCGGGCGGCACTCTCCACGTGCTCGAGCACGGCCTCGCGCCCGACGCTCGCGTCGCGCGGTGGCAGTGGCGACTCGACCCACTCGAGCGCGTCATCGCTGACGGCTGTCACCTGACCCGCGACGTCGCGCCGCTCATCGAACGCACCGGATTCGCCGTGACGTGGATCGAACAGCGCTACGAGCGCGGACCGAAGCCCTGGAGTTACTTCACCGTGGCTCGCGCGACCAAGCCGCTGGACTGATTCGCGGGCCCGAGGGTTCTCGCGCGTGGCTGAGCCCGGCGTGGTCTAATCGATTCGTGCAGATCCTGGCCCTCGCGGCCCTGGTGTTCGTCATCAACCTCGCGCCCGCGTTCGGGCCACCCACCTGGTCCGTGCTCGTCTACGCGCGACTCCGTTGGCACCTGGACCCCGTCGCACTCGTCGTGGTCGGCGCCGGTGCGGCCTCGCTCGGTCGGATCCTGCTCGCGTCGGGCACCCGCGCGGTGCGCGGCCACTTCTCCGAGCGGTATCGGGCCAACCTCGCCAACCTCACCACCCGACTCCGGGGTCGACCGGCCAGCCTCTGGTCGCTCGCCGTCCTCTTCGTCATCTCGCCGCTACCGTCGGCCCAACTCTTCATCGCCGCCGGACTCCTCGACCTGCGTCTCTCGGTGCTCACGGCGTCGTTCTTCGTCGGCCGACTCGTCACCTACTCGATCTACGTCACCACGGCCGTGGTCGTCGACCGCCAACTGGGCTCGATCCTGGCCAACGTGTGGGGACAGCCGTGGTGGATCGCCGCTCAACTGGTCCTCGTCGCCGCCGTCTCGCTGTTACCGCTCCTGCCCTGGAGCGGGCGCCACTCCCGCGAGGGTTGATCAGTGGTCGCCCGACCCCGGAGAACCGGCGTTCGTCGTGGTCGGCACGGGGTGGTCCGAGTTGTTCTGGCCGAGCGGCGAACTGTCGAGACCCTCGACCTCCACCTCTCGTCGCTGGGTCGCCTTGACGATCGCGACGCGGTACTGGTTCCGGGCGTTGATCCGGTCAGCGGCGGTCTTGGCCCGGGCCATCTGCGCGTGCAGTGACCTCGTGGCCTTGGCGACGGCCCGCGCGAAAGTGATGTCGATCGACTTCATCGCGCCCCGGTAGGTCGTGGCGGGGGCGGACTTCGCTGGGACGAGTTTGACTGGAACGTGTCGGGCGGGGGTCGTCGACGCCAAGGCGGGCGCGGACAGGGCGAGTGACGCGACCACCAGGGCCACCCCGACCGATCTGCGTACCACCGTCACGTCCACCTCCGAACCCTTTCAGCGTATCGACCATTCTTGTGAGCACGTTGTGATTCCGGTCGGTCTTTCGTAAGAGGAGGGGTAAAGCCGGTACGCTTCGGACCGTGGGGGCGACTGCTGCGACAATCCTGATCGTCGATGACGAAGCCGGCGTCCGGGACCTGCTCGGCGACGCACTGCGCATCGCCGGCTACGAGACCCTGGTCGCGGCGGACGGCGACGAGGCGCTGACCCTCTGGCGGACGCACGCCATCGACCTGTGCATCGTCGACATCAACATGCCCACGGTGGACGGCTTCGAGTTCGTCGAGACCGTGCGCCGCGACGACGTCTCGATCCCGATCCTGCTGCTCTCGGCGCGCGACGCCGCCGCGGACGTCGCGCGCGGGCTGCGCATCGGAGCCGACGACTACGTGCGCAAGCCCTTCAGCCTCGAAGAGCTGCTCTTGCGAGTGGCGGCCATCCTGCGCCGCACGTCGATCACCGTCGACGACGAGCAGGTCTTGCGGTGCGGACCGATCGCCATGAACGTGGACCGCCACGAGGTCGTGGTGGGCGACGAAACAGTCGAGATGTCGGCGACGGAGTTTCGCCTCCTGCAGGTCCTGCTCACCAAGAAGAACCATCTACTCACCCGTGAGCAGTTGCTCCGCGAGGTCTGGGACATCACCTTCGACTCCGAGACGTCGGTATTGGACACCTACATCTCCTACCTGCGCAAGAAGATCCACCGTGACGACTTCGCGCCCATTACCACCGTCCGGGGCGTCGGCTTCAAACTGGTCGATCCGCGCCCGTCGGCGTGACCCTCTCCACCCGTCTCACGCTCCTGCTGATCGCGATCACGGCGCTCGTCGCGCTGCTGGTCGGCGGCTACTCGGTCACCACCGGCACGCACGCGCAGTACGCGACGCTCAACAACGCGATCGACACGGTGGCGACGAGCGGCGCCGGCCATCCGCTCACCGCCCTGAGCGACGCGATCAACATGGTCCAACAGGACAACCTCAACCTCACGCTCGAGGTCATCGACTCGACGGGCCACGTCACCACCGTCGCCAGCGGGACGGTCGCGCTACTGGATCGGCCAACTCGAGCGGACGTGCTGGCCTCGCTCGACGGCCTACACACCTCACGCGACCTACCCGGCTTCGTCTACCGATCGATCGCCATCGGCGGGGGGGATTACCTCCTCATCGCGGGATCGACGAGCGCCATCGCCGCGTCCTCGCACCGCGTGGTCGTGCGGACCGTGCTCGTCGGCATCATCGCGGCTCTCGTCATGGGCGTCGTCGCGCGACTCTTCATGCGTCGCGACCTGCGAACCTTCGCCGCGCTCACCTCATTCGCCACCCGCGTCGCCCACGGGGCCGTCGACGAGCAGCCGCCCGACGCTTCGGGCAGCACCGACGTGCGAGAGCTGCAGCGCGCCCTCGCCCAGATGGTCTCCGCCCTCCAGTCGACGATCGAGACCGAGAAACGCACCAGCGAGGCGATGCAGCGGTTCATCGGGGACGCCTCACACGAGTTACGCACCCCACTCACGGTCATCAAGGGCTACACCGACCTGCTGGCCAATACCACGATCGACGACGCCCAGCGAGAGCGGGCGCTCAACCGGATGCGCAGCGAGACGGTGCGAATGGAGTCACTCGTCGGCGACCTGCTGTTCCTCGCCGAGGTGCGCGAGGTCGGTCGCCACGACCACGTCGAGCTCGACCTCAGTGAGGTCGTCACCGCCGCGGTCCACGACTTCGAGCTCGACTACCCCGACCGTCCGCTGACCAAGGCGATCGCACCGTCGATCCGGATCGAGGCGCGCCGAGAGTACGTCGAACGACTGCTGGCCAACGCGCTCGTCAACGTGGTCCGTCACACGGGACCAACGGACCCGCTGCGGGTCACCGTGCGCGGGGGCGAGCGCGTCACGCTGCGGATCGAGGACGGGGGACCCGGACTACCGGCCGCGTCCTACGGCCAGCGACTCGAGGAGTTCCGCCGGTTCGACCCGTCCCGCTCGCGAGCGTCGGGCGGATCAGGACTGGGGATGAGCATCATGGCCGACGTCACCGACGCGCTGGGCGGCACCCTCACCACCGAGCGGAGCGACCTGGGCGGGCTGGCCCTGGTCTTCGTCTTCCCGCCAATCGGCGAGCGAGGTTAGTGACGTTCCTCGAGGAGCGCCAGGCGACTCTTGAACTCCGCCTCGTCGAGTTCACCCTTGGCGAAACGGGTTCGCAGGATCTCGATCGCCCCTTCGTTGGTCGATCCGTGGGTCGAGACGTCCCCGTACTCGTGATGATGGTGACCACCCCGGTAGTGACGCACCGAGTAGATCGCGCCCAGCACGACGACGGACCAGAAGAGAATCATGAAGATGACCATCACCACCCACCAACCGGGTCCCGCGCCCTGCCCGTACTGCCAGCCGTATCCACCCATGGCGGTTGCCTCCTTCAGGTCCTAACCGAACGATAGACCTGGCTCGGCGGTGACTTATCGGCTTCTTATGGCGCCGAGCGAATTCCCGGCGCGGTACCCTACGCCCATGACCACCATCACCTACTCCCTCGTCGCCCTCGACTGCCCCGATCCGGTGGCCCTGGCTGCCTTCTACGCCCAACTGACCGGTTGGGCGGTCGAACCGCTCGGCGACTTCTCACCCGAGTTGGTCTCGTGGATCGAATTGGTGAGTGACGGTCAACCCACGATCGCCTTCCAACGCGTGGCGAACTACGTCGAGCCGACCTGGCCGGTCGGGGACGTGCCCCAGCAGCTCCACCTCGACTTCGACGTCGACGACCTCGACGAGGGGGAACGGACGGTCCTGGGCTTCGGCGCGCGCAAGGCCGACTTCCAGCCGGGCGAGACGTTCCGGGTCTACCTCGACCCGGTCGGACACCCGTTCTGTCTCGTTCTAAAGGCCCACCAGTAGCGTTTGCACATGACAATTCGAATGCTCGGCACCTCGTGGTGCGGCGATTGCGCCCGCGCCAAAGCACTGTTAACCCGCCACGAGATCCCCTTCGAGTGGATCGACATCGAGCTCGACGATGACGCCGCGGCCGAGGTGGAACGACTCAACGGGGGCCGGCGCGTCGTGCCGACGATCCTGCTGGAGGACGGTGTCGTCCTCGTCGAGCCGAGTGACGAGGAGCTCGGATCCCATCTCGGTCTGATTTGACGCAGACCATGGCCGCACCCGGATCGTGAGGGCGCCGAGACCCCTCGTCGCGCCGATCGAGCGATGGTCTCGCGTCCGGGGCGGGGCCACTCGGACCGACGGCGCGGATCTGTATAGACTGGTCCTTCGCGTCGTCGGACCTCGGTTCGGCGAACCGAGGACCTGTGGTGCAGCTCGGAGTGCACGCCGCCCTGTCAAGGCGGAGGTCGCGGGTTCAAATCCCGTCAGGTCCGCTCGACACCTTCGGGTGGAGAGGTTTTGGTCGAGTAGCTCAGTTGGTAGAGCGCGCGCCTGAAAAGCGCGAGGTCACCGGATCGACGCCGGTCTCGACCACCAGTGCCCGGTTCACCCACCTTCGGTGACCAGGGCTCGGTGGTGGTGACGACTCGGCGTCGACTCCCACGGCCCACGAACGACGACGTCGCGGTGCCCCCGGCGCGCGACGGTCACCCCGCTGCGCGTGACGACCCGCCACACCGGCTCGACCGTCGCGACGACCGAGGAATCGCGGTGCACCTCCACGAGGTACCAGGTCGGTCGGTGACGCGAACGCCGGGTGGACCGGTAGAGGAATCGGGTGGCTCGCGGCGTAGTCTCGGACATGGCACGACCGTACCGAGGTCGTGTCACAACGGAGGCTCTCGTGTCACCACTCCCGTCCATCGTCCCGCGCTACGCCGATCAGCCCGCCGATGCCCCGTGGCCGACGATCGACTGGCCGGAGGGGCCGCCGCGGGCCGACCTCGACGCGATCGTGGAGTCGGCGTTCGTCGAACCGGCCCTCAACGAGACCAACGCCGTCGTGGTGGTCCACCACGGCCGAATCGTCGCCGAACGCTACGGCGGCACTACCCCGTCCTTCACCGGTCCCGGTGAGCCGGTCGGCCGGTCAACCCCGATGATCTCGTGGTCGATGGCCAAGTCCGTCCTGCACGCCGCCCTCGGCACGCTCGTCGACGAGGGTCGACTGGACCCCTCGTCCCCGGCGCCGGTGCCCGAGTGGCAAGACGACCATCGCGCCGCGATCACCCTCGCCGACCTGTTGGCGATGCGCGACGGCCTCGACTTCGTCGAGGCCTACGAAGTCGACCAGCCGAGCCACGTCATCGAGATGCTCTTCGGGACCGGCCAAGGCGACACGGGGGCCTTCGCCGCCGCCCGACCGTTGGCCCACGAGCCCGGCTCGACCTTCAACTACTCGAGCGGCACCACCAATATCGTGAGCCGGCTCGTCGCCGACGTCGTCGGGCGAGGGGACGCCTACCACCAGTTCCTCGCCGACCGACTCTTCGAACCCCTCGGCATGCGCAGTGCGCGAGCCACCCTCGACGAATCAGGGGTCTTCGTCGCATCGAGCTACCTCCACGCGACCGCGCGCGACTTCGCGAGGTTCGGCCTGCTCTACCTGCGCGGTGGACGCTGGGAACACGGGGCGGTCCTCTCCACAACGTGGGCCGACACGGCCCAGGTCCCGCGGAGCCGGGACGCCGAGAGCGGCCACTACTACTCGTGGCACTGGTGGGTCATCGGTGACCGCTACGGCACGTACGGGGCCCACGGCTACGAGGGCCAACTCATCAGTGTCGCCCCCGCGCTCGACGCGGTGATTGTTCGGCTCGGACGGACGCCCGAGGAGAACGCCCCGGCGCTCGACGCCTGGCGCGCCCGTCTGCTCGACGCGCTCGCCGTGAACTAGGCGCCCTCGTAGGGGAAGCCGAGGTCCTCGGCGGTGTAGACGGCCGCGAAGGGCCAGCCCTCCTTCGCCGCGAGCGAGGCCGCGGTGCCGCCCCGGTCGACGAGGGCGAGGAGCAAGACCACCTGAGCACCGGCGTCGCGTACCGCGCGGGCGGCCTCGAGCAGGCTGGTCCCGCGGGTGACGGTGTCCTCGGTCACCACGACGAGGTCACCGGGCTCGAGGGCCCCCGCAATCCGCCCCCCGGCCCCGTGGTCCTTGACCTCCTTGCGCACCGAGAAGGCGCGCAGGGGACGCCCGCGCGTGGCCGCGATGGCGGCGGTGATGTAACTCGCTCCGTCGGCGCCCATGGTCAGCCCGCCGATGGCGGTCGCCTCGGGCGGCACGCGATCGAGCAGGAGCGACGCGACGTCCACCATGACCTCGGGCGCGCTGATTGTCTGCTTGGAGTCGATGAACCAGGTGGAGCTGCGACCCGACTTCAGGGTGAACTCGCCGCGGCGCACCGCGTGTTCGAGCAGGTGGGCGCGCACGCGCTCGTACGCGCTCACGCCAGGCGCACCAGTCCCGAGCCGGACTCGATCCGTCCCACGATCGAGGCCACGATCCCGAGGTCGCCCGCGATCGAGATGACGTCGGCGGCGACCTCGGGATCGGTGACGAGCACCATGCCCAGGCCGCAGTTGAAGACCCGCACCATCTCTTCGGCCGTCACCGGACCGCGGCGCTGGATCTCGAAGAAGATCTCCGGGGTCTCGAACGTGTCGAGGTCGATGACCGCGTCGAGGTGCTCGGGCAGCACCCGCACGACGTTGCCCACGATCCCCCCGCCGGTGATGTGCGCGATCGCGTGGACCGCACTCGGGTAGGCGTCACGAGCCGCCAACGCCGCCGGCGCGTAGATGACTGACGGTCGCAGCAACTCCTCACCGAGCGTGCTCGTCGCGCCGGCGAAAGCCGGTCGGTCGAGCGCGGCGTTGTCGGCGAGCAGGACCCGCCGCGCCAATGAGTAGCCGTTGGAGCGCAACCCCGGGGATCCGAATCCGACGATGGCGTCACCGGGCTGGACCCGCTCGGGACCGAGTTCGGCGCCCCGCTCCACGACCCCGACCGCAAACCCGGCCACGTCCAAGTCGTCGGGACGCATGACCCCACCGTGCTCGGCCGTCTCGCCGCCGAGCAACGCGGTCCCGGCGATGCGACAACCCGCCGCGATTCCGCCGACGAGCTCTTCGAGCCGGGCCGGATCCAGCGAGCCCACGGCCACGTAGTCGAGCAGGAAGAGCGGCTCGGCCCCGACGCAGACGAGGTCGTCGACGAGCATCGCCACCAGGTCCAGTCCCACGGTGTCGTATCGCCCGACCAGACGGGCGACTTCGAGTTTGGTGCCGACCCCGTCAGCCGACGCCACCAGCACCGGATCGTAGTAGCGGTCGCGGTCGAGGTGGAAGAGTCCGCCGAAGCCGCCGATGCCCCCGAGCACCCCCGGCCGATTCGTGCTCGCCACCGTCGCGGCGATGCGACGCACGGCGTCGTCCCCGGCGTCGATCGACACGCCCGCCGAGGCGTACGTCAATCCCGTCGGGCCGAGGTCGAGGAGTCGACTCACCAGCGCGCCCGCGACTGGCCGATGGTCACCGGTGTCGGTGCAGGGTACTCCCCGGTCAAGCAGGCGTCACAGCAGGCGTCCCCGACCTCCACCGCGGCGCGAAGGTCCGCCATCGAGATGAAGGCGAGTGAGTCACAGCCGATGAACGCACGCATCTCCTCGAGGGTGTGATTGGCCGCGAGGAGGTCCTCGCGGTTCGGGGTGTCGATGCCGTAGTAGCAGGGCCAGACGAACGGTGGGGAGGAGATCCGAAGGTGGACCTCACGCGCGCCAGCGTCGCGAAGCATCCGAACCAGGGCCCGGGTCGTGGTGCCCCGCACGATCGAATCGTCTACCACGACGAGGCGTTGACCCTCGATCGTGTCGCGCAGCGGATTCAGCTTGCGCCGCACGCCGGCGGCGCGCTGGGCTTGGTCGGGGGTGATGAAGGTTCGCCCGATGTAGCGATTCTTCACCAATCCGTAGCCGAAGGGCGTGCCCGACGCCTTGGCGTAGCCTTCGGCGGCGGGAATGCCCGAGTCGGGTACCCCCATCACGAGGTCGGCCTCGACCGGCGACGAGGTGGCCAATCGTTCGCCCATGCGGCGACGCACCGAGTGGACCTGGTGGCCCATGAGGTAGGCGTCGGGCCGGGCGAAGTAGACGAATTCGAAGATGCAGAGTCTGGTCGGCCCCGCCGCGGGTTCGAGCAGCCGCGTCGAGGTCATCCCGCGCTCGGTGATCGTCACCATCTCGCCGGGTTCGACCTCACGAACGAAGGTCGCGCCGACGACGTCGAGCGCGGGGGTCTCCGAGGCCACAACCCACCCCTCGGGCGCCTCGGGCGAGCCCAGCCGACCGAGGCAGAGGGGGCGGAACCCGTGGGGGTCGCGTACCGCGTGGATCGCGTCGGCCTCGAGCACCACCATGGAGAACGCCCCCTCGGCCTGACGAAGGACGTCGTGGAGTGCCTCGGGCAACGAGGCACCGGCGAGCACGGCGTGCGCCAGCAGTTCGGCCACGAGGTCCGAGTCCGAGAGCATCGCGGTCATGTGCAGGCCCGCCGCCTCGGCCAGCGCGACGGTGTTGGTCAGATTCCCGTTGTGCGCGAGCGCGAAGCCCGACGTACCGGCCGACCGGAACACCGGTTGGGCCGCGGTCCAATTCGCCGAGCCCGACGTCGAGTAGCGCGTGTGACCGATGACCATCGACCCCGAGAGCGCCCGCAGGGTCGTGTCGGCGAATACGTGACTGACCAGACCGTTATCCTTGACGACCGTGATCTGGTGGTTCTGGAACGTCGCCATCCCCGCCGACTCCTGGCCCCGGTGCTGGAGCGCGTAGAGCGCGTCGTAACAGGCGTAGGCGACGTCGTGGCCAGCCGCGACGACGCCCACGACACCGCACGCTTCTTTCACGATCGGCCCGACCAACGGGTCTGGGGAAAAAGCACGCCACAGTCTCGCACAGTCTCCCAGGGGGCCGGAACGTTCTCGCTACGCTGCATGGGTGATCGATTTGCATACGCACTCGACCTATTCAGATGGATCGGACCGACCAGCGGAATTAGCCCGTCGCGCCCGTGAGGTAGGACTACGGGCTATTGCCCTGACCGACCACGACAGCACCGCCGGCCACGAGGAGATGGCGCTCGCCTGCGCCGCCGAGGGGGTCGACTACGTCGTCGGGGTTGAGGTCTCGCTTCGCGACAACGAGTTCCCCAAGGTCCGCGCCGGGTCCGCGCCGGGTCCGCGAAACGTCCACGTCCTGGCCTACTTCGTGCCGACGAACCCGGCCCACCCCGTCCAGCAGTGTCTCGCCGAACTGCGACACGATCGCGACCTGCGCAACGTCGCACTGGTCGACGCCCTGAGGGATCGGGGCTTCACCAGGCTCGACCTCGCCTACTTGACTGAACTCGCCGGCAACGTCCATTCGATTGGCCGCCCTCATTTCGCGCGCGCCATGTTCGAGTTGCACCCCGAAATCGTCGGCCCGCGCACCGCCTCAACCTGGAATCAGCTCTTCACCGACTGGCTCGGCGACGGGGGGCAGGCGTACATCCCCAAGGCGAGCATGTCCATCGAATCGTTCATCGAGTCGACCCGGCACTCCGGAGTCGTCGTCTCCATCGCCCACCCGCTCGTCAACTACCTCGACGACGTGCCCCTCGCGCACGCCGAGCGGACGATGCCCAAAGTGCTCGCCTCCCTGCGCGAACGTGGCGTGATCGGCATCGAGGCCTACTACGGGAGTAACGACGAACCGACCCGCGCGCTGATGGTCCGACTGACCCGCAACGCCGGGTTGATCCCCACGGGCGGTTCGGACTACCACGGTTCCTACAAGCAGGACATCGCCCTCGGTCGAGGTCGCACGGGCGACCTCCACGTGCCCGACCACGTCCTCGAGGAGTTGCGCGGCGCCCACGACGACGCGCTCGTGGACTGAATCGCGAGCGGTCGTCGACGTACCGACTCCGCGCAGTTCGTCAGACCCGTGGTGCCAGCGGCGCCTCCCCCGTAGGTTGAGGAGATGAACAGCCGCATCGCTTTCGCCCGCCATCGCACTCGCCCCTCACCCCGTGGACCCGGTCGAATCGAGTCCCGCGTTCGACGCCGGTCAATCCGCCGGTGACCGACGTTCACACGTCGCGACTCCTGTTGCACGCCATCGACGTGAACGAGGCCGAACGCATCCTGTCGGCTGTCGCGGGGCCCTCCGACGTGTGGGCTCACGACTTTCCCTTCGAGGGCGACCGTATCGCGGTGGGGGCCTTCCTCGGGCGGACCACCGAATCGGGTGAACAACGTCCGTTCGGCCACTACCGGATCGCCGATTCCTCCAACGGACTCGCCATCGGAGGAATCGGCTTCAAGAGCCGCCCGACGAATGGTTACGTCGAGATTGGTTACGGTCTCGTCCCGTCAGCCCGGGGCCACGGCTACGCCGCTGAAGCGCTCACCGCGCTGCTCGACCTCGCCGCGACCCACGGCGTGCTCGCCGTCATCGCCGCGACGACGCCCGACAACGCCGCGTCACAACGAGTACTTGAACGCGTCGGCTTCGAAGTGGTGAGGACCGACGATCGACTACGGCACTACGAGGCGTTGCTCGCGCAACGAAGTCCCGAGTAGCGGCCGAACTTTTGACGGGTCCGGCAGACGTCTGGTGGCCATCCATGATCCGGTCGTCAGCAGTGAGACCTCTCGTCGGTTGGTGGGGTTTTGGACGAGCGGTTAGGGCCGGCGATCGAGTGCGTCGACCAAAGCGTCGCGGCGGCGGCGTGCGACGAGTTCGACCGCGACGTCGATCGGTCCGACTCGGAACCGCTCACCACCAACAACTCCGAGCACCGTGACCTCGACTCCGGCCGCGCGAGCGCGCGCGAGCAGGCCATCGGGGTCGTCGCTCGCCACCACGTAGCGGCCGGGGAACTCGCTGAACAGTTCGGGCGACGTAACGTCCTCGACACGCACCCCAGTTCCGGTCGCCGACGTGATCTCGGCGAGCGCCACGGCGAGGCCACCACCGGCAACGTCGTGCACCGCCGACAGGTGCGTCGGTTCGCCGGCGCAGACCGCCGCCACCTCAGCGGCGACGAACGCCGCCGCCTGAGCCGCCGCCGAGTAGTCGAACTGCGGTGGTCGCCCACCGCGACGCCCGTGTTGCGTTGCCCACCGACCACCGGCGAGTGGGAAGGGTCGGTCATCGCGGGCCCGACGAACGCCGACGAGCAAGACCGTGTCGTCGGCTCGCCAAGACCAGCCCGGAGGCGGCGCCACCAGGGTCTCGACCAACCCGAGCAGGCCGATCACCGGGGTCGGGTCGATGTCGGTTCCATCGCTCTCGTTGTAGAGCGAGACGTTGCCGCCGATGACGGGCAGGTCGAACGCGCGACAGGCCTCGGCGAGCCCGTCGACGGTCTCGGAGAGTTGCCACATGACCTCGGGGTGCTCGGGGTTGCCGAAGTTGAGGCAGTTCACCACGGCCTTGGCCGTCGCCCCGACGCAGGCGAGATTGGCCACTCCCTCGGCGACGGTCAACGCGACCCCGAGCCTCGGGTCGAGGGCGCACCAGCGCGGGTTCGAATCGGTCGTGAGTGCGAGACCACGCTCGGACGCCGGGAGGCCGGGACCGGCGAGTCGCAAGAGTGCGGCGTCGCGTCCCGGTCCGACGACGGTGTTCAAGAACAGCTGTGAGTCGTACTGGCGATAGACCCACGCCGGGTCGACGAGCAGGTCCAGCAGGTCGGCCACGGGGTCGGTAATCTCGTCGTCGCTGGGGTCGTCGGCCCACGTCGCGTCGAGGTCGCGCGGACGTTCGCGGGGTCGGTCGTAGAGCGGCGCCTCGTCGGCCAACGACTTCGCGGGCACCTCGGCCAGCACCGGACCGTCGAACCCGTCGCGCACTCGCAGCATGCCCACCGTCGAACCCTCGGCGGTCTCCTCGGGGGCCACCACGTGACCCACGACGCTCGCGCGCACCTCCCAGCGCGCGCAGAGCGCCTCGACGGCCGGCCAGTTCTCGGGGGTGACGATGGCGAGCATGCGCTCCTGACTCTCCGAGGTCATCACCTCGTAGGGTGCCATACCGGCTTCACGCAAGGGGACCGCGTTCACGTCGACGTCCATGCCCACGCCACCGCGCGCGGCGGTCTCACTCGTCGCGCACACCAGTCCCGCGCCGCCGAGGTCTTGGATGCCGACCGCGAGCCCGCGGTCGAGCAGCTCGAGGCAGGCCTCGATGAGTCGCTTCTCCTCGTAGGGGTCGCCGACCTGGACGCTCGGGCGTTTGGCGGCGTCGTCGGCGGTCTCGGTGAACCCGGCCGACGCGAGGACCGAGACGCCCCCGATCCCGTCGCGGCCGGTCGTCGATCCGAGCAGCACCGCGAGATTCCCGGGACCCGACGCGATGCCGAGCACCAACCGCTCCACCGGGAGCGCCCCGGCACACAGGACGTTGACCAGTGGGTTCCCCGAGTACGTCGGATCGAAGGTCAGTTCGCCACCGATCGTCGGCACCCCGACCGAGTTGCCGTAGCCCGAGATGCCCGACACTACGCCCTCGACGAGCCAGCGTTGGCGGGCGTCGTCGAGGTTGCCGAAGAAGAGCGGGTCCATCACGGCCAGGGGCCGAGCACCCATCGTGAAGACGTCGCGCAAGATTCCCCCGACCCCGGTGGCCGCTCCCTGGTAGGGCTCGATCGCCGAGGGGTGGTTATGGCTCTCGATCCGGATCGCCACCGCGATACCGTCGCCGGCGTCGATGACGCCCGCGTTCTCGCCGGGGCCCACGAGAACGTGCGCGGCCGTCGTCGGCAGGCGCTTCAGGTGGATTCGCGACGACTTATAGGAACAGTGCTCGCTCCACATCACGCCGTAGAGGGCCAGTTCGAGATGGTTCGGTTGGCGACCGAGCACCGTGACGATGTCGTCGAATTCGTCATCCGTGAGTCCGAGGGCGCGATGAATTGGTTGCACGTTCACCCCTCCAAACTACGACATCACACTTCGTGGCCCACTCAACGTCTCCGACACGCGCGGACGCTTGCCGATCTATTACCGCTAAACAATCCCGGATAAGACGGGACATCACTGGGTCAACTCCGACTGGACATTTCGGTTAGGCCCCCGCGTTGAAACTCCCTTTCCGCGGGTCGACCGACTGATATCTCGGTATTTATTTAGCGGTAGTTCGTGCTCTGCGAAGAGTCACTGTTTGCCCCGTTTCCGAGCGG
>LMAD01000014.1 GCA_001443545.1 Acidimicrobiaceae bacterium RAAP-2
CTCAGACCCTCTACCCAGGGACCGATCTGACCCTCGTCTACTCCGTCAAAGAGACGTGAGGCTTTGCAGCGACTTTGTGCTTACGCAAGGAGGTCTGGAATCCGGGCGATGAAGGGAATCGAGTACTGATGCGGGCCGAGCTGGTGGAGTTCGGTCCCGACTCCGACCTGCTCGTGTGGCGTACGGGGGCGTCCCTCGTCGCCTCGACCGCGACGGTCGGGGGTGGCGTTGGGGTGCGCCACTGGTTGCTCAACGCCCAGGTTCCCCACGATTACGCTCGCACCGACCTCGGCGCCCACGCCGAGGAGTTGGCGAGTGCTCTGGCGCTTCGCGGCGAGGGGGTGGTGATGTTCACCGCCGCCGCAGTTCGTCGCGTGCGCGAGGCCATCGACGGCGACGTTGTCGTCGAGGCGACCGTTGGCGTCACCCGGCCCACGTGGGCCGCCGCCCCTGACGAGGTGACCGATCAGCGCCCCGGCACCGTGAACATCGTGGTCTTCGTCCCGGTGCGCCTCGACGAGGGTGCGATGCTCAACGCCGTGGTGAGCGCGACTGAGGCCAAGGCCCAGGCCCTCTTCGAGCGTCGGATCGACGGCACCGGCACGGCGTCAGACGCCCTGTGCATCGTCACGCCACTCGAGGGGCCCCGCGAGCAGTTCGCGGGCCCGCGCTCGCGCTGGGGCGCACGCGTCGCGCGGGCCGTGCACGCCGTGATGCTCGCCGGCCTGCCCGACTCGTGATCACGCTGGTGCTCGGGGGAGCGCGTTCGGGTAAGTCGGGCGTTGCCGAGGCACTGGCCCGCGACGCGCCGGACCCGGTCACCTACCTCGCCACCGGCATCGCGGGCGACGACGCCGACTTCGCCACTCGCGTCGCTGAGCACCGCCGCCGTCGCCCTGCGACCTGGACGACGCTCGAGTGCGGCGCGCGGCTCACCGATGCCCTCGTCGGGGTCGAGGGGACCGTGGTGATTGACGCGCTGGGCACATGGCTCGCGGCGCACCACGACTTCGAGGTCGACACCGGGACCCTACTCGAAGCGCTCGACGCGCACCGGGGCGACTCGATCGTGGTCTCCGACGAGGTCGGGCTCGGGGTGCACCCCGAGACCGCGATCGGTCGCGCGTTCCGCGACGCGCTCGGGCGACTCAACCAGGTCGTCGCCGCGCGGGCCGATACCGTGCTGCTCGTCGTGGCCGGCTGTGTCGTCGTAATCAAGGACGGCTCGCGCTGATGCGCCGCGCCTTTGCCTTCCTTACGATCCTCGGTGGGTCGGCCGATCCGACGCCGACGACGTTCGCGTGGTTCCCGCTAGTGGGCGCCGTGCTCGGACTGGTGGTCGGTGCGTTGTGGTGGCTCACCGCCCGCCACGGCGCGCCCCTGCTCGCGGGCGCCGTGGCGCTGCTCGCCGACCTCGCACTCACTGGCCTGTTGCACGTGGACGGGCTCGCCGACGCTGGCGACGGCCTGCTCGCCCCGATGACCCGAGAGCGTCGGCTCGCGGTGATGGCTGACCCCGCAATCGGCGCCTTCGGCGCGGTCAGCGTGGTAGCGGTCCTGCTCGTGCGACTGGCCGCCTTCTCCTCGGCGCGACCCGCGCCCTTCATCGTGGCCGCGCTGTGGTGCGCGTCGCGCACCTCGATGGTCGCCATCAGCCAAATCATGCCCTACGCGCGCGAGGGCGGGATCGTAAGCGCTTTCCTCAGCCGGCGGCACCGCGTGGTACTCGGGGCCTCGATCGCCGTCGGACTCGCTGGGTCCGTAGCGCTGGCGGCGCGCTGCGGGCTCCACGGCGTACTCAGCGTTTTCGGCGCGCTGCTCGGTGCCGCGCTCGTCGCCGCGCTCGCCGCTCGACGACTCGGTGGCTACACCGGCGACGTACTGGGGGCGAGCGGGGTTGTGGGCGAGACGCTGGGGCTGGTCCTGTGGGCGCTGCGGTGACGCCGGCTCGACGCCTCGTCGGCGCCGCGCTCGGTCTCGGTCTCGATCGCCTGTTCGGCGAGCCGCCGACGCGATGGCACCCCCTCGTCTACTTCGGGCGGTTGATGGGCGCGCTCGAGGGCCGCCTCTACCGCGACGGGCGCGCCGCGGGCGTCGGCTACGCCGGCGTCGGTCTCGCCCTCGGCGTGTTCGCCGGGCGCCTCGTCACCTCGAACGCGCTCGCCACGGCCCTCAGCGTCGGTGGCCGCTCGCTGTCACGAGCCGCGCGCGAGGTCGCCATCCCCCTCGCCGTGGGTGACCTCGAGGGGGCCCGCACCGCGGTGAGCGCTTTGGTCGGACGTGATCCTCGAGACCTCGACGAGGCCGAGGTGGCGCGCGCCGCGGTTGAATCGGTCGCCGAGAACACCGTCGACGCCATCGTGGCCCCGGCACTCTTCGCGGCCGCGTTCGGGGCCTGCGGCACCCTCGGCTATCGCGCGATCAACACCATGGACGCGATGGTCGGGCACCGCTCGGCGCGCTATCGGTGCTTTGGCACCGCTGCCGCGCGACTCGACGACGTCGTCAACTGGGTGCCGGCGCGCGTGACCGCTGGACTCGTCGCGGCGGTGCGCCCGCGTGCCGCCTGGTCCGTACTTCGCGCCGTGCGTGACCAGGCACCGGCCCACCCCTCACCGAACTCCGGGGTCGCCGAGGCCGCTTTCGCGGCCGCCCTCGGGGTCACCCTCGGGGGGCGCAACGTCTACGGCGAACGCGTCGAGGTCCGGCCCCCGCTCGGCACGGGTCGTCCGGCGCGCGCCGGTGATATCGACGCTGCGCGCCGACTCAGTCGCGACGTGACCATCGCGCTCGCCCTCGCCCTTGCCGCCGCGGCCGCGCTCGTCACCCGGCGTCGCTCGAGGGAGGGTTCGTGGGTCTGAGACCATCCACCCACGGGGGCGACGGGGCCGCGATAGCGCGCGCCTTCGGCGTGGACGTGTCACGGATCCTCGACCTCTCCCAGTCGCTCAACCCCCTCGCTGGCGACCCGCGGCCCGTGATCGCGCGTCACCTCGACGCCCTCGGGCGCTACCCCGACCCGAGGATCGCGACCGCGGCGCTCGCCGAGGCGATGGGCGTGGCGAGCGAGCGACTGCTCCTCACCAACGGTGGTGCTGAGGCGATCACGCTGGTGGCCGTTGAACTGGGCGGCACGGTCGTGGAACCGGAGTTCGCGCTGCACCCGCGCGCCGGTGGGCCGCGGTGGCGTTCGAACCCTCACAATCCGACGGGACTGCTCGCGCGGGCCGAGGAGCGCGCTGGCGTGTGGGACGAGGCCTTCTACCCGATGGCGACGGGGACGTGGACCCGCGGCGACGACGCGGTGGTCGTCGGCTCGCTCACCAAGCTGCTCGCCTGCCCGGGTCTGCGGGTCGGCTACGTGCTCGCCGACCCCGATCTCGTCGAGCGGTGTCGACGAGCCCAGCCGACTTGGTCGCTCAATGGTCTCGCCGGTGAGTCCCTGGCCGACCTGCTCGCGCCGATCGACCTCGCCGAGACCGCGGCGGGGATCGCCGCGCTGCGCGACGACCTCGTCACCCTGCTCGCGCGCTACGGCCTGGTCGCGGCGCCCTCGGACGCGAACTGGGTCCTCGTCGAGCGCCCCGGTCTACGTGACGCGCTGCTCGAATCGCTCGTCGTGACGCGTGACTGCGCCAACTTCGCGATGCCCGGGGTCGTACGCATCGCCGTGCCCGACGAGGCGGGGCTCGCCCGGCTCGAGTCGGCACTCGAGGCCGCACGTCAGTGGCTGGATGAGACAACGAACTAATGAAGGAGAGACCTATGAACAACACTGAATCGTTAGACGAGCTGATCGCTCGGATCGTTCCGGTGGACGACGCGGCGGCCGAGGCGGCACGAGTCCGCCAGGGCCGGCTCACCAAGCCAGCCGGATCGCTCGGCCAGCTCGAATCGATCGGGACCCAACTCGCCGCGATCGCCGGCGCCTGCCCGCCGCCGGTGCCCACATCGGCGACGATCTGCGTCTTCGCCGGCGACCACGGGGTCACCCGCGCCGGGGTCACCCCGTGGCCGAGCGAAGTCACCGCCCAGATGGTCGCGAATTTTTGTGCCGGCGGGGCGGCGATCAATGTGCTCGCGCGGCACGTGGGCGCGCGCGTCACGGTCGTGGACGTCGGGGTGGCGACTCCGATCCCCGGCGATGCCGTGGGCCTAGTACGTCGAAACGTGGCGCTCGGGACGAAGAATCTCGCCGTCGAGGCCGCGATGACCCCCGAGCAGGCCCGCGCCGCGCTGGCCGTGGGCGCCGATGTCGCGCGCGAGGCGGTCGAGGCCGGGGCCCAGCTACTCGCGACCGGCGACATGGGCATCGGCAACACGACGCCCTCCGCGGCCCTCATCGCGGCCCTGACCGGCTCGAATCCGAGCGAGGTGACCGGGCGCGGCACCGGCATCGACGACGAGACCTGGCGGCTCAAGGTCGGGGTAATTTCTGGCGCGCTCGCGCGCCTCGCGCCCGACGCGACGCCGATCGAGGTGCTCGGTGAGGTCGGGGGACTGGAGATCGCGGCGCTGGCGGGGTTCATTCTCGGGGGTGCCGCCGCGCACGTGCCGGTCGTGATTGACGGCGTAATCGCGGTTGCGGCCGCGACCGTGGCCGCGGCCATGGCCCCCGAGGTCACGGGCTACCTCATCGGCGGGCACCGCTCCAGCGAGCCGGGCGCCACCGTCGCCCTGGCCCACCTGGGGGTAACGCCCCTGCTCGATCTCAATCTACGCCTCGGCGAGGGCAGCGGCGCCGCGCTTGCGCTGCCACTCGTCCAAGCGGCCGCGAAGATCTTGGGCGAGATGGCGACCTTCGAGTCGGCCGGGGTGAGCGAGCGCGACGCGTGAGCGGATCGCTGCTCGTGCTCGGGACCTCGTCGGGCGCTGGCAAGTCGACGATCGTCACCGGTCTCTGTCGGTCGCTGCGCCGTCGCGGGATCGCGGTCGCACCCTTCAAGGCCCAGAACATGTCGCTCAACTCCTACGTCACCCGTGAGAACGGCGAGATGGGTCGGGCCCAGGTCGTCCAGGCGCGCGCCGCGGGCGTCGAGCCCGAGGTCCGCATGAACCCGGTGCTGCTCAAACCGGGCTCGGACGTCGCGAGTCAGTTGGTCGTGATGGGTCAACCAGCCGGCGAGCTCGACGGGGACCGCTGGCGCGCCAAGGGCGACCTCCTCGAGCTCGTCGTCGAGGCCCACGACGACCTTCGTCGTCGCTTCGACGTGGTGATCTGTGAGGGTGCGGGCAGTCCGGCCGAGATCAACTTGCGCAGCAGTGACATCGTGAACCTCGGGTTCGCCGCCGCGGCGAAGGTCCCCGCGATCCTCGTCGGCGACATCGACCGCGGTGGAGTCTTCGCCACGCTGATCGGCACCCTTGCCGTGCTCGAGGGCGTCGATCAGGACCTGGTGCGAGGACTGGTCATCAACAAGTTCCGCGGGACCCGGGCGCTGCTCGAGGACGGCCTCGAGCGACTGACCGGGATGACGAATCGTCCCGTCCTCGGCGTCCTGCCCGTGCTCGCCGGGCGCGAGGTGGACACCGAGGACGCGACGAACTTCTCGTCGTGGGCCGACGGCCCCGCCCCCCTCGGCGAGGATGTGCTCGTGATCGGGGTCGTGGCCTTCCCGCGGGCCTCGAACCTGACCGACCTCGACCCGCTCATCGACGAGCCGGGGGTCGTCGTGCGCGCGCTGTATCGGCCCGAGGCGATGGCCGACTGTGACCTGGTGATCTTGCCGGGCACCCGCGCGACCGTGTCGGACCTCGGGTGGTTGCGGGCGCGCGGCTTCGACGTCGCCCTCGCGCGTCGCGCCGCGTCGGGGGCGTCGATCATGGGGATCTGCGGTGGCTACCAGATGCTCGGACGCGAGATCGTCGACGAGGTCGAGAGCGCGCGTGGGCGCGTCGACGGACTCGGGCTGTTGGCGGTGCGCACCGAGTTCGCCGCGCGAAAGCTGCTGGCGCGTCCCTCGGCCCGACTGGCCGATGGCACAACGGTGACGGGCTACCAGATCCATCACGGGGTCGTCACGCGCGAGTCCGGCGAACCCCTCGTCGGCGATGAAGGCTGCGTCGCCGGTGCGGTGTCGGGCACGACCTGGCACGGGCTGTTCGAGAACGATCGGTGGCGCCGGGGGTTCATCGCCGAGCTCGCCCGCGCGAGCGCGAAACGCTTCGTGGTCTCACCCGTGACGTGCTTCGAGGACCGTCGCGAGGCTCGGATCGAGGCGCTGGCCGACCTCGTTGACCAGCACCTCGAGGTGGACGCACTGCTCGCCCTGGTCGACGGCGGGGTAACCGGCCGGCCGCCGGCACGGGTCCGACTCGTGCGTGACTGGCCTCAGTCGTCGCCGAGCGAGCGCCAGTAGGCGTCGCGGCGCTCGTCGCGCGGCGTGCGGCTGCAGTCGGCGCACCGGACCGTTCCCGGGAGGCGGTCGTAGAGACAACAGGTGGTGCGCTCCCAGAACCAGCCGTGTCGCGCGCCGCGCTCGACGAGGAGGTAGGAGCCGAGTCCGTCCATCGTCGCGGGCGAGTGCTCGGCGAAGGACTCGCCGAGTGGTCGCACCCAGGACCCGAGCACACCCTCAACCGTTCGAAAGGCCACCGCGCAGGAAGCCGCGACGTTCCCCCAGAGCAGGCGGGTCCCGACGCGGGTCGTCGCGCGCACGGAATCGACGAGGGGGGTGAGGTGCGTGGTAACGATCTCGAGGAGGGCCGCGACGACGACGTCGCCCAGGCCGGGGTCGCTTCGCAGCGCCGCTCGGTCCAGCGTCGCGACGCGCGCGTCGAGGTAGGCCAGTGACGACGGTCGGCCGCGTCGCATCGAGACGGCCATCGTCGCCGGTGACGAGTCGGGTAGCACGCCCGCGACGGTGACGCTCGCCACCGCGAGGGTGAAGACGCGGTAGGCGTAGTTCTGGACGAAGAGCGACGCGCCGACGACCGGGTCCTCGGTCCCGAGCTGGCGCCCGGTGTCGCGCATCGTCGCCGCGAGCCACTGCGGCTCGGCGAGCAGGTCGCCGCAGCCGACCCGCGCGTCGTCTCGCACGGGTTCACCGGTGGGTACGGTCGGCCGCGGCCCGACTTCGGCGCGCAGGTAGGACAGCGACGCGCGCACCAGCTCAACGCCTCCGTGCAATGCCGTCGCGGCCTCCTCGCCGCTGAGCCAGGTCAAGCTCACTGGTAGCCGCCATCGTGCTCGAGGGGCACGCGAAGCCACGACAGCAGTGCGCGCAATTGACCGTAGGCGTCGAGGCGGGCCTCGTCGGTTCCGGCGGCCTCGGCCTCGGCGACCAGCGCCCAGAGGCGCTCGACCATCGTCGGGCCGAGCTCGAGCAAGCCCCCGCTGCCCGAGGTCGCGTAGCGGGCTAGTACGTAGTGGGCGAGTGCCCCGATCGACAGCCCTGTCGCCTCACCGAGCCCCCGCAGGGTCTTCAACGGGTCGAGGTTCGCGTAGAGCGCGACGTCGGCCTTAAAGTTCGCGTCGGGGTCGTCGTCGGTCCACGGGCCGCGGTAGCGCTCGAGGGCGACGGCCTCGCCACCGGTCTCGTCGCGCGCGGGGCCGTCCACCGGGTCGAGCGTATCGGGTCGGTGAACGTGGCTGGTACCATGGCCCATCGCGCGCCTCGGACCTCGGATCGTCATCGCCGGCACGCACTCGGGCGTCGGCAAGACCACCGTCGCTACGGGTGTGATGGCGGCCCTCGTCGCCTCAGGCCTGCGCGTCGCCTCGGCCAAAGTTGGACCCGACTTCATCGATCCGAGCTACCACGCCGTGGCCACCGGTCGGCCCGGTCGCTCGCTGGACGTCTTCCTCTCCGGTGAGGACGTGGTGCGTCGACAGGCGGCGCGCGCGATGCGCGACGCCGACGTCCTCGTCGTCGAGGGCGTGATGGGGCTCTTCGACGGGGCGGGGGAGGCGGACGTCGACGGTTCGACCGCGGCGGTGAGTCGCCTGCTGGACGCGCCGGTGGTCCTCGTCGTCGACGCGTCGGCGATGAGCGGCTCGGTCGCCGCCCTGGTGTACGGCTTCGCCCGGTTCGACCCCTCGGTGCGCGTGGCCGGGGTGATCCTCAACCGGGTCGGGAGCGCCGCGCACGCGACGATGCTGCGCGAGGCTCTCGCCTCGCTCGGGGTGCCGGTGATCGGCGCGCTCGAACGCGACGACGCGCTCGCGTGGCGAGAACGGCACCTCGGACTGGTGCCGGAGGCCGAATCGCCCGAGGCGACGCGCGATTCGGTGGCGCGCGTCGGTGTGTTCGTCGGTCACGGCGTCGACCTCGAAGCGCTGATCGCGCTGGCGCGCAGCGCCCCGACCCGCCAGGTCGAGGACGTGGCCCACGCCCAAGCGGTGGGGTCGGCTCGCGTCGCGCTCTGCGTCGGCAAGGCCTTCAGCTTCGTCTACCCCGAGAACCTCGAGCTGCTCAGCGAGGCCGGCGCCGAACTCGTCGAGTTCGACCCCCTCGTGGACGAGGCGCTGCCCGAGGGCTGTCGTGCGCTCTACGCGGGGGGTGGTTTCCCCGAGGTATACGCGCCGACGTTGGGCGAGAACCACCGGCTGCTCGCCGACGTGCGGCGTCGCGTGGGCGCGGGGCTGGTCACCTGGGCCGAGTGCGGGGGGTACCTGTGGCTGTGTGAGTCGTTGGACGGAACGGCGATGGCCGGGGTGCTCGCGGGGGTCCACGCGACGATGAGCGAACGACTGACCCTCGGGTATCGGCGCGCGACGACCCGCGACCCGGGCATCTTCGGCCCGGCCGGGACCGAACTGCGCGGTCACGAGTATCATCGCTCGACCGTGACGCCGCCGGGCGACGGACTGGAGCTCGTCGGGCGGTTCGGGGCGGGCCGGGCCGGGGTGAACAGTCCGTCGATCTTCGCGAGCTACCTCCACCAGCACCTGGTCGCCACGCCACACCTAGCCGAGCGCTTCGTCGAGGCGGCTGGTCGCGCTAGCGAAGGGTGATCGGCACCGGCCCGGACACCCGTGTCCTTCGTTGAGACGGGTCGCACGACCGCGACGGGCCCCTTTACTGTTGCCCCGACGATCTCAGCGGCCACGTCGGTGGGAATGAACTACTCCATGAGTCACCCGCTCCATACGCTTCGCGTTCGCGAGCGCTCCACGAGTCGGCGCGACTAGCGGAAGTCGGACATCAGGTCCTCGAGGACGGCGCTGCCGGGACAGAGCGCCGAGAACGGGAGCTTGTTGAGCCCCTCGAGGGGGGTGTGGTTGATCTCGTGCATGCTCGGGGCGCCCTCGTCGAGGTACAACAGGCCCGTGACGACCTCCCCGAGACGCTGGTGGTCGCGGATGTACTCCTCGACCGAGATGCGGTTCGTCGGGTCGTAGCCCTCGGGGACCGAGCGGAAGGTGAGCACGCTGCCGTCGTGCATGGTGACCGAGCGGGTCTCGCGTCCGCCGATGGCGACCGCGATCTCCTCGCGTTCGGGGACGAAGTCGGTCACGACCTCCTTGACCTCGTGCTCGCGCATGAAGCGGTAACTCTTGGTCGAACCCTCGTGGTCGTTGAAGGTCACGCACGGGCTGATCACGTCGATTAGCGCGAGTCCGTTGTGGGCGACGGCGGCCTTCAGGATCGGAATCAACTGCTCCTTGTCGCCCGAGAAGCTGCGCGCGAGGAAGGTCGCGCCCATGGCGAGCCCGAGCATGATCGGGTCGATGGGAGCGACCACGTTGGCGTCGCCCTTCTTGGGTCGCGTGCCGATGTCGGCCGAGGCGGAGAGCTGGCCCTTGGTGAGGCCGTAGACGCCGTTGTTCTCGATGACGTAGACCATGTTCACGTTGCGGCGGATCGCGTGGGCGAGGTGGCCGATGCCGATGGACAGCGAGTCGCCGTCACCCGAGACGCCGATGTAGGTCAGCTCGCGGTTCGCCGCGGCCGCGCCGGTCGCGATGGTCGGCATACGCCCGTGGGCCGAGTTGAAGCCGTGGGCGCCGCGCACGAAGTACGTCGGGGTCTTGCTCGAGCATCCGATGCCGCTCAACTTCGCGATCGTGTGCGGGGGCGTCGAGAGCTCCCAGAAGGCGTGGGTGATCGCCGCGGTGATCGAGTCGTGGCCGCAGCCCGCGCAGAGCGTGGACATCGCGCCCTCGTAGTCGCGGATCGTCAGACCGAGTTCGTTCTTCGCCAGTGGCGCGAGCGGGATGAGTGGTTTGGTGATCGATGGCACGTCAGTCCTCCAACTGTTCGATGATGCCGAGTCCGACGACGCCGTCGACGACCTGGGCCGCGCTGAGCGGGAAGCCGCCGTAGGCGAGGATCGAGTGCATCGACTCGATCGGTACTCCGGTTTCGATGCTGATGAGCGAGCGCAGTTGGCCGTCGCGGTTCTGCTCGACGACGAAGCAGTACTGATGACGCTCGACGAACTCGCGCACGTCGGCGACGAAGGGGAAGCCGCGCACGCGCATGTAGTCGGCGGCCAGTCCGCGCTCGGCGAGCTCGTCGATGGCTTCGCGCACCGCGAGGTCACAGCCACCGAGCGTGATGATGCCGATGGCGGCGTTGGGTCGAGTGATGACGACCGGGGCGGGCACGTGGGTCGCCGCGGCGGCGTGCTTCCGCTTCAGTCGGTCGACGACCTCCTGGTACTCGTCGGTGTCCTCGGTGTAGCGCCCGAACATGTCGTGGCCCGAGCCGCGAACGAAGTACGCGCCCTTGGAGTCCGAGCCCGGCAGCGTGCGAGCGGCGACGTGGTCAGCGTCGGCGGGGGTGTAGCGGAAGAATTCCTTCATCCCCGCGAGGTCCTCGTCGGTAACGATCCGACCCCGGTCCGGGACGAAGGTGTCGTCCCAGGTGAAGGCGGGCACGACCCAGTCGTTCATGCCGATGTCGAGGTCGAGCAGCACGAAGACCGGCGTCTGGAAGCGCTCGGCCAGGTCGAAGGCGGCGACCGTGAACTCGAAGCACTCGGCCGGGTTCGCCGGGAAGGTGAGGATGTGCTTGGTGTCACCGTGGCTCGCGTAGGCGCAGAGCAAGATGTCGGCCTGCTGGGTGCGCGTCGGCATGCCGGTCGAGGGGCCGGTGCGCTGCACGTCGACGATGACCGCGGGGATCTCGGTGTAGTACGCGAGCCCCAGCAGTTCGTTCATCAACGAGATCCCCGGTCCCGAGGTGGAGGTGAAGGAGCGGGCCCCACTCCAACTGGCGCCGAGCACCATCCCGATGGCCGCGATCTCGTCCTCGGCCTGGAGGATGATGTAGTTGTTCTTCACCGTGGGCGGGTCACCCTCATTGGCGCCGGGTACCACTTCGCGACGGTACGTGGCGCAGAGCTTGGTGAAGTTGTCCATCACCGCCGTCGCCGGCGTGATGGGGTACCAGCCGGCGACCGTGGCTCCGGCGTAGAGGGCGCCCAGGGCCGTCGCGGTGTTCCCGTCGATCAGGATCGAGTCCGTCGTCGAGTCCATCGCTTCGAGGTGGAAGGGCAGCGGGCAGTCGAAGGTCTCGACCGCGAAGTCGTACCCGAGCCGTAGCGCCTTCTGGTTCGACTCGCGCAACGCCTCGTTGCGCGCGAAGGTCTCGGCGAGCAGCGAGCGGACGAGTTCGAGGTCGATCCCGAGCAACGCCACGATCGCCCCGGCGTAGGCGATGTTCTTCATCAAGATCCGCTCACGGGGCTTGGCGAAGTTCTCCAGACACATGCGCGCGAGCGGCACGCCGAGGAAGGTCACGTCGTCGCGATGCAGGTCGTCATCGAGCGGCCAGGACGAATCGAAGAGCAGGTAGCCGCCCGAGCGCACCGCGGCGATGTCCTCGGCGTAGGTCTGGGCGTTCATGGCGACCATGAGGTCGTACTCCAGGGCCCGCGCGGTGTGGCCGTCCTTGTTGACCCGGATCTCGTACCACGTCGGTAGTCCCTGGATGTTCGAGGGGAAGAGGTTCTTGCCCGATACCGGGATGCCCATGCGAAAGATTGCCTGCATCAAGAGGCTGTTGGCACTGGCCGAGCCGGTGCCGTTCACGTTGGCCAACTTGATCGCGAAATCGTTGACTCGCACGGTGGGGGCCGCGTCGATGGACATTGTCAGTTCCTTCCTTCGTGGGCGGTCGTGGCGACCGGGATTCGCAGCACGCCGCTCGTCCCGGCGTACGGGGAGATCAGAGTGAACTCCTCCATGTCCCAGGCGGCGGTCGGACAGCGTTCGGCGCAGAGGCCGCAGTGGACGCAGACGTTCTCGTCCTTGACCATCACGCGGCCGGTCTGGGGGAGCGGTTCGGAGACGTAGAGCGCTTGTTCGAGGTTGTTCGACGGGGCCGACAGCCGGGTGCGCAGGTCGGCCTCGTCACCGTTGCGGGTGATGGTGAGGCACTGGACGGGGCAGATGTCGACGCAGGCGTCACACTCGATGCACGCCGACGCCTTGAAACCGGTCTGGATGTCGCAGTTGAGGCAGCGCTGAGCTTCGCGCGCCGTCTGTTCGGCGCTGAAGCCCAGTTCGACCTCGAGGTTGAGCGAACTGAATCGTTCGGTCAAGTCGACGTGGGTCATCTGCTGACGGGGCGAGGGGTTGTAGTCGTTGTGGTAGCGCCACTCGTTCATACCCATCTTGGCGCTGACCAGATTGACGCCCTTGGCCGGACGTTCGGAGAGGGGCACGCCCGTGCAGTAGTTATCGATCGAGATGGCCGCCTGGTGTCCGTGGGCGACGGCCCAGATGATGTTCTTGGGTCCCCAGGCGGCGTCGCCGCCGAAGAAGACGCCGGGGCGACTGCACTGGAAGGTCGTCTCGTCGACCACCGGCATGTCCCACTCGCCGAACTCGACACCCAGGTCACGTTCGATCCAGGGGAACGCGTTCTCCTGGCCGATCGCCAAGATGACGTCGTCGCAGGGCACGATCACCGTGTCCACGGTCGTGGAGTGGCGCGCGCCCTCGTCCCATTCCAGGACGTCGAACTCCATGCCGACCAGGTGGCCGTCTTCAACGACGAAGCGCTTGGGCGCGTGGTTGACGACGATCTCGACGCCCTCCTCCTCGGCGTCCTCGAGCTCCCAGGGCGAGGCCTTGAAGAACTCGCGCGGCCGGCGCGCCATGACTTTGATGTCCTCACCACCGACGCGCCGCGAGGTTCGACAGCAGTCCATCGCGGTGTTGCCGACCCCGATGATCAAGACGCGTCGGCCGATTGAGTCGAGGTGACCGAAGGCGACCGACTCGAGCCAGTCGATGCCGATGTGGATGTTCGAGGACGCTTCGTCGTGGCGTCCCGGGAGGTCGAGCTCCTTGCCCCGTGGGGCGCCGACGCCGACGTAGACGGCGTCGTAGCCCTCGTCGAGCAGAGCGCGCAGGCTGGTGACCGGAGAGTTGTAGCGGATGCTCACCCCTCCGCGATCGAGGATGGCGCCGGTCTCCTCGTCGAGCACCTCGGCGGGGAGCCGGAAGTTCGGGATGTTCGAACGCATCAGGCCACCGGGCTGGTCGAACTTCTCGTAGATCGTGATCTCGTAGCCGAGGGGGGCGAGGTCGTTGGCGACGGTGAGTGACGACGGTCCCGCGCCGATGAGGGCGACGCGCTTGCCGTTCTTCTGCTCGGGGATCGGGGCGAGGCGATCGCTGATGTCGCCCTTCAGGTCCGCGGTCACGCGCTTCAAGCGGCAGATGGCGACGGGCGTGCCGTCGACGCGGCCCCGGCGGCAGGCCGGCTCACAGGGTCGGTCGCAGGTTCGACCGAGCACGCCGGGGAACACGTTGGAGGCACGGTTGAGCAGGTAGGCCTCGTCGAACTGACCCTGGGAGATGAGACGGATGTAGCCCGGCACATCGGTGTGGGCCGGACAGGCCCATTGGCAGTCGACTACCTGGTGGTAGTAGTTCGGGTCCCGTACGTCCGTCGGTTCCACTCGGCCCTCCTTCGAAGTTGCCCGAGACGGACCCGCGACTCGAAGCACGACGACGCAACGGCCAATCTCAGGAGTACTGTACTCGTCCAGATTCCATGCTCGTGGCGCGCGAGCCTCCCTCGGGCCGCTTGAGTAGGGCCTTTAGTCACTCTCGAGGAGTTGACACGGGGCCGAACGCGACCGTGCTTCTCGTAGACTTGCGAAAAGCGTTGAAGGGAAGCACGTGCGACGCACGCGAATTGTGGCCACACTGGGACCGGCGTCGGACTCCGACGCGGTCATCCTCGACCTCGCCGCGGCGGGGGTCGACGTCTTTCGGCTCTCGATGGCTCACGGCGACATCCCCTCGGGCATCGAGCGACTTCGTCGAGTGCGGGCCCTGGTGCCGGACCTCGCGATCATGGTCGACATCCCCGGTCCCAAGATCCGGGCCGGTTCATTCGGCACCTCACCCGTTTCCCTCGAGACGGGCGACGCCGTGGAACTGGTCGAGGCGATCGGCGAATCGTCCACGGCGGCGCGCATCGTCGTCGAGCGACTCGACGTGCTCCACCTGCTGCGCGTCGGGGACAGGATTCACATCGGGGACGGCGGCGTCTCGCTCGAGGTGCTCCAACCAGGTCCGACGACCCGCGCGGTGGTCAGCGCCGGGGGTGCCGTCACGGGCAAGCCCGGTCTGTCCCTGCCCACGTCGATCCTCCACGACCGCCTGCCAACGGTCGACGACCGCGCCCGGCTCGAAGCGCTGCGCGCCGAGCCCTTCGAGATCCTCGCGGTGTCCTTCGTGCGTTCGGCCTTCGACATCGTCTCGACGCGAACCGTGCTCTCGCGCGACGACGTCATGATCATGGCCAAGATCGAGACCGCCGAGGGCGTGGAGAACCTCGACGAGATCATCGCGGTCTCGGACGCGATCATGGTCGCCCGCGGCGACCTCGGCGTGCGGATGCCGATCGAGGAAGTACCCCACCTGCAGAAGAACATCGTGCGACACGGCATCCGCTACGCGCGACCGGTCGTGGTGGCGACCCAGATGCTCGAGTCGATGACCCACGCGCAAGTGCCCACGCGCGCCGAGGTGACCGACGTGGCCAACGCCGTGCTCGACGGCGCGAGTGCGGTGATGCTGAGCGGCGAGACCGCCATCGGCGACGACCCCGTGGGGACCGTGACCACGATGGACCGCATCGTCGTGCGCGCCGAAGAGTCGTTCGACTACTTGACCTGGGGCGGGTCGCTCGGAGTCCAGCAGATCGGCGCGGGTACCGAATCGACCCGTATCACCGCGGCCATCACCGGCGCCGCCTGGCGCGCCGCGATGGAGGAGAAGGCGGTCGCCATCGTGGCCTGCACCCGTTCGGGTCTGACCGCGCGCGCCATCTCGCGCTTCCGACCCCCGATGCCGATCGTGGCGATCACCCCGAGTGAGGCCACCGCGCGTCAGCTCCACGGATCGTGGGGCGTCCAGGAGGTCTACCTCTCACCGGCGACCGATATCGACGACCTCTGCGATTTCGCGGTGACCCAGATGAAGCTCTCGGGAACGGCCAAGCCCGGCGACGCGGTCGTCGTGATGGCCGGTTCGGCCTCGGGTGGTGCCTCGATTACCGACACCGTTCGCATGGTGGTGGTGTCCTAGACGCGAGTGATCAAACCCGCGGCCTCGAGCGTGGCGATCACGAGGTGGCCCGCGTCGAGGGGATTCAACGCGGCGGCGTCCACGTGGACCTCGGGGTTGGTCGGCGGTTCGTAGGGCGAGTCGATCCCCGTGAAGTTCGTCAGGTGACCCTCACGGGCGAGTCGGTAGAGGCCCTTGGGGTCCCGGGATTCGGCTACCTCGAGCGGGACGTCGACGAACACTTCGACGAATCGACCGGGTTCGATGAGCTCGCGCGCCCGACGTCGTCCCGTCTCGAAGGGCGAGATTGCCGCGACGAGGACGACGTGGCCGGCCTCGACGAGGATCCGAGTCACTTCGCCAATCCGGCGGATGCTCTCGTCGCGCGCGTCGTCGTCGTACCCGAGGTCCCGGTTGAGTCCTCGACGCAGGGCGTCGCCGTCGAGGTTGTGCACGGGTACGCGACGGTCCTTCAGGAGCCCCTCCACGATCGCCGCCAGGGTTGACTTGCCCGAGCCGGACAGTCCGGTGAACCAGATGACGAACGGCTGGGGCGTGTCGGGTCGTGGGTGGAGTGCGGTCATAGTGCGGTAGCGCGACTTTACCGTGCGTCTGTTCAGGCCTTGGCCGGACCCCGGCCGATGGCGCGCGCGATGCGGATCGCCCGAGTCGCCTCGAGCTCTCGCACCGCCTCGATGGCCGAGACCACCTCGCCGCGCAGTTCCTCGACCTGGGCGCGAACGGCGGCGTTGTCGACGAGCAGTGACGCGATCTCGGCGTTGCGCTCGTCGAGGGCGGCCTCGTAGTGCTGGACGAAGACGCGGCGCTCGTTCATGAGGGGCTCCTCCCACCAGCCGGTAGTCGGGGCGGCGGCGTGAAACTCGTCGTGACGGCCCCGTAACGACTCGAGGTAGTGGGCGAGCTCGTGAATCGACGATGGCGGGTCGGCGAGGATCGGCTCGGTGCCGGGGTGGGTGTCGCGGCGCAGGTCGGGTCGCACCCGACTGGCGCCCGCCTCGGCGTCGACCTCGTCGAGCTCGTCCCACGCGCTCAGGCTCGCGGTGATCTCGCGAACAACCTCGAGGGGCCGCTCGACCAGGTCGCGGTAGTGACAGACGTGTACGGGGAGGCCGTCGAGGTCGGCCAACAGTGCCCGGTTGTAGGCGGCCCAGAGGGCGAGTCCGGTCAGCGGCGCCATACCGTCGCGCAGCGCCAGCGACCACGCCACCTCGGTGGGATCGCGCACGACGAGCACGATCGCCACTCGATCGAGCAGAGTCTGACGCCACAGCGGCATCAAGAGCGACATGCGTGGATCCTTCAGCACGAAGTTGGAACCGGCGAACGTCGCATCAAAGGTCGTGCGGGCCTCGGTCACGAACTGGCGCGCGGTGACCTCGGTCGCCCAGCCCGCGGGTAGGAGCGGCGGGATGTCCCAGCGGCCACCGTAGGCGGCGAGAATCCGTTCGTCGAGGGCCGCGACCGATTCGACCTCGAAGTATCCCTCGGGATTCCCGACGTCACCACGCATCAGCCCTTCTCGTGAGCCGGCGTCGAGCCCGAGGGCGTCGAGAACGCTGGCGACGGCGGACGTGCCGGACCGGTGCATGCCTAGAACGAGGATTCCCACGTCAGCAAGTTAGTTCGTGACGATTGACCCCGGCTATCGCGCGGGTGCGCCCACGAATCGTTCCGGTCTCTCGCGTAGTGCCCCCGGCAGGATTCGAACCTGCGCACATGGCTTCGGAGGCCAATGCTCTATCCCCTGAGCTACGAGGGCGGCCGTACCAGCCTACCGGAACGGGGGTGGCCCGGCCCCGGGCTTCACTAGTGTTCGCCTATGGCCGAGCCGATCGACGTCGCCCTCCTACCCGACACGGCACAGGTGCGCGCCGACGACGTTCACGTCGGCGGGGTCTCACTTCGCTGGCTCGCCGAGACCTTTGGCACGCCACTGTTCGTCTACGACGAGGCGACGCTTCGCGCTCGCTGCGCCGAGGCGGCGAGCGCCTTCGACGAGGGGGTCGCTTTCGCGTCGAAGGCCTTCCTCTGCGGGGCGATGGCCCGCGTCGCCGTCGAGGAGGGCCTCTACCTCGACGTGGCCACCGGGGGCGAGCTCGATCTCGCCCTGCGGTCCGGCGTCCCGGCGTCGCGGATCATCCTGCACGGCAACAACAAGTCGTCGAGCGAGCTCGCGACGGCCGTCGACGCCGGGCTGCACCGCGTGGTCGTGGACAACTTCGACGAGATCGACCAACTGAGCCAACTGGTCGGGGCCGGCGCGAGCCTCGACTGCCTCGTGCGCATCACGCCGGGCGTCGAAGCCCACACGCACGAATTCGTCCGCACCGGCCAGGAGGACTCCAAGTTCGGCTTCTCGGTGGCCGCCGGCGACGCCCGCCGAGCGATCGAGAGGCTCACGGCACTGCGCGGGGTGCGCCTGCACGGCGTGCACAGTCACATCGGTTCGCAGATCTTCGAGCTCGACGGGTACCGCGAGTCCATGGCGATCGTGGCTGATTTCACCCGCGAGGACGACTTCGACGAGCTCTGCGTGGGTGGCGGGCTCGGGGTGCCCTACGTCGCGGGGGAGTGGGCCCCGTCGATCACCGCGTGGGCCGAGAGCCTTCGCTCGAGCGCCCGCGCCAATGGTCTCGACCCCGCGGTGCGGCTCATCGCGGAACCGGGTCGCTCCATCGTCGCCCAGTCGGCGTTGACCATCTATCAAGTCGGCACGCGCAAGCGAATCGCCGCGCGCACCTACCTCGCCGTCGACGGTGGCATGAGTGACAACCCCCGCCCCGTGCTCTACGGGTCGGGCTACGAGGCCTTCGACCTCGCCCGGCCCGAAGCCGTTCGCAGCCAGGCCGTCCGCTTGGTCGGCAAGCACTGCGAGAGCGGCGACGTGATCATCGATGAAGCGTGGTTGCCCGCGGAGACGGGGATCGGCGACCTGGTCGCCACACCCGTGACCGGGGCGTACGGCTACTCGATGGCGTCGAACTACAACCGGGTCCCTCGTCCGGCCGTCGTCTTCGTGCGCGACGGGGACGCACGCGTCGTGCTGCGACGCGAGACCTTCGACGACCTGGCGCGTCTCGAGGCGTAACGAGCGCACGTCCTCGACCGGTTAGCCTGTTTCGATGACCACCCCGGTGATCCGCGTCGGCGTCATTGGCGCGGGCTTCGTCGGTTCGGCCCTCGTTGGACTGCTCCTCGATGCCTCGCGACGTGACGCCCTCGAAGACGCCGCTACGGCCGCCCTCGAAGTCGTCGCGGTCGCCGTGCGCGACGTCGCCAAATCCCGCCCCGGGATCCCGCCCGCGCTGTTGACCGACGACGCCGCGTCTCTGGCCGCCTCGGCCGACATCGACGTCTTGGTCGAGGTGGCCGGTGGCCTCACCCTGGCGCGGTCCTATATCGAAGCGGCCCTCAGCCGCGGCGTGTCGGTGGTGACGGCCAACAAGGCCCTCATGGCCGAGCGCGGCACCGCGCTGGCCCGGCTCGGCCATGAGCACGGGGCCGACCTGTTCTACGAGGCCGCCGTCGGCGGTGCGGTGCCCATCCTGCGCGCCCTTCGCACCTCACTCGCCGGCGAACGCATCGAGCGGGTGATGGGCATCGTGAACGGCACGACCAACTTCATCCTCTCCCAGATGACCAGCGAGGGGTCGGACTACGCGCCGGCACTCGCCGAGGCCCAGACCCGTGGCTACGCCGAAGCCGACCCGACGGCCGATGTCGAGGGCTACGACGCCGCGGCCAAGGTGCTCATCCTGGCCTCGCTGGCCTTCGGGACCGAGCTACGTGACGAGCAGATTGCCCGTCAAGGCATCTCGGGTATCCGGGCCGTCGACGTCGAGTTCGCCCGGCGCGCGGGCTACGTGATCAAGCTGCTCGGCGTCGCCGAGCGGGTCGGGGAGCACGGACTCTCGCGCCGCGTGCACCCCGCGATGGTGCCCGCCGATCACCCGCTCGCCGCGGTGCACGGCGCGATGAACGCCGTCTTCGTCGAGGGTGCGACCAGCGGCCCCCTGATGTGGCTCGGCGAAGGGGCCGGCGGCGCCCCGACGGCCACGGCGGTGCTGGGCGACGTGCTCGACGCCGCACGCAACCGAGTGAGCGGCCGCCACGACGTGCCATTCATGGTCGACGACACCCTCGAACGGGTGCCGGCCGGGGACCTCGCGAGCGTCTTCTACATCTCACTCGACGTCGCCGACGAGCCCGGCGTGCTGGCCAGCGTGGCCAGCGTCTTCGGACGCCACCGGGTCTCCATCCAGTCGATGGAGCAGTTCGGGGTCGGCAACGAGGCGCGGCTGTCATTCGTCACGCACCGGGCGCTGACCCGCGACGTGGACGCGACCATCGAAGAACTGGCCACCGTGGAGTCAGTCGACTCGATCGGCGCCTGCATACGAGTGATTGACGGAGGGAACTCGTGACCGGTTGGAACGGACTGTTGAAGGAGTACGCCCCGTGGTTCAACCTCGACGGCGTGGACGAGATCGTCACCTTGCAAGAGGGGAACACGCCGCTGCTGCGCGCCGACCGGCTCTCGGAGCGGCTCGGGGCGAACGTCTGGCTCAAGTTCGAGGGGCTCAACCCCACGGGTTCGTTCAAGGACCGCGGCATGACCATGGCGATCACCAAGGCCAAGGCCAACGGCGCCCAGACGGTGATCTGCGGCTCGACCGGTAACACCTCGGCCGCGGCCGCGGCGTACGCCGCCAAGGCGGGGATGGACTGCGTGGTGCTCGTGCCCGACGGCAAGATCGCCCTCGGCAAGCTCGCTCAGGCCATGGTCTACGGCGCGAAGATCTTCCAGATCCGCGGCAACTTCGACCAAGCGCTCGACCTCGCGCGTGAACTGACCCAGCACCTGCCCATCACGATCGTGAACTCGATCAACCCGGACCGGATCGAGGGCCAGAAGACGGGGGCCTTCGAGATCGTCGACGTCCTCGGTGCGGCACCCGACATCCTGTCGATCCCGGTGGGCAACGCCGGCAACATCACGGCCTACTGGCGGGGGTTCACCCAGTACCACGAGGCCGGCCGGGTCACGGACCTGCCACGCATGTGGGGCTTCCAGGCGGCCGGGGCTGCCCCGATCGTGCTCGGCCACCCGGTCGAGCACCCCGAGACCATCGCCACGGCCATCCGGATCGGTAACCCGGCGAGCTGGGTGCCGGCGCTCGAGGTCATCCATGAGTCCCTCGGTGACATCCGCGCCGTCACCGACGACGAGATCCTCGACGCGTACCACTACGTCGCGCGCTACGAATCGATCTTCTGTGAGCCGGCCTCGGCGGCCTCGGTGGCGGGGATCATCAAGTACGGCGTGCCCGAAGGCTCGACCGTCGTCTGCGTGCTGACCGGTAACGGTCTGAAGGACCCCGACACCGCTCTGCGGACCAGTTCGAACCCGCCGGTCGTGGACGCCACCATCGAAGCGTTGCTCGGCGCGTTGTCCTGAGCCACGAGCGTCGAGTCGATTTTCGGCGGCGACGCTTGCGGGGTGCCTTCGTCGACTACACTGAAGAAGTCATCCGCGACCGGCCCTATTCGCCGACGTGGGGAACTCATTCCAGGATGACATCCTTCGTATTTTCTCCGTCGGCTGCACTGATGTCGGCGAGAAAGGACTTTCATGGCTATCAAGCCCTCCCCGGATCGTTCGGACCTCGAGTCGAAATCTCGTGACGACCTCCAGACCATCGCCAAGGTGAAGGGCGTCGACCTCGGCGCCCGAGCGACCAAGGCCGCCATCATCGACGCCATTATGAGGAGCGACGGCCAGTCCGCGCCCCCCGCACCCTCGCGCGCGGTTCGATCCCGCCGCACGGTCGCCACGCCGGTCGACGACTTCGAGTCACTGCTCGGCGAGTTCGTGTCGGACATCGCGCCGGCCTCCGGTCGTCCCGACCGCAACACGGCGTCGACGACGGCCGCGAGCGCGGCGCCGTCCGAGGACCTGGCCGCGTCGTCGGACACCGCCCCCTCGACCACGTCCGCGTCGTCGTCCAACGGCTCGTCCTCGAACTCGTCGCCCGCGAACCCGACGGCGCCGAACGACTCACCGACCACGACCCGATCACCGCGCCAGGATCGCCCGGAACGTTCCGAGCGCCCCGAGCGGACCCGCGACTTCGCCAACAACGAGCCGAACTCGAGGAACCGGCGGAACCGGCGGAACCGGAACGGTCGTGAGCGTTTCCCCACCGAGGTCATGCCCGGGGCGGACCAGCCCTACAACGGCGAGTTGCTCGACGTCGAGGGTCTGCTCGACCTACGAGATGACGGGTACGGCTTCCTGCGTTCACGCGGGTACCACCCGTCGCCCCAGGACGTCTACGTCTCGATCAACCAGGTCCGTCGCTACGGCCTGCGCAAGGGCGACAGCGTCACCGGCGGGTACCGCCCGGCCGGATCGAACGAGAAGTACCCGGCGCTCTTGCGCGTGGATACGGTCGCGGGCTTCGACCCCGAGGTCGCCAAGTTGCGTCCGCGCTTCGAGGACCTGACCCCGCTCTTCCCCGACGAGAAGCTCAAACTTGAGACCAACGAGGGCAAGACCGACCTGACCCCGCGCATCGTCGACCTGATCGCGCCGATCGGCAAGGGCCAGCGCGGCCTCATCGTCTCGCCGCCCAAGGCCGGTAAGACGACGGTGATGAAGCAGATCGCGCAGTCGATCGAGGCCAACAACCCCGAGGTGCACCTCATGGTCCTGCTGGTGGACGAGCGGCCCGAAGAAGTGACCGACATCCGACGCAGCGTGAAGGGCGAAGTCATCTCCTCGACCTTCGACCGACCGGCCGAGGAGCACACCCACGTCGCCGAGCTCGCCATCGAGCGGGCTAAGCGTCTCGTCGAGCAGGGCCGCGACGTCGTGATCATCCTCGACGGCATCACGCGTCTGGCCCGCGCCTACAACCTGGCCGCCCCGGCGACCGGGCGCATCATGTCCGGTGGCGTGGACTCCGGCGCGCTCTACCCGCCCAAGAAGTTTTTTGGCGCGGCGCGCAACATCGAAGAGGGCGGCTCCCTGACCATCCTCGCCTCGGCGCTCGTCGAGACGGGTTCCAAGATGGACGAGGTCATCTTCGAAGAGTTCAAGGGCACCGGCAACATGGAACTGCGCCTCGACCGACGCCTCGCCGAGCGACGCCTCTACCCGGCGATCGACGTCAATGGATCGTCCACTCGCCACGAAGAGCTCCTCTTCAGCCGTGAAGCGCTGCCCCAGGTCTGGAAGTTGCGCCGGGTCCTGAACGGGCTGGCCGCCGAGGGCCGCGAGGCCGCGGGACTGGAACTGCTGATCGACAAGTTGAAGTCCACCCGGTCCAACGACGAGTTCCTGGCCGAGATCGGGCGGGGCCCGAGTCCGACCAGCTGATTTTCCGCTAAACTCTCCCTTCGCGCTAAGGAGTCCCATGAAGACCGACATCCACCCCAATTACGTCGAATGCACCGTCACCTGTTCGTGCGGTAACACCTTCACCACCCGCTCGACCAAGTCGGTGATGAGCGTGGAACTGTGCAACGCGTGCCACCCGTTCTTCACCGGTAAGCAGAAGCTCGTGGACACCGGTGGCCGCGTCGAGCGCTTCCAGCGCCGCTACGCCCAGAAGACCTCCAAGGCGCGCGCTCCGAAGGCCTAGGCCTCCGGAACCCCCGCCGTGCGATCGCTCGACGAGATCCTCGACGCCCTCGAAGCGGAGTTCCGCACCGTTGAAGCGGCGCTGGCCGAGCCCGACGTCGCCAAGGACCTCACGAGGCTGCGCGACCTGTCGCGTCGCCACAAGGACCTGGCCGAGATAAACGTCGCCTGGGTCCAGCTGCGAACCGCGCGCGAGGACCTCGACACCGCGCGCGAGATGTTCAACGAATCGACTGGGGACGACCGCGAACAGTGGCGCGACGAGGTCAACGTGGCCGAGGCCCGCATCGGCGAGCTCGAGTCGACGCTCGAGACCCTCCTGTTGCCCCACGACCCCAACGTCGGACGCAACGTCATCCTGGAGATCCGCGGCGCCGAGGGCGGCGAGGAGGCCAACCTCTTCGCGGCCGACCTGGCCCAGATGTATCGCCGCTACGCCGCGTTGCGGGGCTGGAAGCTCGAGGTGGTCGAGGAACGCGAGACCGAACAGGGCGGTATCGACGAAGCCACCTACCTGATCAAGGGCGAGGACGCCTGGGCGCGATTCGAACACGAAGCCGGCGTCCATCGCGTCCAGCGCGTACCGGTGACCGAGGCCAAGGGTCGGGTGCACACCTCGTCGGCGACCGTCTCGGTGCTGCCCGAGGCCGAGGAGGTCGACGTCGACCTCGACCCCAACGACCTCAAGATCGACGTCTACCGCTCGTCGGGTCCCGGTGGTCAGAGCGTGAACACGACCGACTCGGCCGTGAGGATCACCCACCTGCCCACGGGCATCGTCGTGTCGATGCAGGACGAGAAGAGTCAGATCCAGAACCGGGCGAAGGCGATGATCGTCTTGCGCTCGAGGCTCTTGAAGGCCGCCCAGGACGCACAGGCCAACGAACTCGGTGACCTCAAGCGCTCCCAGCTCGGTGGTGGCGGACGCAGTGAGAAGATCCGCACCTACAACTTCAAGGAGAACCGGGTCACCGACCACCGGATCAACCTGACGACCTACACCCTCGACGCGGTGCTCAACGGTGACCTGGACACCTACGTCGACGCCCTGCTCGCCGACAAGCGGGCCCGTCAACTGGCCGAGAGTGACGGGCGCTGAGCCGACCGTCCTCGCCGGGCTGGTCGCGGCCGGCCTGGAGCGTCGCGAAGCGCGGTGGCTCGTCGAAGAGTGCGGCTCGGACCACGACGCACTCGCCGACGCACTCGCGCGACGTCTGGCCGGCGAACCGTTGCAGTACGTGATCGGTCACTGGCCCTTTCGTCGTCTCGACCTCGACGTCGACGCGCGCGCGCTGATCCCGCGACCCGAGACCGAGGAACTCGTCGGACGGGCCATCGACGTGCTAGCGCTCTCGAACGTTCCGGCCCCGATCGTGCTGGACCTCGGGTGCGGTACGGGGGCGATCGGCCTCTCGTTGCTGGCCGAACTCGCCGAGCGCGGCGTCGCCGCAACGTTGATCGCGGTCGACGTGTCCAGTGCGGCGCTCGCGCTCTGTCGCCAGAACGCGCTCAAGCACGAGCTCTACTCGGTCTCGTTCGTCCTCGGGTCCTGGTACGACGGACTGGACGAATCGCTGGCCGGTCGAGTCGACCTCGTCGTTTCGAATCCCCCCTACGTCGGCGCGCTGGAGCGCGTCTCACTCGACCCGGTCTTGGACCACGAGCCGTCCGGCGCGCTGGTGGCCGCTGACGCCGAGGGCGTGGGCGGTTTCGCCGACCTCGCCGCGGTGATCGCCGGCGCACCGCGATGGCTCGCGGCCGGCGGCGCGCTGGTCGTCGAGCACGGGCACGACCAGCGCGAGGCGGTTCGTCGCGCGGCGTTCGGGGCCGGGCTGCGCGACGTCGTCGACTTCGAGGACCTGGCCGGAAAACCGCGGATCCTCGTCGCGAGGCGGCCGTGACGACGCTGGTCGATGTCGAGGGGGCGATCGGGCTGCTCGGCGCCGGTGAAGTCGTGGCGCTGGCCTCCGACACCGTCTACGGCGTGGGGGCGGCGCTGGCGCACCCCGACGCGGTCGCCACGCTCTTCACCCTCAAGGCTCGTCCGACGAGCGTGGCGCTGCCGGTGATCATCGACGACGTGGCCCGCGTCGACCGACTAGCGGTGACGTGGTCGCCGCGCGCGGCTCGCCTGGCCGAGCGGTACTGGCCCGGACCGCTCACCATCGTGGTCGGGGCGGATCCGACGTTGGCGACGCTCGTCGGGGGCCGCGACGCCGTGGGACTGCGGGTTCCAGACGACGATGCGCTGCGCGCCATTGCGCGCGCGGTCGGCCCCATCGCCTTCACCAGTGCGAACCGCCACGGTGAGCCGCCGTGTACGACTGCGGCGTCCGTGCTGCACGCCTTCGCCGACGACGATCGACTGTCCGGGGTCTACGACGGGGGAGAGCGCCGCGGTGTGGTGTCGAGCGTCGTCGACGTGACGGGTGGGTCGTGGCGGCTGGTGCGCACCGGGGCGATCGCCGTGGACGAGCTCAGCGCGTTCTTGGGCGCGCCCTAGCGCTCGTCGTCGAGTCGCCGAACCCAGGCGGCGGGACGCTTCTCCAAGTAGGCGCTCATCCCCTCACGCGCCGCCGAACTCGTGAAGAGTCGCGCGGAGAGTTCGGCCGTCCAAGCGAAGGCCTCGTCGGTGTCGAGGGTCGGCACCACGTTCAACAGTCGCTTGATCTCGCCGATCGCGCCCGGCTCACCGGCGAGCAGGTCGTTGACGACATCCTCGACGGTCGCATCGAGATCCTCGCGCGCGACGACGTGGGCGATCAGACCCATGCGTGCGGCCTCGTCCGAGTCGAAACGGGTACCGCGCAAGAAGGCCTCCTGGGTGTCGACGCGACGCATCTTGGCCATGCACACGACGGCGATCATCGCCGGGGCGAGGCCGAGTCGGACCTCGGTGAAGCCGAAGGTGACCCCGCGCACCGCGACGGCGACGTCGAGCACGGCCGCGAGTCCGACCCCGCCGGCGACGCAGTGGCCATCGATGCGTCCGACGAAGGGCTTGGGTGACTGGCGGATCCGCTGGAGCAGGTCGACGAGACCGACCGGGGGACGGGTGCCCGGCGCGGCCTCGCGCTGCTCGCTGAGGTCGGCCCCGGCGCAGAACGTCCGACCCTGATTGGTGAGGACGACTACGCGCACGTTCGGGTGGGCTTCGGCGACGTCGATCGCGTCGAGCAACTCGTGCAGCATCGCGCCGCTCAGCGCGTTGCGCCGCGCCTCGTCGGCGAGGGTGATCGTGCAGACCCCGCGGTCGATCGAGGTGAGTACGAGGCTCATGAGCCCTCCTTGGCGTTGGGGCCGAGCGTCGCAGTGCCCGCGAAGGCCTGCGCGCGAACCAGCCAGTGTCGTCCGAGTTCGCCGGTCACCAGCGCGGTGTCGTCGAGGTGGCGTCGCTGGGTGACCACGAGACAGAAGTGCTCGGCGGGACCGCTCACGGTGTCCTCGGCGTCGGGCTCGCCCCACGCCCAGGACGCACCCGTTGGACTCGTGAGCGTCACGCGCACCCGGCCCTCGGGCGCAGTCTCGCCGCGCACCGCGTAGGACCAGCCCCGCGTGATCACGCCGAGGCGCGCCACGTGCACCAGTCGGTCGGTGGCCGCCAGGTGCACGCCGAGGGCGTCGGCCACGTCCGTGCCGTGCGCCCAGGTCTCCATCAGTCGGGCGGTGAGGAATGACGCCGCGCTCATCGACGGCCCGTACCAGGGGACCCGGGCGGCCGGTTCGAGGGTGCGGGCCGCCGCGGCCAGCGTGGCTCGGTTCTCGCGCCAGCCGACGAGCACGGCCGCTGGCGGCATCGACCGCCACGGGCCGAGGGTGAAATCGTCGAGTTCGCCGGCGAGCACGACCTCGACCAGTGGCGCGAGTGAGGACTGGAACTCGTCGGGGTTCGAGATCGCCAGGGTGGCGGCCCGGTCGAAGTGGGCGAGGTGCGCGATCTGGTCTTGGACGCTCCAGCCAGCGGCGGGCGTATCGCGACGCCACGCGGCGTCGTCGATCGCCGCGACGAGTGCGTCGAGCGAGTCCTGCTCGCCCGCGAGATCGCGCGCCAGCGCGTCGAGCTCGACGCGCGTCGTCACGGTTCGAGCAGGTCGCTGGGTGCGTCGACGAGACGGCTGCGCAGCCATTCGCCGAGCCCCTTGGCCTGCTTGTCCAGTCGGCTCGAGGCCGCCACGCCCTCTTCGAGCAGGTCGTGGATGAAGAAGTTGAGTGCGCGCAGGTTCGCCAAGCGGTAGCGCTCGACCGGGAGTTCGGCCACCTCGGGCAGCAACGTGCGCAGCCGGTCGATCGTGAGGAACCCGTCGAGCCACGCCCAGGTCCGGTCGTCGCGCGCGAAGACGCCGAGGTTGGCGTGGCCGCCCTTGTCACCGGAGCGGGCGCCGACGAGCCGACCGAGGGCGACGCGCGTGGTGGGACCCTCGGTCGGGGGCACCACCGGGTCGGGGGTGGGCGACACCGGGGCGTCGCCCCCGGGCGCGACCGAGTCGACGACGCGAACGTCGCCACCGGGTGCGACCGAGTCGACGACGCGAACGTCGCCCCCGAGAACGCTCACGTACTGGGGCACGACCGACGCCGCCACGAGGGCCGGCCGATAGACGCCGAAGGGGGCGGCGGCACCCGGCGCGTTGCCGACGCCGAAGTACCCCGGAATCGTCGCCAACGCGATTTCGACGCCGGCGTTGGCGACGGCGCGACCGACCTTGCGTTCGTCGTGGTCGCGCAGCGTGAGGTGCCACAGGGCGACGGCCTCGTCGTTGGAGACCGGGTCGATCTTCTCGGTGCGCGAGAGGCGCGACGTGACGCGTTCGAAGTCGTCCGGTCCGTAGGGGCAGGCGTCCCAGAATGCCGCCTCGACGAGTTGAGCCTTGGCCTCGATATCGAGACCGGTCAGGGCGATGTGGAGATCCTGGCGATAGCCGCCGAGTTCGTTGGTCGCGACCTTCAAGGTCGCGGGCGGTGCCTCGCCGCGCACGCCGCTGATTCGGACGCGGTCGGGTCCGAGCGAGTCCAGCGCGATCGTGTCGAAGCGCGCCGTGACGTCGGGACCGAGGTAACGCGGACCACCGATCTCGTAGAGCAGCTGGGAGGTGACCGTCCCGATCGAGACCTCGCCGCCGGTGCCGTCGTGCTTGCCGACCACGCAGGAGCCGTCCTCGGCCACCTCGACCCACGGGAAGCCCACGTGAGTCATGTCGGCGACCTCGGTGAAGAAGGAGTAGTTGCCCCCGGTGGCCTGGGCCCCACACTCGACCACGTGACCAGCGACGACGGCACCGGCCAGCGCGTCGAAGTCGTGGCGACTCCAGCCGTGATGCCAGGCCGCCGGGCCACAGACGACGGCCGCGTCGGTCACTCGACCGGTGATCACGATGTCGGCGCCCATGTCGAGTGCCTCGACGATGCCGAAGGCGCCCAGATAGGCGTTGGCGGTGAGTAATGCCCCCGACGTGAAGGATTCGCCCGATTCGAAATCGGTGAGACCCTGTCCCTTCGCCGCTAGCTCGTCGAGTCGTCCCACGAGGTCGTCGCCGTTCACGAAGGCGATGCGCGGCGCGAGGCCGAGTCGCTGGCCGACTTCGGCGACGGCGAGGGCGCAGTGTTCGGGGTCGAGGCCGCCGGCGTTGGACACGACCTTGATCCCACGCTCGAGACAGATGCCCATGACCTGTTCCATCTGGGAGACGAAACTGCGCGCGTACCCCCCGCCGGGGTGCTTCAGGCGGGTGCGCGCGAGGATCAGCATCGTGAGTTCGGCGAGCCAGTCGCCCGTCAGGACGTCGATGGGACCGTCCTCGACCATCTCGCGCGCGGCCGACAACCGGTCACCGTAGAAACCCGAGCAGTTCGCGATTCGAATCGGGTCGGCCACGGCGACCTAGTCCTCGGCTGGCTCGTCGGGTTCGAAGTCGAGGAGCTCGGCTCCGCCGTCGACCTGTTGACCGGCGCGAACCAGTACCGCGGTCACGACCCCGTCCGCGGGGGCGGTGATGGGGTGCTCCATCTTCATCGCCTCGAGTACGACGAGGGTCGCGCCGGCGCGCACGCGGTCGCCAACGTTCACGCGCAGGTCGATCACCACGCCCGGCATCGGCGCCAGGAGGCCACCGACGGCGTCGACCAGGCCCGGAACGGTGAAGCGCGGTACGACGGCGAACTCGACGGTGCCCCGGGGCACCTGCACGTAGAGGTGGTGAGCGGTGGCGCTCACGCGCGCAAGCCAGCGTCGATCGTTGACCTCGAGATCGATCGACGTGGGCGTCCACTTCGCGATTCTCGCGGTACCCGTGCCCAGGGCCACGGTCCCGTCGCGACGGAAGTGGTAGTCGACGGTCACGACTCGTTCACCGTGTCGCAGCTCGACGTGCTGGTCGGGGAGTCGGGCGTTTCGCCACCCACTCGGCACCGCCGCGAGCACGATGGCCCCGTCGCGGTTTCGGCCCTGGAGCCAGAGGGCGGCCGCGACGGCGGCGTCGTAGAGTTCGTCCTCGCTGAGCGCCAACCTCCGCGCCGGGGCGTGGCGTTCGATGAAGTCGGTCGTCGTGTCGCCGGCGAGGAAGCCGGGGTGGCGAAGGGTCGCGGCGAGGAAGTCCCGGTTGGTCGTGACCCCGCCGAGGTGGAGCCGTTCCAGGGCACTCGCGAGTACGCCGGCGGCCTCCTCACGGGTGGGGGCGTGGGCGATGACCTTGGCGAGCAGGGGGTCGAAGGCCACCGAGACCACCGAGTCCCGCTCGACGCCCGACTCCCAACGCACGCTCGGGGTCGGGGACGGTTCGAAGGCGCTGAGCACGCCGGTCGCGGGGAGGAATCCCGCGCTCGGGTCTTCGGCGCACAGTCGCACCTCGATCGCCCATCCCCGCGGTGCGCGCTCCGCCGTCGCGCTGAGGGGGTGGCCGTCGGCGATGCGCAGCTGCTCGCGCACCAGATCCACGCCGGTCACCATCTCGGTGACCGGGTGCTCCACTTGCAGCCGAGTGTTGACTTCGAGGAAGTAGAAGTCGCGCGTGGCGTCGTCGACGAGGAACTCGACGGTGCCCGCCGACTGGTAGCCAATCGCTCGGGCGAGCGTGAGGGCGGCCTCGCCCATCGCGGCCCGCATCGACGCGTCGACGACGGGCGACGGCGACTCTTCGACGAGCTTCTGGTGACGTCGCTGGATCGAACACTCGCGTTCGCCGAGGTGCACGAGGCCGCCGTGCGCGTCACCGAGGATTTGGATCTCGATGTGCCTCGAGGCCCCGACGTAGCGCTCGAGGAAGACCCGGTCGTCGCCGAAGCCGCCGAGCGCCTCTCGTTTGGCGGCCGCCACCGCTTCATCGAGCTGATCGATCGAGGTGACCAGGCGCATCCCCTTGCCGCCACCGCCGGCCGCCGCCTTGACGAGCAGGGGGAAGCCGACGGACTCGGCGTCCGCGGGGTCGGGGCTCGAGACGAGCACGGGCACACCCAGCGAACGGGCGAGATCCTTGGCGGCCAGCTTGTCGCCCATGGCTTCGATGACCGCGGGCGGCGGTCCGACCCAGGTCAGTCCGGCGGCCCCGACCGCGCGGGCGAAGTCGGCGTTCTCCGAAAGGAAGCCGTAACCCGGGTGGATCGCGTCGGCTCCGGCGCGCCGGGCCGCTTCGATGACCGCGGCTCCGTCGAGGTAGCCCGTGTTCAGGCGGATCGCGACGTCCGCGTCGGTGACGAAGGGGGCGTGTCGGTCGGCGTCCACGTAGACCGCGACCGTGCGCAGACCGAGGGAACGCGCACCGCGAATCACGCGTCGCGCAATCTCGCCTCGATTCGCGACGAGGACGCTCGACATGGTCATAGGCGGAACACCCCGTAGCTCGTCGCACCCTCGATCGGTCGGCTCCGTACGACGGAGAGACACAGTCCGAGCACCGTGCGCGTATCGCGGGGGTCGATGATGCCGTCGTCGCTCACCACGCCGGTCGCGGCGAGGGCGAGTGACCCCTTCTCCTGGATTTCTTCGACCATCGCGACGATCTTCGCGTCCTCGTCCTCGTCGAACGGCTCACCCTTGCGCTCGGCCTGGGCCCGTCGGACCTGGCTCATCACCCCGGCGATCTGCTTGGGACCCATGACGGCGATCTTCGCGGTCGGCCAGAGGAACGTGAACCGATTGCCGAAGGCGCGCCCCGACATCCCGTAGGTTCCGGCCCCGTACGAGGAGCCGACGATCACGGTGAGGTGGGGTACCGTCGAATTGGTGACGGCGTTGAGCATCTGCGAACCCTTCTTGATGATGCCCTCGGCCTCGGCTTCGCGACCGACCATGTAGCCGGTCACGTTCTGCAGGAAGATCAAGGGGACGTCGATTTGGTTGCAGAGTTGGATGAACTGGCCCGCCTTCTCGGCCGCGTGGGGGTAGATCACCCCGTTGTTGCCCAGGATGCCGACGGGGTAGCCGTGGATGGAAGCCCAGCCACAGATCATGGTCGAGCCGTAGCGGGCCTTGAACTCTTCGAATCGCGATCCGTCCACGACCCGGCCGATGATTTCGCGCACGTCGACCGGTTGGCGCAGGTCTCGGCTCACGATGCCGAGGAGGTCTTCGGGGTCGAGTACCGGCTCGTCGACCCGCAGTGACGGCACCGGACCGCGCTTGCGCCAATTCAGATGCGAGACGACCTCTCGACAGAGTCGGATGGCGTCCATCTCGTCCTCGGCGAAGTAGTCGCCCAGTCCCGACACTTCGGCGTGCAGCCGGGCACCACCGAGCGTCTCGTCGTCGGTCTCCTCCCCGGTCGCCATCTTCACGAGTGGCGGTCCGGCGAGGAAGATCTTGGACTGGTCCTTGACGACGATGTTGTAGTCCGAGAGACCGGGCTGGTAGGCGCCGCCGGCTGTCGAGGAACCGAAGACGACGCTGACGGTCGGTACGCGCATCTTGGACAGTTCGATGAGGTCGTAGAAGAATCGGCCGCTCTCGGCGAAGTGGCCGGTGTTCATCTTGCCCCCGCCGCCGCTGCCGACGCGAAGGTCGGCGCCAGCCGATTCGACGAAACTGACGTAGGGGATCTGGTTGTCTCGGGCGACCTCGAGGGCCCGCATCCACTTCTTCGCCGAGTAGATCGTGAGCGCTCCGCCCAGGACCGAGGGGTCGTTGGCCATGATCACGCACTCGGTGCCGGCGATGACCCCGATGCCGACGACCATGCCGCCGCCCATGGCGTAGTCCGAGTCGTACCCGGCGAGGGCCGAGAGTTCGAGGAAGGGGCTGTCCGGGTCGAGTACCGCGGCGATGCGTTCGCGCACCGGCATCTTGCCCCGGCTCCGCAGTCGGGCCATCGCCTTGTCGCCACCGCCGGCGTTGGCCTGGTCGAGCAGGTCGTCGATGACCTCGAGCTGTTCGAGGAGGTCGACGCGATTCTGTTCGAAGGTGTCGCTCGCGGTGTCGAGTCGCGAGACCAGGGCCGGGGCTAAGAGGGCGCGCTCCACGCGCCGATACTACGACCGACGGACAGGTGAGCGAGAATGGTCGACGGGTAGGGTAGTGATGATGCGCCTCGCTCTGGGATCCGATCACGCCGGCTACGAGCTCAAGGCGCACCTCGCGGCCACCCTCGAGCAGTGGGGCTACGACGTTACTGACCTCGGCACCGAGAACGGCGAGGATTCGGTGGACTACCCCGATTACGGCGAAGCCGTCGGTCGTGCGGTGGCCTCGGGCGCGGCCGACCTCGGGGTGGCGGTCTGTGGATCGGGCATCGGGATCTCGATGGCGGCGAACAAGGTATCCGGGGTTCGCGCCGCACTCGTCCACGACGTCACCTCGGCGCACTTGGCGCGCGAGCACAACCACGCCAACGTGCTCTGCTTCGGCGGACGACTGACTGGACCGGCCGTGGCGGTCGAGGCCCTGCGGGCGTGGCTGGACGCCGTGCCCGGCGAGGGCCGTCACGAGGGGCGAATCGCGAAATTGACGACGCTCGACGACCGTCGAGCTTGAGAAGAGAGGCGGCCGTGGAGTCTTCCCCGTTCGACGCATGGATCACTAACGACGACGAGCTGGTGTCGTTGCTCGGCCAAGAGTGGCAGCGACAGACGACGACGTTGCAGCTCATCGCGAGCGAGAACTTCGCGTCGCCGGCCGTCATGGCCGCCACCGGCTCCGTACTCACCAACAAGTACGCCGAGGGCTACCCCGGGCGCCGCTACTACGGCGGCAATCAGATCGTCGACGAGGTGGAGGACCTGGCCCGACGCCGACTGACGGCGCTCTTCGGCGCCGATCACGCCAACGTCCAACCCCACAGCGGGGCGAACGCCAACGTCGCGGTCTACCAGGCGCTCTTGGAGACCGGCGACACGATCCTCGCAATGCGCCTCGACCAGGGCGGCCACCTCACTCACGGCTCGCCGGCGTCGATGACCTCCAAGGCCTGGCACTTCGTCTCCTACGGCGTGACCCCGCGCCACGACGACCCCGAGCACCCCGGTGAGTTGATCGACTTCGACAACGTGCGTGACCTCGCGCTGGAACATCGACCCAAGTTGATCGTGGCGGGCGCGACCGCCTACGCCCGACGCATCGATCCGTCGCCGTTCCGCGAGATCGCCGATGAGGTGGGGGCGCTGTTGATGTTCGACTCGGCTCACGTCGCTGGGTTGATCGCGGGTGGGTCGCACCCCAACCCCGTGCCCTACGCCGACGTCGTCACCTTCACCACGCACAAGACCCTGCGAGGACCCCGCGGTGGGGCGATTCTCTCGCGCGCGGAGTTGGCCAAGCAGATCGACTCGGCCGTCTTCCCAGGTCAGCAGGGCGGCCCACTCGAGAACGCCATCGCCGCGAAGGCCGTGGCCTTCCGCGAGGCCGCGCAGCCGTCGTTCGCGACCTACACCGACCAGATCATCGCCAACGCCAAGGCGTTCGCGACCGCGCTCGCGGGGCACGGGTTCCGCCTCGTGTCGGGGGGGACCGAGAACCACATGGTCCTGCTCGACCTACGCGACTTTGACGCTGAACTCACGGGCAAGGTGGCCCAGGAAGTCCTGGACCGGGCCGGAATCACGACGAACCGCAACACGATCCCCGACGATCCCCGGAGCCCGTTCATCACGTCGGGACTGCGCCTCGGCACCGCGGCCCAGACCACGGCGGGCATGCACGAGGGTGAGTTCTCCCAGGTCGCGGACCTCATGGCCAAGGCCCTGCGCGGGCGAGACGATGAGGCGCTCATTGCGGCGATACGCGTCGACGTGGCCGATCTCTGTCACTCGTTCAACCCGTACGCCAACTTCGTGAAGTAACCGTGCGCAACATCCTCGCCTACGCCGTCGTCGCGTTCGTCGGGGCACTCGTGACCTTGCTGCTCACCCGTCCGGCTCGGATGATCTCGTTGCGCGTGGGCTACACCGCCCAGCCCGACGAACGCAAGGTGCACCAGACCGTCACGCCCTACGGGGGCGGTGCGGCGATGCTCGTCGGGTTCTGCGTGGCGCTTGGCGCTTCGGTGTTCATTCCCGAACTGCGCATGGTGATCTCGTCGTCCCACGAGATGCTGGGGGTCGTCATCGCGACCGGCATCATCTTCGTGGTGGGCGTGGTGGACGACTTCCGAGAGATGAGCCCGCCGGCCAAGGTGGCCGGGCAGTTCCTCGCCGCGTCGGTGCTGTACTTCAGCGGCGCGACGATGTACCAGTTGAAGTTACCCTTCGCGGGCTTCGTGGTGCTCGGACCGTCGATCCTGCCCGTCATCACCGCCGTGTGGGTCTTCGCGATCTCTAACGCGATCAACCTGATCGACGGCCTCGACGGTCTCGCCGGGGGCATCGTCGCCATCGCGTCGGCGACGCTGTGCGTCTACGGCCTTCGCCTCGAGGACCTCGGGCTGTTGCCGGTGACCAACGTGGGACCACTGATCGCGGCGTTAACCTTTGGCGTCTGCGTCGGGTTCCTGCGCGATAACTTCCACCCGGCCAAGCTCTTCATGGGCGACGCGGGGGCGCTGATGCTGGGTCTGTTGATGTCGGCGTCGACCATGGTGATCGGGGGACGGACGCCACCGGCCAGCGGCGTCACGTTCTTCTTTTTCGCGCCGCTCCTGATCCCGGTCTTCATCCTCGGGGTGCCCCTCATCGACGCGGTGTGGGCCTTCGTGCGCCGTACGGCGTCGGGCCAGGGATTCCACACCCCCGACAAGAACCACATCCATCACCGACTCATGCGTCTCGGCCACGGCCATCGGCGCACGGTCTTCATCCTGTGGCTCTGGACGGCCCTGCTGTGCGGCTTCGTCCTCTTCCCGTTGTTCGAGCCCCGCGTCAACGTCTTCATCCCCTTCGGCGTCGCGCTGCTCCTCGTGGGACTGCTCACCTGGTTCAGCCCCTTGCTGAATCGCTGGACCGGCCGAAGCACCGTCGACGTCGACGAATCGGTGAACTCGTGAGCGAGCCCGACCCCGCCGCGGACCCGCCCGAACACGGCGACGAATCCCCCGACCAGCACGAAGAGGTTGGCGACGGGACGTGGATCGGGCTCGGCGCGTTCGCCGCACTGGGCACGACCATCGCCATTACCGAGGCCGTCGGCGTGGTGCTGGGCATCTGGGCCGACCGGTCGTGGGGAACCACTCCGTGGGGTTTGGTTTTCGGGATAGTGTTGGGGACGGTCGCCGCCGTGGTGAGCGTAGTGAAGCAAGTCCGGCGTTTCCTCTAGAAACCAAATGCCCGTGCTTGAGAACCTCCCTACGAATACGTTGCCGCGCCTGTTGAGGCGGACGACAGTCTCCGCCCTCGCGGCGGGACTCGTGGGCTTCGTAGTGGCCCTCTTCGTCGCGCCGCCCCTGGCCGCGCTCGGCGTCGCCCTCGGCGTGGGACTCGCGGTAATCAACCTGCGCTTCCTCGATCGTCAAGCCGCGCGCGTCGAACTTCGCGGTGAACAGAACTCCAAGGCCGTGCGTCGTCAACTCGGCGGCAAGACCACCGGTCGTCTCGCGGTCGTCACCGTGGTCGTCCTCGGTCTGCTTTGGCTGAACGCCCCCTTAGGAATCGGTATTGTGTCAGGGCTCGTGCTTTATCAGATCGTGTTCGTGATCAACGTCATGCGAGTGGTGGCGAGCCAAGGAGGACCAGAGTGAAGATGTTGTACGCCGCCAAGACGATCACGGTTGGCGTCCACCCGACCTTCCGCGTGTTCGGCCTAACGATCGACGGCGACATCGTCATGTCGACGTTGCTGGCGGCGGCGATCTTCCTCTACCTCGCCCTGCGCATGCGCGCCAAGGTGACCGATGGCGTACCCGGCAAACTGCAGTTGTTCTGGGAGATCCTCGTCGAACAGGTCACCGACCTGGCGCTGTCGGCGATCGGGCCCAAGGGCCGTCGCTACGTGCCGATTGGCGTGACGATCTTCCTCTTCATCTTGATCGCCAACTGGATCGACTTCATCCCCTCGGCGATGCACCCGGGCGTCTCCGGACCGATCTTCCCGGCCCCGACCGGTGACGTGAACCTGCCGCTGGCGATGGCGCTCTTCGTCATCGTGTGGGTGCACATCGAGTCGTTCCGGGCCCGCGGCTTCAAGGGCTACTTCAAGCACTACGGCCAGCCCTACGCGGCGCTGACGCCGATCAACGTCGTCGAAGAGATCACCAAGCCCATCACGCTGACCTTCCGTCTCTTCGGCAACCTGTTCTCGGGTGGTCTGTTCGTGGTCGTACTCACGACGCTGCTGCCCATCTACCTCAGCCCACCGTTTGAGATTGGCTGGAAGCTATTCGACACGGGTCTGCTCGGCGCGATCCAAGCCTTCATCTTCATGCTCTTGACGATTCTCTACTTCGGCATGGCGACGAGCCACGAAGAGGAGCACGTCGCAGTTGAGGCCTCACACTAAACCAACCCAGGAGGAAAGATTAAAATGGCAAATACAGACACCGTTGCGTCTGCGGTACGCATCGCTGGTGCGCTCGTCGGCGGCGGTCTCGCCCTCGGTGGTGGCGCCATCGGCGCGGCGATTGGTGACGGCCTCGCCGGTAGCCAGACCATCGCGGCCATTGCCCGTCAACCCGAGATTGAGAACAAGGCACGTCAGTACTTCTTCTTGACGGTTGGTCTGGTGGAGGCGATGTACTTCATCAACCTGCTGTTCATGGTGGTCTTCGTCTACGTCTTCAAAGCGCAGTAGTCATGACGTTGGTCAGCCCGCGTTGGTGGGCTGACCAACGTGTTCACCCACTAAGCAAAGTAGGACTCTCGAGATGATTGGCGTATCAATCTTCCTTCTCCCCAACGGCACGTTCTTCGTCGAACTCTTGGTGTTCGTGGTGATCTTGATCATCATGGCCAAGTACGTGTTGCCGCCGCTCAACAAGGCGATGGAGGGCCGTCAGGAGAAGATTCGTGCCTCCCTGGAAGCCGCCGACCAGGCGCGCGCTGAAGCAGCCGCCGCCGGTGACGAGCGGGCCAAGGTGCTCACGCAGGCCCGGGACCAGGCACGAGACATCGTGGCCGCGGCCCAGGCCCTAGCCGAGCAGGTCAAGAGCGAAGCGGGCGGACGCGGTCAAGCCGAGTACGAGCGCATCGTCGAGTCGGCTCACGACGAGGTCGCGACGGCGCGTCAGCGCGCCATCGAAGAGGCCTCGGCGCGGATCGGCGAGATCGTCTTTGATTTGGTGAACAAGATCGTCGGCCGCGAGGTCGATCAGCAGACGCACCAGGACCTCATCCGCGAGGCGGTTGCGGCCCTCACGGCGGAAGCCCAGCGCGGAACGAGTCGTTGATAATGCTGCCGAAGCTCGAAGGTTACGCCGCCGCCCTCCTGGGAACGTTGGATGCGGCTGACCTCACGACCGTCGCGCGCGACCTGGTCGCGCTCGAGCAGACCGTCCTGACCCGTGGCGACCTGCGCGCCGTACTGGCCGACACCTCCATCACGGGAATCGTGCGCGGCGCGATCGTCCGCGAACTGCTGGCGGGCAAGGTGGCCGACACCACCACGCGTCTGGCGGTCTTCGCGGCGACGACGGTGCCGGCCCAAGAGGTACCGCGAGCGCTCGGCGAACTGAACCAGAGCGCCCATCACCTCGACGAGAACGGGGCCGTGGAGCCGAGCAACCTCGGTCTGCTCGGCGCGCGCAAGCGAGTCAGTGGTTTCGCCGACGCCGTCCTCGAAGACCTGGCGACCGAGGACTTCGCCGTGGTCGAGCACGAACTCTTCACCTGGGCTCGCACCATCGAGGAGAACACGGCGTTGCGACGGTTGTTGGTGGACCGCGACGCGGCGATCGAGTCGCGACTCGGGGTCACCGACCAGCTGCTGACCGGTCGGGTCAGTCCCGCGACGCTGCGTCTGGCGCGCTACGTCATTGTCGGTGGACGTCCCCGCGACGTCGTGGGGACGCTGGACTTCCTCGTCGACCACGTCGCTGAGTCGCGCAACTGGCGCGTCGCGCGCGTGCACAGCGCCCGTCCGCTCGACGAACCGGCTCAGGCCGACCTCGCTCGTTCGCTCAGCTCGCTGACCGGCGGACCGGTCGAACTGCAGATCGCCGAAGAGCCCGACCTGCTCGGTGGGGTGCTGGTGGAGGTGGGAGACCTCCGACTCGACGCCACGACCCGTGGTCGACTGAGCACGCTGCGCGACGCCGTCGCCAGCGGTCATTTTTACGAATCAGCCTTGAAGCAAAACGACTAAGAAAAGGAAACTGTGATGACTGAGCTCACCATTAGTGCCACGGAGATTACCGAGGCGCTACGCAAGCACGTCGCCGACTTCAATCCGGCGATCGGCGCCGAGCAGGTCGGGCGCGTCGTCGAGGTCGGAGACGGCATCGCGCGGGTGTCGGGGCTGCCGTCGGCGAAGGTGAACGAGTTGCTCGAGTTCGAAGACGGCACGGTGGGACTCGCGATGAACCTCGACGAGGAGACCATCGGTGCGGTGGTGCTCGGCTCGGTCGACAAGATCGAGGAGGACCAGATCGTCCGTTCGACGGGAAGGATCCTTTCCATGCCGGTCGGCGACGCGATGTTGGGTCGCGTGGTCAACGCCCTCGGTGCGCCGATCGACGGCAAGGGGCCCCTCCAGAACCCCCAGTCGCGTCGCATGGAGGTCCAGGCGCCGGGCATCATCGGTCGCCAGCCGGTCGGCGAGCCCCTCCAGACCGGGATCAAGGCGATCGACGCCATGACCCCCATCGGCCGCGGTCAGCGCGAACTGATCATCGGTGACCGCAAGACGGGTAAGACGACGGTCGCCATCGACACGATCCTGAACCAGAAGGGCCAGGGCGTCAAGTGCATCTACGTCGCGATCGGCCAGAAGAACTCGTCGGTCGCCCAGACCGTCAAGACCCTCGAGGACCACGGCGCGATGGAGTACACGGTCGTGGTCGTCGCGTCGGCCGGTGACCCGGCGCCCTTCAAGTTCCTCGCGCCCTACGCCGGATGCGCCATCGGTCAGCAGTGGATGGACGGCGGCGAGCACGCGCTCGTCGTCTACGACGACCTCTCCAAGCAGGCCGAGGCCTACCGACAGATCTCGTTGCTGCTGCGTCGCCCGCCGGGCCGCGAGGCCTACCCCGGTGACGTCTTCTACCTGCACAGTCGTCTCCTGGAGCGCGCCGCGAAGTTGTCCGACGAGCTCGGTGGCGGGTCGATGACGGCGCTTCCGATCATCGAGACCAAGGCCGGCGACATATCGGCCTACATCCCGACCAACGTGATCTCGATCACCGACGGCCAGGTCTTCCTCGAGTCCGACCTGTTCTACTCGGGCGTCCGTCCGGCGATCAACGTCGGTAACTCGGTGTCGCGCGTCGGTGGCGCCGCCCAGATCAAGGCCATGAAGGCGGTCGCCGGAACGCTCAAGATCGACCTGGCCCAGTTCCGTGACCTCGAGTCGTTCGCGACCTTCGGTTCGGAGTTGGACAAGTCCTCCCAGTCCCAGCTCGACCGTGGGTACCGCCTGACCGAACTGTTGAAGCAGGGTCTGAACGCGCCCGTACCTGTCGAGGAGCAGGTCATCGTGATCTACGCCGGCACCCGTGGCTGGCTCGACACGGTCCCGGTCGTCGACGTTCGCCGATTCGAGGCCGAACTCCTCGCGACGTTCCGCGCGAAGTCCCCCGAGCTGCTCGAGCAGATCCGAACCACGGGCACGCTGCCCGACACCGAGAAGATCGACGCCGCGATGCGCGGGTTCGTCGACAACTTCGCCGTGAGCAACTAACACAACCCGCGAGTCGAGAGAGGAGGAGACATGGCCGGTGGACAGGAACGTAACCTACGTCGTCGTATCAAGACGGTGAACGCGACGCGCAAGATCACCAAGGCGATGGAGTTGATCGCGGCGTCGCAGATCACGCGCAGTCAGGCCCGCATCACCGCCAACCGTCCCTTCCGCGACGGCATGCGCCGCATCATCATCGAGGCCGCCCAGGGCGACCCGGCCGCGGCCAAGCGCCTGCTCGCCATGCCCGAGAACGTCGAGACGGCGATGGTGCTGGTCGTGGCCGGTGACCGGGGGCTTTCGGGCGCCTACAACTCGTCGGTCCTGCGCGCCAGCGAACGGCTCATCAACTCGCTGCGGGCCCAGGGCACCAACGTACGGATCGTCGTGGTCGGCAAGAAGGCCGCGCCGTACTTCCGGTTCCGCGGGCTCGACGTCGAACAGAGTTACCTCGGCTTCGCGGATCGACCGAGTTTCAACGACGCCCGCGGCGTCGCGAGCACGGTCGCCGCGCCCTACATCGACGGCGAGGTCCAGCAGGTCTTCCTCGTGTCGACTCGATTCCTCTCGGCCGGTAGCCAGAGCGTCGAGATCGAGCAGCTCCTGCCGTTGAGCGTCCCCGAGGCGCCCGTCGAGACGAGCACCAAGCTCAAGGGTTACACGGAGTTCGAGCCCGAGGTCGAGAAGTTGCTCTTCTTCCTCGCGCCGCGGGCCCTCGAGAGCGAGATCTTCAGTGCGCTGCTCGAAGGCGCCGCATCGTTCCACACGTCCCAACAACGCGCGATGGCCGCGGCGACCGACAACGCCGACGACCTCGGTCAGAGCCTGACGCGCATCATGAACCGAGCCCGACAGGACTCGATCACCACCGAGATTATGGAAATCGTGGGCGGCGCCGAAGCGCTCCGCTCGGGAAAGTGAGAGACCAATGACCATGGCCCCCGAACAGACCAAGCTGGAGACCGGTCGCGTCGTCGCGATTGCTGGACCGGTGGTGGACGTCGAGTTCCCACCCCACTCCCTGCCCGAGATCAACCACGCCGTTGAGATGGACATCGAGCTCGACGGCGTGACGATCACCGTGGTCGGCGAGGTCGCCCAGCAGATCGGCGAAGGTCGCGTGCGCTGCGTGTGCATGAAGCCCACTGACGGTCTCGTGCGCGGTGCCGTCGTGCGCCAGACCGGGCGCGGCATCACGGTGCCGGTCGGCGACGCGGTGCTCGGCCACGTCTTCAACGTGATTGGCCAGTCGCTGGACACCGACGACATCGGTGCGGTGGACGACCACTGGGAAATTCACCGCAATCCGCCATCCTTCGACCAGCTCGAACCCCACTCTACGATGTTCGAGACCGGCATCAAGGTCATCGACCTGCTCGCCCCCTACGTCCAGGGTGGCAAGATTGGCCTCTTCGGCGGTGCGGGCGTCGGTAAGACCGTGTTGATCATGGAGATGATCCGTCGAGTGGCCGAGCAGCACGACGGCGTGTCGGTCTTCGCCGGCGTCGGTGAGCGGACCCGTGAGGGGACCGACCTGTTGCTGGAGATGCGTGAGTCGGGCGTCATCGAGAAGACGGCGCTCGTCTACGGGCAGATGGACGAACCGCCGGGGGTGCGTCTGCGCGTCGCGCTCGCCGCGTTGACCATGGCCGAGTACTTCCGTGACGTCAAGAACCAGGACGTGCTGCTCTTCGTGGACAACATCTTCCGCTTCGTGCAGGCCGGCTCTGAGGTGTCGACGCTGCTCGGTCGTATGCCGAGCGCCGTGGGCTACCAGCCGACTCTCGCCGACGAGATGGGTGAGCTCCAAGAGCGCATCACCTCGACGCGTGGTCGTTCGATCACGTCGCTGCAGGCCGTGTACGTGCCCGCGGACGACTACACCGACCCGGCTCCGTTCACGACCTTCACCCACTTGGACGCCACGACCGAGTTGAGCCGTCAGATCGCCGCCCTCGGTATCTACCCGGCGGTGGACCCGCTCACCTCGACGTCGAACATCCTCGCCCCCGAGGTGGTCGGCGATCGGCACTACGCGGTGGCCCGTCAGGTCCAGCAGATCCTCCAGCGCAATAAAGAGCTCCAGGACATCATCGCCATCCTCGGACTCGATGAGCTCTCCGAGGAGGACCGCATCACGGTTTCGAGGGCCCGCAAGATCCAGCGGTTCCTCTCCCAGCCGATGTTCGTCTCCAAGGTCTTCACCGGCATCGACGGCATCAACGTGCCCGTCGCCGAGACGATCGAGTCGTTCGAGCACCTGGTCAAGGGCGACCTGGACCAGTACCCCGAGCAGGCCTTCTTGAACGTCGGTGGCGCAGCCGACGTCGAGCGTAAGGCCGCCGAATTGGCGAACGAGTAGTCGTGGCCACGTTGAAGGTTGAGATCGTGACGCCCGAAGCGGCGCTATGGCGCGGCGAGGCGAATGCGCTGATCGCTCGGTCGTCGGACGGTGATTTCACGATCTTGCCCCAGCACACCGAGACGGTCGGTGACGTCGTGGCGGGCGTGGTGCGCGTGCAGACCAACGAAGGTGAACTCGCCTTCGCGGTGCACGGCGGCTACTTCCAGGTCGGTCCCGATGACGTCGAGGGCGTGACGCGAGCGACCGTGCTCGCCGGCGTCGCCGAGCGCACGACCGACATCGACGTCCCTCGGGCCCAGGCCGCCAAAGAGCGAGCCGAGGCCGAGTTGGCGGTGTTGACCAAGGGTGACCCCGACGACCACGCCGGACACCTCCTGGCTCACGCGGCGCTCGAACGGGCTGAACTGCGCCTTCGGGCTGCGGGGCAGTAGCCGTAACCGTCGCGCCGCGGCGACCGCCGACGCTATCGGCGGGGTGCCTTGGCGACGCGCGTCGCTGCGCCGGCGTCGTTCAGTCGTGGGCGGATCCGGATGAGGTAGTACAGGGCGACGAGTAGTCCGGTGGCGTCGGCGGCGGCCAGGAGCACGATCATCGCGGCGACCCAGTGCCACTTGGCCCGACCGACACTCGCGAAGACGAGCCCGGGCGTGCCGACGGCGTGACCGAGCGCCCACGCGGAGACGATCAGCGCCGCGGCGACGAGCAGCGAACCGGCGAGGTCGACGACTGCACCGCCGCGGGCGATGGTTACGTGCACGAACAGCATCCGCACCGTCAATGTCGATTGCGCCATCGTCGCCAGCACGGTTCACCTCTCCGTTCCACCGTACACGCCGCGGCCGGTCGCTCAGCGGGCGGTGACGTACTCCAGCAGGTCTCGCTTCTCGAGCTCGAGTTCGTTGACGCGCGCCTTCACGACGTCGCCGATCGAGACCAGGCCGACGAGCAGTCCGCCCTGGACGACCGGGACGTGGCGGATCCGCTTGTCGGTCATGAGCGTCATGAGCTCGTTGACCGAGGTGGACTCGTCACAGGTGGTGACTTCGCTACTCATCAGCGACGCTACCCGCAACTCCAGAGCGTCGGCGCCCTCGCGGGCGAAGGCGCGAACGACGTCGCGTTCACTGAGAATCCCCGTCAGAGGACCAGTGCCGCCGACGACGACGAGGGCGCCGATCCCTCGCTCCTTTAACATCGCCACGGCGTCACGCACCGAGCGCTCTTGATTGATGGTGGCGACCTCGCGCCCCTTGGTGGCTAACAGGTGGGCTACGTTCAATTCGGCCTCCTCGGATCACACGAGTTGTCCTCGTAGCCGGACCCTAACGCGACGGTGGGCCGAACGCAACGCGATTGCTCGTGTTCTCGTTCACGTGCTAGAAACCGGCGGTCGTGAACTCCTGGAGCTTGTTGTGACGGTGGAAGGTCTCGATGGTCCGCACGGTCCCCGACTGGGAGCGCACCACGAGTGACTGGGTGGTGGCACCGAACTCCGTGAAGCGCACACCCTTGAGGAAATCGCCGTCGGTGATCGCGGTGGCCGAGAAGTAGCAGTTGTCTCCGGTCACGAGTTCGTCGGTCGTCAGCACTCGGTCGAGGTCGTAGCCCATCGCCTCGGCGGTCTCGCGCTCCACTTCGTCGCGGGGGTAGAGCACGCCCTGGATCTCCCCGCCGAGTCCCTTCAGCGCGGCGGCGGCGATGACGCCCTCCGGCGTGCCTCCGATACCGAGGAGCATGTCGGCCCCCGAGTTCGGCCAACCGGTCGCGATGGCGCCGGTCACGTCGCCGTCCGAGATCAGGAGCACTCGCGCACCGGCTTCGCGGATCTCGCCGATGAGCTCGTGGTGGCGGGGCCGGTCGAGTACGACGACGCCGAGCTCCTGGACGGGTTTGCCAAGTCGCTTCGCGAGCTCGTGCAGGTTCTCGGTGGGCGTCGCGTTGATGTCGACTGCACCGCGTCCGCGCGGACCGACGGCGATCTTGCGCATGTAGACGCACGGGCCGGGGTTGAACATGGTGCCGCGTTCCGACAACGCGATGACCGAGACCGCACCCTTGCGGCCCATCGCGGTCATCGTCGTACCGTCGATCGGGTCCACGGCCACGTCGACCAGGGGTGGGTGACCGTCGCCGATGTGCTCGCCGTTGAAGAGCATCGGCGCCTCGTCTTTCTCGCCTTCGCCGATGACGACGATGCCGTCCATCGCTACCGCACCGAGCACGAATCGCATGGCGTCGACCGCCGCGCCGTCGGCGGCCATCTTGTCGCCGCGCCCCGCCCAGCGGGCCGCCGCAATGGCCGCCGCCTCCGTGACGCGAATCATTTCCAGGGCGAGATTACGGTCCGGTTTTGACGGTGGTTGCACGATACGAAGCGTAGCCCGCGCGACGTCGTCGGGGTCGGTTTGAGGGTCCGCGCGCAGCGGCAATACTGTACGGGTGAGTTCTTTGTTGGTCAAGCCCGCGGGGCCGCTTTCGGGCGACGTCCAGGCCTTCGGTGCGAAGAACGCGGTGTTGAAGCAGATGGCGGCCTGCCTGCTGGCCAGCGGCGAGCATCATCTGACGAACGTGCCCGCCATCAGCGACGTCACCGTGATGTCCGAACTGCTCACCGCGGTCGGCTGTGTCGTAGTGAGGGGTGAGCACAACCTGCGCATCACGGTACCCGAGGCCGCCGATCTGCACCCCATCGCCCCCGCTCACCTCTTCGAAGCCATGCGCGCCTCCATCGTCGTCCTCGGACCCCTCTTGGCGCGCTGTGGCGAAGCCCATATGGCCCTACCGGGGGGGGATGATTTTGGTCAGCGGCCGATCAACTTCCACACCGACGGTCTGTCGGCGATGGGGGCCCACTTCTCCAACGACCGGGGCTCGATCCACGCGACGACGACCCGGTCCCGTCTGCTCGCGACTCGAATCACCCTGGAGTATCCGAGTCACACCGCGACCGACAATCTCTTGATGGCCTGCGTCTTGGCCGAGGGTCGTTCGGTCATCGACAACGCCGCCCGCGAACCCGAGGTCGAAGACCTCGGTCGCCAGCTCGTGGCCATGGGTGCTCGTATCGAGGGCCTGGGTACCTCGCGACTGATCATCGACGGCGTTGCGTCGCTCGCGCCAGCGACCCACGAAGTGATCCCTGACCGCGTCGTCGCCGCGACCTACCTCGCCGCGGGACTCATCACCGGTGGCGCGGTGCGGGTCATCGACGCGCGGGCCGATCACATGGAAATGTTGCTGCGCAAGATCGAAGCCATGGGCGGCTTCGTCGACGTGACGGGCCCCGGCGTGGTCGTGCGAGGCCCACGGCGTCTGCGCGGTTGCGACGTCTCGACGCTGCCGTACCCGGGGGTCGCCACCGACTACAAGCCGCTGCTCACGACGATGCTCGCCGTGGCCGAAGGGGTCTCGGTCGTCACCGAGAACCTCTTCGCCGGACGGTTCCGCTACGTCGATGAGCTGGTGCGACTGGGGTCGAGTATCACGACCGAGGGTCACCACGCGATGATTCGCGGCGTCGATCACCTCGTCGGCACGACCGTGCGCGCCACCGATATCCGAGCGGCCGCGGCCCTGGTGCTGGCCGGCCTCGTCGCCGACGGCGCGACGACCGTCGAGGGGCTCGAACACGTCGAACGCGGCTACGACGACTTCGTGGGTCGCCTGACCAGCCTCGGGGCGCGGATCGAGCGGCTCCGATGATCGCTCGAGCCCCCGACGAACTGTTGGCCGAAGCGTCAGCGGGGTCTCGAACCGCCCTCGCTCGACTGATCACCTACGTCGAGTCCGGCGGCTCGAACCAGCGCGAGACCGTGTCTCGGGCCTACGGCTCGTCCGCCCCCTTCGTGGTCGGCCTCACGGGTCCCCCCGGGGCGGGCAAGTCGACCTTGACCGACCAGTTGATCAAGACGGCCCTGGCCAGCGGGTCCTTTGACGGATCCGACGCCTTCGACCAGATCGGCGTGCTCTGCGTGGACCCGAGTTCGCCCTTCACGGGTGGGGCCATCCTCGGCGACCGGATTCGCATGCAGGATCACGCGACGAACGATCACGTGTTCATCCGCTCGATGGCGACGCGCGGTCACCTCGGTGGGCTCTCGCTCGCCGTGCCCGACGCCATCCGCGTGCTGGGCGCGGCGGGCTTCTCGGTCGTCTTCGTCGAGACCGTGGGGGTGGGGCAGATGGAGGTCGACATCGCCTCGGCCGCCGACACCACCGTGGTCGTCACGAACCCCGGTTGGGGGGATGCGATGCAGGCCAACAAGGCCGGACTACTCGAAGTGGCGGACATCTTCGTCATCAACAAGGCGGACCGAGCGGGGCTGCGCGAAACCCGCCGCGACCTCGAGCAGATGCTCGACCTCGGCACCACGAAAGACCCCCGGCCTCCGATCCTCGAGACGATTGCCAGCACCGGCGCGGGAACCGAAGAGTTGTGGCGGGCAATCATCGAGCACCGTCGACTCGTCACCGGGATCCAACACGACCAACACCGTCAGACTCAAGCCCGGGCCGAACTCGACCGGGTGCTGTCGGTGATGGTGCGCGCGCGCATCGCCGAGCTCGCCGACGGTTTGGCCTACGCCGACCAGGTCGCCGCCCTGGTCGCCGGCGAGACCGATCCGTACCGGGCGGCCGAGACCTTGCTGGCCGAGGCATGATCGCCGTCTCGGTCGCGTTCGACCTCCTGTTCCTCGTGCACGTCGTCGCCGCCGTGGCGACCATCACCGTCGCGGTGGTCATGCGCGCCTCGGCCAGTGCGGTAGCCGTCGGCGCCGATAGCGCCGTGCAGCGGCGTCGATTCCCCCAGCGCCGCAACTGGGCGGCGCGCGCCGTCCACCTCCTGGCGTTGAGTGGCGTTGCGATGTCCCTGACGGGCGGGAGCTCGGACTCGCTGACCCGGCCGTGGGTGGGCGTGGGACTGCTCTGCTACCTGGCCATCGCCGGGCACCTCGAAGCTCGAACGTTGCCCCTCGAGCGGACGATGGCCGATTCAATCGCTCGCGACGGAGTGGCGAGCGTGGCGAGCGGTCGTCAACTCATCCGGTCGATCGACGTGATGGCCGCGCTGCTCGCCGTGGCGCTGGTCTCGATGATCGTGCAGTACTAGAGGAACGCGGCGCGGCCCACCATGCCGGCGGCGACCGTGGCGTTGGTGACCTCGTCGATCAGGACGAAGCTGCCCGTCACCCGATTGTCCCGATAGTCGTCGACGACCAGGGGATCGGCCGTCTGTAGTTGCACGAGCCCGATGTCGTTGGTGCGTAGTTCGTCGCCGTCGTGGACGGTGAGCGTCGACACGTCGACGACGCCATCGAGGGCGACGATGCGCGCTGGGGTAACCCGGGTCGTGTGCTTCAGTCGCAAGCGTGACCCAGTGGTGAGCGGTCGCTCCCCGAACCAGCAGACCGTCGCGGTCACGTCACGGGTGACCCGGGGCAGTGGCGCGCGGGCGAGGAGATCGCCGCGCCCGGCGTCGGTCTCGTCGGCGAGTGCGACGTCGATCGACAGTCCGGCGCCGGCTTGGGTGTCCGCGCCGCTGTGCAGGGTGTTGAGCGCGGTGATCGTCGTCTCGATGCCCGCCGGGAGCAACGTGACGACATCGCCGCTGTGCAGGGTGTCGCCGTTCACCATGCCGGCGTAGGTACGACCCCCGCCGGGCTGGCGAAGGACCCACTGAATCGGCAGTCGGGGTCCGTTCGTGGCGTTCGACCACGCTCCGGCGTCACTCGATTCGAGCGCTCCGAGCACGGTGGGGCCGTGGTACCACGGGGTGTGGTCCGAGGCGTCAACGACGTTGTCACCTAACAGGGCCGAAGTCGGTACGCAAGTGATTGACTCGAAGCCGAGTTCACTGGATACCGTCTCGACCTCGTCGACGACGCTCTGGAAGGCCGCCGAGGACCAGTGCACCGCGTCCATCTTGTTCACCGCCACCACGAGGCCGCGCACGCCGAGCAGTGCCGCGATGCAGAGGTGACGACGGGTCTGCTCCTTGAGTCCGTGGGCGACGTCGACGACCACGAGCGCCAGGTCCGCCGTCGACGCGCCGGTCGCCATATTGCGCGTGTACTGCACGTGACCGGGGCAGTCGGCGATGATGAATTTGCGGTCGGGCGTCGACGCGTAGCGGTACGCCACGTCGATCGTGATTCCCTGCTCCCGCTCGGCGCGCAGGCCGTCGGTCACGAAACTGAGGTCGAGGTCGCCGACGCCGCGACGCTCGGAGGCGTTCACGACCGCGTCGAGTTGGTCGTCGAAGAGCTGTCGGGTGTCAACCAGGAGCCGACCGATGAGCGTGGATTTCCCGTCGTCGACCGACCCGATGGTCGCGAGTCGCAAGATGTCGGTGTTTACGGGTTCCACTTAAAAGTATCCCTCGCGCTTACGATCCTCCATCGCCGTTTCCGAGAACCGGTCGTCCGCGCGCGTCGCCCCGCGTTCAGAGACGTTGGCGGTCGCCACCTCGCGCACGATCGCATCGACGGTCACGGCGTCGGATTCGACGGCCCCGGTGCACGTGGCGTCACCTACCGTGCGATACCGTACGAGTCGCCGCTCGACGTGTTCGCCCGGGCGGGGCTGGATGAATTCGTTGACGGCGAGCCACATGGCGTCGCGGCGCACCACGTCGCGTTCGTGGGCGAAGTAGATCGGGGGCAGGGCGACGTGCTCGCGCTCGATGTACTGCCAGATATCGAGCTCGGTCCAGTCCGACAGCGGGAAGGCGCGCAGGTGCTCACCGGCGTTGACGCGACCCTGATAGAGCTGCCAGAGCTCGGGTCGCTGTTGACGCGGGTCCCATTGTCCGAAGGCGTCGCGGAACGAGAGGATGCGCTCCTTGGCGCGCGCCTTGTCTTCATCACGGCGGGCGCCGCCGAAGGCGGCGTCGAAACCGTGTTCGACGATTGCGTCGAGGAGCGCCACGGTCTGGAGACGATTACGCGCACCGTGGGGGCCGGGATCGGCGACCCGACCACGGTCGATCGCGTCCTGGACGCTGGCGACGAGGAGACGCGCGCCCAGGTTCGCGACGGTTTGATCACGGAAGGTGAGGACTTCGGGGAAGTTCTGACCGGTATCGACGTGCATCACCGGGAAGGGGAGGCGACCAGGGGCAAATGCCTTGACGGCGAGGTGTAAAAGCACCGCGGAGTCCTTGCCGCCCGAGAAGAGCAGGACCGGTCGTTCGCATTCGGCCGCTACCTCGCGCAGAATGTAGACGGCGTGGGATTCGAGGAGCGAGAGATGGTCGGTTGTCGTCTGGGGGCGCAGTGGTGTCAAGGTCATGGTTCCGTTCCTCGAATAGTCTACATTATCACTAGGAAATATTAAACTTCTCGAGGTCTTCCCATGATGATACCTAGCCTTCCCTCGCCCCAGGACTTGGCGGCGCTCAACGACCAATTCGAAACGGCCGACCCGAGTGAGGTCTTGGCCTGGACCTTCGAACGGTTGGGCGACGTGGTCGTCGCCTGTTCGTTCGAGGATCTCGTCTTGGTGCACCTGGTGCACGAGCGTTGGCCGCAGGCCGACTTCGTCTTCTTGGACACCGGTGGCCACTTCCCCGAAACGATCGAATTCGTGGACCGCATTGAACGTGAGTGGTCGTTACGACTCACCCGGCCGGACCTCGGTCCCGACGCGGCCGACTGGCCCTGTGGCACAGCGCGGTGCTGCGAGCTTCGAAAAGTTGAGCCGCTACAACGAACCTTGGCCAACCGGTCCGGCTGGGTCACGGCGCTCAAGCGGTCCGACGCGCCGACGCGCTCGACAACACCGATCGTCTCGTTCGACGAGAAGTTCGGACTCGTCAAGGTGAATCCGCTGGCGACGTGGACCGACGACGACATCGCGTACTACCTCGAACAGCACGGACTGGCGAGCCACCCACTCTGGGCGCAGGGGTACGCGTCGATTGGTTGCGCCGCGGTGACGACCAAGCCCGTCAACCCCGGAGACCGTCGAAGTGGACGCTGGGCCGGTGGCGACAAGGTCGAATGCGGATTACACGAGGTGTAACATCCACCAATTCCACTTGATGGCCTTGTACATTTAACGGCAATGTCGAGTGAGATCCAGCGAACGCGGGCCGGATGCTACTAATCATCCTGCTACTGCTCTGGGGAGTCTTCCTCATCCCCATGGTGGTGCGGCGCATACGCGACTGGCGCAGTGACCAGTCGATCGAGCACTTTCACGAAGAACACGACGTGTTAGGCCGTCAAGCGGTCGTGGCGCCGGTGCATCGGCTCAACGAAACCGAGGCCTACGACCAGTACGACCAATACGACCAGTACCAGAGTGTCCCGGCCCGACGTCCCCGCCTCACCGTCGTGCACGACGACGACACCTACCAGACGCTCGAGACACGAAGTTCCTGGGATGAGTGGAGCGATGACTATGAGTTTGACCAGGTGTCGAACGATCGACACCGCGACGAGCGAATTGCTTCGGCGTCGCCACGTCCGACGAACAATCGGTACGCCGCGGCGTATTCGGCGACGCCTCGGCCGGCGTACGTCCAGGAGGCACCGGTCCGGCGTTCTCGGTCGATGCGTGCTCGACGCCGGGTCATGTTCACCCGACTCGGGTTCGCGGCACTCATCTTGAGCGTGATTGGGGTCTTTACGGGTTACTCCCTGGTGTGGGATTTGGCGATCATCGCGTGGATCGGGGTCGTGGCCTTCGTCGCGCTCGCGTTCTACGCGGTCGGTCAGGGATATCTGCACGAGTCGTCACTCGGTCTGAACGCATTGAGTCGGCGACCCGTGGCGCCCGTTGAGCCCCTCTTTGACCGTCAAGCTCGGAGGCCGCGTCGTAGCGAACCGGAATACGACGAGTACTTCGAAGACGCCGACTTCGAGGGGTACGGTTCGTACGACCCTCGTTTCGGTTCACGCCCAGCCGGCCAATGGCGCGACGAGCAATCTGAGCGCTACGCATTGGGCTAAACTGAAGACTCCTTCGGGGGTGTAGCTCAATTGGTAGAGCGCTACGTTCGCAATGTAGAGGCAGTGGGTTCGAATCCCATCACCTCCACCGACCGGGACGGTGCGCGAACCGCATCGCCCGCCATGGC
>LMAD01000015.1 GCA_001443545.1 Acidimicrobiaceae bacterium RAAP-2
GCCACCGCCAGGGCGGGCGAACTGACGAGCTTGTTCATCTACACCCCCAACATCCGTGCGATGAGCATCTTCTGCACCTCGCTGGTTCCTTCGCCGATCTCGAGGATCTTCGAGTCGCGGTAGTGGCGCGCGACCGGGCACTCGTTCATGAAGCCGTAGCCGCCGTGGATCTGGGTGGCGTCGCGGGCGTTGTCCATCGCGGCGTTGCTGGCGACGAGCTTGGCGATCGCCGCCTCCTTCTTGAAGGGCCGCCCGGCGAGCATCCTCGCCGCGGCGTCGTAGTAGGTGCAGCGCGCGGTGTGGGTGCGCGTCTCCATCTCGGCGATCTTGAAGGCGATGGCCTGGTTGCGCCCGATGGCGTGGCCGAAGGCCTCGCGCTGATTCGCGTAGGCGACGCTCTCGTCGACGCAGCCCTGAGCGGCGCCCACCGCGAGCGCGGCGATGGCGATGCGGCCCTCGTCGAGGATCTGCAGGAAGTTGCTGTAGCCGCGGCCGCGCTCGCCCAGCAGGTTCTCCTCGGGGACCCGCAGGTCACTGAAGGAGAGCGGATGGGTGTCCGAGGCGCGCCAGCCGACCTTGTCGTAGGCGGGCTCGACGGTGAAGCCGGGGGTGGGGACCTCGACGAGGATCGAGCTGATCGCCTTGCGCCCGTCGGCGGCGACGTCGGTCACCGCGGTGATGGTGACCAACTTGGTCAGTTCGGTGCCCGAGTTGGTGATGAAGCTCTTGGCGCCGTTGATCACCCACTGCCCGTCCTCGAGTCGGGCGGTGGTCTGGGTGCCCCCGGCGTCGCTGCCGGCCCCCGACTCGGTCAGGCCGAAGGCGCCGAGGGCCTGGCCCGTGCTCAGGCGGGGTAGCCAGTACTGCTTCTGGGCCTCGGTGCCGAACCGGAAGACCGGCATCGCGCCGAGCGAGCACCCGGCCTCGAGGGTGATCGCCACGCTCTGGTCGACGCGGGCCAACTCCTCGATGGCGACGCACAGCGCGAAGTAGTCGCCGCCCATGCCGCCGTACTCCTCGGGGAACGGCAGTCCGAAGAGTCCCATCTCGCCCATCCGACGCACCACGTCGTAGGGGAAGGTGCCCGTCGCGTCGTGGTGTCGCGCCACGGGGGCGACGACGGCGGTGGCGAAGTCCTGGACGGTCTGGCGCAGGTGCTCCAGCTCGTCGCTGAGTCCGTAGTCAGCCATGGTGTTCCTCCTCGCGTCGCTCGATCGCGGCGTCGTCTGCCGAAGTCGCCTCGAGGCTCGAGGCCAGCGCCGTCACGGTCCTCGAGGGACTCGGCCGACCGAGTCGGTCCGCCATCCACAGGCTCGTCCGGCACAGGGCTTCGAGGTCGACACCGGTTTCGACACCCATTCCGTGCAAGTGCCACACTAGGTCCTCGGTCGCGAGGTTGCCGGTGGCGCTGCCGGCGTAGGGGCACCCGCCGAGTCCACCGGCCGAGGCGTCCACCGTCGTGACCCCGTGCTGCAACGCGACGAAGGTGTTGGCGAGCGCTTGGCCGTAGGTGTCGTGGAAGTGCACCGCGAGCCGCTCGGGGCCGATCGCGCGTCGAGCGAGTCGGTCGAGCAGGTCGATCACCTGTCCGGGCGTGGCGACGCCGATGGTGTCGCCGAGGGAGACGTCGCCACAGCCCATCGCCACGAGCGCTTCGACGACGTCGGCGACGGAGCCGGGCTCGACCGGACCCTCCCAGGGGTCACCGAAGCACATCGACACGTACCCGCGAACGGTGAGGCCCTCGTCGAGTCCCCGGGCGACGACCGCCGAGAAGATCTCGAGCGACTCCGCTCGCGAGCGGTTGAGGTTTCGCTGGGCGAAGCTCTCGGTCGCGCTGGCGAAGACCGCGATCTCGCGCACGCCACTCGCGATCGCGCGGTCGAGGCCGCGCTGGTTCGGCACGAGCACGGGGTGGCGTCCCGGCAAGGTCCCGAGGCCGGCGAGCAACGCCTCGGCGTCGGCGAGCTGGGGGATCCACGACGGCGGCACGAAGCTCGTCAACTCGACGGCGGGCAGCCCACTGGCGATGAGTCGGTGGATGAACTCGATTTTGGTCGCGACGTCGAGCACGACCGACTCGTTCTGCAGCCCGTCGCGCGCGCCGACCTCGTAGATCGTCACCCGCTCGGGCAGCCCGCCCACTGGCGTCACCTGGGGCTCTCTCATCGTCACCTCTCACCGTCGATCAGCGATTCGCGAAGCGTCGTGGACTTCGCCGGCTATCGGTCTACACCACGAACGGGTGCGTCTCGACTCGGGCCGGCCACCTTGTGAAAACACTGAATCTCGTGAATCACCCCGCGGAGCGGGGCCACACCGTTTAACATGGTTCACCATGCTCACTCGCCTGGCTCGATTCGCCGTGTCCTTCTTCATGGTGCTCGGGGCCACGGCCACGTTGAGCACCGTCGCCACGGGGGCCACGATCCCCTCGGTTCCCGCGACGTCGCTCGGCTACGACATCAGTTTCCCCCAGTGCGGCGGCAACCTCCCCGCCTCGGCCGGCTTCGGCGTGGTCGGGGTGAACGACGGTCGACCGCGCACCACCAACCCGTGCCTCGCCTCGGAACTGCAGTGGGCGAGCGCCAGTCAGAGTGCCGCGCCCCAGTTCTACGTGAACACGGCCAACCCGGGGCCGTCCAGTAACCCGGCCTGGCCGACGGCCCAGACGATGCCCGAGGTCTGCACCGGGGCCAACTCGACCGCCTGTTCCTACGACTTCGGTTGGAACGCCGGCAGTGACTCGCTCCAAGCGGTCATCGCCGCCGAGACCCAGCTCGGCGCCGCCTCGCCGGGCACCGCCGCCACGACCGCGCCCTGGTGGCTCGACGTCGAGACGGGCAACTCCTGGCAGAGCATCCGCACCGGTGCGACCGCGACCGCGGCGCAGTTCGCCAACGACCAGGCGGTCGTCCTGGGCGAGCTCGCCTACTTGACCAGTCGCGGCGTCCACTCGATCGGGATCTACTCGACCTCGTACCAGTGGGGCCAGTTGATGGGCGCCACCGGCAAGACCTTCGCCGCGTACGACGCGTGGCTCCCGGGCTACGCCTCGCTCACCCAGGCCCAGGCGGCCTGCGCGACGCCCGGGTTCACCGGCGGACGGGCCGCGATGATCCAGTACCCGTCCAACGGACTCGACGGCGACTACGTCTGTCCCCTCATCAGCGGACCGGTCGCCGCGTCGGTGACCGTGGCGTCGTCGGCGACCTTCAGCGACCAGCTGAGCGTCGCCGGTGAGCAAGCGCCGGTCACCTTCGTCCAGACGACCGGGTCGCCGACGCTCCTCGTCTCGAGCTCGGGTCTGGTGACCACGAGTGGCCAGCTCGCCCGAGCCACCTACACGGCGACGGGCACGATGAGCGCCAACGGCATCGCCGGGGCCTTCAGCTTCACCCTGTCGGTCGGTGAGCTCACCCAGGTGGCGCCGACGACCAGCGCCACCTCCGTGACCGATTCGGCGACCTTCACCGACCAGCTCGCGACAATCCCGATCGCGGGCCCGGTCACCTTCGCCCAGACCAGCGGGAGCCCTTCGCTGGTCGTGTCGCCGACCGGGCTGGTCTCGACGAGCGGCCCGCTCGCGCGCGGCACCTACGTCGCGCGCGGCACGATGGGTGACGCCATTGGCGACGGGGGAACCTTCGCCTATCGATTGACCGTCGGCACGCTCACCCAGAGCGCGCCCGTTCGCCTGAGCGTGACGACGTTCGCCCTGGCGACCTTCGCCGACCAGTTGGCGGTGACCGGGGCCACCGGTGCCGTCACGTTCACTCAGACCTCGGGCGCCCCCGCGTTGTCGGTGTCACCGACCGGGCTGCTCACCGCGAGCGCCGGCCTGGCGGTCGGCTCGTACGTGACGCGCGGCACGACGAGTGACGCCAGCGGCGACGGTGGCTCGTACTTCTTCAACCTGCTCGTGACCCCCGTCGGCACGCTCACCCAGAACTCGCCGACGACCTCGACGGTGACGAGCCCGGTCTCGGCGACCTTCGCCGACCAGTTGGCGGTGACCGGGGCCACCGGTGCCGTCACGTTCACCCCGTCCGGCACGACGTCGGGGATCGCGGTCTCGAACTCGGGTCTGGTCACGACGACCGGGACCCTCGGTCTCGGCACCTACAGCGTCCAGGGCACGACCCAGGACGCGATCGGTGACGCGGGCACGTTCAGCTTCACCCTCACGGTGGCCGCCCCCGCCACGATCGCCCAGGCCGCCCCGACCTCGGGCACCGTGAACACCCTCGCCTCCAACGTGTTCAGCGACCAGTTGGCCGTCTCGGGCGCCAACGGCACCGTGACGTTCCTCCAGAGTACGGGCGCGCCAGCGGTCGTCATCTCGCCGACCGGCGCCGTCTCCACGAGCGGCGTGCTCAAGCCCGGAACGTACACGGCGTCGGGCACGACGTCGGACTCGGGCGGTGACGCGGGGACCTTCAGCTACTCGCTGGTGATCGCCCCGCCGCCGACGATGGCGACCCAGGTCGTCGGTCACGCGGTGGCCGGCAAGACCGTGACGCTCAAGATCCTCGGACTCAGCTTCGTCGGCCGGCCGACCATCCGCAGCCACGCCGGGACGACCGCGCTGGTGATCGGTGATACGGGCACCGTGCTCACCGTGCGGGTCACCGTCGCCCCGCGGAGTCGCCACGGGATCTTCACCTTCACGATCACCTTCGCCAACGGCGCGGTCTCGCGACTGCGCTACGTGCAGCGCTAGGCGCCCACCTCGTCGCTCGGCGTGCTCGACGAGGGGGCGACCTCGCCTGAACGAGCGGCCACGGCGTCGGCGTACCAGGCGGCCGAGGGCTTGGGGGTCCGCGCGAAGGTCGTGCGATCGACCGCGACGAGGCCGAACTTCGGTCCGTAGCCGAGCACCCACTCGAAGTTGTCGAGCAGGGACCACTGGAAGTAGCCCCGTACGTCGATCCCGTCGCGCCGCGCCTCGTCGAGGTGCGCCAGGGCCTCGGTGAGGTAGCGGATCCGCTGGTCGTCGTCGTTGGTCCCGATGCCGTTCTCGGTCACGACGAGGGGGATCGAGGTGAACTCCCGGGCCCGGCGAAGGGTGTAGGCGACGCTCCGTGGCCAGAAGAGATAGCCCATCTCGGTCAACTCGCCGTCCCCGCCCCAGATCATGCCGCCCGGTCCGAAGAGGTGCTTGGTGTAGCACTGCACACCGAGGAAGTCGTCCTCGGTCACCTCGGCCAGGTACCGGTCCTCCATCTCGGTGCGGTAGGTCGCGAGCGCCTCCTCGCCGTCGTCGACCGCCTCGTACTCGGCCATCGACAACGTCATCCCGATCGGGAAGTCGCCGGGACCTTCGCGTAACGCGTCGACCATCGCGCGGTGGCAGCGACGAAGGGCCCCGTTGACGGCGACGTACCGGCTCCAGTCGGTCACCTCGGGCGGGAAGACCGAGGCGAGGTAGCCCATGGCGGCCACGATGTTCGGTTCGTTGATCGTGCAGGCCATCGCGATCTGGTCGCCGAGCGCCTCGCCGACGACGCGGGCGTAGGCGCCCATCCACTCGGCGATGTCCGGGCTCTCGAAGCCGCCGGCGTCGGCGACCCACAGCGGCAGCGTGAAGTGGTGCAGGGTCACTACGGGCGCGATGGCTCGTTCGTGACAGGCGGCGAGCACCGCGCGGTAGTGCTCGAGCGCGTGGCGGTCGATCTCGCCGTGGCGTGGCTCGATGCGCGCCCACTCCACCGAGAAGCGATAGCTGTTGAGACCGAGGGTCGCGACGATGTCGAGGTCTTCGCCGTAGCGGTGCCACGAATCGCAGGCGTCCCCGCAGGGCTCGGCGGCGATGGACCCCTCGCGGTGCTCGAAGCGCCACCAGTCGGTGTTGGTGCCACCGCCCTCGATCTGGTACGCGGCGGTCGCCGTCCCCCAGAGGAAGGCGGCAGGGAAGTGAGCGTCTCGCTGGGTCATGGAGACGAGGGTATCGGAGTCGCGAGGCTCGCTAGAGGACGCGAATCGCTGAAAGCTCGGTCATCGCGCGGGCGACGCGATGGACCAGCCGTCTCCCCGTGGCCGCGGAGGGAATAGTCTCGCCCCCCGACGGGTTTCCATGGTCATGGAGGGCGTACCGATGGTCGATGCGCGGCGCGGTGGTCTGCCTGGTGATGCGCTCCGGCGAGCGTCGATCGATCGGGAGTGATCAGTCCGTGACCCGTTGATCGGGTGAACGGCCCCGACCCATCGGTCTCATCCGCGGACGGGTCGGGGCGTTTCGTCGTTTCGGAGTGGTAGTCGACGACCGTTGTTAGCCGCGGCGTCGGATGATCTCCATGATCTCGTGGAACGTCCACGCCAGGCGGCCCGCGGGTCCGGTGTCACAACTCGGAACTCCGAGCGTCGGTCCGGCCTCGGGCGCGCACGCGGCTTCGACGGTTTCGGGTCGCGGCTGCTTGGTGGTTCGGTGCGATCGCATGGGTCCTCGGATTGAACAATTTGGTCGGCGCCGGTCGCGGCGGAAACCTCGGCCGGAGGTTCGAGTCGACAATCCGAACTTACCGCGCAGTCCGCCTCGTCAGTCAGGGGGGGCGAAACCTTCGCATCTCGCCCTCCGGCCGACGATCCGGGGTCCATTCAGCGCCTGGTGTACGAACGATGGCGCCGGCCCAGGAATCAGCCTCCGCTCGTACTGGGCCATCGGTGACGGTGCGACGTGCCCAACGGTCGAGCTGCGGTCCGAGTGAATGGGGCCCGACCACGGTCGGCGCCGAAGTGCGATGGCGGGTCAGTCGAGCCGTGGCGGCTCGTCGTCGGGCGAAGGCGGGTCGCGGTGCACCCGGCGACCGGGGCGCGGCGCCGAACCTCGCTCGCGGGACGACCGTCCCGCCTCGTCACGGATGAGTCGCCAGCTCGCCAGTCGTTCGCGGTCCAGGGTCCCCGCTTCGACGGCCGCTTCGACGGCGCACCCCTCGTCCCCGGTGTGGGCGCAGTCGCGAAAGCGACAGTGCGCGGCCACCTCGTCGATATCGGAGAAGGTTTCGTCCACCCGCGCCCGCTCGACGTCGAGATTGGCCAATCGGATTCCGGGGATGTCGAGCAGCACGCCGCCGCCGCGCAATCGGTAGAGCTTGCGCGTCGAGGTGGCGTGGCGACCTTCACCCCCACGGCTCACGGTGCGAGTCAGTTCGTCGCTGCCCTCGAGGGCGTTGAGCAGTGACGTCTTGCCCGCGCCCGACGCGCCGAGCATCACCGCGGTGACCCCGAGGTGGAGCAGGTCGCGCAGGTGCTCGATGCCTTCGCCGCTGATCGAACTCGTGGTGAGCACGTCCACGTCGGGGACGACGCCGCGCACGACGTCCAGCGCGCCTGAGACGTCACTCGACTCGTCGGCCTTGGTGAGCAGGACGAACGGTCGCGCCCCACTGTCCAGAGCCATCACCGCGAAGCGTTCGAGCATGCGGATGTTCGGCGCGCGGTCGATGGGGATCACGAGCAGCACGAGGTCGAGGTTGGCCGCGAGCACCTGGGTGACGTGGGTGCGCAGGTTGGCTCGTCGCAGGGCGCTGCGGCGGGCCAAGACGGTTTCGATGTGGTCGTCGAGGATGGCGACCCAGTCGCCGGCGACGGGGCGCGGGTCGATCCCCGGCGAGAAGTGGCAGAGCGTCACGACCTCGCCGCCGGCGGGTTCGAACCAGATGACCTCCGCGTTGGCCCCGTGGACGATGCTGACCCGACCGAGGACCAGACCGTCGGGGATCTCCGAGGTGTCGTCGTGGGTCAGCCCGAGCGTCCGATACCCGAGTGACGCGGGGCTCGTTGACCCCTCGAGGTTCTCGACGTTCGATGATTCAACCATGGGTCACTACTTTCCCATGAACGACCACCCGGCGTTGGCACCGTCCGCCCGGTGGGCTCGAACGCCCGTCGATGTTGCCCGACCGAGGTTCCCGTGGGTATCGTGCGACGGGGGCCGGACGGAGAAGAGGTTCGAACGTGGAGGTCAAGCAGGTGCCACTGGTTCCGTACCGAGTGGCTCGTGCGTGAGCTGATCGTGCCGGGCGTCACGGCCGATCATCGCTGGGGCAGCGCTCGAACCGATCGACGTATCCGGGGGCTCGCGGTCACCATCATGGTGGCGACGTACCTGTTGATCGTGCTCGGCAGTACGGTTCGCGTCACGGATTCGGGTATGGGCTGTTCGAGTTGGCCATTGTGTAACGGTCAGGCTGGCCCCATCGATCATCTCCACCCTCTGCTGGAGCAGTCCCACCGCTACCTCGCGAGCATCGTCACGCTCGGGATCGTCGGACTCGTCGTGCTCGTCTGGCGCGGGAGTCCGAGGGTCCGTCACGTGCGCGCGCTCGCTTTTACGTCGGGAGGCGTCATCGTCGTCCAGATCATGCTCGGAGCCGTCACGGTCTGGACCAAGAACGCGCCGGTGACCGTTGCCCTGCACCTCATCGTGGGGCTGCTGTTCCTCGCGATCGTCACCGCGACGGCCGTCGCGTCGTTCATCGACCCCGCGCGACCGTGGTCGCTCGCTCGCCGAGCGGACGGGCTCGCCTGGGCGAGCGTCGCCGGACTGTTCTTCGTGCTCATCTCGGGTTCGCTGGTGGTCGACGGGGGCGCCCAGGGGGCCTGTCGCTCGTGGCCCGCGTGCCTCTCGAGCGCGGCGCCGGCGAGACTCGTGGCGCTGCAGTACCTCCATCGTTCGCTGGTCCTGGTCGGGGTGGGACTCGTCGTCACCTACCTCATCGCGCGCTGGCGCGCGAGTGGCCGCGCTCGGGGTGCGCGCACGTTGGCGCTGAGCGGGCTGGCCTTGCTCGTGGCCCAGGTCGTCGTCGGCGCGTTCGACGCGCTCTTGGGTGCGCCCGCGGCCCTGGCCGACGTCCACCTCGCCCTCGCGTCGGCCCTGTGGGCGACACTGGTCGCGGCGGTCACGTGGTCGACGAGCGAACCGAAGGTGACGGTGCGGCCGGCCCACGACCTCACGCACCAGTCCGGTGGCCACGGCGACGGTCACGGCGAGCCGGGCTGAGGTCCGGACCGCTTCGTTGTGGTGTTCACGCCGAGGTTACGCTGGCGCGCGGGGCGACCGGCGAGACCGAGTGTGAGGTGACCAGATCGGGCCCGCGAGACGGCGGCCCGCGATCAGCGCCACCCGCGCAGGGCCCGTCCGAGCACCGCGTCGTAGTTCTCGAGCCCCTCACGACTGAGCCGTGCTTCGGGACCCGCCGCGATGCTGACGCGCTCGGGGATCACGCCCCACACCTCGACCTTCTGTTCCTTCCACCAGTCGATGGCGGCGTCGAGGTCGTTCGTGCCCAGTCGCGCGGCGCAGATCACGACGCCGTGCGGGGTGCGCTTGGGGATCAGCTCGATCGTCGCGGTCACGCGCGAGTATTCGACGCCGCCCGCGCGGGTCGGGATCACCACGGCGTCGGCCAGGGCGACCGCCGACTGCGTGACGCGCTCGTTGCCGGGCGGGGTGTCGACGACGACCACCCCGTCGACCCGTTGAATGGCGCGCGTTGCGGTGCGCTCCGAAGGCGCCTCGACCACGGTGATCCCCGGGACCGGCCAGAGCTCAAGCCACTCGGCCGACGAAGCTTGGGGGTCGGCGTCCACGAGGGTGACCGGGTCGTAGCCCCGCTCCACCGCGGCTGCGGACAGATATATCGATGTCGTTGATTTCCCAACGCCACCCTTCAATGAAGTCACGATGATGTTCACAGCGGCATGCTATGCCCCGACGCGACGGTCGCGAGTGGTGGCGTGCCCTCGGTGCGCCAGGACCCTGTCCGTTGGGCCAGGGTTCGCGCGGGTACCACGGTCGTTTGGCCCCGAGACGGACGGTTCGTTCGCTCTCAGGATTCGCGTCGCGAACGATAGCGTGCACGTTGTGATGTGCGATTGGGTGTCGCCGGCTCGCGACGTGGCCGGACCGAGGACTCACTGCACCGTGAGGACTGACTCGAGGTGATGGCGACTGCAGCCGAGGACGGTGCCGTGAAGCACGACCCTCTCCGGGTCGATTCGTCGTGGTTGGTTGATGGCCCCCGTCCGGCACGCTGATCATCGCGGTCACGCCTCCACTCGCCAAGTTAAATCCCGCGTCTCGTGCGCGAACGACCTCGGCCATTCGCGTCGTTCGCCCATGGCGGTCCGCTACGGTGAGATCGGGCGGTGATGCGACGGAGGGTGCGATGGGTAGACCGATTGCCAAGGATTCGTCTCTTCGGCGGTGGCCGCCCAGCGCGAATCGGATGATGACGACCGGACTGGCCTTCACCGTGGTCGGCGTCTCGGCCGGCGTGATACTCGAGCTCGTCGGCAACGGCCAGTGGGTCGAGCCTTCTACGTTCGTGATCGTTGGACTGACGTGGACCTTCATCGGGTGGCGACGCGGGGGAAGCCTCCGATCGAATCGCGTCGATCGGTAGGAACCGTTCAGCCGAATCGGTCGGTGGAACTGGGATACTCTCTGGTCAGTACCGAGAATTGGAGGGGCGATGGAAGACGAGGCGCAGTCCGGCGTATCACCCGAAGGTCCACCGTCTCTAGACGACGTCCCCAGCGGCCGGCCAGTCCGTCGCGTCAGGAGGTCCGTCGTCGCGGGCGGGGTGGCGGTGCTCTTGGTCGGCGCGAGCGCGGTGGGGCTCTCGTTGGCGACGTCGTCGCCCGCGAGCGCCGACGCGGTGGTCAGCAACGCGTTGGTAACGACGCTCTCGCACAGCACGCTGGCCTTCAATCTCACCGAGGGTTTGGTGGTCGTGGGCCAGAACGTCACCATTACCGGCAGTGGGCAGTGCATCCTTTCGTCGGCCGAGTGCGACATGAACGTGCAGTACGGCGGCGCGCTCAGTCGGATCGGTTCGGTACAAGAGGTGCTGGACGGCGGGGTGGCGTACCTGAAGTTTGGGTCGGCCGTGGCGAGTCGATTCCCGACCCCGTGGGTCTCGATGCCCGTCAACACCTCCAAGTTGCTGTCCACGAGCACCTTGGGCGCGTCGGGTAGCCCGCTGTCGCTGCTCACGATGTTGGCCCACCAAGGCGCCGTCGTCGCCGACGGCGGATCAGTGGTCGTGAATGGTCAAGCCCTCCACCAGTACAACGTCACGTTCAGCTCGACGTCCGCACAGAGCCTTATCAGTTCAAAACTCAAGGATTTGCCGAGTTGGATGACCACCGCGATGAAGGGTGCGTCCTTCGGTGCCGTCTCGATGAAGGTTGATCTCAACGCGCAAGGGGAGTTGGCCACGACGAGCATGACGACTTCGGTGACGGTGTCTGGCCAAACCGTCAACGTCAACGTCGGCGAGACGATCACCGGCTACGGAGTTCCCGTCCAGGTAACGGTGCCGCCGGCGAACGAGGTCACGCCACTCTCGACTCCTTCGTTGTCACCCCTGGGTTAAGTCATCGCACGGTGAAGCGGGTGGAATCGGGCGTGGGCCCCGGTTCTACCGGAGATTGATATTGGGCGACGGATCCGAACGGAGCGTCGCCGAGGGTCGTAATCGCTTTGGTGTCAACAACCGTGGTCCGTCGAACCTTTATGATTCCGTTCCCATGCGAGCGGTGACGGTGTCAATGACTGGCACCGACGCCGACTGGTCGGACCCCTGGCGCGGTCGATCTTGCCAGTGCACCTAACCAAGGTCGCCGCGTGTCGCACGGCATCTGAGGAATCGAAGCGTGACACCCTCAGTCGCGACAGCGCCCGAATCGCGCCGCGGTGCAACCTCATCGGCCCAAGGGCGTCGGCCCGCGCGACGCTGGCGGTACAGTGCGTCCAAGCGCCATCACCCCACGGGTGGCGCACCGAGGACTGGTGACGATGAGGTCCCTATGCGAATGATGTTGAGAACTGGCCATCGACCGGCCCAGGTGGATACGGGCGCTTCGTGAGCGTGCGCCGCAAGGACCATTCACTCCGGTTGACTCTGGCGACCCACGACGACTTCCGCGATCGGGCCCGCGGCCGGTATCGAGCCCGAGGTGGACGGACCGGACCTCGCCGCGTCGGATGCGTCAGCCGGCGCCGGCGAGGGGGACGGGTTGGCGAATCGTGCCGCCGGTCAAGTTGATGGCGCGCTGGAGGTCCGTGGTGAGGAATCTCGAGTACTCGGGCGTCAAGTGGGCGCGGTCGGGGTAGGGCAGGAGGTCGTCGATCACGCCCGGGCAGAGGCCCCGCCAGCAGAACCACGGCGTCACGTTGAGGTAGTCGACCGAAGCGAGCGCGGCGATTCGCTCGGTCGAACGTTGCTTCTCGTCGTTCGCGGCCGACTCGTGCCACAGACACGTCTTTTGGGTGGCGTCGCTCTGCAAGAGACAGTCCGGCAGTGGGTTGGTCCGCCTAGGTGTATCGCTGAGCAGGACGAATCGGGGGGCTAGCGGCTTCAATCGGGCGAGGGCCGACTGTTCGCCACGAAACCAGTACTGCGTCACGGTGTAACTGCCCATGACGATGAGGTCGGGATGCAATCGGGCGATGACGGACGTCGCCCACTCGTACCACCGGGAGCACTGATTCCTCGGGCTCAGCCCAGGGACGACGTCGGTGTACGTGTCGTACCCGCAGGCCTCTTTGACGACCGGATAGAACCGCCAGTGGTCGCGCCGCGCGATGGTGGCCAGGGCGGGCTCCCACATGGCCGAGTGCGAGTTGCCGAAGAGCACCACGGTGTGGTGGCCGCGGGGGTCGCCGAGCTGGCAGATCTCGCTGCGGAGCCGCCCGTAGGCGCTGCAGGCGCCGAGGTTCACGTGGTCGCTCGACGCGACCGCGAGTCCCGGGGACGTGGCGGCGGGAATCGGGGCGTCGGCCAATGCGGCGCGCACCGCGGTGCGCACCGCCGCGGTGGCCGACTCCGCCACGGCGGGACCGGCCGCGGCCGCGAAGGGGATCGACGGCATGGCGACGATCGAGATGGCCACGACGACCCCGGTCGCCACCGGCCAGAGCAGCAGACCGCGCCACCACTTCTGGACCAAGGCTCGGGCGTGTCGAACGGGGTTCTCGAAGAGGTGAAAGGTGAGACTCGACAAGAGGACCGCCGCCGCGACGGTGACGAGTCGGGCCGCGAGGGAGTCTCGCGCCCCCAAGTAGGCCGCGCCCAGGACCAGCAGCGGCCAGTGCCAGAGGTACAGCGAATACGAGATATCACCGAGGAACTGCAATGGCCGCAGCCCGAGCAACGCCTGGGCTCCGCCGCGAGCCCCCGCGACGCCACCGACCAGCAAGGCCCCCGCGCCCAGTACCGGCAGCAGCGCGCGCCATCCCGGGATCGGGGTGAGGGACGTGAAGAGCACGGCCGCGGCCAACACCGCGCTCAGACCGGTCCAGGTCAAGACCGCGCCGAGAATCCGAGGGATCGTCTTGACCGAGGGCAGGACGACCGCGATCAGCGCGCCCACCGCGAGCTCCCACCCTCGATCGATGGTCGAGAAGTAGGCGCCGGCCGGGTCCTTCGCCGTGTCGGCGATGGACGAGGCCAGCGACACGGCGATGAAAGCGACGAGCGTCGCCGCGATCGCCAGCCGCGTCACGTGCTCGCGGCGAAGCCGCGACGCGCCGAAGGCGATCGCGCCCAGTAACGCCGGCCACACGAGGTAAAACTGCTCTTCGACGGCGAGGGACCAGTAGTGCTGCAGCGCCGAGGTCCCGGTCGCCGCGAAGTAGTTGGTACCCGCGGCGGCGAAGTGGACGTTGGCGACGAAGAAGACCGCCCACACCCCGTCGACGAGCAGTGAGCGAGCGGCCAGGACGCCGAGCAGCAACACCGAGGCGACCGAGGTTACGACGATGACGACGGTCGCCATGGGCAGTATTCGAAGGGCGCGGCGCGCGTAGAAGTTCACGAAGCGCACGCTGCGGTGTCGTTCGATGTCACCGATCAGCAGCCCCGTGATGAGAAAGCCCGATATCACGAAGAAGACGTCGACGCCGATGAATCCGCCGCGAAGACCCGGCACGTGCGCGTGGTCCAGGACCACCAGACCGACGGCGAGTGCTCGCAGCCCTTGGATGTCGGGGCGAAAACCGGGCCCGGCGCCGAGCGACACCCCGGAGCGAGGCGTCGCCCGCCCGCTCCGGCTCACGCGCGCCACGGCGGCGTCAGCACCACGAAACCCAGCAGCGCGTCGTCATCGCGACCCGTCGGCGAATCATCAGAAACCCCCATTCATCAAGGACAATCGCCGAGGAGGCTAGGCGGTGTCCGCTCGAACGATTGGCGAACACCGTTTTGAAATTGACTTCAACGTTCCAGGGTGGCCGAAGCGATGTCGTGGCGCGCCGAGGCAAGCAGGGAACCAACCGGGGTGACCGATGGCGATCGGCACTGGCGTCGGTTGGAGCGCGACGCAGACGTTCAGTGATCCGCTCACTCGTCGCCGCGTCGAGACCACCACATTGGCGAGTACAGTCCGACCCAACACGCTCACTGCGTCACTGGCGTGGGGATGGTCGGCGATTGTGGGGTCCAGGTGCGATTGAGGTCGAAAACCGATGGGGGAGTCGTCGCGGTGAACGGGACCGCGTCGTGACCTGGCGACGCCCCGACCGTCCGCTCCGTCTGGCCCCGGCGACCCACGACGACTTTCGCGAGTTGGCCCGTCGTCGGCTGCCACGCCAGCTCTTCGACTACGTCGACGGCGGCGCCTTCGCCGAGAACTCGATGCGGGCCAACGAGGACGACCTCCACTCGCTGCGGCTGCGCCAGCGGGTCCTGCGTGACGTGTCGGCGCGGACCCTCGAGACGACGGTGCTCGGCCAGCAGCTCTCGGTCCCCCTGGTGCTCGCACCCGTCGGCTTCGCGGGCATGTTCGCTCCGCGCGCCGAGGTGCTGGCCGCGCGCGCGGCCGAGCGCACCGGTATCACCTTCACCGAGTCGACCCTCTCGATCTGCGGGATCGAGGAGGTCGCCGCGGCAACTTCGAGGCCCTTCTGGTTCCAGCTCTACGTGATGAAGGACCGCGGCTACGCCGAAGACCTCGTGGCGCGCGCCCGCGCCGCCGGGTGCTCGACACTGGTGCTCACCGTCGATCTCGCGGTGCCCGGACGACGATTCCGTGACTCGCGCAACGGGATGAACGGCGGTATCTCGACGATCGGCCAGTACCGGCGCAAGATCGACCTCGCGACCCATCCGCGCTGGGTGCGCGAGGTCGCCCTCGGCGGCAAGCCGCTCACCTTCGGGAACCTGGAGCGCGCGGTCCCGGCGGGACGCGTGCCCCAGGACTTCCAGCGGTGGGTCGCCGGTCAGTTCGACCCGAGCGTCACCTGGCGAGACCTCGAATGGCTGCGATCGCTCTGGGACGGCCCGATCGTCCTCAAGGGCATCCTCGACCCCGAGGACGCGCGCGAGGCGGTCGCCAACGGCGCCGACGCGATCGTGGTCTCGAACCACGGGGGCCGTCAACTCGACGACGTCACCTCGACGGTTCGGGCCCTGCCGGCCATCGCCGACGCCGTCGGCGATGAGGTCGAGATCTTGATGGACGGCGGGGTGCGCAGCGGCCTCGACGTGGTCAAGGCGCTCGCCCTCGGCGCGCGCGCCTGCCTTATCGGACGGCCCTGGGTCTACGCGGTGGCGGCGCGGGGCGAGCAAGGCGTCGTCGACGTGATCGAGTCCATCCGCGCCGACCTGATGGTCGTGCTCGCGCTGACCGGTGTCGCGAACGTGAACGAACTCGACGCCTCGGCCCTCGAGAGCCCTGAGTGGGGCCGAGGGTGAGCGGACCGGTGCCCGGCGCTTCGACCTACTGGTCGGTGTAGTCGACGGCGACCCGGTCGACGACCAGCCCGTCGTTCATCCAGGCGATGACCGCCCGGTGGCTCGGGTGCGCCATGTAGCCGTTGAGCGCGTCGAGAGACTCGAACGCCGACACGAGCACGAGCGGCCAATGGCTGTCCACCTCACCGAGGTCTTGGTGGACCGAGAGCGAGACGACGCCGGGGATGACGTCGGCCAGCGCCTCCAGACGGTCCCGCAGCTCGACCGCGTGCCGTTGGCGGATTTCGTTGTCCTGGGCGGCGAGTTGGAAGGCGACGACGTGGTGGATCATGATTCCTCCGAGGCTCGGCCCGAGTCTATGAGTCTCGCGCAGCCCTCGACGACCGGGTCGCTCCGATCGACCCAGGGTGTGGCTGGGCCACCGCGCAAAGAACCGGCGCTCGTTCGCCCGTCTCGCCGCGGACCGGCGACGGCGCCTCGACCGTCGGTCGATACCGTGGAGAGACGGCAGCGTCTGCTCGCGCTAGTGGCCTCGAACACGCACCGCCGCGGTCACGGACCGAATCGATGAGAGGGAGACAACGATGCAGCACATCCACCTGGGGACCCTGGAGGTCGCGCGGATCGGGCTCGGGGCGATGGGCATGTCCACCGCGTACACCGGCGCGGGCAGCGACGACGCCGAGTCCATCCGCACCGTCCAGCGGGCCCTCGACCTCGGCGTCACCCTCATCGACACCGCCGAGATCTACGGTCCCTTCGTCAACGAGGAACTGATCGGCCGGGCCATCCGGGGCCGTCGCGACGAGGTGGTCCTCGCGACGAAGTTCGGTCTGGTCTCCCACGCCGGCGCCGGTCCGTGGAACCTCGACAGCAGCCCCGCCAACGTGCGAGTCGCGCTGGAGGGATCGTTGCGGCGCCTCGGCACCGATCACGTCGACCTGTACTACCAACACCGCGTCGATCCCCACACCCCCATCGAGGAGACCGTCGGGGTGCTCGCCGAGCTGGTGGCCGAGGGCAAGATCCGCCACCTCGGCCTCTCCGAGGCCGGACCCGACACGATCCGCCGCGCCCACGCCGTGCACCCCATCACCGCGCTGCAGTCGGAGTACTCGCTGTGGACCCGCGACCCCGAACCGACCGTGTTGGCGCTGCTGCGCGAACTGGGCATCGGGCTCGTCGCGTACTCGCCGCTCGGGCGCGGCTTCTTGACCGGTGCGATCCGCTCGACCGCAGACTTCGCCGATGACGACTCGCGCAAGTCCAACCCCCGTTTCACCGGCGAGAACTTCGAGCGCAACCTGCGCGCCGTCGACGAGGTCAAGGCCATCGCGGCCGAAGTCGGCGCGACGCCCGCCCAGGTCGCCCTGGCGTGGGTCCTCGCCCAGGGCGAGGACGTCGTCCCGATCCCCGGGACCAAACGGGTGTCGCGACTCGAGGAGAACGTCGCCGCCGACGCCGTGCAGCTGACCAGTGAGCAGATCGACCAGCTCACGGCCGTCACGCCCGCGGCCGGTGAGCACCACAACGAACAGCAGATGCGCATGATCGAACGCTGAACCATTCGAACGGCGGTGGGTGCGCCGCGCCGGATCGCGGTGGGAGTCGATGGTCGAGGGCTGGCCGTCCGACGGGTTGGTCTCGGGAGTGTTGGGGGGTGAGCTCACATCGACCGGGCGGCTCGTGGAACCGGTACCGGTAACACGGGTGAATGAACGGGAATCGAGATAGTTGCACTATGCAATAATCAGTGGGTGAAAGTAAGTTCCGATCAGTCTCGATCTCGTGAGCCGGTGATCGATGCGTTCATCTCGGCCAGTCGGGCCCTCGTTGCGGTCGCCGTTCGATCCCTGTCCGACGTGGCCGAAGAGGTCACGCTCACCCAGTACCGGACACTCGTCGTGCTGGCGGGACGGGGACCGCAACGACTTTCGACGTTGGCCCAGGCGGTCGGCGTCACGCCGGCGACCGCTACGCGGATGTGCGATCGCCTCGTTCGAAAGAAGTTGATCAACCGCCGGGTCGAACGCGACGATCGGCGAAACGTGCGCATCTCGCTCAGTGAATCGGGCCGCGCCCTGGTGCACCTCGTCACGTCGAATCGTCGTCGAGAGATCGAGCAGATCGTTCGCGGCATCACCGACGAGGACCGCGACGTCTTCATCAAGGTGCTCGACCGATTCACCCTGGCCGCCGGCGAGCTGCCAGAGCAGGACTGGGCCACCGGGTGGGAGATCTGATGGTCGCCAAGTCCAGCGTCCCGCGTCACCAACGCCGGAACCCCTCGCGCGACTTCCAGGTTCGAGCGTCGGTCTGGATCGGTGCGGCCAGCTACGGGCGCAAGTGGCTCATCCTCGGCACGATCATCGGCGTGATCGCGGGGCTCGGCGCGGTGGTGTTCTACGAGACGTTGCAGTTCGCCAGCTGGTTCTTCCTGCACGTGCTCGCTGGCTACACCGAACCGTCGCCCGTGGGCGAGGGATACCGGGTGGCGTCGGCTCACTTCGCGCGTCCCTGGGCGATTCCCTTAGTGGCGGGCGGCGGCGCCCTCGCCGGGGCGATCTTGGTCTTTACGATCGCGCCCGAGGCTCAGGGTCACGGTACCGACGCGGCGATCGCCGCGGTCCACCACAACCCGCGCGGGATCCGATTTCGGACGGTGGTCGTGAAAATCATTGCGTCAGCGCTCACCATCGGCTCTGGCGGATCGGGCGGACGCGAGGGGCCGACGGGCCAGATCAGCGCCGGCTTCGGTTCGTTGCTCGCCCGACTGCTGGACCTCAGCCCGTCCGACGCGCGCATCGCGGTGTCGAGCGGCATCGGATCGGGCATCGGGTCGATCTTCGGTGCACCGCTCGGCGGCGCGGTGCTCGCGACCGAGATCATGTACCGCGATGACTTCGAGGTCGAGGCGTTGGTGCCGGCGTTCATCGCGTCCATTGTCGGTTTCACCGTCTGGGGGTCGATTGAGGGCTTCGGACCCCTCTTCGGCTACACGGTCAACTACCACTTGATGAACGCCTTCCAGCTCGTCTGGTTCGCGATCATCGGCGTCCTGGGTGGTCTCATCGGCCTGCTCTACGCCAAGGGCTTCTACGCGATGGTCGGGGTCTTCCAACGCCTGGCGCTTCCGCGGTGGGCGCGCCCGGCCCTCGGGGGGCTCCTCGTGGGTCTCATGGCCCTGGCGATACCCGAGGTCCTCGGCACGGGTTACGGATGGATCCAACAGGGACTCGGCCCCCAGTTGCTCCACATCCCAATCTGGATCGTGCTCATCCTGCCCTTCGCGCGCATCGCGGCGACCGGACTCTCGATCGGTTCGGGCGGTTCGGGCGGTATCTTCGGGCCCGGTATGGTGATCGGCGCCTTCGTCGGTGCCGGAGTCTGGCGGGTCCTGGCTCCGCTCAACGGCAGTCTCGGCCACGACCCCGCGCCGTACGTGATCGTGGGCATGATGGCCTGCTTCGGCAGCATCTCGCGCGCCCCACTCGCGGTGATGCTCATGGTCGCCGAAATGACCGGGTCGCTCTCGATGGTCGTCCCGGCGATGGTGGCGGTCGGGCTGGCGACGCTCATCGTCCGCCGTGGCGATGACACGATCTATCGCAGCCAGCTCAAGAGTCGAAGCGAGTCGCCGGCCCACCGCATTTTGGCGGGCCTGCCGCTACTCACCGTGATCCCGACGTCCCAGGCCATGGTCCCCGTGCGCTGTCAACTGCGCGCGTCAGCGACCACGGCGAGCGCGCTGACCCAACTGCTCGAGAGCGACGTCACGGCGGCGCCAGTCGTCGACGACGGGGGGATCTACCTCGGGATCACGACCAACGAGATCCTGCAACGCGCTGACCTCGAGGGCGAGACGTCGCGGGTCGTGGACTGCATGGACGAGAACTTCGCCCCGATCCACCAGTCGGTTCGATTGAACGTGGTCCTCGAGATCCTGACCGCGACGCCGCAGACCTGGGGAGCCGTCGTCGACGATCGTCGTACCGTGGTCGGTACCATCGCCATCTCCGACCTCGTCCGTGGGTATCGCCGGGCGCTGCAGGCGAGCCTGCGCCAGGCGACCGAGTTGAGTGGCGCCGGTGAGACGCTCTACGTAGCGGTGTCGGAGGGCTCGGCGATGGACGGCCAACGCCTCCGCGACGCGGGGATTCCCCGGGGCGTGCTGATCACGTTGATCGAGCGCCGACGAGACACGATTCAACCGACCGGCGACGTGGTCATCGAGTCCGGTGACCGCCTCACCGCGCTCGGCGCCAAGGACGACCTGCAACTCCTGGGCGCCCTGGCCGGCGCCTCTCCCACCTAATCGATGCGTCGCTGCGTTCACGGACGAAGCCGGTCGCGGAGGTAGCCGTCATGTTGCCATGCCGTCTCACGGCCGACCGCTCATCGTGGCGTCGCCCCCGTCGCCAGCGTCGCACGGTGACGTCCGTCGAGGTCCTTTTACGATTCGGCGCGCGACGTTGACTCGACCTAGCGTCGGTCGTCTTGGCCGTCGCCCCCCTTGGGTAGATGCGCCGTCGGGACGTTCAAGTTGAAGTGCAGCCCCACGAGGCGGATGGTGAAGCAGACGAACGCTTCGGCGAGGGCCACCGCGGCGTCGTAGACGTGCAGGTTGAGGGTGACCGCGGTGATCGCCGCGCCAACGAGGGCCGGCACGGCGTAGAGGCCGCTGGTGAGCACGGTCGGGACGCGGCGGATGATCACGTCTCGGATCGTGCCGCCCCCCACCCCGGTGATGGCCCCGAGGATCGTCGACTGGAACGGTCCCAGGCCGTGGGCGTAGGCGACCACCGTCCCGGTGACGCAGAAGAGGCTGAGCCCCGCGGCGTCGAGCAGGTTGATCGAACGCGTCACGCGCGAGAGGTATCGGCGCCCGAGGAAAGCCACCACGGCGCTGACCAGCGCGACGGTCAGGTAGCGCCAGTCGCGGAAGGTCGCCGGCGGCAGCGCGCCGATGAGGACGTCGCGGACGATCCCACCGCCGAGCGCGGTCATCATGCCGAGCACAATCACCCCGACGAGGTCGAGTCGCTCGGCTTCCATCGCCGTGAGCGCACCGTTGAGCCCGAAGACGAACGTCCCGGTGAGTTCCAGCACCAACAGCAAGGTCGGGGTGACCTCCACGATCACCCGACGCCAGCGTCGTTGGCCAACCAGGCGAGGGCCGCGACCACCAGTGCCTCGGTGCCGGTGTCGAGGGTCGGCTGGATCACCGGGGCGAAGTTCGCCGAGTGGTTGACCGGCACGTCCTGGTCGAGGCGACCGGCCCGTTCGGCCTCGCGGTAGGTGGCCGGATCGACGCCCCCGATGGCCCAGTAGGTGGAGGGGACGCCGAGCGCCCTCGGGAGGTCGCTGAAGTCCTCGCTCGCGCTCTGGAGCGCGAGGGTGCCGGCCCGCTCGCCGAAGTGGTGCGCGAAGGCGGCCGCCACCCGCGCGGTGACAGCATCGTCGTTCTCGGTGAGTGGGAACCGGTCGTAGAGCTCGAACTCGGCGGGCCGGGGCGAGCCCGACGCCTCGCACTCGGCGTTGACGATGCGACGGATCGCGCCGAGCGCGGCGGCGCGGATCCCCTCGTCGTAGGTGCGCAGGTTCACCTCGATCACCGCGCGGTCGGCAATCACATTGCTCTTGGTCCCGGCGCGCACGCTGCCCACCGTCACGACGAGCGGCTCACCGGGCCGGGTCTCGCGAGAGACCACCGTCTGGAGTCGAATGACGATCATCGCGGCCAGGACGACCGGGTCGACGGCGGCCTGGGGCATGGAGCCGTGTGCCCCTCGCCCGTGCACGGTGATCCGCAGACTGTCGGCGGCCGACAGGACCGGGCCCGACCGGGTGGCGACGAGGCCCGCCGGCGTGGCCAAGACGTGCTGGGCCATCGCGACGTCGATGGTGGGGATGACGCCACTGAGGCCGTCGTCGACCATGGACCTCGCGCCGTCGCCGGTCTCCTCGGCCGGTTGGAAGAGCGCGACCAGCGATCCCGTCCAGTGTTCGCGGCGCCGGGCGAGCAACGCGGCGGCGCCGAGCAGGCAGGTCACGTGCACGTCGTGGCCGCACGCGTGCATCACCGGCACCGCCTGGCCGTCGGGGTCCGTCACCACCTCCGTGCTCGCGTAGGCGAGTTGGGTGCGTTCCTGGACGGGCAGGGCGTCCATGTCGGCGCGAAGCAGCACCGCGGGGCCATCGCCGTTGCCGAGCACGCCCACCACGCCGGTGCCGCCGAGGTGCTCGTGGACTTCGAAGCCCTCGGCGCGCAGTCGCGTCGCCACGGTCTCGGCGGTCACGACCTCGTGGTGGGACAGTTCGGGGTGGGCGTGCAACTCGCGGTAGAGGTCCTCCTGCCAGCCCCGCACGGCGTCGAGTCCGCAAAGGACCCCTTGAACCGAGGGACGAGGCGACGAGGGCGGTGCGCTCACCGCTTCAGTCTGGCAGATTCGCTTCTCGCTGGCGGGCCCGTCGCGTCGTCGGTCAGCGTTCAGTCCACGCCGAGGCGCATCCCCGCGGTCTTGTAGAGGACCCCGCCGGGGGTGATGTAGAAGGCTTCGAGACCCGCCAGGTCGTCGAGGAGCGAGAGGACCTCGTGGCCACCGACCGCGAGGGCCGTCGCGAGCGCGTCGGTGAGCGCGAGGTCTCCGCCCACCACCGTCGCCGACACCGCGGCGACCTCGCCACCGAAGGGGTTCACCAGGTGCTCGCCGCGCTCGTAGGTCCCCGAGGTCGCCGCGGACGAGTCGACGCGCACCACCGCGCAGAGCGCGTCGCGCTCGCGGGGGTGTTGGACGCCGACGTCGTAGCTCGAGCCGGGCGTGACGCACACGTCACCACCGGCGTTCACGAGCGCCGAGGCCACGCCCCCCTCGGCGAGCACGGCCAGGGCGCGCTGGGCGGCCCAGCCCTTCACCAGTCCGGTGGGGTCGAAGCCGCCGGCCATCGCCCACGGGTCGAAGAATCCCTGGGTCACGTCGCGCGCGTCCTCACAGCGCGCGATGACCTCGTCGAGCAGGGCCGACGGCGTCGCGACCTCTCCGCGGCGGAACCGCGACAGCTCGCTGTTGGGCTTCCAGGTGCTGAAGCGCTCGTCGAGGCGGTGCAGCTCGGCCGCGGCCGCGTCGAGCAGCGCGTCGACGTGTTCGTCGGGCAGGTCGCCGGGATCGACGAGGAACGAGACGACCGTCCCCATGACCGGCTCGGCCCGCGAGATCACTTGAAGCGGAGCTTGTCGAGGGCGCCCTGGATGGAGTAGGCGTAGGCCTCGCTGGTGTAGGTCGCCCCGGTGATCGCGTTGATCCGGATGCCCTGGGCCTTGAGCACCTCGGTCTTGAGGATCGGCACGACGTACTGCTCGAGCTGCGTCGAGTAGGCGTCGAGCGTTTGGAGACCCTGGACGCGCAGGTCGACGATGCGGTGGCCCGCGATGACGACCTTGACCGCCAGCTGGCCGTAGCTGTAGTTCTCGACCGGGCCGACCGCGGTGGCGTTCGCCGGGCCGGTGCCCGTCGCGATGGTCGTCGTGGTCGTCGAGCCGCCCGTCGGGACCGCCGTCGTCGGCGTCGCGGCCTTCAAGAGCACCCCGGTCTTGGTCGGCGAGCCGTAGAGCGCCACGACACTGGTGAATCCGGCGGCGGTCGCCCCGAGCAACGTGAGTATCCGTTTCATCTCTCCCCGTCCTAGAGCGCGTAGACCTCTTGGTGCACGGCGTGCGCGGGCACGCCCGCTTCGCGTGCCATGGCGGCGCCGGCACGCACGAAGTGACTCGAGCCGCTGATGAACACGTCGCGCTTGGCGAGGTCGGGGATGAGCCGGGCGATCGACGCCATCGGCACCTCGTCACGGTTGCCGACCAGCCGGTGCGTCACCCCCTTGCGGTGCCGCACGAGCTCTTCGACCTCGTCGGCGAGGAAGAGCTCGTCCTCGCTGGCCGCGCGCAGCACGACGATGGGCCGCGACTTGAGCGGCAGGTCCTCGAGCAGCGAGCGCACGGCGGTGACGCCGACGCCGCCGGCGATCAGGACGGCGTTGCGCCGGCGCTGCGCGTGCACGGTGAAGGCGCCGTAGGGGCCCTCCAGGGCGACGCGGGTGCCGACCGGGATGTTCGCGAGTTCGCGGGTGAAGTCGCCCACCCCCTTGACGGTGAGGCGCAGGTACGGGGGCTGGGGCAGGCCCGAGACCGTGAAGGGGTGGGCCTGCCACCACATCCGCGGGGTCAGGAACCGCCACTCGCAGAACTGGCCACCGGCGATGGCGAGCCGGTCGAGCTCGCGGCCCTCGAGAATCACCGAGACGACGTCACGACCCTCGGCCACCACGTCGACGACCCGGAGCCGGTGGCGTCGCGTCCGGTAGACCGGCACGCCCACGCGATAGGTCAGCATCAGCGCCGCGGCGAGTAACCACGCGACCGTCCAGGCGATCCGCACCACCGGGTGTCGCACGAAGGACGGACCGAGTACGACCTCGTGGGCGAAGGCGAGGATGAGCGCGGCGTACATGAGCAGGTGGAGCAGCCACCACCGCTCGCGCGGCATGCGCGTGCGGACCGCGCGGATCGACGCGAGTCCGATCAGCACCATGATTCCCAGGGCCACCGTCGCGGTCACCATGTTGGGGAAGGTCCGCAGGAGCACGCCGACCTCGGCCCAAACCCCCTGTTTGGCGGACTGGGCGTAGGCGACGGTGAGCAGCACGGCGTGGGCCGCGATCAACCCGATCGTCCACGGGGCGAGTCGTCGGTGCCAGAGCAGCACGCCGTCCTGGCCGAGCGTGCGCTCGAGCGCCGGCGCGCGACTGGCCATCACCACCATCAGCAGCGCGGCGTAGGTCCCGGCGAGGCCGGACGTCGAGCCGAGGAACATGGCGAGCCCGCCCTGGAGGTGGACTTCGCTCCAGGTGCCGTCGACCAGCGGCAGCCCGAGTACTAACCCCAGGCCGATCCCCGCGACCACCAATACGGCGTAGAAGGAGGCGGCGTTGGGCCGACGGGCCGAGGACGTGCGCGTCTCGAGCTCTCTCGACCGGGGGCCCGACGTCGACTCTCGGGGGTAGAAGGTAAGCGAGTCCACGGTCCTCCGGTCTCGTACTACGTGCGTGTAATCACGGAAGACTAACCACCGACTCCGTGGTCGGGCCCGTCATCTTGTGGAGTTCTTATGTTCGGGCGTCTCGTTGCCGTCATCCGGCGCCGCGGGGGCCTAGTCGCGAAGGAATTGGTCGAGTCGCCATCCCCCCGAGGTCGCCACGTCGCACAGGGCGTCGGTGCAGCGCACCATGACGTCGAGCACTTGCGTCGCGGCCGCGTCAGCGGGTACTTCGAGTAGCAGGCCGCGCTGGTTGTGGTCCTGACGAAGGACGAAGGGCGCGTCGCCGACGAGCTCGGCCACGCGGGCGCGTCCGAGGCGACCGCGCGTGTGCAAGACCCCGAGCGTCGACGGCTGGACCCGGCCGTGGCGCTCGGGGTTCGTGACGAAGGACGCGACGGTGACGCCCTGGTGCACGCGCAGTCCCATGAAGTCGACCTTGAGGTCGGGCACGTCGTCCACGGCGCTCGGGATGACGTTGCACCAGCCGCGGCCCGCCCCGATGGACTCGATCGCCGCGATCGCCTCGGCGTGGTCGCTCGAGAAGGTGATGGTGCGCCGGGTCGTCACGGGGGTCCTCTCCGGGTTCGCGTGGGTCGCGCCCGATGCCTCGATAGTAGGGACCTGGAATGCCGCGCGTCCGGGCGGACGGGTCTAGCGACGCGCGGGGTCCGCGGGCCGGTACTCGAAGCTCGGCCCGACCGGCTCGCCCGAGGTCCGCGCGCCCGACGCCATCGCGCGGGCCTGGTCCTCGAGGTCGGACATCGTGCGCAGCGACACCATGAACGTGTCGAAGTCGTTGTGGCCGTTCAACAGGTCGTGGAGCTGGCCGAGCAGGGTGGTGTAGGTGGCGTTGAAGCGCTCGACCTGGTTTCGCGCGGGCGAACCGGCGGGGTGGTCACTCGCCACGGGGTCCTCGGGGAGGTTGAAGATGCCGCTCGGGTCGACGATGACCGGGTCGCCGACGAACTGATACGCGAACTGGCGCGACGGGGCGTCGGGCACCTTGACCAGCCGTCGGCCGTGCTTCAGCTCGCTCAGGCGGTAGAAGTGGGAGTAGTCGTTCACCCCGCCCGGTCCGTCGATCTCCTCGGGCGACGAGGCGGTCCCCTCACCTTGTTGGATGATGGTGTCGAGCGCGCCGATGGCGGTTGGCGCGTCCACGACCAACAGCGAGCCGAACATCAGGTCGGGGCCGACCTGACGGCGGGGCGCCGGGGCGAAGGCGCTGGCCGGCAGGCGTTCGATGGCCCGCGAGATCGTCAGGTAGAACTCGCCGATCGTGGTCGAGGGCACCTCGGCGAGCGCGGCGTGGGCTTCGTAGTCCATGGGGTCGCGGGGTTCTTCGACTTCGATGAAGGCCTCGAGCTGATCGGCGCTGAACGGGCGCAGGTGCAGCGTGAGTTGGCCCTCGACGCCCCCGGGGAGGTGACTCGGGTACGTGGGGATGAACCGGCGGTGCGAGACGCTGGGCGCGCCGCCGATGGCGTTGAGGACGTTGGCGGCCAGCACCATGTGGAGCATCTCTTCGATCACGACCGATTTGATGATCGAGGCGGCCTCGCCGTTCTTCTCGGGGTCGAGGGAGAAGTAGGCGTAGAGGTAGACCGGGATCGTCGAGTGCTCCAACTCGATCGCGCGCTGCAGGGCGGCACGGATCGAGGTCAGGGTCGGTTCGTCGCCGTGGAGGCCGGCGAGCACGGATCGGTGCAAGGTGATCATTGGGTCTCCTGAGCTGTGCGGCCGCCTCACGCGCCGCTCGCGCCGCGGGGCCGGCGAACGGCCCCACCGGGAACGAGGATTCCACACCGCTGCGCCGGGTGCAAACGGGTCGCGGCGGCCGGGGGCGGAACGCACCGGCGTCAGTCGCGCGGTCTCACTGTGAGGCACTGGGCGATGGTCCCGATCGGGCCGTGCACGTCGTGCAGGGTGCTCAGGGTGAGCCCGAGCCCGTGCGCGCCGAAGGTCACGCTCGTGTCGAAGCCGAGCCACTCGCCGCGCGGCGCTTCGAAGAGGTGCGCGGTCAGGTCGACGTTGGGGAACGCGAGACCGTTGGACGACGCCCGCGGAGTCATCCCGTTGGCCAGGTCGAACAGTCCGACGGCGCGCGCGAGGTCACTGACCGCTTCGTCGTCGAGCAGGGGCACCCGGGCGCGCAGCCAGAAGGCGGCCCGCCCCGGTTCGCGTTCGTCGCGACGCACGTCGACCGAGCCGACGAAACCCCCCGGCCAGAAGGTCGACGGGTCCCAGGGCGCCATCGTCTCCGGTGGGTCGATACGCGCCAGCGGCGTGGCCGCGACCGCCGCGGTGTCGTAGGGCGCCATGAGCCAGGCCCGCAGCACGACGGCGTCGCGGCCCGCGTGGCTGAGCCGGGCCTCGACCAGCTCGATGGTCCGCCCGGGTCTGAGTGTCGCGACCTCGACGTGGACGGCGTCGATGGGGATGGCGCCGAGGATGTCGTAGCTGAGCCGCGCGATCGGCATCTCGTCGTGGCGCCGCGCGTCGCGGTCCGTCTCGATCGCGTGGGCGAGCAGCCCGAGGGCCGGCGAGACGTGTTGCTCGGTCGTGGTCCAGGCACCGCCGACGTGTTCGGTGGCTTCGTACTCGTTCGCACCCAGTCGGGTGAAGTAGGAGCGCGCATCGGGCATGTCGTTGCACCTTTCTCGTCCCGCGAACCGCACGCCGCGCGTGGACGACGGGTCTCGTCTGGGGTCGCGGGGCCGTCGAGCGCCGGGTGATGGCTGAAGAGGCTACCGGGTCCCGGGAGGACCGGCGGCGCACGCGATGCCCGGTTCACGGCGAGAGGGCGAGATGCGCCAGACCTCGCCGAGGCGTTGCGACGGACGGGGATATTCTGGGCTGGTCAAGCGCCGCAGCTCGTCGCAGCCGCGTCGAAGTCCGGTACGTCCAGTGGAGAGCGCATGGGTTGGCGAATACGGGGCCGTTCGGTGAGCGCGTGAACGAGTCCCAACGCGCCCAACGCGTCGCGCCCTTCTACGCGATGGCCTTCGAGCAGCAGGCTGCGGCGATCGAGACCCGGGGCGAGCACGTCGTGCGTTTCAACCTCGGTGAACCGGACTTCGGCGCGCCGCCGGCCGTGCGTGACGCGATGCGTCTCGCGATGGACCGACCCCAGCCCTACACGCCGGCCCTCGGACTACCCGCGTTGCGCGAGGCGATCGCGGCCTTCTACCTCGAGCGTCACCACGTTGAGGTCGACCCCGCTCGCGTGGTGGTCACGTCTGGGGCCTCGGCCGCCCTGTTGTTGACGCTCGCGGCCATCGTCGATGTGGGTAGCGAGGTCATCATGGCCGACCCGTCGTACCCGTGCAACCGTCAGCTCGTGGACTCCTTCGGCGGCCGCGTCGCGCTGGTCCCGACCACGATGGCGACCCGGTTCCAGCTCGATCGGGACCTCGTCGAACGGGCCTGGACCGACGATACGCGAGCGGTGATGATCGCCACCCCGTCTAACCCGACGGGGACCTCGATCCCCTTCGACGAGCTGGGCGCGATCTGCGAGCTGGCCCGCGAGCGCGGCGCGTGGCGGATCGTCGATGAGATCTACTTGAACCTCGCCGACCCCGACGCGAACGGCGAACCGGCGCGCAGCGTCCTCTCGATCGACCCCGACGCCATCGTCATCAACAGCTTCTCCAAGTACTTCGCCATGACCGGCTGGCGACTCGGGTGGTGCATCGTGCCCGTATCCCTCGTCTCGTCGATGGAGCGTTTGGCGATGAACTACTTCTTGTGCGCCTCGTCGCCCGCCCAGCAGGCCGCGCTCGCGTGCTTCACGCCCGAGACACTGGCGGTCTGTGAGGGACGGCGCGCCGAGTTCGTCGCGCGTCGAACGCTCGTGCTCGACGGACTCGCTCGCATCGGACTGCCCGTTCCGGTCGCGCCCGACGGCGCCTTCTACGTCTACCTCGACGTCAGTGGGACCGGGCTCGGTTCGTGGGAGTTCTGTGAGCGGGCGCTCCACGAGGCCCACGTCGCCCTCACGCCGGGACGGGACTTCGGCACCCACGGCGCCGACACCTACGTGCGCCTCTCCTACACCGCCGCCGCCGACGAACTGACCGAGGGCCTCGCCCGGCTCGGGGCCTTCGTCGACATCCTGCGCGAATCCACGGGGACCTGAGCGGCGCGGAACTCGGGTCCCTGGTGCAAACCGCTGGTAGTGGGACCTTCGGTGCGGTGCCTGCGGTGCTGGTGGCGGACTAGGGCGTTCGGTCGCCCGGTCCGGGGAAGTGCTTCGCCGCCCACACGCTGAGGGCGTGCATGGCCGGGACGAGCGCGGTGCCGGCGTCGGAGAGCTGATAGGAGACCGAGATCGGAGGGCCGGGTTCGACGGCGCGAACGATGAGTCCCGCGGTCTGGAGCTCACTGAGGCGCTCGGAGAGGACGGAATCGCTGATTCCGGTCACGTTGCGTCGAAGTTCGGCGAAGCCGGAGGCGCCGTTGGTCAGAGTTCCCAAGATCACGCCGTTCCAGCGCTTGCCCAAGAAGGTGAAGGCCTGAGCGAGGGCCTCGTCACAGGTCTTGGAATTCCCCTCACCGGTGCTCGCCGTCGAGTGACCCGCGCTCGTCGGACCCACGGTCGCGCTGGTCGGTGTGGGGGTGCTCACAGGGTTCATTGTACTAGTTACTTGGTCCAGACTGGTTGCTTCGTTTTTAGAAGCGACCGGTAGAATGAGAGAAGAATTACCGAACTCAAGGAACCGATATGTCACTCTTTCGACTCGACGCCAGTATCCGCACCGACGCCTCGGTCAGCCGAGACATCGCCGACATCGTCGAAGCGACGTGGCGCCAGGACAACCCCGACGGCGCCATCACCCGCCGCCACGTCGGGCTCGAACCGGTCCCGGCCACCGCGTGGGCCTCATCGGTCTTCGCCGATCGAGCCCACCCAGCGACGCTCACCCCAGAGCAGCGTGACGCCGTCGCGCTAGCGGCCACGCTGGTCGACGAGCTACTCGAGGCCGAGGCGCTGCTGTTCGCCGTTCCGCTCTACAACTTCGGCGTCTCCCAGCACTTCAAGGCCTGGGTCGACCTCGTGCTCACCGACCCGCGACTGAGCACGGGCGCGGGACAGCCCCTCGCCGGGCGCCCGGCGGTGCTGGTGGTGGTGCGCGGTGGCGCCTACGGCGAAGGGACGCCCCGAGAGGGTTGGGACCACGCCGCGGGTTGGATGCGCCGCATCCTCGAGGACGTCTGGGGACTCGACCTGCGCGTGGTGGAGTCCGAGTTCTCCTTGGTGGGCGTCAACCCGGCCCTCGACCAGTTCAAGGAGCTGGCCGCGGAGATGCGCCGTGAATCCGAGCGGTTGGCCGGCGAGCACGGTCGTCACCTCGCTCGCGCGCTCGCGCACTGAACCCTGACCGTAGACACCGAAAGGAATCACCCATGCATCTCGCGACGATCATCGTGACCTCACTCCTCGGCCTCGCGGCGCTCGCCTCGGCCGCGGGCAAACTGCGCCGGTCACCGGCCGTGATCGCGAGCATGACCCATGTCGGCGTGCGGGACGCCCAGGTCCCGATCCTCGGCGTCATCGAGATCGCGGGGGGAGCGGGGCTCTTCGTCGGCTTGGCCGTCGTGTCGCTCGGCCGTTTGGCCGCGGCGGGGCTCGTGCTGTACTTCCTCGGCGCGGTGATCGCGCACCGGCGCGTCAAGGACCGAATCGCGGTCTTCGCACCGGCCGCGCTCTTGCTCGTGGTCGCGGTAGCGACCTTCGTCCTGCAGGTCCAACGATGAGGCGCCGGGCGAGTCGGGATCTTCAGGAGCGACCCGTCGTCGTGTCGCTCGCCCATACGAGTCTGTCCACGCTGACGATGCTCGCCGCATCGTGGTTCTCGACGTGGCGCGAGGAGCGCCGCTAGGACGCATCGACATCGCGGGCCCACGTCGCGACGGGGCTCGCCACCGACCGGGTCGGGTGGGGTGGTCGTCCTATGCTCGGAATCGGCGATGACCACGTGATGGGGTTCGAGCATGGCGACTGATTCGACGAACGCAGCTGCGACGCCGGCGGCCCGTCGGGGCCGACTGGCCTGGCCAACGCCGGGCGAGATGACCGCCGAACAGCTCGAGGTCTATCGATCGATACTGGAGGGCCCCCGGGCACGGGCGCCGCAAGTCTTTGCCGTGACCGACGACGATGGACGGCTGGAGGGCCCCTTCAACGCCCTGCTCGTCGATCCGCGACTCGGTGGCCCGGTGCAGGCGCTCGGCACCGCCGTTCGTTTCGCCAGTTCGCTCAGCGATCGGCAACGAGAGATCGCGATACTGGAGCTCGCGTCGCGCGAACGCTGCGACTTCGAGTGGTACGCGCACGAGCGGATCGGTCGGGCGATCGGCCTCGGCGACGACGAGCTCGAGGCTTTGGAAACCGACGCCGAGTGCGCGAGCTTCAGCGCCGACGAAGTCGTCGTGCGTCGCGTGGTGCGTTCGCTGCACGCCCGACGCGACCTCGATGACGACACCTTCGACGAGGCGACGCGCGCCCTGGGACCGCCTCGACTGGCCGACCTCGTCGTGCTCGTCGGCTACTACCAACTCTTGTCGCTCAGCCTCACGGTCTGGCGGACACCGTTGCCCGACGGGCAAGGCCGTCCGTGGGGGTCCGAGGCGTCGCCGCGCGAGGCGTAGTCGTACCCCTGGCGCACGAGCGGGCTCGTCACCGCGATGATCCAAGCGATGCAGAAGCGGTGACAACGGGTGGTGTGACCATGACCGGCGACACGTTCGTCACCCCCGAGCGCGACGGGTGCCAACGACGTCGCTCGTTACCTCGTGGCAGGGTCGATTCGGTGGCGCCACCGGGCGGTGCTAGACCGGACTGGGGCCCGTAGTGAATAGGACTAGTGGGATGAATACCAAGTTTTGGAAACGTCCGGCGGTGCTGGTCTCCACGTTGGTTGTGGTTGTAGTGGTCGTTGTCGCGCTGGTCATGGTGACGAAAGGTCAGGGCAGTTCGAGGCCCACCGCACCCGCCTCCGTGACTGCGGTTGCGGCCAAGACCGCCGCGGTGGTCAGCTGGTCGGCTCCATCGTCCGACGGTGGCGCCGCGATCACGAGCTACGTGGTCACCTCGCACCCGGCGAACCGGACCTGTCGCTCGACGACTAGGACGTGCACGATCTCGGGACTGGCGAACGGGACGTCGTACACCTTCACCGTCGTCGCCCACAACGCGGTCGGTGCGAGCCCGAGTTCGTCCCCTTCTCAGGGCGTTGTGCCGCTGGCGTCGATCGCGAGTGCGCCATCGCTCTCCGTCCAGCCCTCGGCCAAGCTCACCAACGGTGCGACGGTCGTGGTGACCGGCGCGAACTTCACGCCGAACGACCACGTGTTCCTCGTGGAGTGCCTCGCGACGGCCACGGGACAGGGCGGCTGTGACACCGCCACCGCGACGCCGGTGACCATCACCGCCGCCGGGGCGCTGCCTCGTACGAGCTTCACGGTCCGCACCGGCGTGATTGGCGCCGGGGCCTGCGGCACCAAGACCTCGAATCTGCACGACTGCGCCGTCAGCGCCGGCAACGCGAGCGGTGGCGACACGGCGGCCGCGCCGATCGCCTTCCGAGCCCCGTCGTCCTCGGTGACGACCACGACGAGCGCCGGCCGGTCGACGACCACGCTGAAGTCGGCGACTACCACCACGGCCAAGCCCCCGACCACCACGGCCAAGCCCCCGACCACGACCGTGCCCGTTTCGAAGAGCGTGGCCTTCCGCGGTTCGTACTCGGGTACCTTCACCGTGCTCATCGTGAACAACAACTCCTCGTCGGGGTCAGCGTCGGTGACTTCGCTGAGCGGCTCGGGCACCGGGACGGACCTCGGGTCGAGCACGTTGAGCGGTTCGGGCCAGGTCCCCACGACGTCGACGAACGTGGGCTTCAGCTTCAACGGCAGCGGGAGCCTCTCGGGTCCGGGTGGCACCTTGAGCCTGGTGGTCGCGAGCTCGTCGGCCAACGTCCCCGACGGTGCGGGGACCGGGACGCTCAGTGGCTCGGCCAAGATCACTGGCGGGACGGGCGCCTTCGCCGGGGCTTCGGGGACGCTGCAGTTCAGTGGATCGTTCAAACTGACCGGAATCGATTCGGGGACCCAGACGCCCGCCTTCACGAGCACGCTCTCGGGCACCATTCACCTCTAGGGCATCGAGCGACGGGGTCGTATCGGATCAGCGCGCGACGTCCCGGTCGCAACGAGACACCCGACGACCGGACCGCGCGGCGCGGCCACGGGTTCACCGGGGTACTCGAGTCGTACCGAGTCGAACACCTCGTCGCCGACAGTCCCACCGAGGGTCTCACACGGTGTGGCTCCGTCTTCTCCCTCGACCCTGAATCAGAGGTGGAACGGCCCGACCATCGACGGGGCGGTGCGCGCGGCACCGAGCAGCGCCAGGTGCAATAACGTCTCGCTCGTGCGCAGCAGCGAGTAGTGGTTGAACGCGACGTTCACCCGCACCCCTCGACGCACCGACGGGGCGACCACGAGCGTGGGCACTCGATTCGCCGCTCCCGAATCGCTCTCGTCGAAGGTGATGAATAGGGCCAGCGAGCGTGATTGATACGGCGCGCTGGCGATGATCTTGGGGACCATCCGGCGCAGCCACGCGTCGCCGGTGGCGACCGGGCAGCTATGCATGTCGTTGCAGACGTTGGGGACGATGAGAGTGAAGGCGGCGCCCAGATTGAGCGGCAGCGTCAGTGGGACGTCGTTGCGCTGGCAGGTGGCGTCGAGGGACCGGTAGTAGACGGCGGGATTGTGCCGGGCGGCGTACGAGCCGCTCGTGACGCGATCACAGCGCGACGGCATCGACTCGACGAGCGAGCGCCAGTTCTGGCCGAGCTGGGAGAAGATGCTCGGCGCGGATAGGACGTGCGCGCTCGGTTCGGCGTCGTCGGTGATCCCCTGGGTCGAACCCGAGGTGAGCGCGACGTAGTTGGGCAGGCTGGGGTGAGCGACCGCCACGTAGTTGGTCGCCAGGCCGCAGGCGGCGGCGAGCCGGTTGAGGTAGGGGGCGCTGGGCGAGCCGACCACCGAATACCCGACGTTCTCCAGCAGGATCCAGACGACGTGGCGATACTGACTCGGACCCGCGACCCCGCAGGGCGACGCCGCTCGAATCGGTGCCGCCGTGGCCGACAGGGGACTGACGGCCCCCAGTGACAGGGCGACGACGCCAACGCTGAGCAGCCACCGGCGACGCCGCACGCGTACGCGCCGTTGACCAGCGCCCTCGTCACGACCAGGCGAGCGGGTGGTCATCCGGTATCTCCTCACTTGATCGACGGGTTCGGCGACACCCTCTTGGATCGGCGGCTGGACCGATCGGTCGGTCGCGGTCACCACCCCCAATCGATTGCCACACCATCGGGACGTGCAGCGAACTGGCCCGACTCTTCGTGTCGATCAGCCCGCCGCCAGTGAGCCGACGATTCAACCGCGTCCGCGATGCTCAGCGTACCGCCTCCGTTCGCCCCAGGGCCGTCGCCGAGTCCTCGGGCCCGCCGAGGCGTCGCTGGCCCGAGGCGAACGAACCACCGTGGGCGGCGGTGACCGCGGACCGATGCCGGGTCGCCGGTCGGTCGGCGCGGGACTGGCTAGAGTCGGGCAATTGGCAACGGCGGATGGAAGCTCGTCGGAGCGGTTGGCACTGGTCCAATGAAGGTCCGTGGTTCCACAGACGAAGGGGGTTGTCCGTGTTCGTTCCACTCAGCGCGAAGGATTTCATCGATCGGGCCGAACTGGTCTACGGCGAGCGCGTCGGCGTCGTCGACGAGCCGCTCCAACCGGCAGCACCGCTGGAGACCTTGAGTTACGCCCGGATGGGCGAACTTGCGCGGGCCCAGGCCGCGGCCCTCGACGAGCTCGGCGTCGGACCGGGGGAGCGGGTGGCGATCGTGTCACACAACAGCGCTCGACTGCTCATCTCGTTCTTCGGCGTCTGCGGCTACGGGCGCATACTGGTGCCGATCAACTTCCGCCTCACGCGCGACGAGGTGGCGTTCATCGTGGAGAAGTCCGGGGCGAGCGTCCTGCTCGTCGACCCGGAGCTGGCCGAGGAACTCGCGTCGGTGCCCTGTCGCCACAAGTTCACCCTCGGGACCGAGGGCGATCAACGGCTGTACCGCTTCGGTGTCGAGCCCCAGCCCTGGGAGCCCGACGAGAACGCGACCGCCACCATCAACTACACCAGTGGGACCACCGCGCACCCCAAGGGCGTGCAGCTCACGCACCGCAACCTCTGGCTCAACGCGACGACCCTGGCGCTGCACACGGGCGTTTCTGACCGCGACGTGTACCTGCACACCCTGCCGATGTTCCACGCCAACGGCTGGGGAATGCCGTTCGCGATGACGGGACTCGGGGCGCAACACATCGTGCTGCGAAAGATCGACGGGAACGAGATCCTGCGCCGGGTCGCCGAGCACGGGGTCACGATCATGTGCGCCGCGCCGACCGTCGTCAACGCCGTGCTCGGGGCCGCGCTGGAGTGGGCGGGCGACATCCCCGGACGCGACCGGGTTCGCATCGTCGTCGCGGGCGCGCCGCCACCCTCGAGGACGATCGCTCAGGTCGAGTCGGTACTCGGCTGGGAGTTCATCCAGATCTACGGATTGACCGAGACCTCGCCGCTGCTGACGATCAATCGATCGCGCGGCGAGTGGGACGGCCTAGAGACCGAACAGCGCGCGCTGAAACTGATTCGCGCCGGTGCCCCGGGACTCGGCACCACGCTGCGAACGTCCGAACACGGCGAGGTTCTGGCCCGTTCGAACGTCGTGATGGACGGCTACTGGAACGAGCCGGCACTGACCGCCCAGGCCCTCGAAGACGGGTGGTTCCACACCGGCGACGGTGGCGTGATCGACGACCGGGGCTATCTCACGATCAACGACCGGATGAAGGACGTGATCATCACCGGTGGCGAGAACGTCGCCTCCATCGAGGTCGAGGACGTCTTGTTCAGCCACCCCGACGTCGCCGAGGTCGCGGTGATCGGTGTGCCGGACGAGAAGTGGGGCGAAACCGTCAAGGCACTCGTGGTGCTGGCGCCGGGCGCGACGGTCACCGCGGAGGAGTTGATCAAATACTGCCGTGAGCACCTGGCCGGGTACAAGACGCCGACCTCCATCGAGTTCCGTAGCGAACTGGACCGCACCGCCACCGGCAAGTTGCAGAAGTTCAAATTGCGCCAGCCCTACTGGGAGGGTTTCGAGCGTCGGGTCAATTGAGGCAATCGCGCGCACGAACGTGCCGCGAGGCTCCCCGGGTCACCACGCGCGGCTGCCTCGTCGCCCCCATCGGGGAGTCGAAGTTCGGGGCCGCTGTGGTTTCGCCTCGGGCCCGTAATGCTCGAGCCGGAGTCCTCACCGGCCCACCGTGCCGTCTGTCCTCAGTGGTCGGGGATCAAGCGCGGTACTCGAGTCGCTACCTCGAGGTCACGGCGACTCGGACCGCATCGACTACTCCGTGACGTCCTTCTTCGGATACCGACCGAGGCAGCGCAGCAGGAATCGTTGAAAGCCACCGATATCCTCACTTCGTCCGCTCGCGGCGTCATGATCCAGACGATTGCCGTGCGGGCCGCCGCCGCTACTGGTGAGACCGGCCAGATGGATGTTGTTCGCTTCGGCGCCCCGGGGTACCTTCGCCATTCGCACGCGATACTTCCGTGGTCTGTTTCCCGTTTCGCCCATTTTCGCAGCCTCCCACTCTCACTCGCACGTTGAATCCCACTCGACTTCGTTCGCCGGTTGACCGGTCTGGTTGTACTACGAGCGCCGGGTCATTGTTCACGGGGACCGGTCAGGCCCGAGCAACGCATACCGCCGCGTCGCAGCGACCGAGTCGACCAACAGGACTCGGGCGACGTGACGCGGTGCCAATCGACGCACCGCCTCGCGGACCTCGTTACTTCGGTTCGTCGAGATCATTCGCGCTGAGCGTTCCGGCCACGATGGCCGTAGCGACCCCCGTCAGGCCCAGGTTGTGATTACGCGAGTGGGCGCGGAGTCGGCCGAACGCCTGGTCCATACCGCAGTGCGTCGACTCGGTGATGATGCCCTTCGCCTGTTCGATGACGATGCGGCTGGTGAGGGCGTAATCGAGCTGCTCGTTGAGCGTGTTGGCGTCGAGCAGCGCGCGGTGCTGCAGGATAGCGATGGTCGCCACGTGGGCGAGGCCCTGCGCGGCGGCGACGTCTTCGTCGCCCATCGCTCCCTGCGAGGTCCGGAAGAGATTGAGCGCACCAATGGTCCGTCCGCGCAGTCGCAAGGGCAGGCTGTGCACCGAGTGGAAGCCGTGCGCGATCGCTCGCGGGGTGAAGCGCGGCCAACGACCGTTCGATTCACCGAGCGCCACGTTGACCACGGGCACACCGCTGTGATAGCAGTCCACGCAGGGACCTTCGTTCGTTTGAATCTGGAACAGTTCCAGTACTCGCATCGATTCGCTCGAGGAGGCGACAAACTGCAGTTCTCCGCCCGGTGAGCCGAGCATGACCCCCGCGGCGTCCACGTCCAACGCCTCGACGCAGCGGTCGCTGAGCAAGGACAGTAGATCGATGACGTCAAAGTGGTCAACGAGATTGTCGGCCAATTCGACCAGCGTACGGATAATCAGCGATTCTCTAGGCATGAAGGTTCCTCGACGTCGCCGGTCCACCGAAATCGGCGCCCGACCCACAAGTTCCTGTTCACTCATACTACGTCTCCCCAGTCTCCAGTTTCGCGGTTGAATCGCGTCACACCGTCGATGATCCGTTGCGCGAGTTGCGAAGGTGACGTATTCACGACGAACGCGTGCGATCGAAGCATGACGAGCGCGTCCTTCACCGATAGGCGCGCCTGCACCGAGAGCATGCCCGAGGCCTGGTGGACCGAGAAATCGAAGGTGGACTGGCCCTGGATCTCGTCGGCGAGGCTGCCTCCGGGAGCACCCGCCTGCATCACCAGAACGGCGCGTCCAATGACCGAAGCCATGAGATAGGCGCTCGAGGACTGTTCCGCGCTGAGCGGTCCCGTGCGGTCGCGGTACAGACACAGCGCGCCAAAGACGACTGCCCCAATCTGTATGGGGAAGCCGAAGACCGCCCGGGCACCGAGCTTGGCCGCCTCGGGCGAATAGAACGTCCACCGTTGTCCGTCGTGGCCCAAGAGGTCGGTGACTTCGCTCGCCGTGCCGCTCCGGTTCGCTTCGTGTCCCGGCCCCTCTTCGAAGGTGGTCTCGAGGTCCAGCAATCCCTGGGCGACGCCGTTGCTCGTGCAGAGTTGGGTTTGCGGGCCGTCCGTGGCGGCGATGGCGATTCCGGCGCCGCTCAGTTCGGTTATCTCGCTCGCGACGGAACAGAGCGATATCGCCAGGGGATGCTCGCGTTCGTACACCGCCATGAGCGTGAAGATCTCGACGAGTCGTTCAGTGGCCACGGTCAACCCGCGGCGTCGTGGTGTCGAGGGTGACGATCCCAACCGCTGCTGGCTCCATCGGGAGTCTCCTCACGTTGCAGAAACGCTCAACGAGGACTTGATTCAGCGTGTTTCGAGTTCGAACGACGAATTCACTGTGGAGCCTACTCCCTGCAGCGGGATAGGAAACGTCGGCCAGTATTCCCAGTCGTTTACCAATTCCGCGTGCGGGTGCCGTGCCACCCGCACGGTTCTAGGGTGAGCGCGTGATCCACAATTCGAGGACTCGTCCTCCCGCGGGCGATCGCGACGAATGAGGGACCAGCGAGGGAACACGCGTCATCGCCGAATCCCCACGGTGGCCCTCGCCTCGGTCGTTGTCACGATGTTCGCTGCCGCGTCGACCAGCGCCGCGCCCAGCGCCGCGATTCGTGCCGACGTCACGGCTATCGCGCCGGCCGCTGCGGCCGCCCCGTCATCGTCCAGCGAGCCCGGGCTCCGAGTTTTCAAGATCAACGGTCGACGGTTCGGGGTGCGCCGGGTCGTCCACGTCCTGGCCTTCAGCGGTCCCCGCTACACCGTCAAGATCGGCCTCGCCCATCACGCCATCGACGGTGGCCGCCAGAGCCCCGGCTCGATGTGCCAGAGCACGGTCGGTTGCGTCGCGGCCGTCAACGGCGACTTCTTCGATTTGACACCCCGTGGGATACCCGACCCCGCCGATGAGGTTGGCGGGATCATCCAAGACTGCGTACTGCTGCACACCCCTGAGATCTCACACCAGCAGGCCGACCTCGTCGGACAGTCGGTCAGCGGAGGGCTCAACTGGAGCAGCACTGTCGACGTGAACGGCGTCAACGTGCCGATCACCGCCATCAACCAGGAGCTGCCGATGTCCTACGTCGGTGTCCATCTCCCGTTGGCCGGGACCCTGCTCTTCACCTGGCCGTACGCCCTGCCAACCCCTTCGGCGCCCGGACGGATCACCGACGAGTTCACGCCGGTCAACGGTTCGCCCAGTCCCACCACCATCAACACGACGGCCGAGTTGGTGCTCACCGCGCAGACGAGCGCGTCGGTCAAGGTCACCGCGGGACTCGTCGACATCTCGGCGCCGACGGGGTCGGCGCTGGCGACCGTGCCGGTCGGTGACTCAGTCACCCTGACCACCACCTCGACGTCGGGGTGCGACAACATCGGGGGACACCCCATCCTCATCGATCACGGCGTGGCCCGCCCGATCGTCGCGGCGGACACCTACATGACCAAGCCCGCGGCGCGCACCGTGATCGGTTGGACGGCGACGGGCGAGACCGTCATCATGACCGTCGACGGACAGGACGGCGTGTCGGGCGCCACGGCGAGCCAGCTCGTCCGCCTGCTTCGGTCGATCGGCGTCGTGACCGCGCTCGACCTCGACGGAGGCAATTCCACGACGTTCTACGCCAAGGGACGCGTCCTCAATCGGCCCTCGCACGGAACCGAGCGGCTCGTGTCGACGGCCCTGCTGGTCGTGCACAACCAGTAGCGAGGACGTCGCCGAACCCCTTGGGCGTGGTCGGGACGTCGACGCTCAAGCGGGGCGTGACCGGAGCGACGATCCCGGGCCTACGCAGGTCAGCGCGACAAGAACGCCCCGTTCCAGTTTCGAGAGGTCGGCCGTAAGGTGAAGGGATACTTTTCGACTCAGGAGGTCTGTCATGATCGTTTCTCGTCGCACGCTCGGCGCCGGATCGGCCGCCTTGGAGGTCTCCGCGCAGGGTTTGGGCTGCATGGGCATGTCCGAGTTCTACGGCAGCGGCGACGAGCAAGAGTCGCGCGCCGTCATCCACGCCGCCCTCGACGCGGGGGTCAACTTCTTGGACACCGCCGACATGTACGGGCCGTTCACCAACGAGCAGCTGGTCGGGCGGGCCATCGCCGCTCGGCGCGACGAGGTCGTGCTCGCCACCAAGTTCGGCAATGAGCGACGGGCCGACGGCACGAGGGTCGGCGTCAACGGCCATCCCGACTACGTGCGCCAAGCCTGCGACGCCAGTCTGTCGCGCTTGGGCGTCGACCACATCGACCTGTACTACCAGCACCGAGTCGATCCGAGCGTGCCGATCGAGGAGACGTGGGGCGCCCTGGCCGAACTCGTGGCGGCCGGCAAGGTTCGTCATCTCGGCATCAGCGAGGCCGCGCCGGCGACGATTCGTCGAGCGCACCAGGCCCACCCGGTGACGGCGGTCCAGACCGAGTGGTCCCTGTGGTCGCGCGACGTCGAAGACAATGAGGTCCTGGCGACGGTGCGCGAGCTCGGCATCGGCTTCGTGGCCTATTCACCGTTGGGACGGGGGTTCCTGTCGGGGACCATCCGCAGCGTCGACGACCTCGACGAGCACGACTTTCGCCGACACTCGCCGCGCTTCCAGGGGGAGAACTTCGCCAAGAACCTCGAGCTCCTCGAGCGCGTGCGCGAGATCGCGACGGCCAAGGGTGTCACGCCAGGCCAGTTGGCGCTGGCGTGGGTGCTGGCCCAGGGCCAGGACGTCGTGCCGATTCCGGGCACGAAGCACCGTCACTACCTGGATGAGAACATCGGCGCCCTCGAGGTCGAACTCAGCGACGACGATCTGGGCGCGCTCGACGCGGCCGCGCCGGTCGGTTCGAGCGCGGGCGACCGATACGCCGACATGTCGACCGTGAACCGCTAGGCCGTTTCGGCCTGGCGCGGTCGTCCCAGGGCTCAGTTATCCGGCGGGCTCTTGGTGCATTGCTTTGAAGGTGAGCAGGCTCGGTGCGAACTTGTGGGCGCCGCGGTCGACGTCGACGTGCACGACGGCCGCTCGGCCACAGTCGCGGGCCGCTTCGAGCGCGGCGCGCAATTGGCGCGAATCCGACACCCGGATGCCGAAGGCGCCCATGCTCTCGGCCATCAGGTCGTAGCGGATCTCAGCGAAGTCGGTGTTGATGAGCTCGTCCGGTGACAGTCCGCCCTCGGCGAGGAGCTTGTCGGCGTTGAGCGCGAACTCCTGGTTGACCTTGACCATCCCCCAGGCGCGGTCCACCGTCACGACGACCACGATGCCCAGACCACAGCGCACCGCCGTCTCGATCTCTTGGGGGTGGAAGCCGAAGGCCCCGTCACCCGTCACGCACACTACGTGACGAAGAGGATCGGCCACCTTGGCGCCCAGGGCCTGGGCGACACCGGCGCCGAGCATGCCGAACTTGTAGGTCGAGAGCATCGAGTGCGGGCGGCGGACCTCGTGGTACATGTTGGCCCAGATCGCGGTGTTGCCGCCGTCGACCACCAGCACGGCGTCGTCACCGAACACGGCCTGGCAGGCGGGGGCGAGGTGTGAGCTGTGCAGCGGCGAGCCCTCGGTCGCGAGCGCGACGTCGAGGGCCGACCGGGCGCCGGCGCGCAGCTCGGCGTAGTGCGCGACGCGCGCCTCGCGCGCGGCGCGCATCGAGGTGAGGTCCCGGTGCTCGAGCACTTCGGCGAGCCGCTCGAGGAACGATCTCGCGTCGGCGACGATTGCCGCGTCGACGGGTTTGTTCACGCCGAGCATCGACTCGTCGACGTCGACCTGGATCGTGCGCTGCTCGGTGCTCTGGCGCCAGTAGGGGGCCTTGCCCCACCAGTCGGTCTCGCCGATGCGACTGCCGAGGGCCAGCACCACGTCGGCGTCGTTGCGCACCTCGTTCACCAGCTCGGTCGCCCACATCGGTATCGCCAACCGGTCGCGCTCGTCGATGACGTCGCGCGCGGCCCAGCTCGTGGTGACCGGGGCTTGGAGCAACTGGGCGACCCGCGCGAGTTGCTCGGTGGCGAAACCGTGCAGCACGCCGCTGCCGGCGTGGATGATCGACTTCTCGGCCGCGATGAGCAACTCGGCCGCGCGCTCGACGAGGTCCATCGGCGCCTCGAGCGCCGTCGTGCGTCGGTAGCGCCGCGGCTCGAGGTCGGTCGCGGCCGGCGCTTCGCTGGAGGCGTTCATCACGTCCTCGGCGACGCTCAGGTGCACGACGCCGGGCCGGCCGCGCCACGACGCGCGAAAGGCCTGGTGCACGAGTTCGGGGAGCCGGTCGACCGCGAGGACCGCCTCGCTCCACTTCGCCATGGGACGGATCACCGCGGGCTGGTCGAAGTACTGGTAGGCGCCACCGCGGTCCGGTGCGACGATGCCGTGGCGGCGCCAGCTCGTGATCAGCAGCACCCGGTTGCCCTCGCCGTTCTCGACCGCTACGCCGGGCAGCGCGTTGGCGACGCCCGGACCGTTGCTCGCCATGGCGACCCCGACCCGCCCGGTCGTGCGCGCGTAGGCTCCCGCCATGTGCAGCGCGGTCGTCTCGTGGCGCGGCGAGATGAGACGGATCCCGTGGTTGGCGAGTTGTGAGTAGAACCCGAAGTAGCTGCCGTCGATGATGCCAAAGACGACCTCCACGCCTTCGGCGGCCAGCATTCGCGCGAGGTGTCCGCCGCCGGTCGTGGTGTCCATGTGATTACCTTTCGTCGGTCGGCCGTCACGGCCGACAGGGGGGTGGTCGGGTTCGGTCAAAGATCAGGGGGACGGGCGTCCGAGGCGGTGGCGCTCGACCATGTCGCGCGCAATCGGGGCCCGCTCGAAGGCTCCGCTCTCGATACGGCGCGCGACGGTGCGGCTCACGATCCGGTCGCTCAGTCGCGGGAAGTGGCGACCGAGGAAGAACTCCACGCGCCCGCGCCGCGTGGTCGCCAGGTCGCGGTCGCGCCCGGTCGCGGCGCGCAGCACCGCTGCGACGATCCCCTCGAGGGGCTCGAACTGCGACACGCCCTCGAGCGACAGTCCCGCGTCGGCGGTCGAATCGTGGATGGGGCTGCGGACCATGCTCGGGTAGACGCAGGTGACGCTCACCAGCGGCGCGAGTTCGAGGCGCAGGGCGTCGGCGTAGGCGACGAGCGCGCGCTTGGAGACGCCGTACGCCGCGGCGAGGGGCAAGGGCATCACCACCATGCGCGAGGCCACCATGACCACGTGCCCGCGGCTCGCGGCCAGGGCGTTCGCGCACGCGGCGCTCACGCGCCATGCGCCGAACAGGTTGACTTCCATCTGTCGGCGCACGACCTCGTCAGGCGGGTCCGCCGCGGCGGCGGGTCCGCCGACGCCCGCGTTGTTGATGAGCAGGTCCACGCCGCCCAGTCGCTCGATCGCCGCAGCGCAGGCCGTGCGCACGGATTCGTCGTCGGTCACGTCGCACGCCAAGACGAGGGGGTCGTCGCTGGCCACTAGGTCGAGCCCGACCACCCGCGCGCCGCGCGCTACTAGTACTGCCGTGATCGCCCGACCGAACGTCCCCGACGCGCCGGTGATGATCGCCCGTGTCTCCCCCACGAGGCGGAGCGTACCATGCGGTAACCCAGTATTTAGTGGGTTCTGGACCGACGGGGCCGTCACCAGTGAGCCCGGAGGAGTGCGCGAGCGCCTCACCACCCGATGGTGGTGGCGCGTCGACCGTTCGTCGCGATAACCACTTGCTCGTCGGTGGCCGAGCGGTGCGCGACGTCGCGCGGTCTTACCTCGGCGTCGTCGCCGGGCCCGACCACTAGCGATCGTCCAAACCTCTTGAATGGACTTACGGCTCTTGGCGGGTGGCCACCGCCGGCCTACGGTGGAGGGCGGGGCCGTTGACGGAGGGAAGCAATCGTGAAGGCTCTGCAATATCGAACCATTGGATCAGCGCCAGAGGTGGTCGAGATCGAAACGCCGGTCCCGGGTCCCGGCCAGCTACGGCTCAAGGTCACCGCCGCGGGGGTCTGTCACTCCGACGCCTTTGTCATGAGCTTGCCGGCCGAGGCGTACACGTTCGGGCTGCCCCTGACGCTCGGTCACGAAGGCGCCGGGATCATCGACATGGTCGGCGAGGGGGTCGACGCACGCCACCTCGGCGTGGAGGTCGCCGTGTACGGTCCGTGGGGCTGTGGCCAGTGCTACGCCTGTGCCCAGGGACACGAGAACTACTGCGAGCGAGCCGCCGCCGAAGGCATCGCACCCCCGGGGCTGGGTGCGCCCGGGTCGATGGCCGAGTACATGATCATCGACGATCTGCGCCACGTCGTGCCGCTGGGCGGACTCGACGCCGTCAAGACGGTCAGCTTGACCGACGCCGGTCTGACCCCCTACCACGCGATCAAGGGCTCGTTGGCCAAGCTCGTTCCCGGCTCGACGGCCGTGGTAATCGGCGTCGGCGGACTCGGACACGTGGCGGTGCAGTTGTTGCGCGCGTTGAGTCCGGCGACGGTGATTGCGCTCGACGTGGACGACGCGAAACTGGCCCTGGCCACTGAGGTCGGTGCGCACCACACGATGCGTTCCGACGCCGCGGCGGTCGGAGCGATCAAGGCGTTGACGAACGGGCTGGGGGCGAACGCGGTCTTCGACTTCGTCGCGGTGCAGGCCACGATGGATCTGGCCAAGGCGGTCGTGCGCACCGAGGGTGACGCCGTGCTGGTCGGGGTTGGGGCCGGGGTCCTGCCGGTCGGCGTGCTCGCCGGGCCGTACGACTCGTCCATCCGCGCGCCGTACTGGGGCACGCGCTCGGAACTATTCGAGGTGCTCGAACTGGCGCGGCGCGGTCTGATCGCCGTCGAGACCGAGGTCTTCTCGCTCGACGCCGCCCCCAGCGCGTACGAGCGGCTGCACGCGGGCTCCCTGCGCGGTCGGGCCGTTATCGTTCCGTAGTTCCGTAGTTCCGCGTGACTCGGTGACCCCGTGGATCGTTCGACGGACGGTCCGCCCACACGTCGCGCCGGATCCGCGATGACCAGTGGGTAGCGTGGCGGGCATGACCGACCTTCACGGTGTTCGCGCGCTCGTCACCGGTGGCACGAGTGGACTCGGTTGGGCGATGGCCGAGGCACTCGTGCTCGCCGGCGCCCAGGTCGTGGTCACGAGTCGCGACCGTGAGCGTGCGCGCGACGCCGCTGAGCGTCTCGGATCCAGCGCGCTCGGTTGGTCGATGGACGTTCGCGAACCCGACGTGGTGACGACTGCGGTCGACGAGATTTACGGCGAACTGGGCGGCCTCGACGTGCTCGTGTGCAACGCGGGCGTCGGGATGCGTACGGTCAACCCACGGTTCCTCAGTCAGCCTCAGCCGTTTTGGGAGGTCGCGCCGGACGGCTTTCGCAACGTGGTCGACACGAAGCTCGTCGGAACCTTCTTGGTGGCCCGCGCCGTCGTTCCGCGCATGCTGGAGGGTGGCGGCCGCGTGGTCGTGATCTCGATGAACGTCGAGACGATGACCCGGGCCGGCTTCGTGCCCTACGGACCGTCGGGCGCCGCGGTCGAGGCACTCGCCCGGGTGATGGCCGCCGACCTCGCGTCGACATCGGTGCGGCTCAACGTGCTCCTCCCGGGTGGCGCCACCGCCACTGGCATGATCCCTGACGAAGTCTCACCCGACGTTCGGGCACGGCTGTTGGATCCCGCCATCATGGGCCCGCCCATCGTGTGGCTCGCCTCGCCTGAGGCGGCCGACGTCCACGGTGAGCGAATCACGGCTTCCGAGTTCTCCTCGGTCCCCTTCCGGCACAGATCTTCACGGCGGCAATGACGCGTACGACGGGACCCGCCCTTCATACGGGCGTCGGGGCTACTCTCGACGGGTAGCGCAAGGCCCCCAATGTGAGGAGAGCAGCCTGAAGGCCGAAACGATTGAAGCGCTTCGAAGCGAACAGTCGACGTTCCGGCCCGACATCCAAGGGCTTCGCGCTGTCGCCGTCATCCTCGTCATCTTGCTGCACGCCTCAGTTCCGGGTTTCGAGGGCGGCTACATCGGCGTCGACGTGTTCTTCGTCATCAGCGGATTCGTGATCACGAGGCTGCTCGTTCGTCAGCCCGAACGCAGCATTCGTCAAAATCTTGCGCGGTTCTACGTTCGTCGGATACGGCGAATCGTGCCCGCGGCGACGGTGGTCCTAGTGGTGACCGTGGTGGCGGCCTACGCGCTGCTCGGCGCCAACTTCGCCCCCCAACTGCTCGGCGACGTCCGATGGGCCGCGCTCTTTGGGGCGAACTTCAGGCTCATCAACACGGGTAGCAACTACTTCATTCCGGGCCTCGCGCCATCGCTCGTCACGCACTACTGGTCGCTCGCGGTCGAAGAGCAGTTCTACCTCGTGTACCCGCTGATCGTCTTCTCCATCCTTCGCGTCGCCCCGCCACGGATCCGCGTGCGGATCTTGGCCGGGTTCCTCATCGCCGCGGTGGTGGCATCGGGATGGTGGTCGTATCACGTGACGGCGGTGAATCCGGTGGTCGCCTACTACTCACCCTTCACTCGGTTCTGGCAGTTCGCGCTCGGGGGGCTGGTCGCCGTCATTCCCGTCGCGTGGGCTCGAAGGACCCCGATCGCGAACTCGATCGGCGCGCTGGTGGCGCTGCTGGCGATCGTCGTCGCGGCCGTCCGCCTGAACGCCTACAGCACCTACCCGGGGGTCCTCGCGTGGTGGCCGAGCGGGGCCAGCGCAATCTTGCTCTGGACGGGCCAGTCGAGTGCGCGCGTGGCACCCGCCACGTGGCTATCGTGGCGACCCCTGCGCTACGTAGGGGACATCTCGTACTCGCTCTACCTGTGGCACTTCGTGTGGTTGATGCTGCCCTTACAGCTCGTGCACCCGATCGCGTCGCCCCTGGCCCGCATCGTTGAAGTCGCCGGCGCGGCCGTCTGCGCGGTTGTCTCCTACCACTTCGTCGAGAATCCAATCCGGCGCTCGAGCCACCTCAGTCGCGACCCGTGGGCGACGGTCCTGCTGCTGGTGATCTGTCTGGTGCTCTCCTGGGATGCGACGCTCCTGATCGGGCGGCTCGCAAACGTCTCGTGATCGCGTCACCAATTGATCAATGGGTGATGAAGGCTGGCTGGTCGAGGTGGAGGGTCACGTGGTAGATCGACGCGATCTCGTCGGTCACGAACGAGGCGAAGACGTCGCCACCGATGGTGCTGAAGTGGATTCCGTCCGGTGCACGCAGCACGGCCTTCGCGCGGTTCACGGGCGCGCTGGCGCGATAGTGTCCCCGGTCATCGGTCAAGAGGCTCCACGTCGAAAGGTACGTGACGCCGGGCACGACGCGGGCGACACGTTGGTAGAGCGAATTGAGCGCGATCACCCCAGCGCGATAGGTGACCGGCGCCATGGTCGGCAGTCCGACCCAGAGGACGTAACTGCCGGCTCGGGTAGCCAGGACATCGACCTGTCTGATCAGTTCGGCGTAGCGAGATCGCCATTGGGGCGTGTTGAAATCGTACGAGCGCCCGTCGAATCGGATTCCCTGTTCGTCGTTGCCACCCAGGCAGACGATGAGCAGGTTGGGGTGGAAACGAGCGAGCAAGTGCCTCTCCTCGCGGGGCCAGTTGTAGAACCACGTGGCGGCGAGACCCGTCGAGGACTGGTCCATGAGGTGGAGCCTGAACGTGCTCGTCGTGGCCAGTTCACGCGCGAGCCCCCAGCCCAAGTCCGTGCCCAACGAGTCGCCGATCTCAAGGACGCTGCAGTGCCCGATCACGCTGGTGGCGACCGTGCCGCGTGGTGGCGACGCCGCTAACCCGCAGCCGTGGGAACGCTGGTTCAGCGTCGCCGAAGGCGTAGTGAACGCCGGACTCGTTGTCACCGTGGTCGTTGGATGCTGGGTCTTGATTGACGTGGTCACCGGACTCGACGAGGTCGTCGTCGAATGGGTCGCCGCTCCCGGTTTCGTTGATTCGACGAGCGCTCCGATGAGTACGAGCGCGCTCAGCGCGCCGAGCAATTTGGCTCTCAGCGTCCAATGCGGTGGTGGCAGTGGTGAACCGTCGGAAATCACGCGGAACCATTTGATTGGAGATTGACCACTCTTTCTACGTCGACATTGATCAATACTCGCATTACCCAAAAATAACGATTGAATGCCGAAGTCCGATCATTCGCGTGCCGTTGTGCGATGAGGGCCGATTGTCCACGTGTAAGTCGTTCTCGAAAGGGAGACTCGAATTGGCAAGACAGCCTGGTGATCACTGGCGAAGACCGAACGCGCGTCGTCCGCAACGATGTCGAGGGTTCCGCGAGACGGGTACCCTCGATGACCGGGCACTTCAGCGAGTCCGCTCATCAACCTTCAGTGGTCCGTAGCGGCGACGGAACAGTATCCAGCAGACGCCGCCCGCGATGGTCGGCAACCAGTACGAACCGACTCGGAAGGCGAGGGTCGCCACGACCGCGCTGGCGCTGGGGACGTTGGCGAGGACCAGGAGTCCGCTGAGGCTCGCCTCGACGATGCCGAGTCCGCCGGGCGTGAGCGGAAGCAGGGCAATCACCGCCGTTGCGGCGTAGGCGAGCAGGACGAGCGGCGGGTTAGGTCGCGCTCCGGTCGCGCGCAGCGCCGCCAAAAGGCTGAAGTAGTCGAGCCCGATTCGACCAGCGACCAGCAGCACCGCCTTCCACCAGTTCTGGCCGAGGTCGTTACGCACGAGGTCACGTTCGTTGACGAGCCGGTCGGGCAGGTTGGTGGTGGGATGGTGTCGCGGGATCTTGTTCAACAGCCATTGGACCACGCGGCCGGTGAGGATCAGGGTGCGATTGGTGGTGAGCAGTACCACGCCGAGCACCATGATGAGGATGAAGCCGATGACGCCGAGTTCGCCGGCGCGGACCAGTCCGGGGCTAGTCGAGACACCCCCGAAGACGACCGGTAACGCGAAGATTGGCAACGAGAGGAGACCGGCAATACCGATGATTGAAGTGACCGCGAGACTGCTCGCCGCCTGGACCGAATCAATGCCGGCCGTGGCGAGCATGCGGAACTGGACGCTAGCGCCGACCGCGTCCCCGCCCGGCAACGTGTTAGTCACGGCGTTGCCAGCGAGCGTCGACGTGATAACCGGGAACCAGCTCTTGGTTCGAAGGATGAGGCGAAGCAGCGCCATCGAACAGAGAAAGCTCGCGCCTTCGGCGGTCAGCGCGAGAAGTAACCACCAGGGTTCGAGCGTCAGGAGGCGGGGCCACGATGAGACAACCCGTACCATCGTGGGCAACACGACGTACAGCGCGAGCCCCATGATGATGACTGCGACGATGCGACCGACTTGCGATCGATGTGATCGAACCGGGTGGTCTTTGGTCATCAGCCCAAATTACGCGCTGCGACTGATTTGTCCCGCGAAAGTTGGAGCGTAACTCCTCTCGGTGGGATACTCCCTGTCACGAAACAACTGATACTCATCGCAACGACGTGAACGAGCTGCGCGCGTGGCCATCGAAACAAGCCAGGACCACCGTTCGAGTGGGCAACCATCAGGTTTGACAATCGTTACTGTTCAGGTCCCCATCTGGCGAGGGTCCACTTCATTCAGGCGTAGCGGGCTTATCGTTGAGTCATCACTTGTAATGGCGCTC
>LMAD01000016.1 GCA_001443545.1 Acidimicrobiaceae bacterium RAAP-2
TGTGCTCTTCCGATCTCGCACCAGCATTCCGCTCTACCCAGAGCTTCGCGAGTGTGCCGCACCGAGTGCCCATCGCGTGCTCGAGATCTTCGCCCACGTCGCCCGCCACGTTCTTCGTGACGCCGACGGCACGATCGTGAGGATCTACCAGCCGAAACTCACCCCACTACAACTCCAAGTGTTGGAACTACTCGGAATACCGGCTTCGGCCTACACCGCCACGAAATCAGCGCTCTCGTAATTCGCGAGATATCGGTCAACCGACGTGCGGAAAGGGAGGTAACTGTTAAGTTACGTAACTGCTTTTTCTGCCGACGTTTCCCCTCGGACCAGATTCCTTATCCCCACGCGGTGCGGTCCACGCCCGTTTGCTAGAGGTTCGAGAGTGGCCCACAATAGGCAGTCGTCGCGCCCTTCATGGTCCAAGCGCTGCGTAATCCGACGAATCCGGCCACCCAATCCGACGTTTTCGGCCACCCCCGGATGAGGCGGTCGGAGGTCGCTTTGCGACTGACGCGGTGGTGATCTGAAAGACCCCTGAACTCACCTCCTCCGGTGTGTAGTCGTGTTGAATCGAATCATAGAGAACGAGTGGAACTAGCGCTGTTCTTGTTCGATGGATGGGGTAGCTATCTTGGCGCGCCGACGTGACTCGCCAACGAGTTCAATGCGGTGAGCTCGCTCCAACAAACGATCAAGAATTGCGTCAGCGACGGTGGGATCCCCGAGACCTTCGTGCCAGTGGTTGACCGGTAGTTGTGACGTGACAATCGTTGACTTGCTGGAACGGTCATCAACCACTTCGAGTAGGTCGGCGGCTTGATCATCGCTAAGTGATCTGATCAAGAAATCATCCAACACCAATACCTCAACGCGCGCGAGCGAGCTCATCACTTTCGACAGTCGTCCGTCGGCGCGCGCAATGGCGAGATCATCGAGCAGTCGCGGTGAGCGAACGTAGAGCGCGTTGTGGCCTCCTCTGATGGCACTGTGCGCTAACGCGCAGGCAATGAACGTCTTGCCCACCCCCGTTGGTCCGACGATCATGACGTTGTGGTGGTGGCTCACCCAGTCGGAGTCGACAATCGACATGAACGTGGCCTTGTCGAGTCCACGAGTGGTTCCGAAGTCGATGTCCTCCACGACGCAACGACTGCGCAGTTTGGCCAACTTCAGCGTTCGCTCCAGTCGTCGGTTTTCGCGTTGCAGTAGCTCGGCGTCGACTAAGAGTCCCAGTCGATCTTCGAAACTCATCGCGGTGTAGTCGGGATGTTCTCGTTGTTCGTTCAGCCCCAACGCCATCGCCGGAAGCCGAAGGGACTTGAGTCCCTCGATAGTGGTGTGAGTAAGCACGTGTTCTCCTTTGATCATTCGTAGTAGTTGGGTCCTCGCACGTTGTGATGCACGACGTGAGCGCGAGGTGGCTCACTTCGAACTGGTTGCTGGTCGAGTCCATTTTTCAGAATCGACTCCACGGACTTATAGCTGAGCGACTTGATAGCGAGCGCTCGGGCGCAGGCGGCGTTGAGTCGGCTAGCGCTGTATTTCTTCTCCAGACGCATGACGCCCAGTGCCGAGCGGTAGCCCTGCTCGGGGTGGCGTCGACTGTCCAACAGTGCCTCGATGAAAGCGGCCACGTCGAGACCGGCGGTGGCTGCCCAGGCGAGGATGCGGCTGGGCGTCCACTCGAGGTGGCGACGATGTGACTCGGGCATGTGGGCGGGGTCGGTGACGTAAAAAGCCTTGGCGTAACTGCGTTTGTGGCTGGCCACGCGCTTGTTCTTCGCGAAGACCTCGACGACGTTCGCGCTGGTTCGCACGTCGAGGATCTCACCGGCTAGTTGGTAGGGAACTGAGTAAAACCGGCGGTCCTGCGAGACGTGGTAGTCGATGCTCACGCGCGCTCGTCGCCACGTGGCGAACTCGTATCGCTCGAGTGGCAGCGGTTGCAACGCTGGCTTATCGATCTCTTCGAAGAGTGAACTCCTCGAGCCCTCCAACTTTCTGAAGGGCTTGTCGTTGATGAGAGTGAGCAGCTTCGCGATCTCGTCGTTGCACTCTTCGAGACTGGTGAAGCGGTGGTGACGCAGTCGCGCAATGATCCAGCGCTCGGCGATCTGCACGGCCACTTCAACCTTCGCCTTATCGCGCGGTTTGTAGGGACGAGCGGGAATGATCACCACGTTGTAGTGCTCGGCCATTTCTTGATACGTGGCGTTTAAGTCGGGCTCGTAGCGATTGGCTTTGGTGACGCCACTTCGCAGATTGTCGGGCACGATGATCTCGGAACAGCCCCCTAGAAATTCGAAGGTCGCCACGTGCGCGTTGATCCACTGCTCGAGCTGTTGGCTGCGCGTCGCGAGCGCGAAGGTGTAACTGCTCGCGCCCATCACCGCGACGAACAACTCGGCCTTGAAGTCAATGGTCAGATCATCCGCGTGGTAGATGGGAATGGTCATGCCCGGGTAGTCGACGAAGAGTTTCTCTCCGGCCTTGTGGTCTTGGTGCATCACCACGTCGACGTGTCCGCGCCACGTCCGGTAGAGCTGACAGAACTGAGAGTAGGCGTAACCATCGGGGTGCAGCTCTAGGTACTCAATCCATAACAAGCTGAGGGTAACGCCCTTCTTCCTCATCTCCTTCTTCACGAGAGCGAAGTCGGGTTGGGGGCGACTCGTTTGCGTCGGCGCATGGTGAAAGAGACGAGCCTCCAACGCGGTGTCGTCGAGTTCGTTGACCTGCTCCCACGAGAGCCCTGCTAGAGCGGCGCGGGTCACGTAGTCATTGATGCTCGATCGAGGTATCGACAGCGACAACGACGCCGCACGACGACTGAGATTTTCTTGTAAAACAAGACGAAGAACTTCACGTATCTTGCGCATGGTTGGATGGGCACGGGGCATCGGTAATCTCCTTGAACATTGGTCTGTTCAAAGAAGGCTTGCCGATGCCCTTCACATCACGTCAGCGTCGTTTCTAGCTCCCTCCGGGGGTGGCCGGATTCAATCGGAATGGGTGGCCGGATTGGGTCGGAATCCGCACCAAGCGCCTCTGATGTCCACTTGTCCCACCTGATGAAAAGGGGTGTTTGGTGGTTCGAACAAAGTCCCGTTACCTCCACTAAAGAGGCCCCGCTAATTGTTGCATGGACGGCGCTTGTCGCTTGCGGTTGGATGGGAACAAGTTGTGCCCGAGGGCTGAAGAGACTCGGCGAATCAGTACTGAATGTCGAGTGCGTAGCGAAGTGCTCGGTCGAGTGACGAGCGTTTTTCATCGTTGAGGTGCCCGACTGGTTTCTCGGTAAGGGCGGACTTGGGTATCGTCACGACGTTGTCGCAATTGATGACGCTGACTTCGGGCAGCCCTTCGTCAGTCCCCACTTCGATCTCGGAGCGAATCCCGCGAACGGTTCGAGTGATGGGGGCGCAAGTTACGGAAGACAACACGCCAATAGCCGCATCACGTGTTAACACACAGACCGGGCGACGTCCGGCTGGCAAACCCAGATCGGCCCACACCACATCGCCCCGACTTACCATTCTGGAGAGGTTTCCGCTGCTAGACGAGCGGCGGCTGCGACGATGGCTGGATCCTGTGGTGTACGTCGGTACGCTGCTTGAAGTTGAAGATCCGCCTGACGGAGGTCTTCAGCATCTAAGACAGCTATGGCGCCACGTCGGATGAGTTCAGAACGGTTAGTTCCCTTCTCGGTCGCTAAGTGATCGAGTCGTGAGACTAGGTCGTCATCCATCTGCACAAGTACTTCACGTCTTCCCATGTGGCATATGATAACACATATGGTAAATTTCGTGGTGGTACTCCGCATTGTTTGCAACGTGAGCTGATCAACCTGGCATTGTCAAGGTGTTAAATCAACATGACATGGCGGTTCTTATTGTGTCCCTCAAGGTCCACAAAATTGGATTGCGCGAACGAGCGACTACTACTTGGCGGGCCCGTCGTACAGGGTCAATCCAAGTGCCTGGGCTGCGCCAGCTTGTCGGTGATCGAGAGTCAGAACAACCACGTTGTCATCGTTGGTGTCAGCTAAAAGTTGCGCCGAAGCGAGGTGCAGAGCGTCGAGCGTGCGAATTGAGACTTGAAGAATGAATTGTTGGGCCCTGCTTAACGAATCATGGGTAATAGGGACGACTCCGATTGGCCCGTCGTCGGCAGTGTGTTCCTTGTACGCTGCTAGGTACTCGGCCATTTCGCGGGCGTTGATACGACCATCGGACTCCGCCCGCATCAGCAAACTTGCGAACTCAACGTCCGCCAACTCGCTAATCACGACCGGATCGGGCCCATCAAGAATGACATCGCTAATCCAACGCCCGTGGGCCTCGTCACCTAGGTAGACACTCCCAATGGCGCTCGTATCCGCAAAGATGATCATCCTTCGTCGCGATCGTCGCTCACGGCGTTGCTTGCGTAGCCAGAGGGTGTGTGGAGTTTGGTGCCTGGCCCCTTTGTTCGATTGCGAGTTCTACTGTTCAGATTCTTACGTGACATCAGTCGACCGTTGGAGATCGCCGCCACCTTCCATTCGTGGCGTGGTGTACCTGGTCCTGCCACCGCAGCGCGCAGTAGCCGGTTGAGATAAGAGTTCACGGATTCACCAGTTCGGCTGGCCTGATTTTTAAGTGCGTCAGCCAAGTCGTCATCAACTCGAGTGATGATCTGCTTCATTTCTTGATGATAGCATATCGCATCATATGATAGCAAGCATGGTTTGGAGGCACTAGCGTCACTCACACAGCCAATAGTTAGTGAATAGCCCGAACTGTCAGATCTTGAACGAAGGCTGTGCGGTTCTGGAATGAAATGCCCCAATTCGTGCGGCTGATTGTCAGTTGGAAGTGAGTAAGCGAACACCGCATGTCAGCGTGTCAGGTCAGAGGCAGGCAGCGAAAACTCGTGAAGAATTGGGAGCGAGCACAGCAACCGGGCGGCCCTCGAACGGCGCTGCTTTCGGTTGAGTTAACGGAGACGTACTCCACTTGGCAGATCGTCGACTTCCCGTATCCGTGAAGGCTAGGCCTGCTCGAAGCGGAGCCTGTTGCCCGCCGGATCGCGCACGGCGGCATCTCGGACTCCCCAAGGCTGCGTGGCCGGATCTTGGAGTACCTCAACGCCTGGGGTGTTGGCTATCTTCACGAAGGTGGCATCGAGATCCTGACACCGGAAGTGGACCGGGTACAACTCACCTTTGGCGAGCAAGGAGGCGAGGGCGTCGCCGTCCTCCTGTGACCGGCCACCATGCGGCTGCGACAACACGATCTGAATTTCTGGCTGCGATTCGGCGACGAGGGTTATCCACCGGAAGCCGCCGTTTGCGACGTCTTGTGTGACGGTCAGCCCAAGTGTGTCGCGGTAGAAGGCCAGCGCTGCTTGCGGATCGTCAACGGTGATGTGAACGGTACTGAGTGAGATGGACATGTCAAGAGACTAGGTAGAAGCGCTGGCCACTGCTTCTTCAAAACTGCTTTCATCGTTTGCGCCGATGGTCTGACTCTTGTGAGGTCGAGTAAGGACCATCAACTGGCAGGGGGCGACAAGTCGCAACTCATCATGGCTGCGGTCGCGGTAATTCGATGGCGACTCGCCTACGAGTTGCGTGAATCGAGCGGAGAATGACCCGAGGCTCGTCCAGCCCACTGCCATACAGACCTGGGTCACCGTGAAGTCTCCTCTACGCAGCAGGGCCATTGCTCGCTCGATCCGTCGAGTCATCAAGTAGGAGTAGGGGGTCTCCGCGTACGTCTCACGGAAGCGTCGACTGAAATGTGCCGGTGACATTAGCGCGGTGCGGGCGAGGGTAGTGACATCAAGTGGTTTGGAATAATCTCGATCCATCTGGTCGCGGGCCCGTCGCAGGGATCGCAACTCCTCAATATCAGCGCCCATGGCCATCGATTCTTCTTCGCGACGTCGGTTACTTTCAAGCATCGCGCCAAAGATGATCCGCTGATGCTCCAGTTTGGTCGTGCGGAAACGTTCGAATTGTCAAGACCGTCAAGCGTCCCGATAGGTCCGTCTCCCGTAATCGAACGGAGTTTTGCCACTTCCAACGACGACGGAGCAAGATGATGAGGGCCTACAGAACTCTGGTCCCTACTTTGCGGTCGGTTAGTCGATTGGGCACTTCCTCGTTGAGTAACGTCGTGCACATTGGAGAACACCGGACCGACTTGGCGTTCGTGCGGTTGTCGGGGATGTCACTCCCACTTCAGCTCCTCGTCACCGGAGCCACCAGTGGCCATGGACGTTCTCGCTCCGCAACACGAGCCAAGTCCAAGAGCAACTGCTCCTCATGGTGGCGGCCGATGACTTGAAGTCCAACGGGCAGACCGTCAACGAGGCCGGCAGGAATCGTTATCGCGGGATTACCGGTGAGATTGGCGGGAATTGTGAGCGCTCCGTTGTTACTGATTGCTCGGTCGAAGCCATGCTCAGCCACCAGGTCGACCGTCCCTACTGTGGTGGCCATTGGACCGGCCGCCGCGAAAGCTACGTCGGGATTTGTTGCGGCGAAGATGAAGTCGGTCTGCTCGAAGATGTCGGCCATCCGCTCGTTAAAGTTGATCCGGAACATCTCGGCCGCCCCCGCACTCTGCAGGCTGAAACGCTCCATGGCCATGCTCATTGCGAACTGAAGCTCGGTGGTCAGGTCTTCGTGGCAGGCTGGATATCGATCACCAAGCGCGCCCGCGAGGCCGATCAAGTTCGAGAGCGACCATTCGAAGCCACCGTTGGGGAAACGAACCGCGATATCGACTCGCTGCAACCTTGCTTGAGCAATAAGTTGCTCGGCAAACGCCGTGAGCAGATTCATCTGAGTGGGTTCGACGACTGCGCTGCCCAGATCAATGGATATTACGGCTCGTTTGCCGGCGAGATCGAAGGAGTCGAGTCCCGCCTCCCAACCTTGGACGCGCGGCAGACTCAATCGGTCACGCGAATCGAATCCATTGCACGCGTCGAACCAGCGGGCTGTGTCGCGCACGGAGCGAGAAACACAGCCGACGGTCACCGTCAGTGGTGGGTGTTGGGCGAAGGGTCCCCTCGGGATTCGACCGAAGGTGGATTTCAATCCGAACAGGCCCGTGAAGCCCGCGGGAATTCGGATCGAGCCGCCACCGTCGCCCCCACTGGCCAACGGCAGCAGTCCGCCAGCGACCGCGGCGGCCGATCCACCCGATGAGCCGCCCGGCGTTCTCGCCGGATTCCAGGGATTACGCGTTATCCCGTGGAGTTTCGTGCTCGTGCAGTTGATGCCGCCGAACTCGGACGCGGTCGTCTGGGCGGTGATGACCGCTCCCGCGGCGCGCAGTCTCGCGACCTGGGTGCTGTCAAGCTTGGCCACCCGGTCCCGAAAAACGATTGAGGCTTCGGTGGCGGGCCATCCGGCTACCGATTCCAACTCTTTGATCGCGATCGGTACGCCACCGAAGGGCAGCGAGATGTCGGCAACAGCAGCGGTGGTACGCGCCGATTCGACGTCGACGTAAGAGAAGGCGTTGAGTTGCGATGCTTCCATCGCTTGGAGCGACGCCTCGAGAGCCTCAACGGGACTGAGGTGGCCGGCTCGGAACGCTTCGACGAGTGAACACGCGTCGCCCAGCCATGGCTCGTTGCTCATGAAAGCAGAGACTACTCACGGACTCGCGCGCATTGGGAATTAAGCGCTCGACGAAATAGCGGGCGAGAACCGGTGGTTTCGGCGAGCACGGTCCGGGCGAACTGTTCGGTCAGGGCGCAGTGCCACCATTGTTCACGACGGGTCCGCTCCTCGCTGAACCCGCCGTACCCTTACCAGGCGTTGGCAACCGGTTCTGGGCACAAAAGGTTGGTGACTTCGGCGGCCCACGCCGGTCACGAACGTTTCCCGGGCCGGTATTGTATTTGCTTGATGAAAGCAAGTACTGATTCGGTTGACGAGTCGAAGGCGCCGACCTCGATTGACCAAATCCAGGCTGGACTGCAGTCAATGACCCAAACGCTCACCCGCGCGCGCATGCACGAACGACTGATTCGCGAGGCGGACGTGCGAGTGGACCGAGCGTCAATCATCATTCTGTTCAAACTGCACCATCGCCGTGAGGGCGCTATGCGCGTCACGGACATCGCCACCCTCGTTGGGGTTGAGACGCCCGCAGTTACGCGCAAGGTTCAACAACTGGAACATCAGGGGTACGTCGCACGACTTGCGGATCCCAACGATCGTCGCGCCGCTCTCATTGCGTTGACCGATGAGGGGCGAGCCGTGGTGGATCGCATTCTCCGTGTGCACCAGGAGATGCTCGCTCGACTAGTGGCGAAGTGGTCCACTAGCGAACTCGACACCTTTGCGCAACTACTCACGAGATTCACCAACTCCTTAACTACTGAAGTGGAGACGTACCTTGACTAGTGAAACATCGAACCTCGCGAGCATCCCAGCCGAGCATGAGATCTCGCGCGATGAGCATCGGCGCATATTGGTGATTTTGATGGCGTTGATGCTCGGGATGTTTCTCGCGGCACTCGACCAGACGATCGTCGCCACTGCGCTGCCCACCATTGCGGCCGACCTACACGGGCTGAACCATCTGTCGTGGGTGGTCACGGCGTACCTCATCACGTCGACGATCTCGCTCCCGCTGTGGGGGAAGTTCGGTGACCTGTGGGGCCGAAAGGGATTCTTTCAGTTGTCCGTCGTGATCTTTTTGGCCGGATCGGCGCTTTCGGGTCTGTCCCAGAACATGTTCGAGCTCATCGTCTTCCGGGCCATTCAGGGGCTCGGGGCCGGCGGACTGATGGTCGGATCCCAGGCCATCATCGGCGACGTTATCCCGCCTCGTCAACGGGGTCGGTACATGGGCTACTTCGGAGCCGTATTCGGACTCTCCAGCGTCCTGGGACCCCTCGCGGGCGGCTGGTTGACCCAGCACGCGTCGTGGCGGTGGATTTTCTATATCAACGTTCCGATCGGCGCAATCGCACTCGTCGTCATCGCCGCGGTGCTCCACGTCCCGGCGCACCGTCTCTCACACAAAATTGACTGGTGGGGGACGTCGCTGCTGTCAGCGGGAGTGGTCGGCCTCATTCTTGTGACGACGTGGGGCGGAAGTCAGTACGCGTGGCGCTCGGCCATGATCATCGGGCTCGGTGTCGCGAGTCTCGTGTTGCTGGCGGTGTTCGCGTTCGTCGAGACGAGGGCGACCGAGCCAATCGTGCCGATGGGCCTCTTCAGGAATCGAACGTTCAGTGCGGCGTCGGCGGTCGGCTTCGTCATCGGTTTCACCATGTTCGGTTCGATCGTCTACCTGCCGCTGTATCTGCAGGTCGTCCACGGCTCGTCGCCGACGCGTTCGGGTCTTGAACTACTGCCAATGGTGACGGGCATGTTGATTACGTTCATCATCAGTGGTCGCCTCGTGTCGCGCACGGGCCGCTACAAGATCTTCCCAATCGTAGGAACCGCCATTGTCGCAATCGGGATGATCGCGCTGTCCCACCTTGGACCGACGAGCTCATTTCCCACTGCGGCACTGTACATGTTCATCATTGGCTTCGGCATGGGACTCGTCATGCAGGTACTCGTCGTTGCCGTGCAGAACTCGGTGCCCCACGAGCAGCTCGGCACCGCAACAGCCACCGCGACGTTCTTTCGGTCAATCGGCGGCGCCTTCGGCGTCGCACTGTTTGGATCGGTCTTCAATAGCCAACTCCTTTCGCAGCTCCGTGCACACGCGAGCGCCAAGGAGATGGCGATGCTCGGGGGCGGTTCGATCTCGGCGAACCCCGCCCAGATCAATAACCTCCCTCCAGCGGCTCACCTCGTGGTCATCGACGCCTTCAGTTCGGCGCTCCAGCGGGTCTTTCTGGTGGCGGCGCCGATTGCCGTCCTGGCCTTCGTGTTGTCGTGGCTGATGAAGGAGATTCCACTTCGTACGCACGCGCACGTGACGACGTCGACTGAAGACGAAACGGAGCCCGAGGTAGCGGTCGCCTTCGACGCGCCCGGTGAGTTCGGGATGTAGGTTCGTACTCGGTCAGGCGCGACGAAGAGTCACCACGGTCCGCACGTCGGCGTCGCGATCCTCGTGGCGCGGCTGAACTGCTGACCTTCGGCCCTACGAGTAAAATCGTCGAGAATGTTAAGCATGGTCAGGGGTGGTTGGCGCGTCGCCATCCGCCGCTGTTTCAGGGGCGACGAACGGATTGCGCGATGAGGGTTGAATCACTAGATCGGGCGTTGAAGCGGTACGATGAGTCTCCCCATTTGGTGTTCTGGGAAACCACGAAGGCCTGTTCACTCGCGTGTCGACACTGTCGCGCGTCGGCACAGACCGAACCACTGCCAGGGGAACTCACCACCGAAGAGGGCCGAGACCTCATCGATCAGATCGCGACCATGGGCGAGGCCGTGCCGATCCTGGTTTTCACGGGTGGCGACTGCTTCGAGCGCGCCGATCTCGACAAGCTCGTTGGGTACGCTCGTGAACGAGGGGTGCGGGTCGGCATCGCGCCATCAGTGACCGACCGTTTGACGCGCGAGAACCTCGCGCGGATGTACGAGCTCGGTGTGCGCAGAGTCTCGATCTCGCTCGATGGGTCGGGACCTCAGTCCCACGACGCGGTGCGAGGAATTCCCGGTCATTTCGACAAGACGATGTCGGCGCTCGCCATGATGAGCGACATGGGGTTCCGGGTCCAGGTGAACACCACGGTCATGAACCGCAACGCGCACGAACTCGCTGATGTCCTCTCGCTGCTTCGTACGGTTGGCGTGTCCATCTGGGAGGTCTTCTTCCTAGTAGGGGTGGGACGAGGCGCGGAGGTGGAGGAGATCTCCGCTCGCGACGCCGAAGACGTGTGCCACTTTCTGGTCGACGTGACTCGCTACGGCGTGACGGTGCGCACGGTGGAGGCACCGTTCTTCCGTCGTGTCCAGTCAGAGCGGGAATCAGTCGATGACGCGAATATCCACGAGTCATTTCAGCTCGGGCCCCTCTACTCGACCCTGCGCCAACGGCTTGACCGCGAGGAACGAGGTGACGTGCGAACCACCCGGAGCCACTCGCTCGCCACGGGTGACGGACGGGGAATCATCTTCGTTGGTCACAACGGCGATGTGCACGCCTCGGGCTTCCTACCACTCGTCCTCGGTAACGTACGCGAGACGCCACTCGGCGAGATCTACACCTCGAATCCGTTGCTGACCGAGATTCGCGCGGGCCACCTCGAAGGGAACTGCGGTCGGTGCGACTACTACCGGCTCTGCGGTGGCTCACGCGCCCGCGCCTACGCACGTACCGGCAGCGTGCTCGGCGAAGACCCGCTCTGCGTCAATACCGACGTCGCCAAGCGAATCCCACTGTTTCACCACTAGTTCACTCTGACGGGCGTGGGAGACTCGCAAGGTGTTCAGCGTGACTTCGATTTCGCGGCGGCTCGTCGGCCCGAAGCTGATCATCGTCTTGAGTCTCGTGACCCTCGCCATCAGTTTTGGCGGGAACGGCCACGCGGCGCGCGCGGCCGCCGACCAGGTGTGGCCGCCCTTCGTGCTCGTCACGGGGCTCCTGCTCATCGGGATGGTTGCGAACGACGACGGCGTCTTCGAGTGGCTTGGCGGGTGGCTGACGCGGATCTCGTCGCGCGGACCACTGGTATTCGCGGCGGCCGCGTCGGTGATCGTGGTGGTCACCGCGGTGTTGAATCTGGACACGGCCGTCGCGTTCCTGACGCCAGTCATGATTCACACGTCGCGGCGCCGTGGTGAAGACGACACGCCGTGGCTCTTCGGCGTGCTCTTTCTCGTCAACGCCGGATCACTCTGGTTGCCGGGTTCGAATCTCACGAACCTCATCGTGCTCGGCCACCTGCATCTGAGCGGTGCGGTGTTCGCCGCGCGCATGTGGGCACCGGCCCTGGGGGCGAGTCTGACGGCGGCGCTCGCCGTGGGTGTGCTCGGGCGACGGTCGCTGGTGAACTGTCACGTCGAGGATCGTCCGCCACCCCTCTCGATCGGGGTTGGTCTCGCCGCGGTTCTCGCCGCGGTCGTTGCGGTGTTGATGCTCGCAAATCCGGCGGTGCTCGTCGCTGTCGTCGGGTTCGCCGCGGTCGGGTGGCGGCTTTTACGGGGGAAGATGCAGGTTCGAGCGGTTCTCGGGGTTATCGGTCCCGGCGCGCTCGTTGGCCTCTTCGCGGTCGCGGTCGCGTTGGGGGCGATTGGCCGGGTGTGGTCGGGTCCCTCGACGATGCTCGCTCACGCGGACGTGGTGGCAACGGCGTTCATCGCGGCTGCGGCGACCCTGGTGGTCAATAATCTCCCGGCGGCCTCGATCTTGGCCGCACGGGTTCCCGCGCACCCCTTCGCGCTGCTTATCGGCCTGAACCTCGGCCCTAACGCGGCGGCCACCGGTTCGTTGGCGTGGCTTTTGTGGTGGCGCAGCGCTCGCAATTCTGGCGCGACGCCATCGTTGATGCGCGCCAGTCGGTGGGGTGCGCTGATCGCGCCGCTGACCATCGTGACCGCGGTGTCACTGCTTCTGCTGACCGGGCGTTCCTGATTTCGAGTGGTGGTAGGCCTCGCGGGCCTCTCGTTGGGCGTAGTAGAGGATCACGAGCCCGGCCAACGGGTCCGCCCACCACCATCCCGCGAGTGCGTTGAGCAGTAGCCCGATGAGAACGGCTACTGACAGCATCCCGTCGATGAAAGTCACGCGCCCCTCGGTCACGAGCACCGCGTTATTGAGTGCGCGTCCCGTGCGGCTCTTCCCGGCCGCGAGCGCGAACATGGCCACCGCCGTGGCCGCCGTCCAGACGATGCCATCGGCCGAATGGTCGGGGTGCACGTGGTGGGCGAACGACCACGTAGTCAGGGCAATCAAGTAGACGATCAGGAGGATGAACGACACGCTGATGAGGCGCATTGCGCGGTACTGGCGGCTGCGAAACTCCTCTCGCAGTTCCCAGACGACGACGACGGAGGCACCGATCTCGACCAACGTGTCGAACCCGAAACCGGCGAGCGCAATCGAGCGCGCCCGCCAGGCACTCTGGGCGAGTACCACTACGCCGACAACGTTCCACGCGAGTGTCGCGTATTCGAGTCGGAGCCCTCGTCGGACCAGCGGGGGGGTTCGCGCCACCCCAGTAGTCAACCATAGGGAGGCGGCCAAACGAGTGGCACTTCCCGGACGGCTCTAATCCGAACGATGACGCTGGGGTTGCGGTGAGGTCAACGCACGAGCCTCTAGGGTGTCGGACGTAGCCGAGGAGTCACGATGAATCGACAGATTGTCCTCAATCAACGCCCGACCACGATCGTCGACGATTCGACGACTCGCGTCGTCGAGGTGCCAGAACCAACGTGTGGGCCTAATCAAGCGGTGGTGAAGGTCGCGATGCTCTCGATCGACCCGACAATCCGGACGTGGATGAACGACGCGCCGGGTTACCTGCCCCCAATCGGGATCGGGGAGGTGATTCGTTCGAGCGGCGCAGGCGTGGTGGTATCGAGTCGCAGCGCTCGATACCAGGTCGGCGACGTCGTGTTCGGCATGACGAACTGGCAGGAGTGGGCCGTCGCGGATGATGAAAATCGCTTCTCGGTGGTTCCAACGGGCCTCGGGCTCGACCTCGCCACGGTGATGAACGTGCTCGGCGTCACGGGGATCACCGCGTACTTTGGACTTTTAGACGTCGGTGAATTCCGACCCGGCGACGTGGTGGTGGTTTCGGGCGCCGCGGGCGCCACCGGTTCGGTAGTCGGACAGCTCGCCAAGGCTCGTGGAGCGGGCAAGGTGGTCGGAATCGCCGGTGGCCCGGACAAATGCGCCGAAGTCGTGGAGCACTACGGTTTCGACGACTGCCTCGACTATCGCGAGTCGGGCCTCTCGTCTCGACTCCGTTCGGCGTGCCCGAACGGAGTCGACCTTTATTTCGACAACGTCGGGGGTGCCGTCCTCGATGCAGCGCTCGCGTCGATTGCGATGCGGGGGCGAGTGGTCCTCTGCGGGGCGATTTCGCAGTACAACGAGAGTGGGCACCCCCGAGGCATCGCGAACACGTCCATGCTGATCATGCGGCGCGCGTCGATGAGGGGTTTCATCGTGCTCGACTTCCTCGAACGCTACGGCGAAGCCCAATCCGCACTCGCGACGATGGTCCGCGACGGGGCGCTCGTGCACCGCGAACACCTCGTGCACGGGTTGGAGCACGCGCCCGACGCGCTCAATCTCCTGTTCTCGGGTGGGAACCACGGTAAGACGCTGGTCGTGGTGGACGATGGCGTCGCGCTTGCCTGAGCTGGTTGGCCAATCCACCTCGCAACGACTCACCAGGACCGTCGTCGTCCTCTTCGTCGCCGCCCTCGTCGCCGGATTCGCCCAGTTCGGCGCCGTGGCCTCGCTCAACGACGTGGCGCGTCACTTCGGACACGTTGTCGATACGAGTCACTCGCTGAAGAATGCGGTGGGGCTCTCGGGCTCAATCCTCGGCTTCGGAATGGCCGTGCTGAGGTTGGCCTCGCTCGGTGCGCTCCCGCTCACGTCCCTCGCCGACCGATGGGGTCGGCTGCGAGTGTTGCGAGACACCATCATCGTCGGACTGCTCGTGACCGCGATGGCCGCACTCAGCCCGAGCTATTGGTTCTTCGTGGTGAGTTTCGCCATCGCGCGACCACTTCTCTCCGCCGCGTCGACGCTGGTTCAGGTCATCACGGTGGAGATATCGAGCACCGCTCGACGGGTGCACCGACTGGTCGTTATGGCCGCCGGCGCGGGGATAGGGGCGGGACTCTCGGCGGTCCTCCACGGGGTGATCCGTGGACCGAATTCCTTCCGATGGCTCTTCGCCGTTGCCGTCGTTCCGGCGCTGATCATTCCCCGACTCCTGCGGGCGGTGCCAGAGCCACGGCACCACTCGGCCGATTCGCCGATGGCGAAACTCGGATCGATACCGGCGCACCTGCGCGGTCGGCTCGCCATCGTCGCCATCATCGCCTTCGCGGTCGGCATGATCACGGGTCCAGCTAACGGGTTCGCCTTCGTCTACGGCGAGGGGGTCTTGCGCATCAGCCCGCACACCGTCGCCGGCGTGGTCGTGCTGAGTGCTCTCTCGGGTTTGGGCGGACTATTGCTGGGGCGACGGCTCGCGCACACTATCGGGCGACGGGGCACCGTCGCCATTGGGGCGCTCACGTTGGCGGTCACCTCGACGTACGCCTATAGCGGCGGAAGGACGAGTTTTATCCTCGGGTACTTCGTCGGCGTAGGCGCGGCCGGGCTCTTGGCACCCGCGGCGAGTGCGTTGAGCACTGAGATCTTTCCCCACACGTTTCGCGCCACCTCGGCTGGCTGGGTGGTCGTCGCCGGCGTCCTCGGGGCAACGGCGGGGCTCTCGATCTTCGGCCTGGTTGGCGACGCCGTCGGTGGCGTCGGCACCTCATCGCTGCGCGACCCCGCGCTGATCACTTTCCTGCCGCTGTTGCCGACACTGCTGTTGCTCAAACGGCTGCCCGAGAGCAGAGGGGTCGAATTGGTCTAGTCGAGCCCGAGGTCGGCGGTGAGCGCCCGGTGGTCACTCCCGCCGTCACTCGCGAAACCGCCGAGGGTGTGCCACGGGCCGCGTCCGAGGATGTGATCGATCTGCGAGTGGGGCAGTCGGGCGGGCCACGTCCGGGCCCGGACCAGTGAGCGCCAACGCGGGAGGAAGAGCCGCAGCGGTGGCCGCCACGAATTGAAGTCGCCGACGAGCAGGATCGGCCGTCGAGGTTCGATGGAGTCAGCGATGGCTTGAACGAGTCGGTACTGTCGGAATGACCCATGGCTCAGATGTGCTCCGTGAATCGCCAGCACGGTGATGACCCGTCCATCGAGGTCGAGGTCCGCGACGATCAACGTGCGACGAACCCGCTCTCGGGGGAGTCGCCCAAGCGACTCGGCCCGAATCGCGAGAATTGGGCAGCGCGTGAGCAGGGCTAGCCCCCAGTCGCCGCGTTCGACCGAGGGGGTGGTGGCCCGTCGAGCTCGTTGCACGGGACTGAGCGACCGATGTTCGGTGAAGTAGAGGCCGTGCTCGCCCGTCACGTGCGCCAGACGAGGCTGCCAGGTCGTTGCGCCCCGACCGGTTGTGACGCGCTCGGCCCGGGCGAGGGGCACGAACAGCCCGGTCATGCCGAGGCGGCGTTGGAGTTCCAGAAAGAAGTCGGTGCCGTCGTCACCGCGCCAGATCTCCGGGCAGACGAGAATATCGGCGTTCAGTGACGCCGCGTGGTCCAGGGCGCCGGTGGGGCGTCCCCAGCCGTCCACCCCGGCGTGCAGGTTGAACGTCGTGACGCGCACCGGTTGAGTTTACGCCGCCCCATCCGTCGTGTGGAATGCTCTATACCCGTGGACTCCGTGAACGTGACATTCGGCCACCGGCTCTGGTGGGTTGACGCTTTCATCGGGGATGGCGCCCGCGGGAATCCGGCGGTGGTCGTGTTGCTCGAACGTCCCGTGTCCGACGACGACCTGCAACAGATCGCCTTCGAGCTCGGGGTCTCCGAGACCGCCTTCATCCGTCGGGTCGGGGATGGGTGGTCCCTTCGCTGGTTCACGCCCACGGTGGAGGTCGACCTGTGTGGTCACGCCACCCTCGCCACGTTGCACGTGCTGCTCAGCGAGTTGGGCGTTCCAGCGGGCGAACTCTACTTCCAGACCCGCGCCGGCGTCCTCTCTGGACGTCGATTGCGCGACGGTATGCTCGGCGTCGACCTGCCGCGGGCCTATCTCGAACCGCTCGATTCGTCCGTGCTCAACGGAACCCTCGGACCGGTTCGAGAGGTCTACCAGGCGGGTCCCCAGAGCGTGCTCGCGGTGGTGGAGAGTTACGACGCGCTCTGCGGTCTCGCCATCGACCCGATGAGCCTCTTTCTCGTTCCCGGCGCATTGGTGATCGCGGCCTGCGTCGGCGGCCCGGAGGCCGACGTCTCCATCCGGGTCTTCGCGCCGCGACTCGGTCTCGCGGAGGATCCGGTGACCGGCAGCGCCCTGTGCGCGATCGCCCCCTGGTGGGGTGCCCAGACGGGTTCGCCGACGGTGGTCGTGCGCCAGGCCTCCACGCGCGGCGGCGTGATGTACTCGCGGCTGTTCGAGAAGAACGTGGAGGTGGCGGGGTACGCCCGGACGTTCTTCGGAGGGGACCTGCGCGCGTGAATCCCAACGATGCACCGAGCCCTCGTGCACGAGTCCGCCGCTTGCCCGAGAAGGCGCGCTACGACCGAGCGACCGTTGAGTCGGTCTTGGACGAGGCCCGTTTCTGTACGGTGGCTGCGGTCGTGGACGGATTGGCCGTCTCGCTGCCGACGCTGCACGCACGCGACGGTGACAGCCTGTACCTGCACGGGAGCCGCTCGAACGCCGTCATGAAGGCCATCGTCGCCCGGGGCGAGGCCTGCGTCACGGCAACGCTGTACGACGGGATCCGTGTCGCGAGGAGTGGGTTCGAATCATCCATCGCGTATCGGTCGGTCGTCGTCTTTGGCCGGACCGAATCAGTCACTGATCTCGAGATGAAACGCCGGATTCTCGACGCCTTTGTCGACGCGGTGCTGCCCGGACGGGCCGGCGAAGTCCGTCCCGCGACCAACGCCGAACTTCGTCGTACCCTGGTGGTCCGAGTCGCGATTGACGAGGCCTCGGTGAAGCTTTCGGCCGGTCCAACCGAAGATCCAGCGGAGGACCAGGCACTGCCCATCTGGTCAGGGGTGATTCCTGCGTCACTCAGGTTCGCCGCGCCGGTTCCGTCCACCGACGGGGCGATGGCCGGTGGATCGGTACCACTGCCCGAGTCGGTGCGCCGACTCTTCGAAGGTCGCTCGTGAATCTGGAGGCGCTCGCCACCGCCATCAACGCGCTCACGCCGGTGGATGAGCGCGCGGCGGCGTCGATCTCGGCCACCCTCGGTCGCTTGCAGTGGGCCGATGATCCCTTTGACGAATCCGTCAACGATCACCACCTGACGTCGTCGGCCTTCGTGGTCTCGACGCGGGGCGTGATCTTGCATCGGCACCGGCGCCTCGGTATCTGGGTCCAGCCCGGTGGGCACGTTGACGTCGGCGAAGATCCCGAGGCGGCCGCAGTTCGTGAAACGTTCGAAGAGACGGGTCTCGTCGCACACCACCGCCACCCGCCCTTGCTGTTCCACGTCGACGTGCACCCGGGGCCGCGGGGTCATACGCACTACGACCTTCGTTACGTACTCACCGCCCCGCCAGTTGATCCGACCCCTCCGCCCGGTGAGAGTCCTGAGGTTCACTGGTTTGACTACGATGCGGCCGTCGTCCGTGCCGAACCCGCACTACGGGCGGCCCTGGACTCGCTGCGACGACTGACCGAGCGATGGAACGTGAAAGAATACGGCGATGAGTGACGCCGAGGCGCTACGCGCCCTCATGGAAGCAGACCGTTGGATCGACCGCGTCCTCGCCCAGCGCGATCACTTGCCCGAGGCCGAAGAACTCACGACTCTCGAGGCTGATCTGCGCGACGAGGTGGTCCAGATCCGTGAGGCCGAGGCCGCGGCTGTTCCGATACGGGCCGCCTACGAGGCGGCCGGCGATCGCGCTGACCGTATCGAGCGTCGGCGACGTGAGCTCGAATCCGCGCTCACCGCGTCGACCGGGGGCGCGCGTGACCTATCGGCGATGCAACACGAGCTCGAATCGATTTCGTCCCAGGGCGACGTGGCCGACGAGGAGGCGTTGGCGCTACTCGAAGACATCGAGGGGCGAGACGCCGTGATCGCCACGCTGCGCGCCGACGCGAAGCCGAAGCTGGCGCGGCGCGATGAACTACGTGCCGCCATCGAGCAGCTTCGGGCCACCCTGGACGAGGAGATTGCGTCATTGCGGGTTGCAAGAGACGAGCGGTCCAGCGAGGTGCCCGAGAGCCTTCGCCGTCGATACCAGCACGCCCTGGACCGCGTTGGTGGGTCCGGAGCGGCCCAGATTGTCGACGGCCGATGTGACGGCTGTCGGATCGGTCTCGCGCCGCTCGATCTCGACCGGGCGAAGCAGCTCGCGGAGGGCACGTTCATGGACTGTCCGTCGTGCGGGAGGGTCCTCCTGTCGTGATCATCCTCATCCGTCACGGCCAGACGACCACGAACGCGAAGAATCTGCTCGTCGGTCGCAGCGACCCCGAACTGACCGAGCTGGGCGAACGCCAGGCGCGCGCGCTGCGCCGCCTCGTGGAAAACGTTGAAGAGGTGTGGACGTCACCCCTGCGTCGAGCCCGCACTACGGCCCGACTCGCCATGCCGCACCTCGAGCCGGTCGTGAAGGAGGAGTTCATTGAGGTTGACTACGGATACCTGGACGGTCAGCCCCTGAGCGTGGTCTCCGCCGACCAATGGCGGGCTTTCGAGCACGATCACGACCTCGCCCTGGGGGACGGTGAGTCACTCGAATCGGTCGATCGACGGGTACACGCGACGTTGGACGAGTTGCTCGCCGACGAGTCGAGCCTGCTTCATGACCACCACCGGCACCTCGCAATCGTCAGTCACGTCAGTCCGATCAAGTCGGCGATGGTGTGGGCACTGGGCGTGCCCGGTTCGGTGGCGTGGCGCACGCGGCTCGACAACGGTTCGATTACCACGATTGGGGTTCGCCAGTCATCGCCGAATCTGGTTCACTTCAATCTGGTGCCACCTCTGACTTGATCAGCGTAGGACGACGGCGATGGCCGCGAAGGTCAGGCCGGCACCGAGCAAGGTGCACGCGTGAAACAATTCGTGGTAGCCGAACACTCGTGGGTTGAGTCGTGGGCGCTTCGTTCCGTAGAACACGGCTCCGACCGAGTACGCGAGGCCGCCGACGATGATCAGGACGAAGGATGTCTCGCCACCGCCTCGGTAGATCTGGGGGAGCACGCCCACCGCCGCCCAACCCACGACGAGATAGGGCAAGGTGTTGACCCACTTCGGGGTGTCGAGGGCCAACTGGCGAATGGCGATTCCGACCACGGCGCCCCCACCGATCACGAGCAGGAGGACCAGGCGAATCGTCCCGTGCATCGTCAGGCCCCCAATGGCGAGGTACGAACCCGCGATCGCTGCGAATATGGCGGAGTGGTCAGCGCGCCGCCACGCGCGACGATGGGGGACACTCCAGTTAATCCGGTGGAAGAGTGCACTCGTCAGCATCATGATTGCGACTCCGGCGACGAAACAGGTCACCCACCCAACCTGGGCCCACGTCGTCGTGCGCAGGTACAGGATCGGCGATGCGGCCAGTAGGACGACGACTCCCACCGCGTGTAGCCATCCGCGTAGCAGCGGCTTGACATCGTGCTGATCGCTCGAGCGTTGTGATGGGTCAGACACGCCTTCACTTTAGAGCGTGTGTTTTCGTTGGCGAGTTTGCCGAACGTAACGCCGTCGCCGTAGGTCGTGGCCCACCCAAGGAATCGTCTAGGACGTCGGACGGCGAGTACGCCCGTCGGAACTGGCGCTGCGCGGTTCCTGGCGAGCCGGTGCGTCCGCGCGGGACACATCGGCTCATCGTGGGGTCCAGAGTGAGCGTTTAGTCGCACCGTGGCAACTCGATGGTGGTTCGACATGGTGGTGCCGGCGCAGACGCCGTTACGGCGAAGCCCGCCCGCTCCGTCAAGCGGAACGAGCGGGCTCGCGCAACTTGGCCCCCCCAGCCAATACGACGAAGATAGTTCGTTCTCGCCCGCTACGGAGTCGGCGAAGTCGCTGTAACGACTTAATTGTGAGCAAATTCACATGGAAGGACCGGGATCGAGGTACGAATTTCTTGGCAAGGTCTCGCCGTTCGCTTCGGTGATCAGCCGTCGGAGCCGTCGGTGGCTCGTTGCACCGTGGTGAGCGAGCCTTCGGCGATGTCGACCACGAGGTCGCACCACGAAATGACGTGTTCGTCGTGCGTGGCGACCACGACGCTCGCCCCGCACGACGCGAGTAGTTCGAGGACGGCATTAGTCTCAGCGCGGCCGAGTCCACTCGTGGGTTCGTCGAGGAGCACGACGTCGGGGCTGACCGCGAGTGCGCGAACAACGGCGATCCGTTGTCCCTCGCCGCGTGACACCTCCGTCCATCTCGTCGTCGGCTCGGACACGATGCCGAGCGCCCGCAGATCGTCCTGCACCGGTCGAACGATCTGACGGCCCAGGGCGACGACGTCCTTCGCGTACCCACGCAGCAGTCCCGTCTCACTGGGCACGTAGGCCACGTGCGCGCGCAATACATCCTCGGCGAACTCGTTGATCGGCGTCGCGCCGACCGTGACGACACCCCCGTCGGCGTCATCGAGCGCGGCCAGGATCCGCAGCAAGGTGGACTTGCCGGCGCCCGATGGACCCGTCACGGCGACTCGTTGGCGCGGTAACACGACGAACGATCCATCGTCGAGCAGGACCCGGTCGTCTTCACGGACGGTGAGGTGTTCGACTCGCAGGGTGGTGTCAGCCGGCCAGATTGCGTCAGCTGACGACGCCGACCCTTCGAGGCTTTCGAGTCGCTCGGCGGCGGCACTGATGGCGACGGCGGTGTCCAGGGCTACGCGGATCGTCGAAAGCCCTTCGAGCGTGGCGACGGCGAGCAGGGTGGCGACGACGGTCCAAATCGGAGCGCTCGCCGGTGCCGCCAGTCGGAGCGCGCCGACCGCGACGACCGTGGCTACGGGAGCTATCAGAGTTGAACGACGGCGCTGTCGATCGGCGCGGGCTTCGGCTTCGGCGAGCGCCTCGCGCGGTCCGTCGAGGCGAAAATCTAGGTACGCCCGCGAACCGAGGAGGTCGAGTTCTGGACCAACGGTGCCGAGCTCCACCAGCGCGGCCCGGAACTCGCCACGCCGCCGTCGCAGTGAACGGTCGACGGCGATGAGCGATTCGGTGTTGGCGACGAGGCCCAAGATTCCCAGTCCCTGGATGGCGACGACGAGCGCGGCCGAGGCGATCCACTCGCCGTGGGGTGTGAGCAGGGCAATGACGACGTCCCCACCCAGCAGGGTGAGGAGCGCGCTCGCAGCCGGCAGGACGAAGCGGAGCCACAGATCCTGGAGTTCGTCGGTGTCACGTAACGCGCGTTCGAGCAGATCGCCGCGGGCGTAGGTTCGCCAACGACGTACCGACCACTTCCCGATCGTGATCATGAGCCACCGTCGCCACGTCGATACCGCGTCGAAGCCCAAACGGTGGGCGCTCATTCGCTCGCTGAAGCGAATCGGAGAACGCAAGAAGGCGAAGAGCTCGATGACGATAAGCACACCGACTACGGCTCGAAGTCCCGGCCGCAATGCGCTCTCCACGAGCAGCGCCACCGCACCGACGAAGAGCCCCGACGAGGTGATCGATCCAACGGCCCCCGCGAGCAGCGCCTTGGTCAGTGCGCCGCGGGGTGGCTGTGAGCGCCGTAACCAGCGGCCTAAGCGGGCGCGGTCCGGATTCACGGTCGCAGTTCAATTCGTCGAGTGGGGGAGGCGAGCAAGGGGGTGTCGATAGTGAGTTCGATGATCCCGAGCTGGTTGAGGCGCCCGAGGAGATCGGTCACCCGACGTCGGTTGGCGTCGTCCAAGACTCCCGCCACGTCGTCGAGTACGAGCACCTGAGGGTGTGCGAGGGTCGCGCGGGCCAGTGCCAGGCGAACCCGCTCGCCGGCGCTCAGTCCCTCGCCATCGGCGAGCAGTGACGTGGAGAGATCGTCGAACCGGGGTCCGGAGAGACCGAGTTCGTCGAGTCGGGTGCGCACGTCGCGAGCGTCGAGGTCGCGACCGAGGGTGAGGTTGTCCCAGAGCGATCCGTCGAACAATGCGCTGACGCTGGAGATGAAGGCAACGGGGCCATCGCGCCGTTCGACGACGCCGGACGCCGGCCGACGCCACCCGAGAAGCGTGTGCGCGAGGGTGGTCTTACCGACCCCCGAAGGTCCGGTCACCACCACGCGCTCCCCGGGATTGAGGTCGAAGGAGATCACTGTCCCGGCCGCCTCAGTGACCAGTTCGCGCGCGGCTAGGAGAGGCCCCTCGACCGTGAGAGGACTGGATGGCTCGGCGCCGAGTACGCCCATGGACGTCACCGCGTCCTCACGGCGGTGGAACTCGACGCCGAAGCGGCGGACGTAGCCGAACAGTTCGCTGGTGACGAGGACGGCGACGAGGGCGTGGTCCAAGGAGATCGTGCCTCGAAGCAGGGCAAAGCCGACCACCATGGCGACGAGTCCGATCGAGACACCACTCAGGAATTCGGTGACGAGCGATGACTCCAACGCGACGCGAATAGCACGAATCGCGGCTCCGTGTTCGGCGTCGCTCACCGCCGCAATCTCGTTGGCGCCGTACGTTACGGCACCCAGCGCTCGCAGCTCGGGGGAGTGTTGGAGGAGTTCTAGCTGGCGGCGCTCGAGCGAGTCACGGCGTTGGTTGTAGTCGCCGAGCAGCACCGCACTTCGTTGTCCGGCTCGTTGGTAGAGCGGAATCGCGACGGCGAGCAGGGCCACGACGAGTCCAGCGCTGAGCCAGCCGGCAACGATCCATACGAGGACGATGCCGAGCGCCGCGGTGCGCGCGCTCGCGCCAACGACCTCGAGGGCAGGGGCGGCGGCGGCGTGGTCGATTGCGAGGGCGAGGTCGTGCCGGCCCCGCTCGCCTTCGGACCGGGGTCGCGCGAGCTGATTGACGACCGTTCGTCGCCAGCGGTCGCGAATGACGCGGGCGGTGAACTCCGACCACGCGTCCGTGCCGGAACTGGACAGCCATCGCACAACCAAGGCGCCGATAATGATGCCTGTTCCGCGGGTGACCGCGCCTCGCGTGAGATCGGTGATGCCCAGGGCGCCGAGAAGAGCGCTGGCGAAGCCGACGAGCGTGGCGAGCACGCCGAACAGCCATGACCGTCGCGTGAACGTATCGATCACGGGTGGTTCGGTCACCCCTTCATGCTAATGAGGCTCCGCGATTCTCTCGAAGTCGTCACGGTGCGCGAGATCACGCGCCGGCCCGTTCAACCACTGGCGCAACGCCTTCGTCGCCCGACAGTCGTCCTCGTTGTACTGCAAAATCCGTTCTCGTGACGCTTCGGCTTCGGCGCCGCGGGCGATAGCGACTTCGTACCACAGCATCGAAGCCTCACCGCTCGGGTTGGGATCGCGCCAGGCGAAGCCGGCGCGGCTGGCCAATACCTTGAGTCCGATTGGTCCGTCGGTCTGGATCTGGGTCTTCGCGAGCTGGTGGAGATCGATCCAACTCCTCGGCGTCGCGAGTCGGAACTCATCGACCTCGTCTCTGGTTGGACCGTCGGGCAGGGGCGCTTCGACGGCTCGATTCATCGCCCCATCCTCGGCCTGCGCCCAAAAACAGTACGCCGTCAACGTTCGCTCTTGCTCGCGACAGTGTTGGCGCAGTTCACTGAACCACGTCCAAAAAGAGGCGAAGAGACGAGCGTGGGCGCCGGGCGTATGGTCGTCCCAGTTCGCGAACGCGACGTACCCTTCGGTGACGCCTTCGATCGGTTGGTTCAGTGTCACCAGTGCGCCCCACAGGTACGTCGAGTCGCCGTAGCTCTCGGTGTCGATGTCGACTTCTACGTCACCGGTTGGGCACCCCACGTCTCGCGCATCAACGATGCGCAACGGACCACGCTCGTGGGCGCGGGCGCGGTAGATCAGTTCGTCGAGTCGATCGATGGCGCGGCCGATGTGCGCCTCGCGACTGTCGTCGACGCTCGCCGGTCCGGAACGACGCCTCGCGACCACGGGGTCGAGTCGGGCCAGCTCGCGCCGCGTCGAGACACCGTGTTCACGCAGGGCCAGCTGCTGATCGAAGGTCGTGAAACGAGTGAGTGACACGTCGTCGAGACCTTGCAGTTCGTTCGCGCACGGTTCCCTATAGGGGCAGTCGAGGCACTCGCGGTGCCAGTACGGCTGCGTCGGAAATGGCCCATCGCCGCTGCGCCACCGGTCGTGGGCGCGCACCACGCGCAAGCGCTCGTCGTAGTAGCGCTCGTAGGTGGCGAGATTGAATCGCGGGTAGTTGACTCCGCCCAGGTCGAACCACCAGACCTCGCGATGACGATCGACGACCGCTCCGCGGGACTCAGCGTCGGCGATCCCGAGCGAGTCCAGTACTCGAATCGCGTGTGAGAGGGCGAGGCCGTTGCGTAACGTCGACGGGTTGGACCGTACTCCGACCCCCTCTCGAAACGTCGCCTCCGCTGGGCTAATCCGCGCGAGTGACCCGACGAGCGTGCGGCGGGTAGCAGCCACTTCGACCAACTCATTGTTCTTGATCAAGATGGGTGAGTAGCTGTAGCGCAGGCCAATTCGACCGACCCGCACGAGGGCGTGCACGTGAGCGCGCCGCAGGGCGTCGCCGTCCCCCGGGATTCGAGGTCCGAGGATGAGGGGGGCACCGGCGTGCACCGCTTCAATGGTGGCGACGGTCGAATCGACGATTACGTTCTCGGGGTGCAGTTCCACGAGGTCGGAGATGACGGCCCGTCGGAGTTTCTCGGCGTCGCGCCGTCGCCGTTCGTGTTCGGGGGCCGTGCGCGGTCGAGTGAACTCGAACGGTTCGCCGCGACTGAGCGCGACGCGGTGAATACACGTCGCGATCTCGTCGCCTCGCAAGAAGTCGGTCACGGCGAAAGCCTACGGTTCACGCGCGACTCTCGACGACGAGGTGTCGAAACCGTAGCGGATGGTGAGACGACCTGTAAGCGGGGTTCTGTCCCCCTCCCGAAGGAGGTTGGGCGGCCATCCATCTCAGCGATCTACCTTGGGAGGGTCTCGTTACCGAGACCACCGGGCGCCTCCCAGCTTTGATCTTGCTCCTGGTGGGGTTTACCAAGCCACTCCGATCACTCGGAGTGCTGGTGCGCTCTTACCGCACCGTTTCACCCTTACCGTTCCCCGGTCTCCCGGCGAACGGCGGTCTACTCTCTGTGGCACTTTCCTGCACGTCACCGCGACTCACGTTTCGCGAGCACCTTGCCCGTGGAGCCCCGACTTTCCTCACCGGACGAATCCGGCGCGACCGCCCAGCCGTCTCACCATCCACCACAAGTCTGTCACACGCGTTGGCACCCGACAACCGGGCCAATTGTCACGGCGAGGCGCTATTCTCACCAGGTGACTGACGACCTAGCCGCGGAGCCACGCGAGATCATTGACGTCGGAACGTTCTACCAGTTGCTCACCGCGCAACTGGAGTCCGCGTACGGGCGGCGAAGTCCGCGCTGGATCCGCGGCGAGGTGGCCAAGGTCTACGAAAAGACCCATCTCTACGTCGATCTCGTCGATGCGGGATCGTCGTCTTCTGACACGAAGCGGCCAGTGCTCAACGCGCACTGTTGGGCGACCCAGTGGAATGTCATTAAGCGCCGTCTGGGCGAGGATGGCGTGACGTTGAAGCCGGGTGCGGTGGTCAACCTCTTCGGCTACGTGGATCTCTACGCGCCCTCCGGTCGAATCGGATTCACCGTCACCGAGGTCGACGTCGCGGGCTTGCTCGGAGACGTCGCGCGGCGTCGCCTGGAACTGATCGCGCGACTTCGCGACGAAGGCCTCTTCGACGCGAATCGGCGGCGCACGTTGGGCCCCGTCCCCTTGCGCGTCGGGCTGGTGGCCAGCCCCCAGACCGAGGGTTTCAGTGACTTCACGGGACAGTTGCTACGTTCGCGATTCGCGTTCGTGGTCTCGTTGGTGACCGCCCAGGTCCAAGGGGAGGCAGCACCCCCGCAGATCGTCTCTGGTATCGAGCGGCTCGACGCCGAGGAGCTCGACGTGATCTGCCTTGTTCGCGGAGGCGGGTCTCGAGGTGACCTCGCCTGCTTCGACGACGAGCGAGTGGCGCGCGCCATCGCCACGGCCCGGACACCGGTATTGACCGGGATCGGGCACACGGGTGACGAGTCCGTGGCCGATTTGGTGGCCCACCGCAGTTCGATTACTCCAACGAAGCTCGGTGAGGAGCTCGTCTCAATGGTCGAGGACTGGCGTCGACGTAACGTCCGCGAACCCGCGATGACGGTGCTCGAAGCGTCGGAATCGCTCGTCGACGAAGCGACGGCGTTCCTCGGTGAACGGCGCCGAACGATGATCTTTGCCGTGCGGGATCGCCTCCGAGCCGAGGAACGACACCTCGGGGCAACGCGCGAGCGACTGGATCTGGCGACCAGATACGCGCTCGATCGGGCCGATCGATGGCTAGAGACCGCCCGCCGTTTGCTCGTTGCCTACGACCCCCAACGGCGCCTCATCCAGGGATGGTCGATCGTCTCGAAGCGCGATGGTTCGATCGTGCGTAGCGTGGCCAACGTGGACGCCGGTGAAGAGATCACCGTTCGCGTCGGTGACGGCGTTCTAGGAGCGTCGGTGACGACGCGAGAGGAGATGGGTGCATGACGGTAGGTGGTTGGAATGATGCGGCGGGCGAACTGAACGCAATCGTGGCGTCGTTCGACGAGGGCGAAGTCTCGGTCGACGATCTCATTGAGAAGCTGGCGCGGGCGACGGCGATCATCGAAGAGCTCGAGGCGCGACTCGGCGCGACGAAGGCGAAGGTGGAGGAGTTGGCCCCACGGATTTCGCGCATCGGCGATGAACGTGACTGACCGCTTGTATTTCCGCCAATTCCTCGCTGGCGTAGACTTCGCGGTCGGTGACGCCGTGGCCACCCAGATGGTCAATTACGTCTACGCCGTCGGCGATCGCGAAACTGGCGACGCCGTACTGCTCGACCCCGCCTATCGCCCGCGCGAGTTGCTGACGGCGATCGAAGGCGACGGGATGACCCTTCGTGGGGTGATCTTGACTCACTACCACGCCGATCACGCCGGGGGATCGCTGGTGGGGCATCACATCGACGGGACGCGTGAGCTACTGGAAATCGTGGACGTCCCCGTTCACGTTCAGGCCACCGAGACGCCGTGGGTCTCCGAAGGATCTGGTGTGGACGACGGCAGTTTCGTCGGTCACGATTCGGGAGACACAGTGGAGGTTGGCGGGATCACGGTGACGTTGATTCACACGCCGGGTCACACGCCGGGCAGCCAGTGCGTGCTCGTCGACAATCGGCTGATGAGTGGCGACACGTTGTTCCTCGATGGCTGTGGCCGCACCGATCTGCCGGGATCGGACCCCGCCGAGATGTACCGGACCCTCACTAGCCGCCTCGCTGGGCTCGACGGATCGACCTGGCTGTACCCGGGGCATCGTTACGCCTCGGCGCCGAGCGCGCAACTCGTCGACGTCCGTCGCGACAACGCGGTTCTCGCACCGATGGGGGCCGAGCAGTGGCTCGCGATGTTCAGTCGATAACGCGCCTCGACGGCTCGAGTGAAGTCGTGGTCGTCGGCGCTGGTCTCGCCGGATGGCGACTCGTCGAAGCGATGCGGCGAGACGGCTTCGAAGGACCCGTCACGGTCATTGGTGACGAGGCGCATCGGCCGTACGACCGGCCACCGCTGTCTAAACAACTCCTTACGGGCGCCATCGGCGCCGATGACACCACTCTCGTTCACGGGTCGTCGAGGGACACCGTGACGTGGCGACTGGGCGTGGCGGCCGTCGGGCTCGACGTCGAGCGGCGCAGGGTGTATCTGGCGGACGGCTCGTCCGTCACCGGTACTCACATCGCAATCGCGACCGGGACGCGGGCTCGACGGCTCTCGACGACGGCGGGGTCGCGAGTTCGGACCCTGCGCACCCTGGACGACGTCGTTCGGTTGAATGAGGACCTCGATCGGCTCGAGACTGGTGCGACGGTCGCGGTGATCGGCGGTGGCTTCATTGGCGCTGAAGTGGCCACCTCCCTGTCCAAGCGCGGCTTTCGGCCCGTCGTATTGGAGATGGCGCTCCGGCCACTGCTCACCGTGCTCGGCGCGGACGTCTCCGCGTGGCTGTTACGAATCCCCGAGTTGGCCGGCGTCGAGCTTCGAACCGGACAGACCGTCCGTGACGTCGTCGGCGAGGGCGACGCGTTGCGGGTTCTCATCGACGGAGGCGCCGACGTCGTGGCGGGGATCGTCGTGGCGGGGATCGGGGCGATTCCCAACGTGGAGTGGCTGGGCGATTCGGGGCTGGTGGTGGACAACGGGGTCGCCGTCGATGCGACCATGCACGCGGCGCCGGGTGTTGCCGCCATCGGCGACGTGGCGCGCTTCGTCTGGGCGGGTCCGGCCGGCGCACAAAGCGTTCGAATGGAACACTGGCAAGTGGCGAACGACCACGCCACTACGTTGTCGCGGGTGTGGATCACCGGTGACGCCGGCGCGAAGGTGCTAATTCCGTATTTCTGGTCCGACCAGTACGGCAAGAAGATCCAACTCCTGGGACATCCGACGCCCAACGATGACGTGATCCGGGTGCTCGGCGACGACCAGTCGGGTCGTTGGCTGGCGCTCTATCACGCCGACGGCGTAATCACGGGCGTGGTGGCGCTCAGCAATCCTCGGGCGTTGATGCTCTCGAAAGTGCTGTTGGACACGAGAACCACCCTTGCTCAAGCGATGGCGTCGGCCCCGTGGACGACGTAGCGTCATCGGGGTCAGAACGAGACGGCGCTCAACTCGGGAATTGTCCGCTCGACCCGTGAGACCATCGTGCGCCACTGCTGACGACTCGCGAGACGGTCACCGTCACTGAGTCGTGGCGCCACCGTGGTGGTCGGATGCCAGAGGTTGTCCACGTCATCCACCGAGATCAGTCCCGCGCCGACCAGCGCCATCAGGCCCGCGCCGCGCGTGGTGGCTTCGCGCTCCGAGGACACCTCCACCGTCCGTCCCGTGATGTCGGCCAGGTGTTGGATGAAGAACCGATTCACCGACATGCCACCATCAATTCGGAGTACGTCGATGAGTGCCCCTGTCTCTCGCTCGGCCGCGTCGACGAGGTCGGCGCCCCGGTGGGCGATGCCCTCGAGTATCGCGCGCACGAGGTGGGCCCGCGTCGTTCCTCGCGTGAGACCGAAGAAACCGCCGCGGGCGCCAAAGTCCCAGTAGGGGGTTCCGAGCCCGGCCAGAGCGGGGACGAACCAAACACCGTCGGTCCCAGGAACGGACGTGGCGAGCGAGTCACTCGTCGCCACGTCGTCGAGCAGCCCGAGTTCGTCGCACGCCCAGTCGAGCGCCGACCCGGCCGACAGGACGATTCCTTCGATCCCCCACGTCACGACACCCTCGTGACTGCGGGCCACGATCGGGAAACACCCCGAATCGTATGGCGTCATGGTGGTCGGACCCTCGTGACCCCTAACCATGTTCAGCATGGCACCGGTACCGAACGTGATCTTGGCCCCGGACCGCACGATCGATTGGCCGAACATCGACGCCGGTTGATCGCCAATGAGCGCCGTGATCGGCGGCGCCCCGGTGAGCGCGCTCGCGACGCCGTGGTCGCCGATCGTGTCGACGATCTTCGGCATCATGTCGAGTTCGAGCCCGAGCAGTCCGAGCGTTCGCTCATCCCAGCGAGTGACGTCTGAGGTGACCAGGCCGGTGATCGCGGCGTTCGATCGATCGGTGATGTGGTGGCGACCATTGGAGAGCAGCCACGTGACCCACGTTTCAATCGTGGCGAAGCGGACCTCCTTGGACACGGAGCCGTAGTTGATGACCAGCCATTTCGCCTTGGTCGCCGATTGATTCGGCGCGAGGCGAAGACCTTCGGACTGCAGAACGAGACAGTCCAGCACCGTTCGTAGGTCCTGCCAGCCGAGGGTGGGACCAAGGGGCGAGCCGCTGAGCGGGTCGAAGATGAGCGTCGTGGCGCGTTGATTGGTGACGCCCACCGCCACGCACGGCCCACCTTCGTCGATCGTGCGTGCGGCGAGTTCGAGCACCGCTTGGCCAATCTCTGTGGCGTTGAGTTCGACTTCGCCGGGCTGAGGCGATGTGATGGTGAGCTTTCGTTGGAAAACGTGGGTGACGGCTCCGGTGGTCGAGACCATCGCCGTGCGCACCGAGGAGGTACCGACGTCGATGGCGAGCGCGTTCACCATGGCTCACCTCCCAGGTTAAGAACTCCGGGGTTCATCGTTCCGCGGGGGTCGAGGATCGACTTCAGCGCGAGAAGTACGTCGAAACCGTCGCCGAGGGCGTGGCGGACGAAGCGAGCACGACTTCGCCCGACGCCATGGTGATGACTCAACGAGCCGCCGCTGGCGAGAACCGCCGACGTGGCCGCCTCCCACGCCGCGCGATAGTAGCCAGTCGGCTCGCCGCCGGGTTGGCCGGCGAAGGTGAAGTAGAGACACGCGCCATCGACGTACGCGTGCGATTGATGCACCGACGCGACCAGGGTCGACTCGATCGAGCGGAGCGACGCGAGGGCTGCTTCGCGCATTGACGACAGGGTCGACCAGGGCCCAGAGACTTCGATGGTGTCAACGACCACTCCCGCCGCCCAGAGTGGCGCCAGCGCACTGACGTCGTTGCGGTGTTCGAGCCAGCGCGCGACCAGGTCTTCCTCGAGCCGTACGGCGTCGCGGGCGACGTCGTTTACGACCGCCATCGCCGCGTCGACCATCAACGGTTCGCCCTCGTCGAGCACGATCAACACGCAGCCCGCATCATCGAAGTTGCGCTTCGACTCCACTTCATCGTAGAGACGCAGTACCGCGGGACGCGCGTCACGTTGCAAGATGGCGCGACAGAGCGACATGCCCGCGTCGAAATCCGAGACGCGGAAGGCGGCGCGCCGCTCATAGGTCGGACGTGGACGTACGACGAGGGTGGCCTCGGTGATCACGCCGAGCGTCCCCTCGGAACCGACGAAGAGCTGGACGAGGTCGGGCCCGACGGCCTGTCGTGGCCCTCGGCCCCCAAGGGTCACGACGTCACCGGACGCCAAGACGACGGTCAACGCGCGAACGATGTCCTCGATCTTGCCGTATCGATTCGAAAACTGTCCGGCGCCCCGGCACGCGAGCCAGCCGCCCACGGTCGCGAGGTCGAAGGACTGCGGGAAGTGCCCGACCGTGAACCCGTGATCGTTCACCGCGCGTTCGAGGTCGGGGCCGAAGACCCCCGCCTCAACCGACACGGTCCCCGAGACCGGGTCGAGCCCAATGATTCGGTTCAGCCCCGTGAGGTCGAGTGCGACGGCCCCGGTGGGTGCGACTGCGCCGCCGAGGACGCCGGACCTTCCCCCCTGTGGCGTGATCGCGAGACCGTGGTCCGTCGCGATTCGGATGGCGTCTCGAACCTCGGCCGTCGTTCGCGGCAGAACGACGACGCCCGGCCAGTGGGGTACGAGTCCGACCCTCGTGGAAGCGAGGGACAGGGGCCACCAGTCTCGGCCGTGTTCGGCGCGTTCAGCGGGGTCCACGCTCGTCGGGATGCCGGCCTCCGCGAAGGCCTCCAGGACCGAGTCCCCGACGGGGGCCGGCGCGGTGCGGGCCACGCCCGATGGGTAGGGGTCCGGAGCGGTCGGGCGGGTCACCGGGTGGCCCCGTCCGGTAGTCCGGCGGCGGCGAATTCGCGCGCGACCAGCTCGGCGTACGCGGCGATCTGTGATTCGGTCTCCGTGGCGTTCCATCCCAGATCGTCGGCGACGACGCGGGCGATCTGCGGCGCCGCGGCGAGCGTGGCGCGAGCGTCGTGCAGGTGGGCCCGCGTGCGACGGGTGAGGAGGTCCACTAGGGAAAGGGCCATCTCGTACTGGGCGCTGTAGCGAAATTCGGCGAGGACGTAGGGCTGTCCGACGATCGGCGCCACCGCCAGCGTTCGGTCGGTGTCGATCATCGACAGGATCACGGTGGCGTCTTGGCCGAAGCGCCGATAGAGGTGGGTCTCTGCGTCGTTCGATGGTTGCCAGGACCCGACACCGTGGAAGCGTAGGGATTTGGTACGCACGGGGGAGCGCCCCACGTATCGCCCGACCGCGTCCACGGCGTCCTGGGCCATCTGGCGGTACGTCGTCCACTTCCCACCGGTCACGTGAATGACGCCGTCGCCTCCGTCGGTCACCCGATGGCGACGTGAGAGATCGGCCGTTCGTTGCGAGAGCCGTTTTCCCTCCGGTGGGGCGAGCAGCGGTCGCAGTCCAGCCCAGACACCGGTTACGTCGTCGACGGTCAGCGCGGAGTCGGTCGAAGCGTTGACGGCGTTCAAGAGGTAGGCGACGTCATCGGCGGTGCACATCGGCTCGTCGAGGTTGCCGTCGTACGCGGTATCGGTGGTTCCGACGAACGTGTACGGTGCGTCGTCGAAGGGGACGACGAAGACGCTGCGGCGGTCGTCGGGTACGGAGAACACCGCGGCGACAGAAGCGGGCAACCGTGCGCTCGGTACCGAGATGTGGACGCCCTTGGCCGGCGTGATCGTCGCCGACGGTGCGTCGGTCGCCATGGCAATCACCTGGTCGGCCCAGACTCCCGTCGCATTGATGACGCTGCGGGTCGTGATCGTGAAGTGTTCACCCCTGCGTTCGTCTCGGACCTTGACGCCACGCACGTGTCCGTCGGCGCCGTGTTCCAACGCGATTACGCGTACATAGTTCGCGACGACAGCGCCGAAATCCAGGGCCGCCGTGCGAGTCGCCAGGAGCGCAACTCGAGCGTCGTCACCGCGGGCGTCGTAGTAGAGGAATCCGGCGACGAGACGATCGGCGCGCAGCGTCGGCAGGTACCCAATGGCTTCGTCGCGGGTGATCTTGCGATAGCGGTGTCCGATGCGCCACCCGCCGCCCCAGTCGTAGAAGCGCAGTGCGGTGGCGTACCCTTTCACGATCGCTTTGGACGCGACACCGTTCGAACCGAACAGCGGGATGAGGAAGGGGAGTGGCCGAACGAGAAACGGGGCGTTCTCGAGGAGACGCTGCCGTTCGCGAAGATTCTCGTGGACGAGGCGGAACTCCTTCTGTTGGAGGTAGCGAAGTCCACCGTGAACCATCTTCGACGACTTCGAACTCGTGCCCGAACCGATGTCGCCGGCGTCGACCAGGGCGACCCGTAGACCGCGAGATGCGGCATCGAGGGCGGCGCCGGCGCCGGTCATCCCGGCTCCGACGACGACCACGTCGAATTGCGTCGTTGCCAGAGCGTCGAGGGCATCGGACCGGGTGAAAGAAGACATGGCGCAATGTTGGCACACGGGCACGAAGTAACTTGCGTGTGTGAGTAATGAGCGCAACGGCAAATGGCGGTCACGACCGGCGGCGCGACGACGACGGGGTGCCGAACGCGTGTTCGGGTGCGACCCCCGGCGTGATTGAGCGGGCGTCGATGTCGGGACCCTTATCGGGGCTGAAGGTCCTGGAGCTAGCCGGGATTGGACCGGGTCCGTACGCCTGCATGCTCTTGGCCGATCTCGGTGCTGACGTGCTGCGCCTCGAGCGAGGCGATATTGACGCGAAGGACTCGTTCACCTGGGATCTGCTAGCCCGCTCGCGGCCATCGGTGGCCGTGGACCTCAAAAGCGAGGCGGGTCATCAATTGGTCCTGCGGTTGAGTGAACAGGCCGATGTGCTCATCGAGGGATTCCGTCCCGGGGTCGCCGAGCGACTCGGTGTCGGGCCCGAGGATGTCGCGTCGCGTAATCCCCGGCTGGTCTACGGTCGCATGACTGGCTACGGGCAAGACGGTCCGCTCGCCAAGCGCGCCGGTCACGACATCAACTACATCGCCATCTCCGGTGCGCTGTGGCCGATCGGCCGTACCGGTGAGCGGCCGGTGCCGCCGCTCAATCTCGTGGGTGATTTCGGCGGCGGAGCAATGTTCTTGCTGTTGGGCGTGCTGGCGGCGGTGTTTCACGCTCGGCAGACCGGTGAAGGTCAAGTCGTCGATGCCGCCATGGTCGACGGTTCGGCGTCATTGATGACGATGACCCACGCGTTTTCGAACCTCGGCTACTGGATCGAGGAGCGCGGCTCCAACATGCTCGACTCGGGGGCACCGTTCTACGAGGTGTACGAGACGAGCGATCACCGATACGTCGCCGTGGGAGCGATCGAGCCGCAGTTTTACGCGGAACTTCTCCGAGGGCTGGAGATTGACGCGTCGTCGGTGCCCGCGCAGCTGGACCGCGAGACGTGGCCGGCGACGAAGGAGCGGTTCGCCGCGGTCTTCGCCGCCAAGACCCGTGACGAGTGGGAGGCTGTCTTCGCTGGGACGGACGCGTGCGTGACGCCGGTGCTTTCACCGCGCGAGGCCGCTTCGCACCCAATCAACGTGGCTCGAGCGGTCTTTGACGTCGACGGAATCGTGCAACCCAATCCCGCCCCTCGGTTCTCCAAGACCCCGGGGTCCATTGGCACGCCACCCGGGTTGGCTGGCTCGGGAACCCGCGTCGGTCTTTCCCGTTGGGGCGTCGACGCGGCGGACTTCGAAGCGTTCCGAGTGTCGGGAGCCTTCGGGCCGCCCGCCAATTGACGGCCCGAGCCACGGGCCGACGCCACTTCCCGCGTCGCGACCTCGGTTTCGGCGCACGGCGATCGAACCAATCGTCGAGTCCCGACGAGGGGGCTACTTCGATGGCACCGCTGGTTTTGACCCGAAGCTAGATGTTGACCACGGGGCAGGTGAGCGTCCGAGTGATTCCTGGAACGCGCTGGATAGCCCCAACGATGAACTTCCCTAGGTCATCGACGCTCTCGGCTTCGCACCGCACGATGACGTCGTAGGGGCCGGTCACTTCGAATGATTCGATGACGCCCGGTACGGCCCGAGTCGCCATGACGACATTCTCACTGGAGCCGATTTCGGACTGAATCAAGATGTAGGCCTGAACCGCCATGGTGAACCTTTCCCTGTCGAGTTCAACTATCTTGCCCGGTTTCTTCGCGCGGCGCTAATCCCCGCGAAAACGTCGGCCGATATGCCACTGGAAGCAGTAGTCGCAGCGGTACGAGTTGAGGTCGGCGCCGTTCAACGTCCGCGCCAATTGGGCGGCGCTCTGGGCTTCGGCCTGCGTCCGATAGGGCTGTTTGGGGGTTCCGTCGCGGGTGAAGTGGGACGCCACGCGTCCGAGCGGTCGAGTCGTTGGTCGTCGGCGACGTCGCGGCATGTCGATACGAGAATAGCGACACGGTTCGGTAAAGTACTGATCGTGAGTAGCACTGAAGCGGAGACCCGCCTAACGACGACGCCCATCACCGACGACGGTGACCACGACCGGTTCGCCCATCTCGTCTTGGAGGGATATACCCCCAAAGACGGCGAATACGTGGCGTTGGGCAACTCCGTCGTCGACGGCATGGTCAACGGGACCCCGGTACGGGCGCTGTGCGGCAAAGTCTGGGTGCCCGGGCGCGATCCTTCGAAGTATTCGATCTGCCCCACGTGCAAAGAGATCGCGGTTTCGTTAGGGTGGTCGGTCCCGTCGGCGTGACCGTCCCGGCGAGCGGGTGTTCGCTAGAGTCGGTTGACTATGCCCCGAGCGCTCGTCCTTTGCCACCACGACGAAGACAGTCCCGGCCTGGTCGGTGAGGCGCTCGAGGCCCGAGGCTTCGAATTGGTCGTCGTCTTGTTCAACGAGGCGAGCCCTTCTCCTTCCCTCGACGGCGTCGGTCTGCTGGTCATCCTGGGGTCGAGTTCCGCGGTGTACGACCCTGAGGTCGAGCGGGCGTGGTTCACCCGAGAATTGGACCTCATCCGTCGGGCCGATGAGCGAGGAATTTCAATCTTCGGCATCTGTTTCGGCGCCCAGGCTCTCTGTCGCTCCTTTGGTGGTTCGGTCCAACGCGGTGAACATCCCGAGATCGGGTGGTACGGCGTCGAACCCACCCCGGGTTCACCGGTCGAGGCCGGTCCGTGGTTCGAATATCACTTCGACGTGTGTACGCTCCCGGCCCATGCGCAGTTGTGGGCCCGAACCGATCGATGCGTGCAGGCGTTCGCCATCGGACGGCACGTCGGTGTACAGTTCCACCCCGAACTCGACGCCGCGCAGTTGCGCGACTGGTTCGAAGCGGGAGGCGACGACGCGCGGGACCTCGGAGTCAATCCCGATGATCTCATCGAGCGCACGTTACGCGAGCAGGACCGGGCCCGGGTCCGGGCCGCGAGGCTCGTCGACGTCGTCATCGGCCACGCACGGGCCAACGGCGCATCCGAACTATCTGATTGACCTCGGTAGGCTACGGCGATGGCCGACCATCGAGATGACGAGGTACTACGAATTGACCGACCCGCCACCGGTGGTGGCGTCGGTCGGCTCGCCGATGGACTGGTCATCTTCGTGCGCGACAGTCTGCCGGGAGAACTGGTGGAGGTCTCGGTCACCGATCGGACGTCCTCGTTCGCGCGTGGCGTGGTCCGCGAGGTGATCGAGACGAGCGAGCAGCGGGTGACGCCACCCTGTCGATTCTCGGGCGACGGCGGCTGCGGTGGTTGCGATCTCCAGCACGCCTCCGAAGCGGCACAACGCTCGTGGAAGGAGGCCGTGGTCGAGGAGCAGCTCCGTCGGGTTGCGGGCCTGGAGTACTCACCGGCGCTGGTGCAGGCACCTTCACCGGCGAAGGGGAGTCGAACCCGTCTGCGCTGCGCGGTTGACGGCGACGGCCGCCTCGCGCTGCGCGCGAGCCGTTCGCATTCGCTGGTCGCGGTAGATCCCTGCTGGCTGGTCGATGAACGTGTCGTCGACGCGTTCGCCACGTCGTGGTCCTGGGCCGAGGAAGTCGAGCTGCGCGCCATTGGTGACGGAGAGCCGTTCGCCGTGGTGAAGCGCCGAACGGGTAGAACGTCACGCATCGAGGTCTGTTCGCTGCGCGGCGACCGACTCGACCCCGCTCCGATCTCGCGCGTCGCCGTCGGTGGCACGCACTACAACGTCTCGCCAGTGTCGTTCTGGCAGGCGCACGTCGACGCACCGTCCATGCTGCTCGAGCGTGTCCTGACGCTATCGGGTGCCGAACGAGGTGACCGGGTGATCGACCTGTACAGCGGCGTCGGGCTCTTCGCCGTGGGCCTCGCGTCGGCGGTTGGGTCAATCGGTCGAGTCGTCGCCGTGGAGTCCTCGCCTCACGCGGTGCGAGACGCACGCGAGAACGGTGCCGGTCATCGCACCCTTCGCGTTCGCCAGTCCATGGTCAGTCCCGGGGTGGTCGCGAACCTCGTCGGCCCCGAAGACGTCGTCGTGGTCGACCCCCCGCGAGCCGGGCTGGCCAAAGGAGTCGCGCGCGCCATCGCCGACGCTCGTCCGAGGCGGATCGTCTACATCTCGTGTGACGCCGCCACGTTCTCGCGAGATCTTAAGGTCTTCTTATCGAGCGGTTTTTCGTTATCCCACTTGGAGATTCTGGATCTTTTCCCCATGACCGAGCACGTCGAGCTCGTCGCGCTACTTGACATGACCCCCTAGGCAAGCGAGAGTGAAGTTGAGGTTCGCCAATCGGACCTCGAAGGGGGTCAGTGATGCTGAGTAAGTTGGACCACCACCACCGTGTGACACTGCAGAAGTTGTTCACACACCCGATGAATCACAATATTCAGTGGCACGACGTGTGTTCGCTCCTCGCGCGATTCGGAGTCGTCCACGAGACCCACCGGGGTAATTGGGCCGTGACGGTCGACGGCGAGACGATTTCGTTCGGATCGACTCGTACCCGCGACCTCACCGAGGACCAAGTGGTCAAGGTTCGCAACTTCATTCGCACCCTGGGACTCTCGCCAGAAGCGTTGAACGCCGCCTAATCCCGATACCGTAGGGGACCGTGTCCCGAGCCCCGTTCGTCCTGCTGCCGCCATCTCAAGGCAAGTCAGTGGGGGGAGTGCGTTCGTCCCGTAGCGGGGTCTTCGATTCGTGTCTCGCCGAAGAACGAAGCGTGGTGCGTTCCTCCTTGGCAACAATGCTCGAAGTTCCAGGTTCCGTCGAGGCGTTGACTCGACTGCACGGTCCACTACTCGAACGAGCGAACGACGGATTGAAACGGTTTGTGGCTGGCGACGCGCCGGTTCTGCCGACTTGGCGTCGGTACAGCGGCGTGGTCTGGACGCATCTCGATCCAGCGACGCTCACGGTGGCCCAACGGCGGCGGATCCTGGTTCCCTCGGCCCTGTACGGGGTGACGGCCGGCGACGACCCCATTGCGGACTACCGACTCACCTTTCACGACTCGGTCGATGGCCCTGGTCCACTCGCGCCGTTTTGGCGAGACGCGCTCACCGAGGCGCTCGGACGTGTCGTTGGTCGTTCGCCGGTCGTGGACCTCCTGCCCGCGGAACATCGACGAGCGGTGGACGTCGAGCAGCTCAGACTTGCGACGCGGGTGGTCACGGTCCGATTCGAGTCCACCGACGGGACACGGGCGATCGGGCACGCCGCGAAGGCGGTGAAGGGGGTGCTGGCCCGGCGGTTGCTCGCCGACGGGATCACCGCGTTATCGTCGTTCGCCTGGGATCGATGGCGGTGCGTGCTCGCCGATGAATCGGTGGCCACGGTTGCGTTGCTCGAGGCTCGGTGAATCTAGGCTGGCGCCATGGAATCCTCACCGATCGTGATTGAAGAGCGGCTTCGTTCGGGGCGGCTCGTGGCGATCCTGCTCGCGGCGACGACGGCCGCAGCCGTGTCGCCGTGTCGCCGCCGTCGGCTGCCCATCGGGCGGATTCGATTAGCCCTGGCCGGTGTCGCCGTCGCTGTCACCGCGGTGCTGTTGTCGAGAATTGTTGCCCGAGTCGTGGAGACGAAGGACGGACGACGATTCGAAGTCGTCTACGGCCCCGGCGGGGTCGTGCGCCAGTCCTTTGACGCCGACGAGATCCAGAGCGCGCAGGCCACGTCGTTGTCGGTGCTGCGCACCGGCGGTTGGGGCTACCGCGGGAGCCTCTGGGTGCTGCGTCGAGCGGCCGTCGTGACTCGGGGTGGTGACGCCCTCCGGCTCAATTTGGTCGACGGCCGGCGTTTCGCGATCACGGTCGACGACCCCGCGGCCGTCGCCGACGCGTTGCGCAGTTGAATTACGTCGCTCCGTGGCGCGGGTGAGTGCGCCGTTCGCAGTGTCGGCGTCGACGCCGTGACGCGGTTCGACTAGGGGTTGTGGGGAAGTGCTCCAATGAGCAGTGTCGCAAGGGCGCTCGGCTGGTCGACGAGCCAGTCAGCGCCCGCTTGGCGGAGTTCGTCGGCGGAGCCGTATCCCCAGGTCACCCCGATGCTCGTCAGCCCGTGACTCTTCGCCGCCGCAATGTCGAATCGGCGGTCACCGACAAGCCATCCGCCCGCCGGGTCTCGGTCCATGCGAGCCAGTGCGTCGGCGACGATGACGTCCTTGGAAGTCAACTGGCCGTCGAGGGATGCCCCGGAGACGACGCGAAAGAAGCCGTCGATCGCCAAGTCCTCCAAGATCTGGTTGGCGAAGTCGACGCGCTTCGCGGTCGCGACCCCCATCGACACGGGGGTATCGGCGATGCTCTCGAGGAGCCGGGTCACGCCGTCGTAGAGGCGGCACCGGTGGACCCCCTCATCGCGATAGTGGACGCGGTATCGGGTGAGGACGTCGGCCATCTCATCGGGCCCGAAACCCAATTGGGAGAACGAGTAGTCCAGTGGTGGCCCGATGAAGGCGCGCAACACCGCATCGTCGACTGGCCGTCCGAGTTCTCGAAGGGTCGCACCGAACGACCACAGGATTCCGTCGGCGGAGTCAATCAGCGTGCCGTCGAGGTCAAAGAGCACCATCGACGGACCCGTCAGGGTTCCGGGCGCGGGGGGCGTCACGAGCGTTCAGACTACCGGCGCGCCGTACGCGTCCGGCTGGTCGCGGCCCACCTCGTCGGTCTTGACGGACGAACCCCGCAAGAGCGAGGCGAGCGCGGCGGCGAGGGCGAGGCCAATCGCGACGGTGAAGACGACCACGAGGCCGTCGTGGAAGGGCGCGGCGATGAGTGTGGGGAAGAATTGCGGCCCGACGAGTCGATGCGCCTGGGTCGGCGTCAATCGGGTGAGCACGCCGCTCGGGCCGAGCAGTGTTCGCAGCGGATTGAGCCCGAGCACCGCGGCGAAGAGCGACGACACGGGCGGCAAGGTGCTGACGTGGAGTGCCAGCGCGTGGGGGACACCCTGCGCCTCGAGACCCGATCGCATGGTGCTCGGCAGGTGGTGAGCGAGACCGGTGATCATGAGTGAGAAGAAGACCCCGATCGACAGCGCCGTGCCAGAGTTCTGGAACGTGGCGCGCATGCCCGAAGCGACCCCCCGCTGGCTCGCCGGCACGCTACCCATGATCGACGAGGAATTGGGTGCGCTGAACATGCCGACGCCCAAGCCCAAGGTGAGGATGAGCAGCGCGAATACCCAATAGTGGAAGTTGAGCGGCAAGAGGAGCAGCCCGCCAAGTCCAAGGGCAGTCACGAGCATCCCGCCGGTCGCGAAGCGCCGCGCGCCGTAGAGGTCGGAGAGATGACCCGACAGTGGTCCGGCGATGAGAAATCCGCTCGTGAGTGGCAAGAGGAAGATCCCGGCCCACAGGGGAGTCGAACTGAAGGTGTGCCCGTGTTCGGGTAACCAGATTCCTTGGAGCCAGATGATCAAGACGAGCTGCAGCCCTCCCTGAGCCAGGCTGGACAGCAGCCCGGCGACGTTGGCGGCGGTGAAGACGCGGATTCGAAAGAGCGTCCGCTGGAACATCGGACTCGGTGTCACGCCTTCGATGACCCAGAAGGCCGCCAGCAACGCCACCCCACCGACGAGAGAACCCCACACCGTCGGGTTCGCCCACCCCATGGTGTGACCGTGGTAGGGCTGGACGCCGTTGGTCACGCCCACCAGGATCGCGCCGAGGCCGATCGCGAAGGTGATGTTGCCCCACCAGTCGATCCGCCCCGCGCTCCGTCGGCCGTTGTCGCGCAGTTTGCGGTACGCCCAAACCGTGCCGAAGATACCGACCGGGACGTTGACCCAGAAGATCAGGCGCCAGTCGATCGCGGCGAGCAGGCCACCGCCGATGAGGCCGATGAACTGGCCGGCCAGGGCGGCGATCTGGTTGACGCCCAGGGCGAAGCCTCGTTGGTCGGAGGGGAACGCGTCAGTGAGAATCGCGGCCGAGTTGGCTGCGAGCATCGATCCACCAATCGCTTGCAAGAACCGCCATCCGATCAGCCACTGGGCCCCGTGAACGCCGATGAACGGATCGAAGGACAACAGAATCGAAGCGACGGTGAAGACGACGAATCCGGCGTTGTAGATCCGCACCCGTCCGTACATGTCGCCCAAACGACCGACCGTCACTACCAGGGCCGCCTGCACGAGGCGGTAACCCATGATCATCCACAGCAGGTACGTGACGTTGCCCGGGGCCAGTGGGTCGAGGTGGATCCCTCGGAAGATCGCCGGTAGCGAGATCAGCACGATCGATCCGTCGAGGGCGGACATGAAGACGGCCATCGTGGTGTTCGACAACGCGACCCATCGGTAGCGATCGCGGGGTACGGATCCGACTCCGTCGAGCGACGGAGTCGTGACCTCGCCGTTCACGCTTCGAACCGCCGCGCGAGTCGCTCCAGGAGCGGGACGACGGCGCGCACTTGGCGCAGTTCCGACTCGGAGAGCTCGCTCGACAACGCCTGGGCGATGACCTCGTCGCGGACACCTCGCCGCTCGATCAGGACCGACCGACCATTCGAGTTCAGCGAAAGGATGATCCGACGCCCGTCGCCGAGGTCCGCGTGACGATCGATGAGACCCCGTGCTTCGAGTTTGGCGAGAGTCGCTCCCATGGACTGGGGGCTGATCCACTCCCGGCGTGCGAGGTCGGCCGCCGACATCGGCCCGTCGCGATCGAGGTACGAGAGAGCGGAAATCTCGGGCGCGGTCAAGGTGTCGCCTCGCTGGATGCGGCGAAGTTGACGAACGAGGAGGCCCACGGCGACTCGTAACTCGCCGGCCACGGCCGCCGCGTCATTCGGATCACTCACGATTATCAGTGTACCTGATAAGTATGACTGTCTATATTAGTAGATCGGGACGGTGAAGTTTTGCGAGATCGAACACCTCCGTCGGGGCGCCACCTCGGTCGCGATCACGAGCACGCCTCGACTAGTGGCCCAAGAGTGCCTCGATAATCGACCGGTCTGCCTGTCGCCGTACTTCGTCGATCGAAGCGTCGACACCACTTCCGCCGTCGAACCCGGAGAGCGCGGGGGCGGGTAGCGGTGTCGCAGGACCGAATACGTCATTCAGCCAGAGGGTGCGCTCGCTGCCCCAATACCGCAGCATCGCAACGCCGGCGCCAGGCAGGTCGCTGATGAAACCTTCGGCCGTGACGAAGCCCGCCCAACTGACGTGCACCCCATCGAAGTCCGCCGCCACTCGTCGCCAATCGGGCAGCACGTGGGGGCCGATCTGGGTTCGGACCGAGTGTTGCTGAACAAGCGAGCGCAGCATCGCGGTGTCGGAAGGGTATTGGTTGGGTCCGGGCAACTCCCATCCGCTGTGTGGACTCGGGGCGATCTTCGGATACGTCTCGACGAGTCGCACCCAGTCGCGAGGTCGCTGGATCTGCCAGACGCGCGCGTCGGGGCGAACGGGGAAACGCCAGCGCGACGTCGTTCGACCACAGAAGTCCCACGACAAGGTCAGCGCGTCGTGGATGGCGCTGGGTGGATCACTGACCGTCCAGAGTCCGGCGCGGGTGAACTCACCGTTTCCGTACACCTCGTCGTAGCTCTCGAAACACCGTGGGGGTCGATACCCCGACAGACCCACTTCCTCGTGCCACCACTGCTGGTCGCCGAGGTTCCCTAAGTCGTGTAATTGGTGTTCGAAGCGGTCGGCGATCGCATCGGCGATGGGACGGCGAAGCGTGGCTTGCTCGTAGAGGTAAGGGAGGTTGCGGAGCGCTTCGCCGCTCCAGGGGCCGACGAACCATTCGGCGCCGAAGAGGACGTGCACGAGCAGCTCGTCGTACGACAGGTCCGCGATTGACGCCGCTGCCCGGTGCACCGCTTCGCGATCGCAGGTCGACGGGCAGGCGAACCACGGGACGTCGTCGCGGTGGGCGCCCTCCAAGCGACCGAGCAGCGCGACCCCGACCGGTGCCGCCAGGAGATCCTCAACGAAGGACGAATCGGTCGGCGACACGCCGTCAACCTACACAATGTGATCGCTGCTCGAGCTAAGAACGCAAGACGCCCGCACCATTCGGCGCGGGCGTCTTGTCTCGGTGGAGGTGTCGATACCCCATACGAACTCGCCGTTACTTGCGATTGCTGCATTCACCGTCCCCAAGCGACTTCGCGACAAGCCCAATACGGTGCGGAGGGAGATTCTGGAAGCGATTGACGAGCTATGTAGCCCTGGAAGTCCCGAGTTCCGTCTGGTCACCCTGCTGAACATCTTGAACCCCGAGAACGACCAACAGCGGCGCTGGGCGGTTCAAAGGGCCGTCTCACGAATGTACCGTGGCGACAATGGCTGGCCGCCTGAGATCTCAAGAGTGCGCCCGGGCGTGTACCGCCGAATCTGAATTCGGTAAGAGGTACGCAGCCCCCGATCGCTGCCCGCCGCTACTACTCAACTGGAGCCTCGCCGGCCTCCTCGATGGCCTCTGCAGCGAATGACGCCAGGTCTGCTGGCGACGGCAGAGCATCTTGGATCTCTGGCGGCAAGTCTCTAAAGGTGTACTCCGACACTGCCAGCGGCGATCCAACGCCTCGAAGGGCGTAGTCCACAACGACCCTCGACTTCGACGCACAAAGGAGGATCCCAATTGTAGAGGCGTCATGTCCATCTTCGTGGCGCAGTTGTTCATCGACGATATTGCAGTACAGGTTCAGTTTGCCAACGTACTCGGCCTTGAACTCATCGATCTTCAGCTCGAACGCCACGAACCGACGAAGGAGGTGGTGGTAGAAGAGAAGATCGAGGTAGAACTCGTGCTCAGTGGCGTCTTCGTCCGCCAACACCAGTCGGTGTTGGCGACCGGCGTAGTAGAAGCCGACGCCAAGCTCTTGGAGCGTCTTGGCAAGGTTGGCAACGAGCCCGGTCTCTACGTCACGCTCAGCCGCGCCAGAGGCAAGTGTCAGAAACTCGAAGTTGTAGGGGTCCTTGATCATCTGCTGCACGAGCTCTGATTCCGCTGGTGGTAAGACAAGCGCGAAGTTTGATGGGGCAGCACCAGCCCGGAGGTGTAGTCCGCTCTTGATCTGGTGGAGTAAGAATTTACGGCTCCAACCTTCCTTGGCGGCACTGGCCGCGTAGAATTCCCTGGTGGCAGAGTCTTCCTTCAGGTCCAGAAGGACCATTACGTGACCCCACGGCAATTGCGCAGCAGGTTGCTGCGCAATTGGTCCGGGGAACCCTGACGCGAATTGCTGCATGTACTGCAGGTTCCGTGGCGAGAGACCGGTCATGAGAGGGAACTCTCGCCGCAGGTCCGCGGAGAGCCGAGCAATGACCTTGGTACCCCAGCCCTCCTCCGCCTGGCGTTCCAGAATTACGTCGCCAATGGTCCAGTAGAGGTTGATGAGCTCCGCGTTGACCTTGCGCGCTGCGCGGATGTTGGCCGAGCGGACCTCAACCGCCAGCCGATTGAGGGTCTCGGAGTAGTCGGCCGGAAGACTATCTCTGCGCGCGGGAGTGCTGCTGGTTGACATGGTTGCTCCTGTGTGTACGCACAACGGTGCCGTCCGGCAACCGTACTGCACTCGACAATTAACGAAGCCCCTACTTTCGTAGGGGTTTCGTCCTGGTGGAGGTGTCGGCACCCCATACGAACTCGCCGCTTCTGGCCATTGCCGCATTCACCGTCCCCAGGCGGATCCGCGACAAGCGCAACACCGTACGAAGGGAGATCCTGGAAGTCATTGGCGCTCTCTGCGGCCCCGGAAGTGACGAGTTTCGCCTGGACGCCCTGTTGACCATCCTGAACCCTGAAAACGACCTACAGCGACTTTGGGCCGTTCAGAGGGCCGTCTCACGAATGCACCGTGGTGATAACGACTGGCCACCTGAACTGGTCAGAGTGCGCCCCGGTCTCTACCGCCGGCTGTGACCACCCGGCGGCTGAAAGACATTGTCGATGTAGCAGGCGCCCGCTACCGTCAAAGTATGCAGGAAGGGTTTCGGCCACTCGGTACATACGGGATAAGTCGAACAGGTACGTGCGCACTCTGCGGAATCTACGGACCGCTCTCTAAGACGCATGTTCCACCCGAAAAGGCCGGTAACCACCAACCAGCTGCAACCATGGGAACTCGCGCGGAAGAAGGTTTAGCGAGGGTGCAACCCGGCACGTTCCGTGATGGCGGCACTTGGATGTGGCTTCTCTGCGAACCGTGCAATCGAAAGGTGGGTAAGCACGACGAGGAGTTCATTCGTTGGTGGTACGGAATGGTCAGGTCGTGGTCAGAAACTAACGAGCCTAAACCTGGTGAGTTGAGAGCTGGGCGGTTACCCAATTCACAACCGGGGGCCTTTGTCCGTTCAGTGCTGGGAGGAATGTTTGCCTTCAACCCGCATTTGCGCACACGCTGCCCTGACGTCGCGGCAGCGGTACTTAGTGGTGACCCGGTCGCGCTTCCCAGCGACCTACAACTAAAGATGAGTCTTTATTGGCACAGCAATCGCTACGTCCTAGGTCAGATGACCATCGTGGTCACCGAAAGAGACACTTGGTCATCCACTTCACTGAGCGTGGAAGGTGAGTGGGCGTGGCCACCATTCCACCTCGCGCTCGTGGACCCGAACAGGACTGACTTCTGGCCGGACGCAATGGACATATCAGCTTGGATGCTAGAGGCACCAGACACTGTCCGTGACGTCGAGATGAGGTTCGGCGTGCTTGGAGTCAACGATCTTTACATGTCGAGGTTTCGAAACGACAAGTAAGTCGCGCGGGCGTCGTTTGAATGTCGGTGTCCGTGGTGGCTCTCACGCCGGGACGGGGCTACCCGGGTGCTGAACGTAGGAGGGGAGGTCCTTCGCACCACTCCCGAATGGTCGTCCCTTGGGTACGCCTCGGCCTCTACCGCCGGGTTGACCATTACTGATGCAGAGGAGGGGATGAATCGCGACGGGTTTCCGGGAGACTAAATCATTTCCAAAACGGCCAGACTTTCTGACTCGTTGGTTGAATAGTAGTGAGCCTCGAACTCGACTGGCGGCACGTCGCCGAGTGACTCGTGAATTCGCCGGTTGTTGAACCAGTCGACGTATTTCAGCGTCTCCCATTCGACGTGCTCGACGTTGCGCCACGGTCCCTTGCGATGGATCAGCTCGGTCTTGTAGAGACCGTTGAAACTCTCGGCGAGTGCATTGTCGTAGCTGTCGCCCTTGGAGCCAACTGACGCGACGATCTCGGCTTCGCCGAGTCGCTCCGAGTAGCGAATACTCAAATATTGAACGCCTCGGTCGTTGTGGTGAATGAGTCCCGCGAGCCCACGACTCTTGCGGGCGTAGATTGCCATCTCGAGCGCGTCGAGCGCGAGATCGCTGCGCAGTGACGTGGAGGCCTGCCAGCCCACAACGCAGCGACTGAACACGTCGATGATGAAGGCCACGTAAACCCACCCGGTGTGCGTCTTCACGTAGGTGAGATCCGCCACCCAGAGGTGATTGGGCGCGCTCGCGACAAACTGACGCTCGACGAGGTCGCTCGGTCGGTGCAGGGTCTCGTCGCTGACCGTTGTGATCTTGAACTGACGTCCACGGCGCGCACCACTGAGCCCTTCGGCCTTCATCAACCGACGAACAGTGCAGTTGGCGACCTCGACCCCTTCGCGGTTCAGTTGCTTCCAGACCTTTCGCGCGCCGTAGACACCGTCGCAGTTGGACTGGTGCACCCGGTGGATCTCGGGCAGCAACTCCAGATCACGTTGGTCTCGCGCGCTGGGTGTGCGGGACTTTGTCGCGTAGTACGTCGAAGGGGCGAACTGCAGAACCTTGCAGATCGGCTCGACCCCCCATCTATCCCTTCGGGAATCGATGTAACGAACTACTTCTTGGTTTGACCGTCGAGCTCGGTCGCGAAGAAAATCGACGCGTCCTTCAAGATGGCGTTGGCGCGCCTGAGATCCTTGTTCTCTCTTTCAAGTTGCTTGAGGCGAGCACGCTCGTCGGTGGACAGGCCCGGGCGAGCACCGCCCTCAACCTGGGCTTTGCGGACCCACGTCCTGAGTGTTTCGGGCGTCATGCCGAGCAGCTTGGCGATCGCGGTGAACGTGGCCCACTCGGACGGGTAGTCCTCGCGCTTGTCACTGAACATCCGCACGGCTCGCTCACGCAACTCGGGTGAGTATTTCGTTGAACCTGACATTGAGTAATCCTCTCAGAGGATTTACTCTCCAAGATTCCCGTCGCGATTCACTTCGCGGGTCTTCTTGTCAGCAACTTAGGGCTGGCTGGCGGCCCGCCGTGGCGGCAGAAGATTGGTAGCGCTCGCCCGTTGCGTCAGGCCCTAGCGCGACGCGACGGCATCGGCAATAATTCGAGA
>LMAD01000017.1 GCA_001443545.1 Acidimicrobiaceae bacterium RAAP-2
TGGACGTCTCGAATTATTGCCGATGCCGTCGCGTCGCGCTAGGGCCTGACGCAACGGGCGAGCGCTACCAATCTTCTGCCGCCACGGCGGGCCGCCAGCCAGCCCTAAGTTGCTGACAAGCAGCCCGCCAATCAGTACCATCATCATCGTCAATAATCTAGTAATACTAATTTTCTTCAAAGTACCAAAATTAGACATTTTGTGGTCACCCTCGATTTCTATCTAAGTATCACAACCACCTTCTATTTGTCCCATATACGCAGAGGTAGTACTTGAATTGAAGATGTGTTGCACTAATTACGAGGTAAATGTATGACACCGTGAGAGAGATTTGTATTGAATCGATTTAATTTCACGAAATCAGAGAAGAATAAAATTCGCCCGAGGCGCTAGAAAGCGGAGCGCCGCTGGCGAGCAACTTCGAAAGCAGCGACCGAGACCGCAACCCCTGCGTTGAGTGAACTCACGTGACCCATTTGCGGTATTGACACCACGGCGACGCAACGCTTTCGTGTCAACGCGGCTAGTCCGCGTTCCTCGCTGCCGACCACGAGAGCCACCGGAACCGAACCGAGATCGAGGTCGTAGAGCGACGATGACGACTCACCCGCCAGTCCGACCGTCAAGATCCCGGCTTTGTTCATCGTGTCGAGCGCACTCGGCACTCCCCCGACGTCACTGAAGGTGAGGTATTCGATTGCTCCCGCCGCCGTCTTGGTGACGGTCGGAGCGATCCGCGCCGACCGATGTCGAGGCAGGACCACGCCCGTGACACCTGCACCGTCGGCGCTGCGCAACATGGCGCCGAGGTTGCGCGGGTCGGTCACTCCGTCACAAACGAGGAGGAAAGGATGTGGTGCCGCGATGAGCTCATCGAGCAACACTGTCTCGAGTCGTGACGCAAAGGCGACCACCCCTTGGTGCCCCTCGGTACGAGCTTCACGGTCCAACCGAGCCATCGAAACGACGTGGACTGGCACCCGTCGACGTTGCGCCTCGCGTTCGATCTCATCGAGGATCTCGGCTGGATCCTGGGCATCCGCCACCAGGATCCGTTGCACGGTGCGACGTCCCGCACGGAGTAACTCAAGTACCGCCCTGCGGCCTTCGACCTGTTCGCCGCCCAGGCCCTCTTTCTCCCGTGAAACCGGGCGCCGGTTCTGGTAGACACCGGGCGCGGAGCCCGTCCGTCCCCGTCGAGGGGGTGGCGCCGACGAACGTCGGGGTGGTCGAGGACTCACAGCGCCTCCAGCAGGGCAATCGCAGTAACCGCGATACCTTCGGTCCGACCAATTGCGCCGAGTCCCTCGGTCGTCGTGGCCTTCACCGACACGGGGGCGTCGATCACGGCACTCATCCGCTCGGACATGGTCGATAGGTGCGCAGCCAACTTGGGACGCTGGGCGAGAATGGTCACGTCGACCGATACTGCGCGAAATCCGGCGTCTCGGACCAGTTCGACGACGGCCGCGAGCAGGATCGCCGACGAGATGCCTTCGGTGGTCGGGTCGGTATCGGGGAAGTGGCGACCGATGTCGCCGAGGTCCGCCCCGCCGAGCAAGGCGTCCGCGACGGCGTGGGCCGCGGCGTCGGCGTCCGAATGGCCGTCGAGACCCGGTGAATCAGGCACTTCGACCAGTCCGAGCCAAAGCGGTCTGTCGGGGTCGACGCTGAAACGATGCACGTCAACGCCCTGACCGATCCGAAGGTTTGACGAAGTACCGCGAACCCGTTCGAGGTCCGTCGGCTCGGTGATCTTGACGTTGCCCACCTCGCCAGGAACGACGACCACCCGACCCCCGATCGATTCGACGAGGGCCGCGTCGTCCGTCGCGTCACCCGCCGCGGCGTGCGCTCGCACGATCGTGTCGCGTCGAAAGACCTGCGGCGTCTGCACGGTAACCAGTTCATCACGCGCGACCGTCGACACCGAGACGACGTCGCGACCATCTCGAGAGATCCGCTTCACCGTGTCGGTGACGGTCAGACCGGGGATGGCAGCGTCGGCGCCGTCGCGGACGGCTTGAACGGTGGCGGCGAAGAGTCCCGGGCTGGCCAGCGGGCGGGCGGCGTCGTGAATCACGATGATCGTCGCGTCACCGCAGTGCGCGAGCCCCGCCCGAACCGACGTGGCGCGCGTCGGACCGCCCACGACAACGACGTCGGCGCCTTCGCCATCACCCTGGTAGCCGTCCGGTACCACCAGCACGACACGAGACGCCACGCTTCTGGCGGCCGCCACACTGTGCGCGGCCACCGACCGGCCACGAAGCTCGGCGAACTGCTTGAGCCCCCCAAAACGGGTCCCTCGACCACCGGCGACGACGACGGCGGCCACCGACATGGTTAGGGCAGGACCGAGGCGAGCTTCTCTTCCGCCGCTTCGGTATCGACGTTCAACGCGAACGTGAGCTCCGAGACCAGGATCTGGCGCGCGCGGGTAAGCATCCGCTTCTCCCCGGCCGACAGCCCCTTGTCCTTGTCGCGAATCGAAAGGTTTCGCACGACTTCGGCCACCTGGTAGATGTCACCGGACCGCAACTTCTCGGAGTGGTTCTTGAAGCGACGTGACCAGTTCGTCGGCATGCGGGCCTCCTTCTTGCGGAGCACCGCGAAGACCTCTTCGACCTCTTCATCGTTGATGACGTCACGCAGCCCGACGGCCTCGGCGTTCGCCACCGGAACCATCAAGACGAGGTCGGTGTAGGCGACTTTGAGCTTCAGATAGTCCTGTTTGACGTCAAAGGCCGTCATCTTCTCGATCTTTTCGACCGTGCAGGCACCGTGATGAGGGTAAACGAGACGATCACCCTTCTTATATTTCCGGACAGTCATTGCGCAGTAACTCCTAGCCGACCGACGCCAAGCGGGCGTTCGTGGGGATTTACCATTCTACCAAACTTCGTTCAAACCGTGACGGGTTGAACGGCGTCGACAACGTCGGCCAGACGTCGACAGAAGACCAGTTCGACGTCACCGGCCCCCTCGGAGGCCGATCCGGCGGGGACGATGACCCGCTCCACCCCCCGTCGGCGCACCTCGCTCAAACGACGCGCGAGTCCACTCACCGGTCGCAGTTCCCCGGCGAGACCGACCTCGCCGACCACCGCGACGTTCGCGGGGACCACGAACCCGGCTGCCGCGGAGGCGACCGCGAGCGCGAGCGCCACGTCGATCCCCGGTTCGACGGCGGGAAGTCCTCCCGCCGTCGTGGCGAACACGTCGCAATTACTGAGTTCGACGCCGCACCGCGCCTCGAGTACCGCGAGCAGAAGCGCCAGGCGTTGGGCGGAGACCTGGTGGGCCACCCGACGCGGCGAACCGGTACTGGCAGCGACGAGGGCCTGGATCTCGACCGACAACGACCGGCTCCCGTCGTTGGTCACACTCCACACGACCCCGGGCACGTCGAGGCCCGGACCGGGCGGCGCGAGCGAACCGTCGGGCAACTCGCGCAGCCCGTCGGCAACCATCTCGAAGAGGCCCACCTCCCCGGTCGGTCCGAAACGGTGCTTCAGGGCGCGCACGACACGCAGTGATCCGTGTCGGTCACCCTCGATGCGCACCACGGTGTCCACAACGTGTTCGAGCGCTCGCGGGCCGGCCAGCTCGCCGTCTTTGGTGACGTGTCCAATCAAGATGAGGGCCGTGTCGGTCGCCTTTGCGCTCGCGCAGAGACGCTCGGCCGCGGCCCGGACCTGGTTGACCGAGCCCGACGATCCAGAGACCCCCTCGTCTCGCAGGGCTGACACGGAGTCCACGACGACCAGCGCCGGACGATACCGCTCGATCACCTGTTCGGCGGTGGTGACGTCGTTCGTCGCCACCACCGCGAGGTCCGCAGGCACCGGCCCCAGCCGACGAGCCCGACGTGCGACTTGGGCGGCCGACTCCTCGGCGGCCACGAGCACGACGACCGAGCCAGAGGCGGCGAGCGAGCGCATGGCCTGAAGTGCGAGCGTGGACTTGCCCACCCCGGGTTCGCCGAACAGAAGTGTCGTCGAGCCCGCCACGAGACCTCCACCGAGGACCCGGTCGAATTCGCCGAGACCGGTCGGCAACATCGAACCGTCGTCCATGCGCGTGGCGAGGATTGGCGTCGGCGACGGTATCGCGACGCGGCCGTCGTGTCCGCTGCGCTCGACCACGGCGTTCCACTCGCCGCACGACGCGCACCGTCCGACCCACCGAGCGCTCAGCGCTCCACAGACGTCGCACACAAACTCTGATCGGATCTTCACCCGACGCACGTTAGACGCAGGCTGTTACGCCTCGGGCTCCGGCGCGACGTCCTCGAAGTCCACCGACGGCGGCAGACCCTCGACCCCCTCGAAGGTGAGCATCGTCCCGTCGGGGCCTTCGGCGGTGTCGATCACGATGGTCTGACCGGCGTGGAACTCCTTGAAGAGGATCTTCTCGCTCAGCACGTCCTCGACGAACTGCTGGACCGCTCGGCGAAGTGGTCGCGCGCCGAGCTCGGGGTCGTACCCCTTGTCGGCGAGATAGCCCTGCGCCGCCGCGGACAACTCGAGGCCCAGGCCCTGCACCGACAGCTGGTCGCGAAGCCGCGTGATGAAGAGCTGCGCGATGGCGATGACCTCGGGCTTGGTCAACTCGTGGAAGACGATGGTCTCGTCGATACGGTTGAGGAACTCCGGGCGGAAGTGCGCCTTGAGTGCCTGGTTGACCTTCTCCTTCATCCGCTCGTGCGTCGCCAAGTCAGAGCTCTTGCCGAAGCCGATCGCGGCCTTGCGCAGGTCTGAGGTACCGAGGTTGGAGGTCATGATCAAAATCGTGTTCTTGAAGTCCACGACGCGACCCTGGGAATCCGTCAACCGCCCGTCCTCGAGAATCTGCAGCAGCGTATTGAAGACGTCGGGGTGCGCCTTCTCGACCTCGTCGAAGAGCACGACGGAGAAGGGCTTGCGTCGCACGGCCTCGGTCAACTGACCGCCTTCGTCGTACCCGACGTAACCGGGAGGCGAACCAACCAATCGACTGACCGAGTGCTTCTCCATGTATTCGGACATGTCGAGCTGAATCAGCGCGTCCTCGTCGTCGAAGAGGAATTCGGCCAAGGTCTTGGCGAGTTCAGTCTTGCCCACGCCCGTAGGTCCGAGGAAGATGAACGATCCGCCGGGCCGCTTGGGGTCCTTCAGACCGGCGCGGGTGCGTCGAATCGCTCGACTCAGTGCCGCGATCGCCTCGTCTTGACCGATGATGCGCTTGTGGAGTTCATCCTCCATGCGCAGCAGCTTGGACGTCTCTTCCTCCGTGAGCCGATAGACCGGGATGCCGGTCCAGTTAGCGAGCACCTCGGCGATGGTGTCCTCATCGACGAGATCGAAGGTCGCGCCGCCCGAGGACGCGACGCTCGCGTCGAGCTCGTCCTTCTTGGCGACGAGTTCGCGCTCCTGCTCCTCGAGGGCCTTGGCTTGCTCCAGGGCGCCGCGCTCCATGGCGGTCTCCTTGTCGGCGCGCACGCGAGCGATGTCCTCGTCGAACCGCTTGGCGGCCGGTGGCGCGTCCATGCGTCGAATACGGAGTCGACTGCCGGCTTCGTCGATGAGGTCGATCGCCTTGTCGGGGAGGAATCGGTCGGCGATGTACCGGTCGGCGAGGTTCGCCGCCGCGATCAACGCCTGATCGGTGATCTTGACCGCGTGGAACTCCTCGTAGACCTCACGAAGTCCCTTGAGAATTTCGATGGTCATCGCCACCGACGGCTGGTCAACCTTGACCGGCTGGAATCGCCGTTCGAGGGCGGCGTCCTTCTCGATGTGCTTGCGATATTCGTCGATCGTCGTCGCCCCGACGGTCTGGAGCTCACCCCGGGCGAGCATCGGCTTGAGGATGGACGCCGCGTCGATGGCGCCTTCGGCCGCGCCCGCACCCACGAGGGTGTGGATCTCGTCGATGAACAGGATGATGTCGCCTCGCGTGCGAATCTCCTTGAGCACCTTCTTCAGCCGCTCTTCGAAGTCACCGCGGTACCGACTCCCCGCCACGAGGGCGCCCAGGTCGAGGGTGTAGAGCTGCTTATCGGCCAGCGTGACGGGGACCTGATTCGCCACGATCTTCTGGGCCAATCCCTCGACGATCGCCGTCTTTCCGACCCCCGGTTCACCGATCAGGACCGGGTTGTTCTTCGTTCGGCGCGACAGGACCTGCATCACGCGCTCGACTTCCTTTTCTCGCCCGACGAGCGGGTCGAGCTTGCCCTCGCGCGCGAATTGGGTGAGATTGCGACCGAATTGATCGAGGACGGCTGAGCCGCCCGTCGCGTCGCCTTCGCCCTTCTGCCCGCTCGACGAGACGGCCGCGCCGGCTTCCTTGCCCGATTGGCCCGACATCATCTGGATGACCTGGGTGCGCACCCGGGCCATGTCGGCGCCCAGGTCGTTGAGCACCTGGGCCGCGACGCCATCACCCTCGCGCACCAGTCCGAGCAACATGTGCTCGGTCCCGATGTAGGAGTGGCCCAACTGCAGTGCCTCGCGCAATGAGAGTTCGAGAACCTTCTTCGCCCGGGGCGTGAAGGGTGGCGAGCCGGGCGAGGGATTGGAGTTCGTCCCAATCGCTTCCTCGACCTTTTCCCGGACCACGTCGAACGTGATCCCGAGGGCGTCCAGGGCCTTCGCGGCCACACCTTCACCCTCGCGTATCAGGCCCAACAGGATGTGTTCAGTCCCGATGAAGGCGTGATTCAACTCGCGGGCTTCCTCTTGTGCCAGTACGAGGACTCGCCGGGCTCGGTCTGTAAATCGTTCGAACAACATTCATCCTTTATGCGCAGATAGTTAGCAGTGTACCGGCGTCGAGTGCCAGGACGTCCTCACCCGACGGCAGCCCGAGGGTGCTCATCTATTGTGGGAGGGTGAACCCGCACGAGCGACTGCAATTGCCCCTGGTCGAGCGCGACCTCGATCGCCTCGAGGCGTTGCTGTCCGAGTCGGTCGTCGTCGGCGACCCCTACCTCGATTCAGTGACCACGCACCTGATCTACGCCGGTGGCAAGCGTCTGCGGCCGATGCTGGCCATCGCCGCGGCGACCTTCGGTGAGCGTGAGGCCACCGAGGAGGACTTGCTCGGTGGCGTCTCGCTGGAGCTGATGCACCTGGCCTCGCTCTACCACGACGACGTGATGGACGAGGCCGCGGTACGACGCAACGTCGACAGCGTCAACGCCCGCTACGGCAACCTGGTCGCAATCGTCGCCGGGGACTACCTCATGGCCCGGTCGGCCGGTATCGCCGCCGACCTGGGCACCGACGTCGCGGGGCTAATGGCGCGTACCCTCGCGTGGCTCACCCGCGGTCAGGTCTCCGAAGTACGTACGTCGTTCTCCGTCGAGCGGACCGAGGACGACTACTACGAGGCGATCGAGGGCAAGACCGGCTCATTGATGGCGGCCAGCTGCCGCGTCGGGGCCATCACCGCCGACCACGAGGCGGCGCACACCGAAGCGCTCAGCGAGTTCGGCCGATGCTTTGGGATGGTCTACCAGCTCCGTGACGACATCCTCGACGTCATCGCGGTGGACAACGAGCTTGGCAAGCCGGCGGGCCAAGACCTCGCCGAGGGGATCTACAACCTGCCGACGCTCTACGCGTTGCGCGACTCGACCGTCGGCGACGAACTCCGTTCGATCCTCGGGGCCGCCTTGAACGACGATGAACGTGAGCGAGCCCGCAAGCTCGTCGTGGCGACCGACGGCGTCGAGCAGACCATCGCCGCGGCGCAACGATTCCTCGCACTCGCCCAGGGCGCACTGGCAACCCTGCCGAGCAGCGGACTCCGCCAGGGCTTCGGTTCGCTCATCGAGTCACTGCTCGAGGACCTGCCCACCTACTGACGGATCACTGGTTCCGCGCGGGGTCACTCGGACTCAGTCCTTCGTGGCCTCACGCCCCCGACCGATCGGCCGAGCTCGCTTGAAGTTCGCCACTGGAGATCGCTCGGCCGGGTGCCCGGCGAAACGTCGGGAACCCCATCCGCTTCGTTCGAATACGTTCGCGACGGGCCGGCGGCGGCGATGACGAGAACAGCGGCGTCATGAGATCCTGCATCGTGTAGAGCCCCGGCAACCTGCCCGCGAGCCCCACGGCCGCGAACCTCGCTCCGTCACCGAAGGCCTCGCGCGAAATCGACTCGTGGCGCAGGCGCACCACCTGGTACGGGAACCCGAAGAGGATCTCGTGCACGCCGATGATGCCCCCGGCCCGGACGGATTTGATGTCCGCTTCCGCGACGTCCAGTGCCTCGCCGATCAGCTTCGCGGTACCCGATACGCCGTCCTTCAATTTGAAGTGCTCCTCGAGGATCTCGATGTCGGCGTGCGGCGCGATTCGACGCAGCGACTGGGCCGCGAGAATCAGGAAGTTGACCCCGATCGTAATATTGGGTGACCACAGCACCGCGGTGCTCTCACTCAAGTGGCGAAGCTTCGCCTGCTGCTCGTCCGAGTAGTGAGAGATCGCCGTCACGACGTTCACCCGGCGGGCCGCCGCCGCGTCGCGGTAGTAGTCGAGGCCCTCCTGGGATGAGAAGTCGATGATCACGTCGACCGGGTGGTCGTCGAGCAATCGCTGGGCGGACATCTCGCTCGTACCGAAGATCAGACCGGGGTCGTCGGCGTCGATATCGAGGAACTCCGGTGCCGTTCGACCGACCATCGTCTCGCTCCTGCGCACGACCCACATCAGTTGCATCCGGGGATCTCGAAGGATCACCGAGGCCACCGGACCGCCGGTTTTGCCGAATCCAATCAATCCAACTCGCATGATCACTCTCCTTCGTTAGGCAGTAGAAGAGCCAGGGACTCGGAATCGACGCTAATTGGGGACCGTCAAGAGAGCCTGGGAGAACCCTGTGAGGTTCATGAGATATCCCTGTGTCCGAGGGGTTGCACTTCCGTCTCGACGGTTCCGCCGTTGAGACGATACCCGTCTTCACGAGGAAGTTTGGATTATTCGGAGATTGCGTTACGGCGCCGTTGGTCCGGAACGAGTCGATAATCGTCGGCCGGTCAGCGGTCCGCGTGACCGAAAATGGGCGGCGTCAGTCGCGCAACGGCTTGAGCGTCGGGAACGCGATGACTTCGCGGATGTTGGACTCGTCGGTCATCAACATGACCAGTCGGTCGATGCCGACACCGAGGCCGGCCGTCGGGGGCAGCCCCCATTCGAGGGCGCGGACGTAGTCCTCGTCGATGCGCATCGCCTCGTCGTCGCCGGCCGCCGCCAAGCGGGCCTGCTCCTCGAATCGGCTCCGCTGGTCGACCGGGTCGTTGAGTTCGCTGAACCCGTTGGAGAGCTCGCGCCCCACGGCGTAGGACTCGAATCGTTCGGTGAGCGCGGGATCGCGACGGTGACGCCGAGCCAGCGGCGACACTTCGACCGGGTGCTCCGTCACGAAGGCGGGGTCCCACAGTGTCGCTTCGGCGCTCACCTCGAAGAGCTCAGCCAGACAGCGGCCCTCACCCCACGACTCCTGTACCTCGACGTCGCGCTCGGCGAGCAGGGCCGCCAATCGGACCCGCGGAGTGTGTACCGAGACCTCTTCGCCGACGGCCCCACTGGTGAGCTCGGCCATCGTGTGTCGGGGCCACGGCGTCGAGAAGGAAAGCGGCTGGCCCTGGTAGGTCGTCTCGGTGGAGCCGAGCACGTCAACGGCCACTCCCGCCACGAGCTCCTCGGTGAAGGTCATCATGTCTTCGAAGTCCCAGTAGGCGGCGTAGAGCTCGAGCATCGTGAACTCGGGGTTGTGACGAGGGCTCACGCCCTCGTTGCGAAAGACCCGGCCGAGTTCGAAGACCCGCTCGAAGCCACCGACGACGAGTCGCTTGAGCCAGAGCTCGGGCGCGATGCGAAGGTAGAACTCACTGTCGAGCGCGTTATGGAACGTGGAGAACGGTCGAGCCGACGCGCCGGTCGGGATGGGGTTGAGGATCGGGGTCTCGACCTCCATGAAGTTGGCCGCCCAACACCGTTCGCGCACGGCGCGAACGACCTCGCTGCGACGCGCTAGCGTCGTGCGCGACTTCTCGTTCGCCCACAGGTCGGCTTCGCGGTGTCGGTAGCGAAGGTCGAAGTCCGAGATCCCGGACCACTTGTCGCCGAAGTTGTGCTGGGCGACGGCCAACGTCTTCCACGAACCGACCTTCACCGAGAGTTCCCCGCGCTTGGTGCGCACGATCTCGCCCGCGACGCCCACCCAGTCCCCCAGGTGGAGCTTGACGAACTCGTCGAAACCCTCGGTCACGGCCGCCAGGGCGAAGAGCTGGATCTCACCAGTCGAATCGCGCATGGTCGCGAAGGCGAGCTTGCCTTGCGTGCGCAACAGCATCACGCGCCCCGCGACGTGCACGGTGACCCCGGACTCCTCGCCGTCGATGAGGTGGTCCCACGTCCCCTGCAGGTCGCCCGCGTAGGCGTTGTGGGCGAATGAATACGGTGTGGTCACGACTGGTCTCCCGAATGATTCCGTTCATGTACGATACGCAATCCGTGGAGGGTCAGCCACGGCTCGACGTACTCGACCAATTTCGTGTGCGGCGCGATGAGCCCAGCGAGACCACCGGTCGCGATGACCGTCGCCTCGCCGAGCTCGTCGAGGATCCGCGCCGCCACCCCGTCGACCTGGGCCGCGAACCCGTACAGGACGCCCGATTGGATGGACTCCACCGTCGAGCGTCCAATCACCGATCGGGGTCGAATCAGTTCGACTGATCGCAGGGCCGAGGCCTGGGTGTAGAGCGCCTCGAGCGAGATCGCGACGCCCGGAGCGATCGCCCCGCCCAGGTACTCCCCCTTGGCGCTGATCGCGTCGAAGGTCGTCGCGGTACCCATATCGACCACGATGGACGCGCCCGGGTAGAGGTCGAAGGCACCCACCGAGTTCGCGATCCGGTCGGCGCCGACCTCGCGGGGGTTCTCGTAGAGGATCGGCATGCCAGACTTCGTCCCCGGCCCGAGCACGGTGATGGGCAGCGACGCGAACCACCGGTTGGCCATGCGGCGTAGCTGGGTGGAGACGGTCGGCACCGACGACGAGATGGCGATCGCGCTGACCGTCTCACGCAGGTCCAACCCCTCGAGGTCCAACAACTGGGTCAGGACCATCGCGTGTTCGTCGGGCGTTCGCTCGACGATCGTCGACAGGCGCCAGTGATAGGCGAGCCCTCGTTCGTCCGAGGCCCTCGCGAAACCCATCGCGTCGGCCGAGTCGCTGCTCGCCTCGCCGAACAGACCGATGACGGTCTCGGTGTTCCCCACGTCCATGGCCAATAGCATCAGTGTCCTCCTCGGACGTAGACCTCACGGTTGTCGATCAACCGGACACCGTCGACGACCCCGGCGACGAGCGCGCGGCGCAGTCCCGTCTCGGTGTCGTCGGCCGGGCGAAGGGTGATCGGGTCGACCACCTCCGCGTAGGCGACCTGCACGCCTGCGTGCTCCATCGTCGCTCGCATCATCGCGCGCATCTCGCTGGCGGGCCCGTCGTGCCCGGAGGCTACGCCGAGCGCGTGGCTCAGCGACAGCGCTCGCGCACGCGCCTCGGGGCTGAGACGGACGTTTCGACTGGAGAGGGCGAGCCCGTCATCGTCGCGCACGATCGGACAGCCCACCACCGTCACGTCGAGCCCGAGGTCCGCGACCATTCGGCGAACGACCGCGAGCTGCTGGAAGTCCTTCTCGCCGAAGTAGGCCCGCGACGGTCCCGTCACGATCGCCAGCTTCGCCACGACGCTGGCGACGCCGTCGAAGTGGCCGGGTCGACCGGCCCCCTCCAACCGGTCGCCGAGACCGGCGACTGACACCGTCGTCAGCGTCGGGTCGGGGAAGGCGGGCCACATCTCGCCCATGGTCGGTTCGACGAGCGCGTCGACGCCGGCCGACTCGGCGACGGCTCGATCCTGTCCGGGGGTCCGGGGGTAGGCCCGCAGGTCGTTCGGGTCGTTGAACTGACGGGAGTTGACGAATATCGTCATGATCACGTAGTCGCCGTTCGCCCGGGCCGCGGCGACCAGCGCCTGATGTCCTTCGTGCAGCGCTCCCATCGTCGCCACGAGTCCGATTCGTCGACCACCCGCGCGCTGATCCTCGGCGAGACGTCGCCACCGCTCGAGATCGGTGACGAGCAGCATCAGGTGAGCGAGTGCGATCGCCGTTCCGCGACGTCGAAGGCGACCTGGGCCATCGCCACGTACGTCGCGCGTTCCCCTTCGGGGATTGCGGCGAGGTGGGCGTCGATCGTGGCGAGGTCGCCCCGCGACGCCGGACCGGTCAGCGCCCGTTCGGGTCCACGCGCCGCCACGTCCTCGAGGGCCATCTTCGACAATGGGAGGAAATCGTCGAGGGTCAATCCGGCGGCGCGCGCGAGACGCTCCACGTGGGCGAGCAGCGCGACGAGATGGTTCGCCGCGACCGTCGCCGTCGCGTGATACGCCGTGCGCTGATCGTCGCCGAGGCTGAGCGCGCGGCCGTGAAGGGACGAGACCAGCACCCGCACGAGCGAGTCGCCAGCGAGGGCGAAGGTGGCGCCCACGAGCCGTTCGGCCCCGACGTCCTCGCTCGGCATCGTGATCAACGGGTGCATCGATGCGACGCGCGGGTGCGCGCCGAGTACGGCCAGGGTGCGCGAACCCGCCGCGTGCGCAACGACGCGCGCCGGATCGACGGGCAGGCGGGCGGCCGTTTCCGCAATGGCGTCATCGGGCACCGCGAGCAGCACCAAGTCGACCTGTCCGATTCGATCGAGTTCGTCGTGGTGCACGAGGTCGACCCGATGCCCGACGCGAGTCAGGGCGAGGGTGAAGGAGGTGCCGGCTCGGCCGGCTCCCACGATGGCCAGTTTCATCTCTGCTCCGTTCCAGCCCCGAGGGTGCCGTTCGGTTTAGTGCAACATCTCGAGTGTATCGAGTACGACGACGCGACCCGCCGCACGCGCGACGTCCGCCTCGCTGATCAGATCGGGGGCCAGTTCGCGCCACGGCACCACGACGAAGGCTCGTTCCATGGCCCGCGGGTGGGGAAGGGTGAGTCGGGGGTCTGCGCTGGTGAACCCGTCGACCCAGAGCACGTCGACGTCGAGCGTGCGCGGTCCCCAGCGCACGTCGCGCGTTCGGTGCCGCGCCTTCTCGACGTCCTGCGCGCGCTCGAGCAGTTCCCAGGGCGTCACCGCGGTCGTGAGCTCCATCACGAGGTTCCAGAAGTCGTCCTGGGCCACGCCACCCACCGGCTCGGTCTCGTAGACCCGCGAGAGTCGATAGGGGTCGTGCACGGCGACGGCGGCGACGGCGGCGCGCAGGTGTTCGGCGCGATCGCCGAGGTTCGAACCGAGCGAGAGGAACGCCCGAGGCGTCACCGACGAACCGTGACGCGGACCCCGACCGTCGACACGTCTTGGGGCACGGGTGGGCGGAGCTTGCGCGCGGCCACGGTCACCGACTCGATCGCCCCGTCCAGCGCGAGCACCGCTCGGGCCACCGCAGTGGCCAGGGCCTCGAGCAGGACGAAGCGGCCATCGGTCGCGACGCGCTCGGCCAGGTCCAGGACCTCGGCGTAGTTCGTCGTCTCGGCGAGGTCGTCGCTCAGGGCCGCCGACGCGATGGGCCGTTCGAAGTCCACGTCGACCTCGATGGGCTGTGGTCGACCACGTTCCTCGGCGAGCGCCCCGACGATCACCGAGCAGCGCAGGCCCCTCAGTTCGATCCGATCGCTCACTGCGCCTCCGGGAGGTCGACGAGCACCGAACGACCGTCGGGACCGATGGAGCGGCGAAAGAGCGCCTCGACGAGGGCGATCGACGCGGGCACCGACGGGACGCGCCGCGCCCAGACCAGGTACCCCGCGACGACCCCGAGCAAGCGGTCGGACACGTCGTCGCCGTGGAGCAGGACGACGACCCCGGCGGCCATGGAGTCGGCTAGGTCTCGGTAGCAGGCGTCGAGCACGTCGCGCTGTTGGGCGCCGCCGCGCAGGGCGTAGTGACCCGCCGTCATGCCCTGCTCGAGGTAGTTGTTCAAGTTCTGCATCACCGGCAGGATCGAGATGACCCGGGTGAATCCCTGGTGGCGGAGCCACAGCAACTCTTCGTCGCGTCGAACCCGACGATGGACGGCCGTGGAGCCCCCCGGTCGCTCCGAGACGGCGAGGATTCCGCGGAAGACCCACGTGAAGTTGCGTGGCTCGATGCCCACTGCCCACTTGCCCCTCACGACTCCACCTCCTCCAGCGGACGAGCCACGACATCGCGCAGCTGCACCGTCGCCACTACGTCGTGGACCCGAACTAGGTCTACTCCGCTCAGCATGGCCCACGCCGCGGTCGCGATCGAACCCTCGAGGCGGTCTTCGACGTCGAGCGGGGGGCGTGAGAGTTCGCCGAGGAATCGCTTTCGGCTCGTGCCGACGAGCACGGCCGCGTCGTAGCGGTGCGCGAGCTCCACGAAGCGATCGAGGTGGGCGAGCAACGCCCAGTTGTGGGCGGCGGTCTTGCCGAACCCGATACCGGGGTCGAGCCAGAGGCGTCCGATTCTCGCCTCCCGAGCCCGACGGGCCGCACGTTCGAGGAAGGCGTAGACCTCGTCGACGACGTCCTCGTAGCGCGGGTCGTCCTGCATCGTGGCGGGCGTTCCCCGGGCGTGCATGGCGACGTAGCCGACGCCGAGTTCGGCCGCGACCTCGAGCAGGCTGCTCGAGACGTCGTTGATCACGCGCGCGCCCGCAGCCACCGCGGCGCGTGCGACGACCTCCTTCGTGGTGTCGACCGACACCGGGCCGAGGACCGCGAGCTGTTCGACGACCGGCACGACCCGCGCGAGTTCTTCGCTGACCGACACCGGGGACGACCCCGGTCTCGTCGACTCGCCCCCGACGTCCACGGCGTCGCAGCCCGCCTCGAAGAAGGACCGCCCCCTCGCTACCGCGTCGACCGGGACGACCGTGCGCGATTCGGGGAAGAACGAGTCGGGGGTGACGTTGACGATGCCCAGGACTCCCGGGGCTAGTGCCACGTCGACCGCCGTTGGTGGATGTACTGCAGAGCCTCGGCGCGATACGCGGCGTCGTCGCGAAAGACGCCGCGCACCGCCGAGGTCACCGTGGTGACGCCGGACTTCTTCACGCCACGCATGGACATGCAGAAGTGTTCCGCCTCCAGCACGACGATCGAACCGCGGGGGATGAGTTCGCGTTCCATGGCCTCGACGATCTGGGTCGTCATCCGTTCTTGGACCTGGAGTCGTCGGGCGTACCCCTCGACGAGCCGCGCCATCTTGGAGAGCCCCGTGATCCGCCCGTCCGCTCCGGGCAGGTACGCGACGTGCGCGTGGCCGATGAACGGGACGAGGTGGTGTTCGCACAGCGAGGTGAAGGGGATATCGCGCACCATGACGATCTCGTCGTGTCCGGCTTCAAACGTGACGCGCAGGTGCTCGCCCGGATCGGCCTCGAGTCCCTCGAAGAGCTCGACGTACATGTCGGACACGCGGCGCGGCGTCTCGACAAGTCCTTCGCGCGTCGGGTCTTCGCCGATCGCCTCGAGCAACTCGCGCACCAGCGCTTCGACTCGGGCCCGGTCGACCACGATCAGACCCCGCCGACGTAGGTGTAGATGCCGTCGAGATTCCGGTATCGCTCGCCAACGTCGAGCCCGTAGCCCACGACGAAGGCGGGACCGATGGAGAAGCCCACGTACTTCAGGTCCTGCTCGACCCGTTGTTCGCCCTCTTTCAAGAGCAGCGCGCAGACTTCGAGGCTGCGCGGGCTGCGCGCGCCGAGATACTGGCGGAGGTAGTTCAGGGTCAGCCCCGAGTCGACGACGTCCTCGACGATCAGCACGTCGCGTCCGGCGATGTCGACGTCCAGGTCTTTGACGATGCGAACGACGCCGCTCGTCTTGGTCGCGGCGCCGTAGCTCGACACCGCCATGAACTCGACTTCGACGGGCAGCTCGATGGTGCGCATGAGGTCGGACATGAAGTTGATGGCGCCCTTCAAGACGCAGACCAGCAGTGGCGGGTGGCCACCGTAGTCCCGTGAGATCGCCTGGCCGAGCTCCGCGATGCGCTCGCGCAGATCGGTCGCCGAGACCACGACCTCACCGAGGTCGTGCGCCGCCCAGTGAGCGGTAAAAGACGTGTCTTCGTGCGAACTCATGCCAGGCCAGCGTAGTGGAGCTACTCGAGTCGGAGGAACTGACGTCGCCGGCTCAAGCGGCGACCTCCGGTCAACTCCACCGCCGTGACCGCCCCGTCGACGACCCGCAGCGCCCGCTCGACCTCCGCCGCGCTCGGTGGGTGCTCCTCGTCCCCGATCGACCGCAGGCGCGCACGTAGCCACCGCCGGAGCCGAGCCCGGGGCCAGTCGCGCAGCTCTCGACAGTCGACCTGGTCGAGTGGTCGCACGTCGAGCGCGGCCAGTTCGTCGAGCCATCGACGCTCGTCATTGATCAACGACGCCTGGCGAGCGAGGATTGGCACAACGTCGCGTTCGGCGATGTCGTTGGCCAGCGGCAGCAACTCGTGGCGAACCCGGTTTCGCCAGAAGGCCGGACTGTCGTTGGTCTCGTCGTGGCGAGCCACGACGTCGCGGGCCGCGACCAGCGCGTGCAGGTCGGAGCGGCGAAGCGAACGCAGCGGCTTCGTCAGATCGTCGACCATGGGCGAGAGCCCGTCCACCCCCGCGCCACGCAGCAGGTTCAACAGCACGGTCTCGGCGAGGTCGTCCATCGTGTGTCCGGTCATCGCTGCGGCGGGCAGCACCCGGCGTCGCTCGGAACGAGCTCGCGCCTCGAGATTTGGGCCCGGCGCCACCTCGACGTCGTGGAGCACGACCGCGACGCCGAGTCGGGCGCCGAGGTCCTCGACGAACGACGCGTCGAGCCCACTGCTCGGTCGCAGGTGGTGATCGACGTGGTGGACCGTTACCGCGAGCTCCGCGTCTAGGGCTAGCAGCAGCAGCCCGACGGAATCGGGGCCACCCGACACGGCGAGATCGACCGCGGCGCCGGCCGGTGGGAAGTGGCAGGCCCGAAGCAACGATGGCCCGACGGACGTCACCCCCGTAGGTTAGGCATTCGCCACGCGCGCGGCGCGCGCCTGCCATCCGGCGCTCAGTCGGGCAACGAGATAGGCCGACGACGCGAGGGCGGTGATCCAGAAACTCACCGGTCCCCCGATCCACACCCCGAGGAACAGCCCGAACCAGGCGCTCAGCAGGGCCAATCCCGTCGAGAGCAGCAGGGCCCGCCACGGACGTCGGGTCACCACCTCGGCCGCCGCCGCGGGGGCGACGAGGAGTGAGAAGACGAGCAGGACCCCGACGATCTGAATCGCCACCACTGTCGTGATCGCGAGCAGCGCCATGAACAGTAGCGAGAGGCCCCGCACCGAGAGGCCCCGTGACTCCGCCGATTGGGCGTCGACCGAGACGAACAACATCGGCCGGTAGACGATCGAGATGATGGCGATGACCGCGATTGAGAGGGCGGCCACCATCCAGACGTCCCCGACGGTCACCCCGAGGATCTGCCCGAAGAGGATCGAGTAGGTCGCATTGGCGTAGCCGCTGTACAACGAGATGAAGAGTACGCCGAGCCCGAGCGCCGCGGTGAGCGTGACCCCGACCACGGCGTCTCGGTCGTCCAGCGACGCGCCACCCACACCGATCAAGAGCCCCGCCCCGAGGCAGAAGACCAGGAGACCGGTGAGCGGAGAGAGCCCGAGCAAGACCGCTCCGGCCGCTCCGGCGAAGCCGATGTGGCCGATGGCGTGCGCCGCAAACGCCTGACGACGCAAGACGACGAAGTAGCCGACCAACCCCGCGGCGAGCGCCACCGCGGTGACGGCGTAGAAGGCGTTCTTCACGAACGGCGTCATGAGCAGTGACCACAGGCTCATCGCGTCACCTCGTCGTAGACCTCGGCGAAGTGTTCGTGCGGATCCTCGTGTTCGTGGTCGTGACCGTGCGGGTGCGGGTGCGCGAACTCCTCCTCGAGGCCGACGATGACCCGCCGGCCCCTCGGGGTGACGACGATCTCGATCGGGTGTCCGTAGAGCTCGCTGAGGGTCTTTTCGTTCACCACCTCGTCGATCGATCCGCTGCGGATCTGGCGGCGGGCGATCCACAGCACCTGATCGGTGATGGACGACAGCGGGTTGAGATCGTGGGCGACGACGAGAACGGCGGCGCCGGTACTGGCTCGCACGAGGTTGATCAGGTCGACGATCTCGGCCTGGGCGGCGATGTCGAGTCCGGCGAGAGGCTCGTCCAGCAAGAGCAGCCGCGGTCGAAATACCGTCGCGTGGGCCAGCGCGATCCGTTGGCGTTGCCCGCCCGACAGCGTGCGCAACGGATGGTCCGCGAAGGTGAGGGTGCCGGTGAGTTCGAGTGCCCGTTGGACCACGTCGCGCTTCTTTGGGTCGCGTCGCCAACCGAACCGGGGGCCGTCGAAACCGAGACCGACGTAGTCGCGCCCCGTCAAGGACGCCATCTCGTCGGCCGCGCGCGACTGGGCCATGTAGCCGACCCGCGCGTCGCCCCGACGTGGCGCGGCGCCGAGCACCTCGATCTCGCCACTGGCCAGTGGGACGATGCCCAGGACGACCTTGAGCAGGGTCGACTTGCCGACGCCGTTGGACCCGAGGATGACCGTGACCGTCCCCGGCTCGACGTCGAACGCCGCGCCGTGCCAGACCGGTCGTCCCCCGAGCACGACCGACGCGTCACGCAGGGACAGAATCGTCATTTGACACACCCCTTGATCACGAGGGCGGCGCGCATCTTCGCGACGACACCGCTGAGCCACTTCACGTAGTTCGTGCCGGTCATCGTCTCGGTGACGTTGATCACCGGCACGTGGGACGACTTCGCCTGGCTGACCATCTCGTTGGTCAGCGGCGTCGCCGTCTGGGTATTGTTCACCAAGAACGCCGGGTGTTGACGCAACTGGTTCAGGGCCAGGGCCAGGTCTTGGACCGAGGGGTCGACGGAGTTGCCGATCGCGAGCCGCAGCCCCTCGGGCGTGACCACCTTCAGTCCCATTGCCTTCAAGAGGTAGCCGGTGACGTCCTCCGTCGCGGCCACCTTGACGCCGCGGCACCCGTGGTCGATCTGACCGGCCCGCGACGCCACCACTCGAAGCTTGGCCAACACCGCCGAGGCGCGGGCCTGAGTCCCGGGGAACTTGCCGAGGTGCGCGAGGTCGGTGGCGAGCGCTGCGACGAATCGCTCCGCCGCTCTCACGTCGTAGAAGACGTGGGGGTTGCTGCCGGTGCGCACGCGCATCAACGACGCGACGTCGATCACGACCGGCGCCTTGGCGCGTGCTTGGACCAACTTGTTCAACCACGTGTCGTAGCCGGCACCATTCTCGATCACGATCGTCGCGCGAGAGACGTTGATGGCGTCGCTGGTCGTCGCCTCGTGGTTGTGCGGGTCCGCGTTCGGGTCCGTGAGCAGCGACACGACGGTGGCGTCGGAGCCCACCACCTGCCGGGCCAGGGCGCCCCACTGGGACACGCCCGACACGATCACCGGCTTGGTCGCGGCATTCGACGGACCGGCCGATAGTGCGATGACCGTCACGACCAGGGACGCCGCAACGACGACGGTTGCGCTGGCGAGGAGTCTCTTTAGAATCATTCCAAGTAGTATATCTGGAATGATTCTAGTTTACAACTCGACTTCGGGTAGGCTCTGACCGTGGCGTCAACCCGTAACACCGTGCATCGCCGCGAAATCATCGAGACACTCGCCGGCGTCCAGGGCTTCATCAGTGCCCAAGAGCTCCACGGCCTCATCCTTCGCCGTGGCAAACGTATCGCGCTGGCCACCGTCTACGCCCAGCTGCGCAAACTCGTCGACTCCGGTGACATCGACGCCGTGATGACCGACCGGGGCGAGAACCTCTTTCGACGATGCGACGTCGACGTGCACCATCACCACCTGTCGTGTCGGGTCTGTGGCGCAACGGTCGACGTCGACACCCCCGAACTCGAACAGTGGACCACGCAACTCGCGGCGCGTCACGGTTACAGCGAATTACGCCACGTCGTCGAGTTGAACGGTCTGTGCCCGTCGTGCCAATCACGCTGACCCTTCGACCGCGCGAGCGCGGTGGCCTGGTGGTCTATCCGCTGGAGCGCGCGGCCACCTGGGGCGTCGACGCCTTCGTCACGTCGCGCTCGGGTGGCGTCAGCGCCGCCCCCTACGACACGATGAACCTCGGCACCCACGTCGGCGATGACCCCGAGGCGGTGCGCGAAAACCGACGACGGGTCGCTCGAGCCGCCGGCGTGGACCCCGACCACCTCATCGTCGTCAACCAAGTGCACGGCAACGGGGTCGTGCGCGTCGAGGGTCCGCTGAGCCCGATGGACGCCGACGCGATGGTGAGTGACGCCGCCGACCTCGCCCTGGCGATCCTGGTGGCCGACTGCGCACCGGTGCTGCTCGTCGACGTGGCGTCGACCCGGTTCGCGCTCGCCCACGCCGGCTGGCGCGGTCTCGTCGCGGGCGTGCTCCCCGCGGTCGTCTCGTCCTTCGACGACGTGACGACCGTTCGGGCCATCATCGGACCGACGATCTCGCGCGACGCCTACCAGGTGGGGCCCGAGGTTGCCGCCCACTTCGCCGACGTCGCGGGCGTCCTCGTGCCCGACGAAGCCGGCCGATGGCGCCTCGACGTCGCCGGCGTGGTGGCCCACCAGTTACGTGAGGCCGGGATCGCCAACGACCACATCGCCGGGGTGAGTCAGACGACTGACCGCGGCGACCCGTTCTTCAGTGATCGAGCGGCGCGCCCCTGCGGGCGCAGCGCCCTGGTGGCCCGTCGTAGCATGAGTGCCGCCATGGACGAAGGACTCGAATGACGTCGCGGGCGGATACCTTTCGCTACGTCGGACTCGACGTCGAGGTCGATCGACTGATCGGACGATACGACCTCGACGGGCGCCGCTTCCGCGAGGTCGCGCAGTTCGAAGGCGTGGGCGACCTGCGCGACGAGGCGACGCGGGCCGTGGCCACCTTGTGGTACCTCGTCGCCGGGCTCTCCTACTACAAGACGGGGTCGCCACGACGCCTCGACCTGGGTACGACACCGGTCGGTCCCCGGGGCCGCGACCTGCTGCGCGGTGCAATCATCGACGGCCTCGGCGAGTTCGCCTATCGCAACGACCTCGATTTGATCGACGTCCAACTCGTCGGTGGCGTCGACGCGACGCGAGTGACCGCGGCCCTCGATCCCAATCGGGTCCTCACGCCCTTCGGCGGCGGTATCGACTCGATCGTCACGGTCGAGTCCCTCGCGCCCGAACTAGATCAAGCGCTCTTCGTCGTCAGCCCGACCGGCGGCCGATTCGACGCGCTCGAGGCGGCGGCGTCGTCGACCGGGCGACCGGTCGTTCGCGCTTCGCGCGCACTCGACCCGTCGCTCCTCGAAGGCGACCCGACGTTCCTGCGCGGCCACGTTCCGGTCACCGCTATGGTCACGATGCTCGCCGCCGTGGCCGCCGTGGCGACGGGGCGCGGCGGGGTCGTCATGAGCAACGAGCACTCGGCGTCCGTCCCCAACCTCGAGTGGCGGGGCCGCGGAGTCAACCACCAGTGGAGCAAGTCCTGGGACGCCGAAGTCCTCATCGGCGACGCCGTCGCCGAAGCCGTCGGCCCGACACTGCATGTCGCCAGCTTCCTGCGTGACCGTAGCGAACTCTGGGTCGCCCGACGATTCAGCGAGCTCGCTCAATACCATCACGTCTTTCGCAGCTGCAACCGAGCCTTCGCCCAGGATCCCGCGAACCGGGCCACCACCTGGTGCGGTGAGTGCGACAAGTGTCTCTTCATCAACCTCGTCCTCGCCCCGTACCTCCCGAGGCCGGCCCTGCGGGCGATCTTCGGGAGCGAACCCCTGGCCGCGCCGGCGCACCTCGACCAACTCCGGACCCTCGTCGGTCTGGGTGGCGACCATAAGCCCTTCGAATGCGTGGGCGACCCCGACGAGAGCGCCCGGGCCCTGCACCTCGTTGCCGCCCGTGAGGACTGGATCGACGTCGGGCACGTCGTCGAACTCGCCGAGTCCGTCGTCCCGGCCATCGACGGCGACCCCTACGCCACGCAAGGACCGAGCCGTGTTTCGGCCCACTGGCTTCGCTGACCTCGCGGGCCGACGCGTCGGTATCTTCGGCTACGGCATCGAAGGCCACGCGACCGAGTCCCGGCTCCGGCTCGTCGGCGCCGACTGCGTGCTCGTCGACGACGACCCGGCCGCCGGCGTGCTCGTGACCGGGGCCGGCGGCCTCGAGGCGCTCGCCCGTTGCGACATCATCGTGAAGAGTCCGGGCATCGCGCGACGTCGCCCGGACGTGCTCGAGCTCGAAGCCCGCGTGCCCGTGACCTCGGCGCTCGACCTCTGGCTCCACGAGGTGGATCGAACACGGGTCATCGGCATCACCGGTACGAAGGGCAAATCGACGACGACCGCGCTGGTGGACTTCTTCTTCACGTGCCTCGGGGACCGTTCGCAACGACTCGGCAACATCGGCCAACCACCCTACGACCCGACGCTCGATACGAGCGTCGGCTGGTTGGTGGTCGAGATCTCCAGCTACCAGTGCGTGGACGTCACGGTCGCTCCCGGGGTGGTCGTGGTCACGTCCCTCGGAGCCGACCACCTCGACTGGCACGGGTCCCTCGCCCAGTACCACGAAGACAAGCTCTCGCTCACGCGCGCGGCGGGCCCGCACGCGACCATCGTGCCCGGGGCCGAGGAGTTCATCTCCCGTCGCGATCAGCTCGGCGGCGAACTCACGATGACGCCCGCCGACCGGTCGGGACTGGCCGGGCGACTGCACCTGCTCGGCGCGCACAACGACCAGAACGTCGCGTTGGCCCTCGAGACCGTCGCCCGAGCGTCGGGTCGACGAGTCGACGACGTGGCGCGCGCGGTTGACGAGCGCGCCGACGACTTCGTGCCCCTGGCCGGCCGGCTGACCCTCGTCGCGCTCGAGGAAGTGGCGGGGCGAACGTGGCGCTACGTCGACGACGGTCTGGCCACCGCGCCGCTACCCACCATCGCCGCGCTCGACGTCTTCGCCGGCGAGCCCGTGGCGTTGATCGTCGGCGGTTTCGATCGAGGTGTCGACTACGCGCCGCTCGCCCAGGCCGTGAGCGCACGGCGGCTTCGGACCGTCGTGATCACCACCGGCGACGTCGGGCCCCGCATCGCCACCGCGATCCGAGCGCAGTCGCCCGACGTGGAACAGCATCCGGCGAGCGATCTCGACGACGCCGTCGCGGTCGCCCGGTCTCGGCTACCCGAGGGCGGGGTCGTCCTCCTGTCGCCGGCGGCCCCCAGCTTCGACCACTACCGAAATTGGGAGGCCCGATCGGCCGACTTCGCCCGCGCCGTGCGCGAACGAACTGGGAGCCTGGGAAGGGATTCGAACCCTTGACCTGCGCATTACGAATGCGCTGCTCTACCGACTGAGCTACCCAGGCGTAAGCAGCCAGATTACCCGATGGCGTCAGGTCCCACTTTCGCGTCAGAGGGAGTTGAGCGAGAGCAAGAGATCGTGCAGCAGCAGACTCTCGTCGAGCGATGTCGCGAGGCGTCGATTCGCCTCGCCGAGCGCGTCGATAGCCTTCAGCGCCGCGCGCACCCGCTCCGTCGAGCGCGCGTCGACCTCGTCGTCGAGCGCGTCGCGTAGGCGTTGTCGGTACACCTCGGTCAGCACCCGAACCCCGAAGCGCAACTCGTCGGTTCGGAACCGCCGTTGCTCGCGCTTGAAGGTCGCTTCGAGGTCGCGCCGATTCGCCGGCCGCGTACCCAGTTCACGTGCCTCGACCCCTCGACGGGTCGCCTCATCGTGCTGCAGCGCGATCAGCGGCGCCACCGCGTCGTCGAGCGCCCGCGCGATCTCCTCGACGATTCGAGCCGCACCGGCCGGTGACCCGTCGAACCGATCCGGCACCGTGCGCCATTGGGTCGCCCGTTGGACGAGCGCTTCGTCACGCGCCAAGATCTGCGCACGTCGGACGTCGCCGTTGGCGGCCGCCGCGGCGGTGTGGGCCAGGGACGCCTCGACCCCATCGGCCATGACAATGGTGGCGACGTCGGCGTCCGACAGCCCGCGCAGGTGCACCTCGAGGCAGCGCGACACGATTGTGTCGAGGGCCGGCGGCGTCTCGTGCGCGGTGAGCAAGAAGATCGTCCGCGGCGGCGGCTCCTCGAGCGTCTTGAGCAACGCCGGTGCCGACGGGGCCGTTCCCGTGACCGTGAGCTCGACGTCCTCGATGATCACGATCTGATAGCCCTCGCCGAGCGGACGACGACGACTCAGGCGCTCGGCCTCGCGTAGCTCATCCACTCGCCACGAGAGACCCGATCGTTCGACGACGGTGACGTCCGTATCGGCGCCGGTGAGCACCAGCCGACACGCTTCGCAGTCTCCGCAGCCGTTACGCGGACACTGCAGGGCGGCCGCCATCGCGGTCACGGTGTCCTGGAGGTTCGAGCCGTCGGGCCCGACCACGAGGAACGCGTGCACGGGCCGACGCACGTATTGGCGCAGGAGTTCCGCCGCGCGCGACTGGCCGACGAGCCGGTCGAAGACGTCAGCCACCGGGCCACACCAACTCGGCGAGCACGGCGTCGACGCGGGACGAGACCGTCGGTTCGTCGGCCGTGCCGTCGATAACCCGCCAGTGCATCTCGTCGGCCGCGGCCATTTCGAGGTACCCCGCCCGGACCCGCTCGTGGAATTCGATGTCGGCTGATTCGAATCGGTCTCGGTCATCGCGTCGCCTTCGATCGTCGGCGACGGCGACCGGAACGTCGAGCAGAATCGTGACGTCGGGGCGACAGTCACCGATGGCGAGATCGGTCGCCGCGCGCAGTCGGGCGAGGTCGACGCCTCGCCCGTAGCCCTGATAGGCCATCGAGGACGCCCAGTACCGATCGCTCACCACCGAGCGGCCCGCCGCGAGCGTCGGTTCGATGACCGTCGCGACGTGATGGGAGCGGTCCGCGAGCATCAGCAACGATTCGGTGACCGCCGTCATCGGAGCCCGTGCGTCGAGCAACCACCGGCGAAGCTCGGCCCCGAGCAACGTGTCGCCAGGCTCGAACGTGAATCGGGCCCCGCGCTCGTCAGCGACGCGACGCGCCTGGGTGCTCTTGCCGCTCGCGTCGATCCCCTCGAAGACGACGAATCGCCCGCGGTTCATTGATCATCGCTTCGCACTCGCGCCGTCAACGCGGCGTTGGAAGCCGATCCTCGACTGGTCGCCTCACGCTTGGCCGCGCCCGTCGCCTTCTTCGCGGTCACCTTCTTGGCGGCCGTCTTCTTCGCCGTCGACTTCTTCGCGGTCGTCTTCTTCGCCGGGGTCCGACGAGTCGACGGTTCGGCGTTGCGACGCTCGGCGAGTAGTTCACCCGCCCGGTCGAGCGTGATCGTCTCGGGCGTATCGCCGAGTCGCAGGGTGGCGTTCGACTCGCCGTCGGTCACGTAGAGGCCGAAGCGGCCCGTGCGCACGACGATCGGTCGTTTGGTCACCGGATCCTCGCCCAGTTCGCGGAGCGGACCGGCGGCCGCGCGCCGGCCGCGCGCCTTGGGCTGGGCGAACAGTGCGAGCGCCCCGGACAGGTCCACGGTGAAGACCTCGTCTTCGCTGGCCAGCGACCGCGTCTCCTTGCCCCAGGTGAGGTAGGGGCCGTAGCGGCCGTTCTGCGCCATGATCGGTTGCCCGTCCTCGGGGTGGAGGCCGACCTCGCGCGGCAGCGTCAGCAGTCGACGCGCGTCCTCGAGGGTCATCGTGTCCGGACTCATCGTCGAGAACAACGACGCCGTCTTGGGCTTGTTCTTGGGGTCGGTCATCTCACCGACCTGCACGTAGGGGCCGTAGCGGCCGGCCTTCAGCAGGATCGGCAGGCCCGTCGCCTCGTCCGCGCCGAGCGTACGGTCGCTGCTCGGCGCGGCGAGCAACGCCAACGCCCGCTCGACGGTCAGCGAGTCGGGTTCCGTGGCTTCGGGGATCGAGACCCGGTCCTCGCCGTGGATGAGGTACGGGCCGTAGCGGCCCGAGCGCACCGAGACCGGCTGGCCGTCGGGCGCCACCCCGAGCGGCAGCGAGTTGATGGCTGCGAAGTCGAACTCGTGGGTCTCGTGGGTCATCTGGTGCAGACCGACCCGAGCGAAATCGGTCGGTGCCGATGGATCACCGTAGTAGAACCGCTGCAACCACGGTTCGAGGTCTTGGCGACCCTCGGCGATCTCGTCGAGCTGATCCTCCATCGCGGCGGTGAACTGGTAGTCGACCAGGTCCGCGAAGTAGGTCTCGAGCAGGTTGACGACCGCGAACGCTCGGAAGGCGGGGACGAGGGACTTGCCCTTCTTCCACACGTACCCTCGACGGTCGATGGTTTTCATCACCGAGGCGTAGGTCGACGGTCGGCCGATGCCGAGGTCTTCGAGCTTCTTGATGAGGGTGGCCTCGGAGTACCGGTCCGGGGGTTGGGTCTCGTGCCCCTTCGCGGTCGCGTCGGTGACCGCCAGGTCGTCGCCCTCGCGCAACGGCGGCAGGAGCCGCTCCTGGTCCGCGAGCTCGGCCTCGGGGTCATCCGTCCCCTCGACGTAGGCGCGGCGAAAGCCGGCGAACTCGATGCGCAGCCCGCTCGCGCCCAAGCCCACCGCGACGGCATCGTCGTGGCCCACGACGCCGTCGAGGGTCGCCGAGAGCCGAACCTTCACCTGGGTCAGGCGGGCGTCGACCATCTGCGACGCAATCGTCCGCTTCCAGACGAGGTCGTAGACGGCGAGTTCGTCCCCCACGAGCTGACCCTGGGCCTCTTCGAGCGATCGGAAGGTCTCGCCCGCCGGGCGGATGGCCTCGTGGGCCTCCTGGGCGTTCTTCACCTTGCGGTCGTAGCGACGTGGTTGGTCGGCGACGTAGTCGTCCCCGTACCGTGACGCCGCGAGTCGTCGGGCGGCGGTGATCGCCTCGTCGGACAACGTCGTCGAGTCGGTTCGCATGTAGGTGATCCACCCCTGCTCGTAGAGCCGCTGGGCGGCGCGCATCGTCCGCTCGGGGTCGAAGCGCAACTTGCGACTGGCCTCGATCTGCAGCGACGACGTCATGAACGGGGGCTGGGGACGTTGGGTCCGCGGGGTGGCGGTGATCGACTCCACCCGGGCCGTGGCCGACACCAGCCGATCGGCCACCGATTCGGCGGTGGTCGAGTCGATGATGACGACCCCCGACGAATCGTCGAGGTGACCGGCCGAGTCGAAGTGCTTGCCCGTGGCGAGCGCGCCGCCGTCGAAGATCTCGAGGGTCGCCTCCAGCGAGCCGGCCGAGCCCGCGAGGGTGGCGACGACGTCGAACCACGAGGCCGAGGTGAATGCCATACGCTCGCGCTCGCGCTCGCAGACCAACCGGATGGCGACGGACTGCACCCGGCCCGCCGAACGGGCTTTGTCGACCGCGCGCCACAGCACCGGTGACACCTCGTAGCCGACGAGCCGGTCGAGGAAGCGGCGGCCCTCCTGCGCGTCGACCAGGCGCAGGTCGAGGTCGCGAGTCTCGCGAACGGCGCGCTCGATGGCCGTTGGCGTGATCTCGTGGAAGACCATCCGCTTGACGGGCACTTTGGGCTTCAGCACTTCTTGGAGGTGCCAGGCGATGGCCTCACCTTCGCGGTCCTCGTCGGTGGCGAGGTAGAGCTCATCCACCTGCTTCAACGCGGCTCGTAGGTCGGCCACCACCTTGGTTCGATCGGAACTGACGACGTAGACCGGCTTGAAGTGGTCGTTCACGTTGATGCCGAGCCGCGCCCACTTCTCGCCCTTGACCGAAGCGGGAATCTCGGCGGCGCTCTGGGGGAGGTCGCGCACGTGGCCGACCGATGGCTTGACGATGTAGTCGGGCCCGAGCATGTCCTGGATGCGCGTGGCCTTGGCCACCGACTCCACAATCACTAAGGCTCGCGCCATTTTCACCTCGCTATCACGGCCGCGAGTACGGCAGTGCCGTCCTACAAACTAGACAGGTCGCCGACCCCGCCGGACCCGGAACTGGGGATCGACACGTCGATTCCCAGTTCCCGACCGGTTTTCGGACGTGGTGACCCTACTCGTCGTTGGTCGGGGCGGCGACGATCTCGTACTGCGGGTTCAAGATCACCGCCTCGCGGCGCAGGGACGTGATCGTGCCTCGAACCAAGAGTCGCGTCCCGCGCTCGATGCCCGGGACGTTCGAGCGGCCCTGGAAGACGAGGGTCACCGAGCCGGAGTTGTCGGCGATGACGCAGCGCAGTTCGTGGACCCCGCCCTCGTGGTTGATCGTCATGGCGCGCACCCGGCCGGCGATCTCGGCGAACTGGCGATCGCGCAAGCCGCCGATGGGCAGGGCGCCGCTCGAGCGCTCGGCTAACTTCACGTCGGCTTCGAGGTGGGCGTCCTCGCGAACCCCGCCGCGCACCACCTCGTCGCTGAGGGGGTCCTTGCCGGTGTCACCCTCGATGAGGCGCAGCTGACCCATGCGGTAGGGGACGATCGTCGCCGCGGTGCGCGGGATGTGCATCACCGCGCCGGCGATTGCGTCGGCGGACCGGTCGTGCAGGAGTCGCTGGAGGCGCGACGAGAACCCGCGTCGCGGCAGGATGACCATGCAGAAGACGTCGGGGTCGCGAACGACGTCGGCGACGAGCTCCAGCGCGGCGCGGTCGACGCGCCGGTCCTCGCACTCCACGATCTCGAGGGAGATCCCGGCCGAGGTCGTGTTCGCCGCCCCCCAGGCTCGTTCGAGGTTCTTGGTGACCATGGGGTCGATATCGAAGTGCACCGCGCGAACCGAGTAGGCGTTCAGCGTGGTCACGTACTGCAGCGCCCGCTCCGTGACCAGGTCGTAGTTGTCGATGAAGACGATGACCCGGTTCATGCGGATGCTCGCCAGCCCCCGCGCCCGGCTCGCGGCGAAGGCCTGTTCCTCTCGCTCGTACTGGCGGTTGAAGCGGATTAACCCGACGTACATGATCGGACCGACGATCACGATGATCCACGCGCCTTCGGTGAACTTCGCCAGCACGAACACCAGCACGACGATGGCGGTCACGGTCGCGGAGGTCGCGTTGACGAGCACGCCGAAGCGCCACTTGTTCTGGCGCTCGCGTAGGTGGCGCGCTACCATGCCGGCTCCCGCCAGGGTGAAGCCCGTGAAGACCCCGATGGCGTAGAGCGAGATGAGTCCGTTCACCTGGGCGCCGAAGACGATGATCAGGGTGAGTGAGACGACGCCCAGCACGATGATGCCGTTGGAGAAGGCGAGGCGATGGCCCCGCTTGGTGAGCTGGCGTGGCAGGTACTTGTCGGTCGCAACGTAGTTCGCCAGGAATGGGAACCCGTTGAAGGACGTATTGCCCCCGGTGTAGAGGATGAGCAGCGTGGAGAACTGGACGAGCAGGAAGATGACGTGGCCGGCGCCGTGCATGCCAAAGACCGCCTGCACCTCTTGGCTCACGACCGTCGGGGTACCCGCCGCGAAGGGTAGGGCGTGGGTCCACGCGGCGAGCAACGTGGTGCCCAGCAGCATGAAGCCGAGCACCGAGGACATGACGACGAGCGTCTGACGGGCGTGCTTCGATTCGGGGCGCCGAAAGCTCGCGACGCCGTTGGAGATCGCCTCGAGTCCCGTGAGCGACGAGCCGCCGTTCGCGTAGGCGCGCAGCAGGGTCAAGAAGGCCACGCCGTAGAGCAGCCCGGTGCCCGGATGGCCGAGCTGCTGCTTGACCAGGAGGTGCGTGGCGGGCTGGGCCACGTGGTGCAGCGTGCCGTTGAACTTCTTCACGTAGCCGACGACGATGGTGATCCCGAGCATCAAGATGAAGAAGTACGTCGGGAAGGCGAAGTAACTCCCCGCCTCACGCAACCCCCGCAGGTTGCCGTAGATCAGGATCAGGACGACGCCCACCGTGATCGGCACCGTGTAGTACGCCAACCCCGGGAAGGCGCTCGTCAGCGCCGCCGTGCCGGCCGAGCACTGCACCGCGACCGTGACGATGTAGTCAATGAGCAGCGCGACCGCGGCGATCTGGGCGACCTTGGGCCCGAAGTTGTCCCGCGTCACCACGTAGGAGCCACCGGCGGTCGTGTAGTACTTGATGACGTCGAGGTACGACGTGGTCACGAAGAAGAGCACGCCGATGATCACGAACATGATCGGTACGACGAGCGCGAATGCCGCGAGCCCGATGTAGGGCGTCAACTGGGTGAGGATCTCCTCGGTCCCGTACGCCGACGACGAGATGCAGTCCGGGGCGAGCACGCCGAGTGCGATGGGACGGCGTAACCGTTCGCCGCTGAGCTGTTCGGTCACGTAGGGCCGGCCGAGCAGGATCCGCTTGAGTCGATAGCCGAGGGTCTCGGGGTAGACGGTCGAGACGTTCGCGTGCGAGGTCAGTACCGGTGTATTGCTCGTTATCTGCTTATCGGCCTCAGACACCATGAGTACACTAAGCGACGTTCGCCCGCGGCGCCGTGTCGGTTGCGCTTCGAGGGCGAAATGTGGTCTGATGACCTGGTGCATATCGTGGTGGTCGGGTGCGGCCGTGTGGGGTCCGAGTTGGCCATGCAACTCTCCGAAGACGGACACTCCGTGGTCATCATCGACAAGAACCGTGACTCCTTCCGCCGATTGACCCGGTACCACGGCAAGACACTGCTCGGCTCGGGCTTCGACCGGGACATCCTGTTCAAGGCCGAGGCCGGCCACGCCGACGCCCTGGCGGCGGTCACCAGCGGTGACAACACCAACATCCTCTGCGCGCGCATCGCCCGCGACACCTACCGGATCAAGAACGTCGTCGCGCGGATCTACGACCCCCAGCGGGCCGAGATCTACATGAAGCTCGGCATCCCGACGGTCGCCACGTCACTGTGGACGACCCAGCAGGTGAAGCGCTGGATGATGCCCTCGGACGACTCGATCGAGTGGACCGACGGCGCGGGAACCCTGCACCTGGTCGAACGAATCGTGCCCGACGAGCTCGCCGGGCACCCGCTCACGCACTTCAATCGCGGTGAGCACGTCCGGGTCGTCGGACTGATCCGCGGCGGCGTCGGCCGGGTGAACATCGAGGGCCTCTTCGCCCAGGAGGACGACATGCTCGAGTTCCTAGTCACTCCCCAGGGGCTCGATGAATTGTCGACCATGCTGCAGGCGACGTCGTGAGGGTCGTCATCGCGGGTGGCGGTTCCGTCGGTACCGCGATCGCGCTCGACCTGATCGACCGGCACCACGACGTCACCCTGCTCGAGCAGGTGACCGCGACGGCCGAGCGGCTGAAGACCATCCTGCACGGCGTGAACGTCATGGCGGCTGACGCCTGCGAGTACGCCTGCCTGGTCTCGGCCGACCTGCGAGGCGCCGACGTCGTCATCGCCGCCACGGGCGACGACGAGGACAACCTGGTCGTCAGTTGGCTATCCAAGCAGGAGTTCGGCGTGCCGCGGGTGATCGCGCGGATCAACAACTCTCGAAACGAGTGGCTCTTCAACGAGAGCTGGGGCGTCGACGTCTCGGTGTCGACCCCGGCCCTGATCACCTCCCTGGTCGACGAGGCCGTCGAGGTCGGTTCGATCATCAAGTTGATGGACCTGGCCAACGGCAAGATGAAGCTCATCGAAGTGACCCTGGCCGCGAGTGCGCCCGCCGTCGCCAAGGAACTCACCCTCGACGAACTGCGCCTGACCGACGCCGTGCGCATCGTCGCCGTCGTGCGTCGCGACCAGCCCCTCACCCCGACGCCGACCATGCGATTCCTCGAGCACGACCACGTCATCTTGATGGCCCGCGAGAACGCCACCCAGGACTGCGCCGACGCGTTCATCGCCTGACCGGCCGAAGGTCGGGGGTCCCGAGACCTAGCATGAAGCCGTGCGAGCTGCGTTCTTCGACCTCGACAAGACGGTGATCGCCAAGTCATCGCTCGTCGCGTTGGGCCCCGAATTCCACGCGCGCGGACTACTGCACCGGCGCACCATGATCCGAGCCGCGGTCACCCAGATCCTCTTCCTGCGCTTCGGCGCCGACGAGGACAAGCTGGTCAGGATCCGTGAGTCGGTACTGCGCGTCACCAAGGGCTGGGACCGCGAAGAGGTGCGTGAACTGGTCAAGAGCACCATCACTGAAGTGATCGAACCCCTGATCTACGCCGAGGCGAAGGCACTCATCGAACACCACCAGGGTCAGGGTGACGAGGTCTGGCTGGTGAGCATGTCGCCGAGTGAGATCGTCGAACCATTCGCCGAGCTGCTCGGCATCACCGGGGCCATCGCGTCACGGGCGACGATCGACGAGAACGGTAAGTTCACCGGCGAGATGGACTTCCTCGCCCAGGGCGAGAACAAGGCCCTCGCCATCAAGGAACTGGCCGGGCGCCGGGGCATCGACCTCGCGAACTCGTACGCGTATTCGGACTCCGAGACCGACGCACCGATGCTGCGCACGGTCGGCCACGCTTACGCCGTCAACCCCGACCGCCAGCTCACCCGACTGGCCCACGACAACCAGTGGCCCATACTCAGCTTCACCCACCCCGTGCGCGTGCACGACGGCACGAAGTCGCGCACGCCCTACTTCATCAGCGCCATCGTGATCGGTGTCGCGGCCCTGCTCGGCCAGTCCCGGATCCGAAACCGCTGACGACCTACAGCGTCAGCAGGTCACGCGCGCCCGTGTCCGACGAGGGGTGACGGAGTTTGCTCATCGCTCGGGCCTCGATCTGGCGGATCCGCTCTCGCGTGAGGTTCATCTCCGCGCCGACGTCCTCGAGGGTACGGATCTCGCCCGCGCCGTCCAGGCCGAAGCGCATCCGCAGAATCTTCTGCTCGCGCTCATCGAGGGGCTGGAGCAACTTCTCGATCGCCGCGGGCATCATCTTGACCGCCGCCACGTCGAAGGGTGACTCCGCCGAGCGGTCCTCGACCACGTCGCCGAGTTCGGCGTCGCCGTCCTCACGGAGCGGTTCGGACAGCGAAATCGGCTCCGAACGGAAGCGCAGCGCCTCGATCAACTTGTCCTCGGGCATCTCGCACTCGTCGCACAGCTCCTTGATGGTCGGCGGACGGCCGAACTTCAATTCGAGTCGTGACTGGGCCTTCTGCACGCGCGCCAAGGTGTCACCGGCGTGCACCGGGAGCCGGATGGTCCGACCGGTGTTGGCGATGCCGCGCGTGATGGCCTGGCGGATCCACCACGTGGCGTAGGTCGAGAACTTGAAGCCCTTGCGCCAGTCGAACTTCTCGACGGCGTGCATCAGGCCAAGGTTTCCCTCCTGGATGAGGTCGAGCAGGGGCAGACCGGAGGCCTGATACTTCTTGGCGATCGACACCACGAGACGCAGGTTCGACTGGACGAAATCCCGCTCCGCCTGGTCGCCGCGGTGCTCGGCTCGTCGAAGGGCCTGCTTGCGGGCCGGCGTGAGCTTCACCTTCTTGTCGGTCTCGGCGGCCAGAAGTTCAGCTCGGGCCTCGCGACCCTCCTCGATCGCCTGGGCCAGTTGAACCTCGTCGTCCTTGGTCAGCAGCGTGTACTGGCCGATGTCCGACAGGTATAGACGGACGAGGTCCTCGTCGTCGCGATCAACGCGGTCCTTAGCCATGCTCTCCCTTTTCACCGTCGCGGTTGCCCGACGTATGTAGTTATACGGGGGTAGGCAACTTACCGGGAGATGACCAGGCTTTCGGCGTAGCCGGCGTCGTCGAGACGCTTCGAGAGCGCGCGCGCCGCCGACTGCCACTCCTGATCGTCATATATATCCTCGTCGTGAGCGTATTGAGCCAGTCGACGGAGCGCCGAAACCACGGTCGTGCTGACGCGGACGAGGGTTTCGGTCAACGCCGAGTCCGTCGGGCCGACGCGCGCGTCGCGCAGGGCCACGAGCAAGCGGGGCAGGACGACCATCGTCGTCGCGTAGATTGCGAGCGCCCCGGACCCGTCGTCGTCGAAGGACTGGTCGAGCACACTCGCCACGGCCGTATTCGGGGTCACGGTCGAGACGTCGGCGGCCTCGCGCAGGGCCAGGGACGCCTCGCCGCAGGCCCGCGACATCTCGTAGAGGCCGACGACGTATCCGTCGTCACTCACCTCGCCCGCGCGGCGACCCAGCACCGCGTAGATGGCCTCGGCGGCGCTGGCCAGCTCGAGCGTCGTCGACGCCGAGTTCACGGTGCGGGCCGGAAGGCGTTGGTGATGGGCATCCGTCGGTCGCGACCGAAGGCCTTGGAGGAGATGCGCACGCCGGGCGGCATCTGGCGGCGCTTGTACTCACTACCGTCCACGAGCCGCACGATTCGCAGCACTAGTTCGGGGTCGTGCCCGAGCTCGATCATCGCCTCGGCGGTGAAATCTCGCTCCACGTAGAGCTCCAGCAGGGGATCGAGCTCGTCGTAGGGCGGCAGCGACTGGTCGTCGCGCTGGTCCGGACGCAACTCGGCCGACGGAGCCTTCGTGAGTACCGACGTGGGGATCGGTTCGGGGTCGCCGTCGGCGCGGGCGACCTCGTTACGGTATCGACACAGTTCGTAGACCAGGGTCTTGGGGACGTCCTTGATCACCGCGAAGCCACCGGCCGAGTCCCCGTAGAGCGTCGAATACCCCGTCGCCATCTCGGACTTGTTCCCGGTGGTGAGCACGATCGCCCCCGTCGCATTCGAGGCCGCCATCAGGAGCACGCCGCGGATCCGCGACTGTAGGTTTTCGTCGGTGAGTCCGACGGGGTCCACCCCGAAGACGTCTCGCAACATGGAGCCGAACGCTCGGTGCGCGTCCTCGATCGGCACGGTGACGAGGTCGATGTCGAGGCGTGAGGCCAACTCCACCGCGTCGGAGATCGAGTGGTCCGACGAGTACCGACTGGGCATAGCGAAGCCGCGCACGGCCGCCGAGCCGACGGCGTCGACCGCGATCGTCGCCACGAGGGACGAATCCACCCCGCCCGAGACACCGAGGATGACCGATCGGAAGCCGTTCTTGCGCAGGTAGTCCCGCGTCCCGGTCACGAGGGCCTGGTAGATCTCGGCCGTTTCGCCCGGGGGGGAGGTCACGACGTTGACGGGGTAGGACTTACTCGTCGCGATTGGCGCCGGCGCGATCGGCGTACCGACCGACGACGAGCGAGCCGGGACGTCGGCGATGAGGAGCATCTCCTCGAACGCAGCGGCGCGCGCGATGACCGCGCCGGCCTCGTCCACGACCACGCTCTGGCCATCGAAGACCAGTTCATCCTGACCCCCGACGAGATTCACGTAGGCAATCGGGCAGTTGACCTCGCGCGCCCGCGCGGCGAGCATCGCCTCTCGCTCTCCACGGCGTCCGCGCGCGAAGGGCGACGCGTTCGCGACCACCAATAGCGTCGCGCCCTGAGCCGCGAGTTGCGCCGCCGGACCCTCGGGGGTCCACACGTCCTCGCAGATCAAGAGGCCGACCGCTACACCGTTGACGTTGATGATGGCGTGCTCGCCGATCCCCGGATGGAAGTATCGCTGTTCGTCGAACACGTCGTAGTTCGGGAGGAGTCGTTTGGAGGCCGTCGTCACGACCCGTTGACCGTCCACCACCGCGAGCGCGTTGGCGACGTGACCGCGCGTCGGCACGGTCTGGGCCACGACGTCACGGCCGTCACTGGACGGCGCCAGGCGGATCCACCGCTCGCCGTCGGCCAGCACCGTTCCCACCACGACCGCTGGACCGCCACCCGTGGCGGCGACCACCTCGAGCGCCTCGTCGGCCGCGATGATGAAACCCTCTTTCAAGAGCAGGTCCTCGGGCGGGTAGCCGAGCAGTGACAACTCCGGTGTCACGAGCAGTGATGCGCCCGCCGTCGCCGCTTGGGTGCGAAACCGACCGATCGTCGCGACGTTCTGGGCCAGGCCACCGACGACGGCGTTCATCTGGGCGAGCGCGAGTCGGACAACGGGCACGACGTGAGCCTACCGGTGCCGAGTCCAGGCGTCCGTGGCGCCACCTGGCCGGTGCAACGTTTCACACGTGGTTAACAAAACCCGCGTCCCGGCGCTCTTCGACTCGCCAAACTAGATGGCGGATGCGTGAGGTTCGCGCTGACTCGAAGGAGCGATTAGTGGCGTATCAGGCTGAGTACATCTGGATCGACGGCACGGAGCCGACCCGCAAACTGCGAAGCAAGACCCGTATCGTGGCCGACGGCAAGAAGCCTCCGGTGTGGGGCTTCGACGGGTCGAGCACGAACCAGGCGACCGGTCACTTCTCGGACTGCGTCCTCCAACCGGTTTTCACCTGCCCGGACCCGCTGCGCGGTCCCAATGACGTGCTGGTGATGTGCGAGGTGTTGAACGCGGATATGACCCCCCACCCCACGAACACGCGCGCGGCGGCCGTCGCGGTCGCCAAGCAGTTCGCGAGCTTCGAACCCATGTTCGGCATCGAGCAGGAGTACACCTTCTTCCAGGAAGGCCGCCCCTACGGCTGGCCCGAGGTCGGCTTCCCGGCCCCCCAGGGGCCCTACTACTGCGGCGTCGGCGGGGCGAAGATGCCCGGTCGCGAGATTGTCGAGGCGCACACGCTCGCGTGCCTGCGCGCGGGGCTCGGGATCGAGGGCACGAACGCCGAGGTGATGATGGGCCAGTGGGAGTTCCAGATCGGCATTCTCGGCACCGTCGAGGTCGGCGACCAGCTGTGGACGGCCCGCTGGCTGCTCGAACGCATCGCGGAGGACTTCGGAGTCGACGTCAGCTTCGACGCCAAGCCCATCAAGGGTGACTGGAACGGCGCCGGGGCGCACACGAACTTCTCGACCAAGCAGATGCGCGCGTCCGGCGGCTGGGACGCGATCATCGCCGGCTGCGAGGCGCTGGGTACGCGGGTCCTCGAGCACATTGATAACTACGGCGAAGGCATCAAGGACCGTCTGACCGGCGCCCACGAGACTGCCCCGTGGTCGAAGTTCTCGTACGGGGTCTCGGACCGTGGTTCGTCGGTACGCATCCCCGGGGGCGTCGCGCGCGACAAGCGCGGCTACCTCGAGGACCGCCGCCCCAACGCCAATGTCGACCCGTACGTGGTCGCGCGCCTGATGGTCGAGACGATCTGCGGCGCCGCCACCCCCACCCGGACCGCCGCCAAGAAGGCTCCAGCCAAGAAGGTCGCCGCCAAGAAGACGACCGCTCGCAAGGCTCCGGCCCGCCGATAATCGCGGACACGGCGGACACCGTGCCCGCGTCCTGACCCGAGGTGCGAGAATGTCCCCCATGCAGAGCCAAGCCCAGTACGTCCTGCGAACGGTGGAGGAGCGGGGCATCCGCTTCGTCCAACTCTGGTTCACGGACGTGCTGGGCCGGCACAAGGCCTTCCACGTCACACCGGCCGAGTTGGAGGACGCCCTCGAAGAGGGGATGACCTTCGACGGCAGCGCGATCGACGGCTTCTCGCGCACGCGCGAATCGGACGTCCTCGCCCGTCCCGACCTGACGACGTTCCAACTGCTGCCCTGGTACGAAGAGGGCGGCGGCGTCGCGCGAGTCTTCTGCGACATCGACAACATCGACGGGACCCCCTTCGACGGCTGCCCCCGTCAGCAGTTGCGCCGCGTGTTGCGCGACGCCCGCGAGCAGGGCTACACGTTCTTCGTGGCCCCCGAGATCGAGTACTTCTACTTCGAGGGACTCGACCCCAGTCGGCCACCGCAGCCCATTGACAACGGGAGTTACTTCGACCTCCTGCCCGACGACGTCGGTAGCCAACTGCGCCGACGGACCGTGCTCGTGCTCGAAGAGATGGGCATCGGGGTCGAACACGCCCAGCACGAAGACGCGCCCGGCCAACACGAGATCGACCTGCGCTACACAGACGCGCTCACCATGGCCGACACCGTCATGACGGTCCGATACGTCGTCAAGGAGCTCGCTCGACAGTCCGGCGTCTCGGCCAGTTTCATGCCCAAGCCACTGGCCGCCGTGCAGGGCTCGGGCATGCACACCCACCTCTCGCTCTGGCGCGACGACGCCAACGCCTTCATCGGTGACGGGCCGTACGGACTCTCCGACGTGGCAACCCGGTTCATCGCGGGCATCGTGCACCACGCCCCCGAGATCACCGCAATCACCAACCAGTGGGTCAACTCCTACAAGCGCCTCGTCCCGGGACTCGAAGCACCCATCAACGCCGACTGGGCCCGACACGACGGGGCGGCACTGGTGCGAATCCCGTCGGTCAAGCCCGGTCGGATCGACTCGACGAGAATCGAGTTCCGCTCGCCCGACCCGGCGGCGAACCCGTACCTCGCCTTCGCCGTGACGCTCGCCGCCGGGCTGCGCGGGGTGACGGGAGACTACGAGCTACCGGCGGAGGGTGAGCACCACGCACCGCTGCCCCAATCACTGGCCGAGGCCGTCGACCTGATGGAACGGTCGACACTCCTGCACGAGACGCTCGGCGAACACCAGGTCGAGTGGTTCCTTCGAAACAAGCGCGCCGAATGGGACGCCTACCGAGGTCAGGTCACCCCCTTCGAACTCGCTCGGTACCTGCCCCTGCTGTGAACATCGACGTCGTGCTCTGCGTTCCCTCGTGCGAAGGGCCGATCAAGAAAGCCTTCGAAGTGACGGGCGTCACACCGGCGGTCGCCACGTCGGGCCGACTGAACGAGGTAACGGCGTTGGAGCCAACCGACGGTTACGCCGGTGCGGTGATCAACGCCGCGGGATTCCCCTTCAACGACGCGATGAACCTCTGTCGTCAACTGCGGCACCGAGACCGTCCCGTTGGACCGATCATCCTGCTCGTCGACCACTATCAACTCGACGACCTCACGTTCCGAGAGGACCTCTTCGACGACTTCGTGGTGGGACCATTCGACGTGAGTGAGTTGTCCACCCGGCTGCGTCACCGGCTCCGTCGCGCGGGGAACGAGAACGTCGCCGCCCGGATTGAACAGGGTGGCCTCGTGATGAACCTTGAGACCTACCAAGCCACGATCACCGGGCGCGTGATGGACCTGACCTACATGGAGTACGAACTACTGCGGTTCCTCGCGACCAATCCACAACGGGTCTTCACGCGCGAGACCCTGCTCAGCCGGGTGTGGGGCTACGAGTACTACGGTGGCGCGCGCACCGTCGACGTCCACGTCCGCCGACTACGGGCGAAACTCGGCGAAGAGCACGCCCACCTGATCCAGACCGTGCGGTCGGTCGGCTACAAATTCGGCGTCGACGGCGAGCGCATCGACACCGTCCTCTAGTGGGTCGGGGCGTAGGCCCAGAGCTCGACCTCGGCGCGCGCGCCCAACGGCAGTTGGGCGACCGCAACAGCCGAACGGGTCGGACGGGGGACGGTGAACGCCTCCACCCACACCTCGTTGCACGGCGCGAAGTCGTCCATGTCCACCAAGAACAACGTCGCCTTGACCACTTGGTCGAAGGTGGCGCCCGCCTCGTCGAGGACGTGACGCGCGTTCTCGAGAGCCTGGCGCAACTGACCCGCGGCGGTGGCGTCAGCCATGGTTTGCCCCTCGCGACCGGGAACGAGGCCGAGCTGACCCGAGATCACGACGAGGTCGCCGGCACGACGCCACGGCGAGTATGGGCCAACGGGAGCAGACACGGTTCCTCGAATCTCAGCTGAAGGAGTTGCCGCACCCGCAGGTACGCGTGGCGTTCGGGTTGGAAATGTGGAAGCCGGCACCCTGGAGTCCGTCGGTGAAGTCGAGGGTGGCTCCGGTCAGCAGCTCGGCGCTCGCGGCGTCGACGACGACCTTCACGCCACCGAAGTCGCGCACGACGTCATCGGCGGCGAACTCGGAGTCGAAGTACATGTCGTACTGGAAGCCCGAGCAGCCACCGGACTTGACCGCTATGCGCAGGGCGAGTACTTCATCCGCGGCCTCGGCGGCGATCAGTTCGGCGACCTTGGACGCGGCGGTGGCGGTCAGGGTAATCGGTTCGGCGACGGTGGCGTCGACGGCCGTGGTGATGACGTCGGTCATAGGGCTCCTTCAGTTGACGACGTCACAATGGTAGCGGGGACCTCGTCCCGGCGATACCCCACCCCCATCCCGGTAACGTCCCGTTGTGAACCTCGCCGAAGCGGTCCGAGAACGACTCGCGCACGTCTACGACCCAGAACTGGGCGCCTCGATCGTCGAGTTGGGGATGGTTCGGGCCGTGGCGGTCGACGACCGGGACGTGACCGTGACCATCGCGCTCACAACTTCGGGCTGTCCGCTACGCACGCAGATCGAGCGGGACGTCCGCGAGGCGGCCGCGAGCCTCGATGGCGTTCGGGGAGTTCGACTGGTGCTCGACGTCATGAGCCCTGACGAGAAGCGGTCCACCATGATGGCCGCACGGGCCGTCGCGCAGCGGCGCGCTCCGTCAACGTCGCTCGCGCCGACGACTCCGGTTTTGGCCATCGCCTCGGGCAAGGGCGGCGTCGGTAAGTCGTCGGTGACGGCCAACCTCGCAACGGCGCTCGCGATGACCGGACTCACCGTCGGGGTGCTCGACGCCGACGTCTGGGGGTTCTCACTGACCCGACTCCTCGACATCGACGGTGACGTTGAGGCCGTCGGCGGCAAGATGCAACCCCTCGTTCGACCCGTCGGCCCCGGCGAGATCCGCCTGCTATCGATGGGACTCCTGGCCGACGACGACCAGGCACTGCTCTGGCGCGGCCTCGTGGTTCAAAAGGCCGTGGCCCAATTCATCGAAGACGCAGATTGGTCGGGGGTGGACTACCTACTCATCGACACCCCACCGGGGACCGGAGACATCGCCATGACCCTCGCGCGGCTCGTGCCCACGATGGGTCAGCTAATCGTGACCACGCCGAATCGAGCGGCCCAACGCGTCGCGGCACGGGCCGCCGATTTCGCGCGCAAGTCCAATATCCGCGTCCTCGGCGTCATCGAGAACATGAGTGCGTTCACCTGCTCGTGCGGCGAACGACACGCCATTTTCGGTGACGGGGGTGGCGAGGAACTCGCCGCGCAGCTATGCGTCCCGCTCCTCGCCTCGATCCCGCTCCACGGCGACGTCGCCCACGGTGGCGACACCGGGCGGCCGGTCGTGACGCGCGAAGACGGCGACGGGATCTTCACGGAACTCGCAAGCCGCATTATCGACCAAGTTGCGCCGCTCAAGGGTGACGTCGGGTGCAGCGCGCGAATGCTCGATGCGATTGCGCGCGCCGTCGAGACGGGTGAGTCGGGCGCCACGCCCACCGGCATCGGGGATTGAGACCAACGAACCGCAGCACTCGTTGGTATGCACCCACTGGATTGAACGAGGAACTGGCTCATCGTCGACGCCGTTGCGCCTCTTCTCGCCGACGATGATCGACCGCACCGCGGAGCACCCGCCGGCTGCTGAATCAACGGCTTAGTCAGGGATTACACTGGGCGTATGTCGCCGCTGCACCTCGTTGTCGTGATAGCCGCGGTGGCCGCGGCGTTCGCGTGGCTCGCGTCACTCGCGACCGGTGACACCTCGTGGATCGACCGCCTCTGGTCGGTCCTGCCCGAGACCTACGTCTGGGTCTTCGCGCTGCGCGCCGGTCTGAGCGATACGCGACTCGACGTGATGGCAATTCTCACGACGGCGTGGGGTCTGCGCCTGACGTTCAACTTCGCCCGACGGGGAGGGTACACCGGCACCGAGGACTACCGCTGGGCGGTCCTGCGCTCGTCGATGCGCCGTTGGCAGTTCCAGCTCTTCAATCTCTTCTTCATCGTCGTCTACCAGAGCTTTCTGCTGGTCTTGATCGCGCTGCCTGCGTTCACGGCCTACCAGCACCGCGGCGCGGCCTTCGGCCCGCTCGACGCATTCCTCACCACGCTCTTCGTCGCCATGCTGGTTGGTGAGACGGTCGCCGACCAGCAGCAGTGGAACTTCCAGCGGCGAAAGCGGATCGTCACCCTCGCGGGCGATGAGCCAACGACCCGATTCCTCCAAGCGGGACTCTTTCGCTACGCCCGTCACCCGAACTACTTCTTCGAGATCGCCCAGTGGTGGATCGTCTTTCTCTTCGGGGCGGTGGCCGCTCGATCCCTCGCGCAGTGGACGCTGATCGGACCGGTGCTACTGAGCGCGCTCTTCGTCGGTTCCACCTCGTTCACTGAGAAGATCTCGCGTTCGCGCTACCCGGAGTACGAGCACTACCAACGTACGACGTCAGCCATCGTCCCGTGGTTCTCTCGCGCTCGGTCGATCGTCACCGCGGACGAATCGGCTCAACTCCCGCCTTGGTCGTAGCCCTCGTCACCGGGTAGGAGAATCAACGATTCGCCGTCGCGCTCGACGATCCGCGGTTCGATCCGCGGTACCGGACCCTGCGACCCGGCCCACGCGAGTACGTCGGCGACCCGATCGAACGACGCGATGGACGTGAGATTCCGAATGGTCGGCAAGATGATCACCATCTCGCCGCTCGCCGCCGCCGCGAGCGCGTCAACGGGACGGACCCACCGGTGATCGACCGTCTCGCCTTCGTCGTGGCCCGCAATCTGATCGGGCGGGGTCTCAACGACGAAGAATCGGGTGTCGAATCGGCGCGGCGGACCGATCGGCGTGACCCAATGAGACAGGTAGACGACGGCTCGAAGGTCGAGCACGATGCCCTCGTCGTCGAGCACGTCGGCGAAGGTGCACCGCCGCGTGTTCAGGTCATCGCGCCGCGCGGCGAACGCGGCGTGATCAACGCCGTCGACGCGTCGAGCCTCCCGATCGATCGCGATGAGCAACCCCGCCTCTTCGAAAAGCTCGCGAAGAGCGGCCACGTAGAACGCCAGTCCACCACTCGACAACCCCAGTCGCTTCGAGGCCGTCGCCTCATCGAGCCCGAGGACCCGATCGCCGAAATCGGCGTCACCAGTATCAACACCGCCACCAGGGAAGACATAGGCACCACCTACGAAATCACTGTTCAGGTTTCGCCTCAGCAGTAGGACCTCGACGCCGTCGGGACCGTCGCGAAGCGGCAGGATCGTCGACGCCGGTCGGGGGGTCAGGATTTCGGCCATGACCCCAACCTACCCACTGCGCCCCCCCGAAGATTGAGCGGGTACGTCCGTCAACTAAGTTTGAGCAGTCACTCACGCGAAGGAGCATCGTGGCCAAGAAACCCCCCGCCAAGCGGACGCCCGCCCCTGCGGCCACCGGTCGACCGGCTGGCCTCTTCACTTGGGTCGCCATCGGGCTCGTCGTGGTGGTCGTCGCGGCCCTCGTGATCATCAAAGTCGCCACCGGCTCCTCGACGACGGGCAGTACGGCCTTTCAGCCAACCAGCGCCACCGTGGCCGGCGAGGTCACCAACATCCCGTCCTCGGTGTTCAACACCGTTGGGGTCAAGTCGCCGGCCGTACCGATCTCGCCGCCGATCCCCCTCAAGGGTCAGCCCGCGTTGACGGGCACGTCGGCATCGAGCGCCACCCTGCCCGAGGTCTTCTACCTCGGCGCCGAGTACTGCCCCTTCTGCGCGGCCGAACGGTGGCCGACGATCGTGGCCCTCAGCCGTTTTGGCACCTTCAGCGGCCTCGGCGACATGATCAGTTCCACGAAGTCAGGCGAGGCCTACCCAGGCACGCCGAGTTTCACCTTCGTGAAGACCCACTACAAGTCGAAGTACCTGGTGTTCAATTCCATTGAGCAGTACACCAACGTCTGGGACAACGCGACGAACTTCTACTCGACGCTGCAGACGCCGTCGAAGGTCGAAGCCGCCGTGTTCAAGAAGTACGACACGTCGACGTACATCCCCGGCATCACCTCACAGCAGGACTACTCGATCCCCTTCGTCTCCATCGGTAACCGGTACCTCATCTCGGGCGCGAGCTTCACGCCCCAGCTACTCGCCGGGGTATCGCGCGACACGATCGCCGCCGGACTCACCGATCCAACCAATCCGGTGACCGAGGCCATCGTGGCGACGGCCAACTACGAGACGGCGACGTACTGCGTGCTCACCAAGGACCAGCCGAGCACGGTTTGCGCTAGCCCCGGTGTTCTCGCGGCGAAGAAGGCCCTCGGTCTGAAGTGAGTCGGCCGGTCCGTGAGGTTTCTCAAGCGGTCGTCTACTCGACCTTCGTCTTGAGTCTCATCGGACTCGGCATCTCGGGCTACCTCACGTTCACCCACTTCGAGGGCAGCAAGTACCTCGCGTGCTCCACCACGGGGCTACTCAACTGCGCCACCGTCACCACCTCGCCCCAGTCCTACGCCTTCGGTGTGCCCGTCGCGGTGCTCGGCCTCGTCGGGTACGTGGTGCTCGTCGGGCTCAACTCACCGTGGGGGTGGCGCGCGCCGTGGCTGGCGCTGCACGTCGCGCGAGTGGTCATCATCGTCGGTTCGATGGCTTTCGTCCTCTGGCTGATCGCCGCCGAACTGCTCTACGTTGGTCACATCTGCGAGTGGTGCACCGGCGTGCACGCGGTGACCTTCTTGCTCTTCATCCTCATCGCCCGTGTCGCCCCAACTCAATTGGGTCGAGAGTCAACTTCGCAGTAAGCCCCGGCGTTCAATCTCGTTGAGACCGCCCCAGATTCCGTGACTTTCGCGTTGGTCGAGGGCACTCGCGAGACACTCATCACGCACGGCGCACGCCTGACAGATCCGCTTGGCCGACAGCTCGCGTACGAGACGCTGCTCCTTGCGCTCACTGGCGTCAGGGGCGAAGAAGAGGGCGCGCTCGCTGCCCCGACAGGCGCTCAACTCGGTCCACGGTGCCGGCGATATCGCCATTAGTCCCCCCGGTTCGGCTATCGAGCGAACACTACTTACCGCACCCGCTCACGGCAAGACGAAATTCTCGTCGGTCGAGGTCAGGATTTCCCTTGGAATTCTCGTCTCCGCTACGCTACTGAACGTGGCCACCGTTCTTCTCGTCAGCGACCTGCCCGCCCTACGCACCGACCTGCGCACCATGCTCGAAGGTCCAGACCTCACCGTTGAAGAGGCCGAGTCCGGACGTGAGGCGCTCGCTCGGGTGAAGGACGGCGGCGTCGACCTCGTCGTCGTGGACCTTCAAGTCGGCTCCATGGGTGGCATGGCGATCGCCCTCGACCTGCGCAACGAGGAGTCCTACGGCGCGGCGGAGCCCGTCGCAATCCTCATGTTGCTCGACCGTCGGGCCGACGTATTCCTCGCTCGACGCAGTGGCGTGGAAGGTTTCGTCGTAAAGCCACTCGACGCGCAGCGGGTTCGCGCAGCGGTGCGGGCGCTGCTTCGTGGTGACGAGTACGAGGATGACTCGTGGCGCCCGACCACGGTTCGGGTCACCACCTCGAAGTGAGCGACGAACAACCGTCGAGGTCGGGTTTCGCCCGCCTCCGTGCACGGGTCATGGGTCAGACGGAGGTGGAAGTCCGCTCACCCGAAGCCGACGCCATTCACGCCCGAGTCGACCAACTGGCGAAGCTTGAACTCCGCGACATCATGACGCCACGCGTCGACGTCGCGTTTCTGACGGTTCCGGTCACGCCCGAAGCGGTCGCCGAGGCCGTACGTGATACGGGACACTCGTGCTTCCCCGTGGTTAACGGCGATCTGGACAACGTCGGCGGCGTCTTGCTCGTCAACGACCTGTTCCGCAGCACGACGGTCCGGCGCGCCATCGGGGTGTCACTGCCCGACGCCGAGGAGATCGCCCGTAAGATTCGCCACCCCCTCCTTCTGCCCGAGACGCTGGACTTGCTCGAGAGCCTCGGCGAGATGCGCGAACAACGGCGCACCTTCGCGTTGGTGCTCGACGAACACGGTGGAGTCGCCGGCGTGGTGTCTATCCGCGACATCTTGGAACAACTCGTCGGTGACCTCGCCGACGAGTTCGACGACGATGACGAACCGACGATTCTTCGAATACGCGACGGTCGGTGGCTCGTTGACGGCCAGACTCACGTCGACCGGGTCGAAGAGGAACTGGGATTGTCGATTCCCGAGGGCGAATACGTAACCATCGCCGGATTCATCCTCGACCTCGCGGGCGAGATTCCATCGCCCGGCGCGATCTACACGTTCGGTGATTGGACGTTCCGCGTCCAATCCCTGGAGCGACGGCGCATCAGCGAGGTGGTCGTTGAACATCACCCGCCCGCCGTCGTCGAGCCAGAAGAGTGACGCTGGGGGCGATGCACGCCAGCGAGTAGGATAAACGAGCCGCGAGGTAACTCGCTGCGGGCTGTAGCGCAGTTTGGTTAGCGCGCTGCGTTCGGGACGCAGAGGTCCCCGGTTCAAATCCGGGCAGCCCGACCACCATGGCACCCGCCGTGGCCGTAGTACAGGCCCCCATCGTCTAGCGGCCTAGGACACCACCCTTTCAAGGTGGCGGCACGGGTTCGAATCCCGTTGGGGGTGCTCAGGTCGTTCGCCTGATTCTCCTGATTGAACGGTCATTTCAAAGCAGTCGACGTTGACCACGGTCACACCCCGTTACCCTCCATTGCCCACCAGTTAGCGCCCGGGTGGGTTTTTGCCCGGGGGCCACGACGGCGGTTGTCCTTGCCCAAAATCTGCTGGTTTGGTCACCCGGCCAAAAGGCCCCCCTGACGACCATCGGGCTGGGGGCTACCGCTCTCGAGTACCCCGGACCGGATCGTCGCCCGTCGGTAGGTCGGCCACCGGAAATACCGACCGCTCCACCAGAATGCCGATTGCGTCGGCCAGCGCCTGATCGCGGTCCTTCAGAGCGTGCTGGTACCGCATCGCCGGCGCCGTGGAGGCGTGCCCCGCCCGGTGCATCAGCTCCGCTTCGCCGCTCCGGTGGCTGCGCCAACGGTTAGCCCCGTATGACGCCGATCGTGAAGCCGGAGATCCTCACATTCCGACGCGTGCTTACGCCGCCTCCCCGGCCCCCTGGAGCGCCCCTGGTGAGTTAGTCCTCCGGCGACCGGCCACTAGGGCGCGTCGGGTTCAATACCAGTGAAGTCGCCCTTACTTCTATTGAAGATGGTCAGTGCGCAACCGTTACTCGTACGGCGCGCCCCGCGTAGGGACCGTACCCGGTGTCGAGCTGCCACGAGAATTTCGCCTCGGACGAACTCGGAACGCTCCCCACTGGCAGTTCCATGACGAAGGACACCGAGTGCCGGGGGCGCACTCGCTGTGCCTGGGCGCAGTTGAGCTGATAGGTGCGGGAGAATTTCTGTGATCGGGCCGCTTGGGGCGTCGTCCCGATCAACTCGGTGTAGTTGGGACAGTGCGACCACGAGACGGCCTTGCTCGCCGGGTTGTAGAGCGTCACGTCGAATCGCAAAGTCCGACCGGACTGAACGCTCCGGGGCACGGTCACACTGGCCTCCAGGGACTGGGGGCTGCCCGGTGGAGCGTTGTACTGGTCGGGCGACGGCGCCGGAACGCCGAGTTGACTCTCCTCCAGGCCACAGGCCACGTCAAAGGTGATGTGCGGCTCGGTGAGTGTTCCCGCTCCGTTCGGCAGGACGATGGTCACACCGTGGTAGGTATTGGCTCGCGCGTGCGCGAGGTCCTGGGTTCGCGAGGGCTCGTTGAGCGCGTTGCAAGCACTCCCCGTGCCCAGCAAGAGTTCTCCACGTTGACCGGTAGCGAGGTTGGCGGGGATCAGGTTACCGAAGTACGTGCCGGTCTTTCCAACGACCAGCGAACCCAATGGCCGGGTGACCGTGCGCCCGATGAGGTCGGGGTAGCCGCTCAGCCGACACGTGCTGGCGACGTTGGTGATCAAGAGAACGAACTCCTCGTGGCTCATGCCAGCTCCGCCTCGCCCCATCGAGACCCGCAGGTGACTCGCCACGCACGGTGGCGCGGGCGCGAGGGTCGTCGTCGTGGATGTGGTCGTGGTCGTGGATACGGGCGTGAGCGCGAGCCACGGTACCCGTGACGCCGTCTTGGCGGGTGCACCATTGCACGAAGTGAGGGTGATTGCGGCGCCAAGCACCACCGCGCCGCCGAATGCTCGTCGAGACCACGTCATCCCCTTCGAGCGAACTCGAAGTCCCCTGCCGCGACCAGCCGCACCTGGCATCGTCCTCACGCACGAACCCCCCGCCAATCGAGTGTCCCAGGAATCCACAATCCCACCGTCGTTGTGATGGCGTCCACCTCAGACCCGAGTGCGGCGCACGAGTGCCCAACTCGCGCCCAGGAGTAGCGTCGCGCCCGCCAGGTAGAGACCGCCCTCACGCAGTTGCAACTCCCAGTACTGGTTGTCGGCCACGTACAGTTCGACTTGGTGCAGGTCGAGTTTGCTAAGGCACGCTGCGTACCCATTCGGATTTGTCACATTCGACGGGCACGTGTTGACGGCGTCG
>LMAD01000018.1 GCA_001443545.1 Acidimicrobiaceae bacterium RAAP-2
GTCGGTGACGTCACCGACGACCGTGGGGTAGGGCAGGTCGACCAGGCGATCCCCGTCCCGGTCCACGACCACCACGTCGCGCCCGGCGTTGGCCAAGAACCGTGCGACCTCGCTGCCGACCCGACCCCACCCGCAGACAATCACGTGCTGGTCCATACGAGCGATCGTGCGTTCCACCTTGTTCCTCCTCACCCGACTGCGCAGGTGGCCGTCGACGAACAGCTCCAGGACCACCGAGAAGGCGTAGAGCGCGGTGCCCACACCGACCAGCATCAAGAAGATCGAGAAGACCTTGTCGCCGACCCCGAGCGGGTGGGGCGAGGCGACGCCGAGGGTCGTCACGGTCGAGACGGTCACGAAGATGGCGTCGAGCGGCGAGTAGCCGAGCAGCCCGTAGCCGACGGCGCCGACGACGAGCACGAGGCCGAGGGCCCCGAGGGCCACCCTGACTCGTCGGAATGGATCACCCATGGGGCTGAGCATACCGACGCCCCCGCGGGGCCTCCGTCGCGCCGTTATTCGCGCAGGCAGTGCACCGCCAGGCGGGCGTTGGTTCCCGAGCCCACCGTCTCGGCGCCGTGGATCAGCGTCTCGAGGCCGGGGTAGACCCGGTTGAAGGCCTCGGCGAACTCGAGGTACTCGACGATCCGTGCGTTGAACCGTTCGCCCGGGACGAGCAGGGGGATGCCCGGCGGGTAGGGCGTGAGCAGCACCGCCGTCGCCCGGCCGTCGAGCTCGGCCACCGGGACGGCCTCGACCCGGCGGCGGGTCATCGCGGCCCAGGCCGTCGAGGGCAGCATCGCGGCGGTGACCGGGGTGGTGTACATGTCGGTCGTCAGCCGCGCGACGTCGCGGTCGCGGTAGAACTCGTGAATGCCCTGGCAGAGGTCCGCGAGGCCCACCCCCTCGTAGCGCGCACCGGCGAAGTGGCTCATGACCTGGGTGACGGGCAGGTTGCGGTCGTAGGCGTCCTTGAACCGGCGCAGCTGGGTGATGAGCGTGTTCCAGCGGCCCCGCGTCGCCCCGATGGTGAAGAGCGCGAGGAACGAGTAGAGGCCGGTCTTCTCGACGATGACCCCGTGCTCGGCGAGGTAGCGGGTTAGCACGGCGGCGGGCACGCCGGTCTCGGCGAAGGCGCCCGTGAGGTCGAGCCCGGGGGTCATCACCGTCACCTTCAGGGGGTCGAGCATCGTGAAGCCCGATTGGACGTCGCCAAAGCCGTGCCAGTCGACGCCGGGTTCGATCTCCCAGTCGGGTCGCTCGCCGATCCCCGCGCGCAGCGGCGTGTCCGGTCCCCAGACCGAGAACCACCAGCTGTCCTCGAGCTCCTCGCCGAGGTGGATGATGGCCCGGCGGAACTCGAGGGCCTCGGTGAGGGCCTCCTCGACGAGGGCCGTGCCACCGGGGCGGTCCATCATCGCCGCCGCGACGTCACAGGAGGCGATGATCGCGTACTGGGGCGAGGTCGAGGTGTGCATGAGGAAGGCCTCGTTGAAGGCCTGCTGGTCGAGGCGCTCGGTCTCGGACTCCTGGACGAGGATCTGGGAGGCCTGGGAGAGGCCGGCCAGGAGCTTGTGGGTCGACTGGGTGGCGAAGACGAGCGAGGAGGCGCAGCGCTCGCGGTCGCGCCCGATGGCGTGCATGCCGCGGTAGAAGTCGTGGAAGGTCGCGTGGGGCAGCCACGCCTCGTCGAAGTGCAGCACGTCGACCTCGCCGTCGAGCAGCTCCTTGATCGCGTCGACGTTGTAGATGATCCCGTCGTAGGTGCTCTGGGTGATGGCGAGCATGCGCGGGGTCACGGTCTTGTCGGTGATGAAGGGGTTGGCCTCGATCTTGGCACGGATGCTCGCCATCGTGAACTCGTGGCGCGGGATCGGGCCGATGATCCCGGCCTGGTTGCGCGTCGGGGTGAGGAAGATGGGGATGGCCCCGGTGAGGATGATCGCGTGCAGGACCGACTTGTGGCAGTTGCGGTCCACGACCACGACGTCGCCGGGGCTGACCATCGCGTTCCACACGATCTTGTTCGACGTGGAGGTCCCGTTGGTGACGAAGTAGAGGTGGTCGGCCGAGAAGATCCGTGCCGCGTTGCGTTCGGCGTCAAAGACGGGCCCGGTGTGGTCGAGCAGCTGGCCGAGCTCCTCGACGGCGTTGCAGACGTCAGCGCGCAGCATGTTCTCGCCGAAGAACTGGTGGAACATCGTGCCGACCGGGCTCTTCAAGAAGGCGGCGCCCCCGGAGTGGCCCGGGGCGTGCCAGGAGTTCGCGCCGCTGTCGACGTAGGTCGTCAGGGCCGAGAAGAACGGCGGCGCGATGGCCGCCAGGTAGGTGCGCGCCGCGTGGGCGATCCCGCGGGCCACGTAGTCGTCGGTCTCCTCGACCGTGTTGACGAAGCCGTTCACGTCCTTTAAGACCGCGAGCGGGATCGAGGTCGCGGTGATCCGCCCGGCGAAGAGATAGATGGGCACGTTCGCGTTCTTCGCGCGCACGGCCTCGACGAACTCGACGGCGCGGGCCTGGTCGAGCCGGTCAGTCTCGTCGTCGGTCGCGCAGTAGACGAAGGCGGCGACGCGACTCGAGAGGTCGGCCAACGCGGCCGCGTCGTCGCTCGTGGATCGGCGCATGACCGCGACGCCGGCGCGCCCCAGGGCGGCGGCCAGTTGGTCGACGCCCGAGTCGGCGCGCGCGGCGTGCGAGGGGTCGTCGATGAGCAGGACGGGGAAGGCGGCGTTCATGAGGTGACCTCCGTTGGTTGGTGGTTCGACGTGAGCGGTCCGCGCGCCCCGGCGAGGGCGAGCGGGTCGGTTGATCGCGCGATCGTCGCGGCGTCCGCGTCGCCCGACAGGAACGCGTTGTCAACTCGGGTGTGCGGGTTCGAGCACACGGGGTGGGGCCGTATCGAGACGACGGCGTTCGCAGCGTGCGTGCACTGGCCGATGGCGGACTCCTCGGGGCGGTCGACGTGGCCGCTCGTCGCCAGCATAAAAGTCAACCCATGCCAATCACAATGGTGAAAATCTACAAATAGTGCGCCATTGCAATACAAAAAGCAATGTCTCACAGTACACTTTGACTACATGGATGACCTGGACGCGTTGGACCGCCAACTGATCGGACTGCTACGCGGCGACGGACGGGCACCGATCTCGAGGTTGGCCGAGGAGTTGGGGGTCTCGCGGGGCACGGTCCAGAACCGGTTGGACCGCCTGCTCGGCGACGGGGTGATCGCCGGCTTCACCGTGCGCCTACGCCAGGACGTCGACGCCGACGTCATCCGCGCGATGATGGTCGTTCGACTGGTCGGTCAGTCGACGACGACGATTCTGCACCAGCTGCGAGGTCTGCCCGAAGTGCGAGCGGTGCACACCACCAATGGCGCGTGGGACCTGATGGTCGAGATCGCCGTCGAGTCCCTGCCCGATCTCGACCGGGTCCTGAGCGCCATCCGCTCGATCCACGGGATCGAGAACAGTGAGACGAGCATCTTGTTGACCTCGGTCTGAATGCCGGTGCGGGCGGGGCCGAGCCGGTGGCTCGACCCCGCCCGCACTCGTTCGACGCTCAGCCGCCGGCGCCGTTCAACACGACCTTGTTGGCCGGGACCGCGAAGGCGGTGACGCCCCAGCGGGCCAGAATCGCGTGGTAGGTGCCGTTGGCGATCAGCGTCCGGATGGCGGCCTGGATGGCCAGGGCCAACGCGTGACCGGTCCGGGTCTTCGCGGTGGCGATGCCCGTCGGGGTGACGTTGACGGCGCTGCCGACCGACTTGAAGGCGCCCTTCGAGGTGGCCACGATGTAGGCCCCGACCTGGGCGTCGACGAAGCCGACGGCGGCCTGGCCCGAGGAGATCGCGATGTTGGCCTCGGTCTGGGTGGGGAAGGCCATGACCGTCACGGGCTTCGCGCTCGGGCAGGTCTTGGCCAGGGCTTGGACGTTGGACTGCTCGACCGTTCCGGTCTCGACGGCGACCTTCAGGCCACAGAAGCTCTTCATGCCGTGGAAGGCCACCGTCGAGGTGGCCTTGGTGTAGACGCCCTCGCCCTCTTGGAAGTAGTCGATGAAGTTGACCTGCTTCTCGCGAGCCTTGTTATCGGTGAAGGAGGAGTTGCCGATCTGGTAGTGGTTGGAGGCGATGCCGGCGATGATGTTGTCGAAGGTCACGTTGTTGGCGTGGATCGTGACTCCGAGGGTCTTGGCGATCGCGTTGATGAGGTCGATGTCGAAGCCCACCATGGTCGTGCCCCGCATGAACTCGTCGGGCGCGTAGGTCGCGTCGGTCGCGACTTGGATGGTGGTGTGTCGCAGCGCGGCCGGCACCAGCTTGGCGGCCGACGCGTTGTAGACGCCGCCCAGTGACGACGCGCTCGCGACGCTCACTGCGACGACGCTCGACGCCGCGACGACTGCGGTGGCCGCCAACCCCGTGATCGCTCGACGTACCGTTAAGTTCCTTCGCATGATTCCCCCCTCCGCACGCCCCTTCGGCGTACGGCCATCAGTCTGACCAACCCGCGCCGGCCGGGTATTGGCGCAATCGACAAACTTATGCCGCTCGCTTTGGAGGAACCGATGGCGTGCTCCTCGGACGACCGCGATAACTTCGTCCTGAGCGGTGTCACGCCGCGAACGGGGAAGGCGTGCATGACCATCGATGAACGAACCGACCACCGTCTCCCGCCGGTCGTGGATCTCATGCCGCCCGGGGCGCGGCTCGACGGTGAGCGCTTGGTCATCGGGGGCCAGCTCGCGAGTGAACTCGCCGACTCCTTCGGCACACCAGCCCTGATCATCGATGAGGTCGCCCTGCGCGCGCGCGCCCGGCGCTACGCCGACGGACTGGCCGCGCGCTGGCCCAACTCCCAGGTCGTCTGGGCCTCGAAGTCCTTGCCCTGCACCGCGATCTACCGCATCATGGGCGAGGAAGGTCTCGGCATCGATGTCGCCGGCGGCGGCGAGCTGGTGATGGCCCTCGCCGGCGGGGTCGACCCGTCGCGCTTCGTGCTGCACGGCAACGCCAAGACCGATTCCGAACTGGCCATGGCCCTCGAGGCCGGGGTCGGCACGGTGGTCATCGACAACCTCGACGACGTCGAGCGTCTGGAGCGGCTGAGCTCGCGCGAACAGGGCGTGCTGATCCGCGTGATCCCCGACGTCGCGACGGCGACCCACGACGCGATCGCGACCGGCCACCAGAACTCCAAGTTCGGCCTGCCGATCCCCGAGGCGCGCGCGCTCGTCGAACGGCTTCGCGGCAGCGACCGGTTGCGCCTCGACGGACTGCACGTCCACATCGGTTCCCAGATCCTCGACGTCGCCCCCTTCGCGCGCGCCGTCGAGGCCATCGCCGCCCTGGGCGAGTTCGAGGTCTACGACCTCGGCGGCGGCCTCGGGGCGCGCTACACCTACGACGACCACCCGCCGGCGATCGAGTCCTACCTCGACACCCTCACCGACGCGGCTCGTCGGTTCCTGCCCGCCTCGGCGCGACTCTTGATCGAGCCCGGCCGCTCGATGATCGCCGAGACGGGCGTGACGCTCTACCGGGTCGTCTCGGTCAAACGCGGCGCCAGGCGGACCTTCGTCGCGGTCGACGGCGGCATGGGTGACAACCTCGAGGTCTCGCTCTACGGACAGCGCTTCGAGGCGACGATGGCCGATCGCGTCGGCGGGGGCGAGAACTACACGGTGGTCGGGCGCCACTGTGAGTCCGGTGACCAGCTGATCGAATCGGTCGCGCTGCGCGACCCGGCGGTGGGCGACGTGCTAGCCGTCGCGGTGACCGGCGCCTACTGCCTCACCATGGCCAACAACTACAACGGAGCGTTGCGCCCGCCCATCGTGCTGGTCGCTTCCGAGGGCGCGCGCCTCGCGTTGCGTCGCGAGACCTACGAGGACCTGCTGGATCGAGACATCGTCGCCCCGCCGCCCTCGTAGGATGCGCCCGTGGAGGCGATTGCTCCGACCCGTCACGACGGGATCACGCTCGCGGCGCTGGTCGACGCCCTAGGCCCCTCGGTCGTACGCCTCGTCGAGCGCGACGGTTCCGATGAGGCACTGGTGCGCGAGTCGGTGCTCTGGGACCCGGTCGAACCGCTGATCACCTCGCGCGGGGGGGTGCTGCTACTCGTCGGTGGCGAACCGGCGAGTCCCGCCTCCGTCGCGGCGATTGACGAAGCGTCGCGCGCCGGTTACGTCGCCGTCGCCCTGAAGCGTCGGGGCCAAGAACTGGACCAGGTCGCCCAGGTGGCGTCTCGCTCGTCGATCGCCCTACTGGTGGTCGGCGAGGACGTCGCGTGGGGGACCCTCGATTCGCTGCTCGCGAGCGCGATCGCGAGTCATCACCCGGACTCGCCGTCCACCTTCGAGGCCACCTCCACCGGCGACCTCTTCGCGATCGCCAACGCGATCGCGCGCAACGTCGGCGCGGCGATCACCATCGAGGACGCCGGGTGGCACGTGCTCGCGTACTCGAGCATCGCCGAGCACCCCATCGACGCCGTGCGTCAGGACTCCATCCTCGGCCGACGCGTCCGGCGACTAGACGCCTATGAGTCGGAGTATCGGGCGATCGCGCGTTCCCAGGAGTCCGTCTTCTTCGCCCCCTACGACGACGTGCTCGCGCGCGTGGCGATGCCGGTGCGCGCCAGTGGCCGACTGCTCGGGTCCATCTGGGCGATCGACGTGGACAACCGGCGCGGCCGCGACATCGGCGCGGTGCTCGAAGAGGTCATGCCGAGCGTGGCGTTGCACCTGCTCAGCGCCGCGCATCGTGGCGACCTCGCCCGCTATCGCCGCGCCGAGTTGCTCAGCATCCAGTTGGGGGTGCGTGCCCCGCACGGGGTCGACGTCAGTGATTCGCTTCGCCGGCTGCTGCCCGCCGCCCTGCTCGGCTTCGGTCCCCTCGACCGCGCCGAGGCGATCGTGGACGACCTGCGGCTCACCGACGTCGTGGCCGCGAGCGCCGAAGCGTTGCGTCACGACTCGTCGTGCGCGCGCGTCGCCAACGCGATCTACGTGTTGTTGCCGGGCGAGCGCAACGCGACGACGCCGCTGCGCCGGTTTGCCGAGGCGACGGTCGAGGCACTGGTCGCAACCTCGGGCCTGGCCTTCGGCGGCGCGTACGTCGAGGACGTGGACTCCTTCGACGCGATCGCGCGGGCCCGCGGCGACATCGACCTGGCGCTACGCAGCATGGAGCGCGCGGGACACTTCGCGGTGCTGTCGGTCGACGAGCACCGTCACGTGACCGTGCTCCAAGAGTTGTTCGAACACGGGGTCGCCGACGAGCGTCACCTGGTCGCGCCACTGCGGGCGCTCCTCGAGCACGACCGCACGACCGGCTCGGCCTACGCCGCGACCCTGCTCGCGCACCTCGACCACGCCGGCGACGTGCGCGCCGCGGCCGCGGCCCTCTTCGTCCACGAGAACTCCCACCGCTACCGCATGCGTCGGATCGTCGAGCAGTTCGGCGTCGACCTCGACGACCCGGAGCAGCGTCTCGTGCTCTGGCTCCAGCTGCGAGCGCGCGCTACGGGCTGAGCGTCAGCGCGGTTCGTCACGCTCCTCGGGTAGGGGGACGCGCCGGAACCACGCCCACAGGCTCAGGTCGTAGAGCACCTTGAGCGAGCCGGCGACGACGAAGGGCAGTCCGAGCGCGCCCTGGGAGAGCGCCGAGGCCACCGGCGGACCGAACGGTCGGGTGACGTATCGCGCGGTGTTGGTGTAGGCCGCGGCGGGCGTGCGCTCCTCGGGGTCGACCAAGGTCATGACGTAAGCCTGGCGCGTCGGCACGTCCATCTGGGAGAGCGAGGCCCGGGCGATCAATAGCGCAATCGCGACGGCGAGGTTGGGCGAGAAGGCGACGGCGATGACCAACAGGTTCGACGGCAGGTGGCTGAAGACCATGGTGCGCAGCAGCCCGAACCGCTTCGCGAGGGCCGTCGCGGAGAGGAAGGACAGGGTCTGGAAGGCCCCGAGGAAGAAGAAGAGTGCGCCGATGGTCCCCGTCGAGGCGTGGAAGCGGGTGTGGAGCCAGTAGCCGACGAAGACCGAGACGGTGAGCCCGCCGGCGAAGGAGTCGAGCGCGAAGAGTCCGGCGAGTCGACGCACGACGGGCTTGGACTGGCCCAGACGCCCGCGCACGTGAGCGGGCCCTCGCGGTTCGGCGCGCTCGCTCAGCGAGACCGCCACCAGCGCGCCGGCGACGGCGATGGGCACGAAGACGAGGAAGAGCAGCGCCGAGGGTCCGCGCCCGGCCGGCCCGAAGAGCCAGTGCGCGCCGCCGGCCGCCAGCGCCCCGATCGACCCGCACGCCGCGGCGACGGCGTTGTAGCGCCCGAAGTTGCGCGTGCGCGTGGTCGAGCTCGCCTCGGCGGCGAGCATCGCCTGCTCGAGGGAGGTGAAGGGGCCCGACTCGATCACCTCGGCCGAGAGCGAGCCCGTCAACGCGGCGAGGGCCAGCAGCCAGACGGCCGTCGCGAAGGCGAAGACGACGCCAGTCGCGCCGAGCAGGACGAAGAGGACCGCGTACGAACGGCGCCGACCGACCCGATCGGCGAAGCGTCCGACGACGAGGGACATGATCGCGATGCCGGCCAGCATCGCCCCGAGCACCAGGCCGATCTGCCACCTCGACAGCCCGCGGTCGGCCAGCGACGTCGAGAGCAGGACCGTGGCGAAGCCGTAGGCCGTGGCCCGCAACCCTTGGGCGACGTAGATCTTGGTCGTGTCACTCATGCGGGTGGAGTCTTCACGTCTCGTTCGATTGACGGGGCGTGGCCGCGAGACGCGATGGGTTCATCCCCGACATGTCTAATCGACGGCTTGGAAGGTTGTCCCATGTCCGGGTGAGAGTCGCCGATGTCGTGTCTCCGGTTCGTATCGCGCCTGGCGCGTCCGGCGAACTCGTCGAACTAGTCTCGCCAGTGGTGACCGGTCGCTGCGGCTGGCTCGAGTGCTCGGGGCGGCGATGAGTAGTCAGTGTCAGGAGTTGGAGCGTCTCGGCTTCGACGAATTCCACGGGCGACCCGACGTCGGCCACGCCGTGATCGCGTGCACGATCCCCGTTGCGTCGCGCACCTTCCAACCGGGCGTCGCGACGGCGGTGTCGTACTGGCCGTGCGTCGTCGCTGACGCGGCGAACTTCGTCCAGCACGAACCCGAGGGCCGCGAGTGCTGGCACCGATTGGCGGACTCGGCCGACCTCGCCGACGTTCGCATCGTCGCCGCGCGTCGCGCCATGGAATCGCTGGACGCCGATCTCGACCTGTGGGAGGTCCGTGGGCAGTTCGCCTTCGCGGACCCCGACACCACGAGCCATCGCTGGCACGCGCAACGCAGTCGCCTGCGACTTTCGTCCCTGCGCTACGAGATCGGTCGGATCAGTCGGGAGTTCTCCGACGTCGAGGAGCTCAACGAGATCGCCAAGGAACTTCGCGCTCGGGTGTCGAACGCCTACGGCCTCTTGGCGGAGATGGCGACGTCGAGCTTGGCCGACAAGGGCGACATAGAGGCGAGCGCGCGAGAGAACCTCAACCTGCTGCTCTCAATCGTGACCACCATCGTGCTGGCCCCGGGGGTGGTGATCAGTTTCACTTCCGCGTTGCACGCCACGACGAACGCGATGACCCTCCTGTTGTCGTGCGCGTCCGCGAGCTTGGTGTCGGCGTCGCTGATCGTTGGATTCTCCGGGGTTCGAATCCGCCTTACCAGCGCGGAGACCCGTTGGGCGTACGCCGTGGTGATGGCGGTCCTGGCGGTGGCGGGCGTCGCCGTGGCGACGTGGCCACGAATCGGCTATCGCGGTGAACTCACGACGGTGTTGGGTGCGACGGTCATGATTGGCGTGGTCGCTGGCGTTCCGTGGGGTGCGAAGCGAGGAGCCGAGCCGGCGCCCGATCACTGGCGAGCGATCTGGGACAGCATCCGTAACGACCGGGTCGAGTACTGGACACGTTTCGAGGACTAGCGGTTCGCGGCGCTCCGGTCGGTCCCCGCGTGTTCAGGGGTCGGTCCCGCCGTGGGTCGCCTCCCAGAACTCCTTGACCGTCGCGTGGATCGCGGCGGCGAACGGGACGGCGAGCACGACGCCGACGAAGCCCCCGAAGAGCCCGCCGACCCACGCCCCGACCTCGGCGCCGATGATGATCGAGAGGAAGATCATGAGCGGGTTGACGTTGACGGTCTTGGCCATCACGATCGGGTTGAGCATGTGGTTCTGGATGAGCGTGTAGACGAGGAAGACAATCAGGGTGACGACGCCGGCCGACGGCGAATAGATCAGCGCGAACAGCACCGTCGGCAAACCCGCCAGCGCGCCACCGATCTGGGGCAGGAAGTCCACCATCAGCACCCAGAGCCCGAAGAGCAGCGGGTAGGGCACGCCGAGCGCGCTGAGCGTGACGAAGACGACGACCGCCCCGAGGAACGAGGTCAAGAAGCCGCCGAGCAGGTAGCCGAGCGAGGCGCGCGCGATCACCGCGCCGAGTCGCTCGGCGCGGGGCCGGTTACGCTCCGAGAGCAGGGCCATGAATCCGGTGTGCAACTTGGGCGCCTCGACCAAGACGAGCACGATGTAGAAGAACATGGTGACGAGCATGAAGGTCGTGGTGATGGCCCCGCGGCCGAGCGCGAGGACCGGGCGCGAGAGGCTCTTGGCGAAGTTCGTCAGTTTGTCGGTGTTGTGCGTGATCCAGTGCTGCACGTGGTACTGGCGAAAGAGGTGACCCAGCCAGCCGTGGCCGGTTTCGGCCTGGCGGAAGTAGCCGGGCAGCGCGTTGGCCAGGTTGGTGAGTCCGTTGACCAGCGGGTACCCGAAGGCGAACGCGAGTCCCGAGAAGGCGGCGAGGGCGATCACCATCACCACCGAGACCGCGTAGCCGCGTCGACGAATGCCGTGACGCATCAGCCAGCGCACGACCGGGTTCAACAGCACCGCGATGAAGCTGCCGACCACCAGGATGAGCAGGATCCCCTTCAGGTGGAAGAGGATCTGGCCAATGGCGTAGACCCCGACCACGATGCCCACGGTCGCGAGGATCGTGGCGAGCGGCACGCTCGCGCTGCGGGCGCTCGCGAAGAGCCGGCCTCGACGGGTGTCGTTCTCGTCCAGGTTCGACGGCTCGTCGCTCACGACGCCGCCGCCGCAGTTGGCGAGACGGACCCGAGTATCACGCGGCCAACTTATCCCAGCGATCCCCGTCGGTCCGCGACCGCGTCGGTACCGCTGGCGCGGCACGCGCTCACGCGGTGCTAGTAATGCCAGTGGTGTCGGTCGATCCAGAGCCGGGCCCCGCGGCCGTGGGGCCCGTCGCTGACGCGGCGGTTCACGGCGCGGGAACTACGCGGATGACTCGCTCGTCGCGGGTCGGCCAGCATCGAGACGGGCAACAACGTACGGGGGGATGACGTGGCAACAGTGGACACAACAGTGAGCGGGGCCGCCGAGCGGGCGTCGTCGACGATCTCGCTTCCGGCCTACGCCTCGGGGGGTTCGCTCGTCGCGCTGCTCGGCGAGACGATCGGGGAGAACCTGCGCCACTCGGTGGCCCGGTGGCCGAAGAACGAGGCCCTCGTCGACCTCGGCGAGGGAGAGCGCTACACCTACGAGGCCCTCGACGCGGCCGTCGACGGCCTCGCCCGATCGCTCCTCGCGGCGGGGATGGCCCAGGGCGACCGGGTGGCCGTCTGGTCGCCTAACCGTTGGGAGTGGGTGCTGCTGCAGTACGCGACGGCCCGGGTGGGGGTGATCCTGGTCAACGTCAATCCGGCCTACCGGACCCACGAGCTGCGCTACGCCCTCAACCAGTCGGGCTCGCGGATGCTCTTCGCGGTTCCGACCTTCAAGACCAGCGACTATCGCGCGATGGTCGAGGCCGTGCGCGACGAGCTCACCTCGCTCGAACGGGTCGTCTACTTCGGCACCGAGGACTGGACCTCGTTCAGCGACGCGATGAGCGACACCGCGGCGCTGGCGCGTCGCGAGTCGGAACTCTCCTTCGACGACCCCATCAACATCCAGTACACCTCGGGCACGACGGGCTCGCCCAAGGGGGCGACCCTGACGCACCACAACATCTTGAACAACGCCTTCTTCGTCGGCGAGGGCTGTCGGTTGGACGACCAAGACCGGGTCTGCGTGCCGGTGCCCTTCTACCACTGCTTCGGCATGGTGATGGGCAACCTCGCCTGCACGTCCCACGGGGCGACCATCGTGATCCCGGCGCCGTCCTTCGAGCCGGCGGCGACCCTGCGCGCGGTCGCGAACGAACGGTGCACGTCACTGCTCGGGGTGCCAACGATGTTCATCGCCGAGCTCGCCCTGGCCGACTTCGCCGACTACGACCTCTCGACGCTGCGCACCGGGATCATGGCCGGCTCGCCGTGCCCGACCGAGGTGATGCGCCGGTGCATCAACGACATGCACATGTCCGAGGTGACGATCTGTTACGGGATGACCGAGACCTCACCGGTGTCGACCCAGACCGCCGCGGACGACCCCGTCGAGAAGCGCGTCAGCACCGTCGGGCGCGTGATGCCCCACGTCGAGGTGAAGATCGTCGACCCGAACGGGCTGGTGGTGCGGCGCGGCGAGAAGGGCGAGCTGTGCACCCGCGGCTACTCGGTCATGCTCGGCTACTGGGAGAACCCCGAGAAGACCGCCGAGGCCGTGGACGAGGCCGGCTGGATGCACACCGGTGACCTAGCCACGATGGACGAGGACGGCTACGTCGACATCGGCGGACGGATCAAGGACCTCATCATCCGCGGGGGCGAGAACGTCTACCCGCGCGAGGTCGAGGAGTACCTCTACACCCACCCCGACATCATCGACGTGCAGGTGATCGGCGTGCCCGACGAGCGCTACGGCGAGGAAGTCGCGGCCTGGGTCGTGGTGCGCGACGGGGCCACGATGGACGTCGACGTGCTGCGCGCGTTCTGCGCCGAGAAGATCGCGCGCCACAAGATCCCCAGGTACGTGGTCGTGGTCGACGAGTTCCCGATGACCGTCACCGGCAAGGTCCGCAAGATCGAGATGCGCAAGCAGTCCGTCGAGCTGCTCGGATTGACCCCTCGGGCCACCGAGGGCTGAGCCTCGGCGCCACCGCGTCTCAGTCGAGGCCGACCAGCAGCTCGGGCTCGGTCGCGGCGCGCACCTGGTCCAGGGTGACCTCCGGGGCCAGTTCGCGTAGCACCAGGCCCGGCGGCTCGACGTCAATCACGCAGAGGTCGGTGATGATGCGCTGCACGCAGGCGCGCCCGGTGAGCGGCAGCGTGCACTCGTTGACGATCTTGAAGGCGCCGTCCTTGGCGGCGTGCTCCATCATGACGATGACGCGCTTGGCCCCGTGGACGAGGTCCATCGCCCCGCCCATGCCCTTGACCATCTTGCCCGGGATCATCCAGTTGGCGAGGTCCCCGCGCTTGGAGACCTGCATCGCCCCGAGCACCGCCACGTCGACGTGGCCGCCGCGGATCATGGCGAAGGAGCTCGCCGAGTCGAAGAACGAGGCGCCCGGCAATACCGTGACGGTCTCCTTGCCGGCGTTGATCAGGTCGGGGTCGACGGCGTCCTCGCTCGGGTAGGGCCCCACGCCCAAGATCCCGTTCTCGGCGTGCAGCACCACGTGCACGCCCGCCTCGACGTAGTTGGGCACGAGGGTCGGCAGGCCGATCCCCAGGTTGACGTACTGGCCGTCGACCAACTCGCGGGCCACGCGCGCGGCCAGCTCTTCACGGGTCCTCACGATCGCACCGTCCTCTTCTCGATCAGCTTGGCCACACCGGGCGCGTGGACCACGCGAGCCACGAAGATCCCCGGGGTGTGCACGTGGGCCGGGTCGAGCTCGCCCGGCTCGACCAGCTCTTCGACCTCGGCGATGGTCACGCGCCCCGCCGCGGCGCACAGCGGGTTGAAGTTGGCCGCGCTCGCTTCGTAGACGAGATTGCCGTGGGTGTCGCCGTAGCGGGCGTGGACCAGGGCGAAGTCGGTCGTGATGGCGCGCTCGAGCACGTAGGAAACGCCGTCAAAGACCCGGACCTCCTTTGGCGGTGAGCTGAGCGCGACCCCGCCGGCGCCGTCGTAGCGCCAGGGCAGGCCGCCCTCGGCGACCTGGGTGCCGACCCCGGCCGGGGTGTAGAAGGCGGGGATCCCCGCACCGCCCGCGCGCAGCCGTTCGGCGAGCGTGCCCTGGGGCACCAGCTCGACCTCGAGCTCACCGCTCAAGAACTGGCGCTCGAACTCCTTGTTCTCGCCCACGTAGGAGCCGGTCGTTCGCGCGATGCGCCTGGCCCCGAGCAGCACGCCGAGCCCGGCCCCGTCGACCCCGCAGTTGTTCGAGACCGTCACCAGGTCGGTGCTGGCGAGCTCGTAGAGCGCGCCGATCAACGTGGTCGGGATCCCACAGAGCCCGAAGCCCCCGACCGCGATCGAGGCCCCACTCGGGATGTCCGCCACCGCCAGGGCGGGCGAACTGACGAGCTTGTTCATCTCTTCCTCCTTGCTGCGCTGCTTGCGCTTGGCGCCACGCCCGCATCAGGGGTTCGCCGTGCTGACACACTCATCGTCTAATCCACGAGCGACGCGTAGACCAATTGCTGGATCTCTCGACGAACCGGGTAGATCCAACTCGGTAGCAACTGGGTATAGAACCCGACGGTGATCTCCTCGACCGGATCGACCCAGAAGTACGTCGACGCTGCTCCACCCCACGCGATCGTCCCGACAGAGGTCAAACTCTTGTTTCGTGGTTGGTCGGCGACCACGGACATTCCCAGCCCGAATCCGACGCCCGTCTGGCCGACTTCGCTGAAGGAGTCGCGCGCGAAACTGTTGAGGTCCCGACCATCGGGCAAGTGGTTCTGGCTCATCATGTCGACCGTTCGACTCGACAACAGACGAACTCCGTCGAGTTGCCCCGACCCCAGCAACATCGACATGAATCGTTGGTAGTCGTGCGCCGTCGAGACCAGGCCGCCGCCGCCGGCGAGCAACTTCGGCTTGCGCGTCGCCGCCTCGGCTAGTTCGGGCACGAGAACCGAGTCGCCGTTGGCGTAGGCGTATAACTGAGCGAGTCGGTCGACCTTCTCTTCGGGGCAGTACCAGTCGGTGTCAACCATGGCCAATGGTTTCAGGATTCGCCGAGCCACAAAGTCATCGAGCGATTCCCCACTCCATATCTCAACGAGTCGACCGAGGACGTCCGTGGCGACCGAGTAGTTCCACGCGCTGCCGGGTTGGAAGAGCAGTGGGGCCGAACACCAGTCGTGGACCGCATCACCGAGTGCGACGTCCTCGGGGTAGGCCAAGTCGTAGCCCATGGACCGATAGATCTCGTCAATGGGTGTCAAACGTTGAAACCCGTAGGTGAGCCCACTGGTGTGCGAGAGAAGGTGATGGACCCGAACGGGCTCGGTCGCCGCAACCGTAACTGGGGCGGAGGCCGGGCCACTCGCGTACACGCGCGGCGCGCGCAACTCCTCGATCCACTTACCCACCGGATCGTTGAGATCGAAGTGGCCCTCTTCGTACAGCATCATGACGGCGACCGCCGTGATTGGCTTGGTCATCGAGTAGAGGCGCCAAATCGTGTCGTCGGTAACCGCTACCGAACGTTCTCGATCGCGGTGGCCACCGCGGCCCACCCACGTCACCGCACCGCCACGCGCGATGGTCATCAACCAACCACTGAAGCGTCGGTCGGCGACGTACTCATCGAGGTGCTGTCGTATCCGGTCCAAGCGTGCCGCATCGAAGCCGACCTCGTGGGGTTCTCGAACAATCTCGAGTTGTTTCATCGACGCATCCCTCCCGACCGTGCCGGCTGCACGCCGGCCCAGCCACAACATACCCTAAAATATGAGATGTGATTCACTTGACATTTCCGAGCCGCTCTGCTTAACTCAGGTCCACGCGGGTCGTGCGGCAGCGTATTTCTGGGAGGGATTCATGAGAAGGAATTTACGGATTACCGTGGTGCCACTTGCGGTGGCCACCATGGCACTGAGCGTGTCACTCGGCACGGTGCAACTATCGGGAGCGGCAGCCAAGAAATTGGCCCCGGTCAAGGTCGGCATCGTCACGGAGCAGACCGGGATTTTCTCGGCCTACGCCACCGAGTGGCTCCAAGGCGTGAAGCTGGGCTTCGCGTACGCGACCAAGGGAACCAACAAGGTCAACGGTCACAAGATTCAGTTGACGACGGTGGACTCCGCCGACAATCCGACCACCGCCGCCACCGACTTCAAGAGCTTCGTCGGTGCGGGGTACAAGATCATTGGTGGCACCGTGGATTCGAGCATCGCCACCGAGTTGGCGCCACTCGCCCAACAGAACAAGGTGCTGTACATCTCGGGTGCGGCCGCGGCCGACCAGGTGACCGGTGCCAATCGCTACACGTTCCGTTCCGGTCGTCAGACGTACCAGGACGTACAGACGGCGAAGTCGTACGTGAAGGCCCTCGGCACCGGTAAGACCGTGCTCGTCCTCGGCCAGGACTTCGCGTTCGGTCAGTCCTACGTCACTGACGCCACTCAGGCCTTCGGTTCACTGGGCGACACCGTCAAGAGTCTCCTCGTGCCACTGACGACGACGGACTTCACGCCCACGGCCTTGCAGGTGCAGGCCGACCACCCGGACATCGTCTTCTTGGCGTGGGCCGGCGCGACCGGCGCTCCGCTGGCGCAGGCGCTCGACCAGCAGGGGATCTTCGCCAGCTCCAAGGTCATCACCGGACTCGCGAACACGGCCACCTATCAGTTCTACGGTTCAGCCGGTTTGAAGTTCTACTACCTCTCGCTGTACAACTGGCAGTCGCCGCACAATGCGGTGAACACGTACCTCATTAAGGGGATGCGCCGCGAGTACAAGCAGTACCCCGACCTCTTCACCGCCGATGGATTCGTGTGGGCGCAGATGGTCGTTCGAGCGATACAGACCGGTCAGGGCACCAACGTCATGAAGATGATCAAGGGTCTCGAGGGCTGGACGTTCCAGGCGCCGAAGGGCATGCAGACCGTGCGCGCCTCGGACCACGCCATGCTCCAACCGATGTTCCAGGTTCAACTGGTCTCGACGGTCACCGGCAACTATGAGCCCGTGAACCTCGCCACGCTCACCAGCGCGCAGACCGCTCCCCCGGTAGTGGCGCACTTCGGTCGTTAGGTAGTAGAAGGCGTTCCATGAGCTCCGTCGTCGAACCCCAGCCCCTCGCCATCCAGGTGACGGGGCTGGGGTTTCGCGTCGGTGGCGCCGAGATCTTGACCGATATCGACCTCAGCGTCCCGTCCGGCAGTTTCCTCGGGATCATCGGACCCAACGGAGCCGGCAAGACCACGTTCCTGAACATGTTGAGTGGGTTGCTCGTGCCCTCGAACGGTTCCATCTCCGTGGAGGGACGTGATCTCGCGGGCGTCGCACCATCAGCGAGGGCGAGGCTCGGCATGGGCCGGACCTTCCAGACGTCGAGTCTTTTCAACGCATTGAGCGTCTTCGAGAACGCCCGACTCTCGGCGCAGGCGCGTCTGGGCGGCAGCGCCAATTTCTGGCGCCGACCGCGCCTGGGCGACGAGGCGAGCAACGTCGCCCGTGAGGTCTTGGAAGAAGTCGGACTCTCCAAAGTGGCCCTGCGGCCCACCGAGTCGCTCTCCCACGGCGACAAGCGCAAGCTCGAACTCGCCATCCTGCTCGCCGCGAAGGCTCGCGTCCTGCTGCTCGACGAGCCAATGGCCGGTGTGAACACCGAGGACGTCCCCCTGTTGATGGAACTCATCGGACGACTTCACGGTGAAGGGCGGACCGTCCTCATGGTCGAACACCACATGGCGGTGGTCGTCGGACTCGCGGATACCATCGCCGTCCTCGACTCGGGTCGAGTCCTTGCGACCGGTGACCCCGACAGCGTCATCGCGAACGAGGCGGTCCAGAGCGCCTACCTCGGCCAACCACTATGACGAACGCGCTCGACGTCTCGGACCTGCACGTGACCATCGCGGGTTCCCACGTGCTCCAGGGAGTCTCCATCAGCGTCCCCGTTGGAGGCGTCACGGCCCTACTCGGGCGCAACGGCGTGGGCAAGACGACGACGCTGCGGGCCCTCTTAGGGTTGATCCCGAGTACCGGTGCCATCACGGTCATGGGCACCGACGTTCACGGATGGATGACGCACCGAATCGTGCGCCTCGGTGTCGGATACGTTCCCGAAGACCGCGACGTCTTCGCCGGCCTCACGGTCGAGGAAAACCTTCGTCTCGCCGAACAGACTGCTGAGCCCCGTTACGACGACGTCTATTCGATCTTCCCAGAATTACGCGACCGTTCTCGTCAACGCGCGGGCACGCTATCGGGCGGTCAGCAGCAGATGGTCTCCATCGCGAGGGCCCTACTCAACGGGTGGCCGCTCCTGTTGGTCGACGAGCCGTCGAAGGGACTCGCCCCTCGCCTCGTCAGTGAGCTCGCAGACGCGTTGGAACGGGTCGCCCAGCTGGCCACCGTGCTGCTGGTCGAACAAAATCTCGCCGTCGTCAAACGACTGGCCCAGAGGATCGTCGTGCTCGATCACGGTGAAGTCGTCCACACCGGCGACGCGAGCGAATTGGACGATCCCGACCTCGCCAAACGATTCCTCGGGGTGACGGGGGTCAAATGATCGTCTTCCTCGCCCTCACCTTCAGCGGCATCGCTCTCGGCGCGATCTACTTTCTCGCCGCCTCTGGTCTGTCGTTGATCTATGGACTGATGGATATCTTGAACTTCGCCCACGGACTCTTCATGACGCTGGGCGCGTACGCGGCGTGGGACGTCGCCTCCCATCTCCCCGCGTCGTGGGGTACACCGTTGCTGTTCACGATCGCCGTCTTCGCCTCGGTCGTTGGTGGCGCCTTGTCGGCCGGGCTCACCGAGGTCTTCATCATCCGCCCGCTGTACGGCCGACCCATCAGTCAGATCTTGGTCACGATCGGACTCGACCTCGCCGTGGTCGGACTGCTCTTGGGCGGCTTCGGCAGCAACTCGCTTTCGGTGCCCGTGCCCCTCTGGTTGATCGAAGCGTCCCATCTGGGTGGCCTCAATCTGCCTAACAGCGATTTCGTCGCGCTGATCGCTGGCGTCGTCGTCCTCGTCTCACTCGAGTGGTTCTTGCGCAAGACTCGCTACGGGATCACGATTCGAGCGGGCGTGGAGAACCGGGACATGGTGAGCGCCCTGGGCATCAACGTCGGACGCGCCTTCACCCTCGTCTTCGTCATCGGCGGAGCGATGGCCGGACTGGCCGGACTGCTCTACGCCGTCGTCTTCAGCGGTGACCTCATTTCGCCGACCCAAGGCGACAGTCTGCTCATCTTCGCATTCATCGTCGTCGTGATCGGCGGGCTGGGCTCGATTCGAGGATCCGCCGTGGCCGCCCTCGCCGTGGGACTCGTCCAGGACTACACCAACTTCTACCTCGGCAGCCACCCGGGGATGGCCGAAATCGGCAATCTCTCGGTCGTCCTCCTGCTCGCCCTGGTACTCGAGTGGCGTCCCCGTGGATTGTTCGGGAGCACGCTATGAGGTCGGTCTCTCGTCGGGCGCTGGCCGTCGCCTTCGGTGTGGTCGTACTGTTCGCGCTAATCCCCCTCGTCGGGCTGCACCTGCCCTGGGTCCTGCCGAGCACCGTCAACGTCGTCAATTCGACGGGCACGCTCGAGGTTCTGGCGCTCTGCTTCATCTTCGCCGGCGTCGCCCTCGGCTACGACGTCATCTTCGGATTCACCGGTCTGCTCTCCCTCGGACCGGTCATGTACTTCGCGACCGGGGTCTACGTCTTCGACATCACTTTGACCCACTGGGGCTGGCCCCTCGTCCCCGCACTGGCCGCCACCTTCGTGGTGTCGCTCGTGCTCGCCGTCGTCCTGGGCGCGATAGCGCTTCGCGTCAGTGGTATCGCATTCACCATGGTGACGTTGGCCTTCGCCCAGGCCTTCTACTACTTGATCGAAGACAACCCCCACGGGCTCACTGGAGGCGACACCGGCCTCGCCCTGTACTCCACGAGGCTGCCGGGATTCCTGTCGGGAGCAGTCTCGAACACCCGCAATCTGTACTGGATCGCGCTCGGGTTCCTCGTCGTCTCCTACGCCGTGGTCTGGCTCGTAACCGAATCGGCCACGGGCCACGTGTTCGTCGCCATTCGTGAGAACGAACGGCGCCTCGAGGTGCTGGGTATCCACCCGTTCCGTTACAAGCTCGCCGCTTACACCCTCTCCTCGCTCGTGGCGACGGGCGGCGGTGTCGCGTATATCTTGCTCATCGGTACCGCCGTACCGAGTGCCGTCGCTTCAACGACCGTAACGCTCTCGATCCTGATCATGGTCGTCCTCGGCGGCGCGGGCACGCGGTGGGGAGCGGTCACCGGCGCAGTCCTCTACGTCTACCTGCAGCAGTACCTCCTCAAAGTCGCGGCCGAACCGTCGTTCGCGAGCCTGCCCTCGTTCTTACGCGTTCCCCTCTCGCAGCCGCAGTTCCTCCTCGGTGCCATCTTCGTGCTCTTCGTCATCTTCGTTCCCGGAGGTATCGCCGGCGTCGTCACCCGGCGTCGTCTCCGATTCGCGTCACGACGATTCGACGCCGCGAGCGCACCCACCGGCACGCTTTCAATGGAGGACCAATGACACTTCGCGGAAAGACCGCCCTCGTCACCGGATCAACGAGTGGCATCGGCCTGGGAGTTGCGCGGGCCCTCGCGGCCGAGGGTGCGAACATCATGCTGAACGGCTTCGGTGACCCCGACGCAATCGAGGAACTCCGACGGACTATCGCGTCGACGTTCGCCGTTGAGGTCGACTACGACGACGCCAACCTCATGCTCGCCGGAGGGCCCGGTGAACTCGTCGATCGGACGAACGAACGTTTTGGGAGCCTCGACGTCCTTGTCAACAACGCGGGTATCCAACACGTCGCGCCCGTTGAGTCATTCCCTCTCGACCAGTGGGACTCGATCATCGCGCTGAATCTCTCCGCAGTCTTTCTCGGCATGCGAGCGGCCATCCCGGCCATGAAGCGACGGGGCTGGGGCCGGATTATCAACGTCGCGTCGGCCCACGGTCTCGTGGCCAGCGCGAACAAAGTCGCCTACGTCGCAGCCAAACACGGAGTCGTCGGTGCCACCAAGGTGGCGGCGATCGAGGTCGCGAACGACGGGATCACGGTGAACGCCATCTGCCCCGGGTGGGTTCTGACCCCCCTCGTCGAGCGTCAGCTCAAGGAACGGGCAGTCGCCCACGGATCCGATGTGACCGCCGAATCTGACGCGCTGCTCGCCGAGAAGCAGCCGATGTTGCAGTTCACCACGCCCGAGGCGATCGGCGCGATGGCCGTCTACCTCTGTTCGGAGGCCGCGCGAACCGTGACCGGAACGCCCCTCTCCATCGACGGCGGGTGGGTGGCGCAGTAGGGCGGCTTCCGTTGAACGCCCCCGTCTTCCCTACCATGGGGGGGTGGTGACGAACCAAACCCCCGCCCAACGCATGACGAGCCGCTCCATTGGACGCGAGTGGCTGATCGGCGTGACGGCCAGCCTGATCGCGATCGCGTCGGTCGTCCTCGGACGGCACTTCAAGCACCTGGCGCACCACGGCTACGCCAACGCCCTCGTCGCCGGCGCCGCACTCGTGCTCATCGTCAGTGGCGTCTACGCGGTGCGACACCTCGCGCGCGCCACTGGACGCTCAATCGCGCGTCAGTCCTCCTTGAGCGCGGGGGCGACGGTGCGACTCGTCGTCAACGGTGCGGGCGTCGTGGCGATGCTCTTCGGGCTCTTCGGCGTGCTGGGCGTCTCACTCCAGCACCTGCTCATCGGCGCGGGGGTGACGGGCGTCATCGTGGGGATCGCCGCCCAACAGAGCCTCTCCAACGTCTTCGCCGCCGTCGTGCTGCTCTTCGCGCGACCCTTCGTCGTCGGTGAGCGCGTGCGAATCCGCTCGGGCGTTCTCGGTGTGCTCGACGTGACGGTACTGGGCGCTGGGCTCACCTACGTGACGGTGCTCACCGACGACGGTGTGCTCAAGATCCCAAACTCGGTCATGCTCGCGTCGGGGATCGGCCGGCCCCACGACAGCGGCGGCGTACCGAAGCCGTGAGCCTGGCCCCTTCAGCGCCCGTCGGTCGGACACGGCCGCCAGGGCTGAGCGAGAAGGGCCAGGGTCTTGCTGATCACCGTCACGCCGAGCCGTCGGGCGCCGGCGCACCGGGCACCACTCACGGGACCGTACTCGACGTCGTACACGGCCTTCTTCGATCGGACGAACGGGCCGAGGAGCCCGCACTCGTCGTAGCGGAGGCACTGTTCGTCGATCGCGAAGTCGAAACTGGGTGCCAGCGCGGCCACCTGGGCGTAGTCGTTCTTCAGACCGGCGGCGAGCCCGTCTCGGTGGGCGAGCGCCGCGAGCGCCCGGTCGTAGGCCAGTTGGTCGCTGGCCGTCAAGTGAAATCCCGTCTGATTCGCGTAGCCGTCGACGTTGTCGAACTCCACCGCCTCGAATCCAGCCTCGGCGCACTTCGCCACGCGACGGCTCATCAACGTCAGCAGCGTCGACCGGCGCCGAATGTCGAGCCACCGTTCCCCGGGCCACCCGTTGGAACGACCGAGCAGCCCCCGAGGGAACGACCCGGCGTCGGGTCGCCAACGCTCCCAGGTACCCGCGTCGACGTAGCAGACGGCGTACCCGCCGCGACGGCGGATCGCCCGCACGGCTGCAGCGTTCAGCGTCACGCCGTCGGGCCCGTAGAGGTCGATGTCATAGACCGACGGACGAACGCAGGTCGCGCCGCCGACCGGACGCGAGCACGTCGAGGTCGCGATACCACCGCTCGCGCGATCCGTCGTCGACGTCGGCTGTAGCTGATATTGGAAGTACGCCCCCACCGGTGGACTCGTCCACCCGGCCGCGCCGGACGGTATCGCCAACGCCAACCCGGCGAGGGCGAGCGCACCCGCCCCGAAGGCTCGACGAGTTCGAAGGGGCCGACTACGCCCCGGGCGTGCCATTGGGTCCGCACGAGCGAGGGTCCCACGGCTGGAGCGCCTGGGCAACCGGCGTGGGCGCGGAGAACTGCGTGTCGTGCTTCACGAGGGTCGGGTCGAGGACCGTTGGGGTCGTGGTCGGCGCCGAGGTGGACGGTGGCGTCGAGGTCGTGGACGTCGTGGTCGTCGTAGCGGGGTGCGTCGTCGCGGTCACGGGCGACGGGGCGGCGCCGACGGCGAGGTCGGAACCGGTCACGACCGTCACGTCGGCCCCGCCTCGGGTGGGACCCAGCGCCATGACGACGGGGCCGCTCAAGTGCGCCATCACCGCTTCGGCCATGCCGATCGAGGCGGACGTGCTGTTCGCGTGATAGACGACCGTCTCGGCCTTGGTCCCCACGAGCGGCAGGCTGCCGCCGAGCGTCGCCGCGAACCCGAAGTGACGCAACGCCACCACCGTCGCTGGCGCCTGGGCGGCTACGCCGGTTCCCCCGTAGACCGAGACGCTCACGCGGCGCGGCGCGGGTAGCGGCGCGCCGTTCATCGTGTTCGCCAACGGCGTCAGCTGGAGGAATCGGCTGATCACCGAGGTGACGTCTGGCCCGATCGGGAACTCGACGTCGCCGTAGTAGTAGCCCTGGTAGAGATAGCTCCCGGTCTCGACGAGGACGACCGGCATGGTGGCCTGCGGCACGCTCTCGATCGACACCCCGGCGAAGTTGCTCGCCAGACTCAACATGTCACTCAACGTGAACGAGGAGTCGACCTCGAGGTTCGGAGCGATCGCGGTCGCCAGCTGCTGATCGGTCACTGGATTGCCGAGCCCCTTGGCCTTCAACGCCGCGGCGACCACCCGCAAGAACTCGTGGTCGCGTCGAATCCGCGCGAGGTCGCTCAGCCCCTCTTGCGGCCAGGTCAGATGATTCGGCCCGTACCCCGCGAAGCGGATCTGCAGGTGGCGGGCCCGCACCACCTGCAGTGCCTGATAGCCGTTCAAGTGTTGACAGCCCGTGCGGGTGATGTTCAGGCCCGAGTAGGCGTCGAAGACCTCCATCGGGAAGTACATGTTGATCCCGCCGAGCACGTTGACGACGCTGGCGAACGTGTCGAAGTTGAGTTCGATGTAGTGGTTGATCGGGACGCCGAAGTCGTTCTGGATGGCCGAGACCAGCTGGGAGGGGCCCTGGTAGAGCGCCGCGTCGATCTTGTTGGCCCCGGTGGTGCGCGCGTTGGGCACGAACACGTCGCGCGGTATCGAAAGTAGCGTGACGCGCTTGGCGGTGAAGTCCAGGTGCACGATCATGACGACGTCGCTGTTCACGCCGGTCACGCCCTGCGAGCAAAGTCCGTAGGCCTTGTTCTGGACAGCGAGGACGCAACGCGAGGTCGAGCCAACCAGCAAGATGTTCTCGGTGTTGTTGTAGCGGACCGATTCGTTCTTGACCGTGACGCGGTGCACGAGCGAGTTCAAGTAGAAGTAGTCGCCCGCGACCGCGCCGACCGCCACGACGACGACGGCGAGGATCACGATGGCGATGGTGCGGCCCCGGTGACGTTCCCGGCGGCGATGGCGTGCCCGACCGCGACTCGAGCGAGCGGCGCGCGCGCCGCCGTCCCTCTGCACTGGCGAGCCCGAAGTCACCGAACGAATCTACTCGCCGCCCGACTGACACGGCCCGTGGCCCCGTTGCTACGGTGAACGAATCCACCGGGAGGACGATGACCTCGGACAGCGAACGAAGCACCGAACAACGCTTCATGCGAGATCTCCCCGGGCGCGACGCGCCAACCGAGCGAACGGGCCGCTCCCCCAGCGCGTCGCCCATCGACCACGGCCGTCGCCCCGTCGGAGGGTCGAGGCGGTGAGCGCGAATCGGGTCGAAGCGTTTAGCGACGGCGTCTTGGCCATCGTGATCACCATCATGGTGCTGTCGCTACACCGACCACACGGCGCGACCTTCGGCGCCCTGCGCGAGACCACGCCCTCGCTCTTGGCCTACGCCCTGAGCTTCCTCTACGTGGGGATCTACTGGAACAACCACCATCACCTGCTCAAGACAGTCGACCGGGTGACGGGAACGTTGATGTGGTCGAACCTCAACCTCTTGTTCTGGCTCTCGCTCTTCCCCTTCACCACGGCGTGGATGTCCGAGAACAAGTTCGCGCCCGACACCGTGGCGACGTACGGGGTCGTCCTCGTCTTGGCCGCGCTGGCCTACTTCCTGCTCCAATCGGTCATCGTGGCGGCGCAGCGTCCCGACACCGGACTGCGTCATGCGTTGGGCAGCGACTGGAAAGCTCGAGTCTCCGTCGCGTCCTACACCGCTTCGATCCCCCTGGCCCTGTGGTGGCGCTGGGGATCGGTCCTGCTATTCGGCGCCATGGCCGTGCTCTGGCTGATTCCCGACCGACGGCTCGAGGCCTACCTCGCGCAGCGGACCGACCAACCGTGACCGCGCCGTCTCCATCGGGTGGGCGCCACCTACACTGCAAGCCGTGAAGTCAACGCTGTCGAACCTCCCTCGGCGCGCCCTCGTCGCGCTCGTGATCGTCACTCCGTTCGCCTGGTCCGCTCCGGTTGGCGCGGTGGCCGCACCGACGTGGCAGCGTGCGAGCGCCGCCGCGTTGCCCTCGGGAGCAAGGGGCCTCTACCAGGGCTATTTGCCGACCCTCGCCTGTCCCTCGACCGGTGATTGTGTCGCGGCCGGGGTCTACAACGACCACGCCAACGTGCCACAGGGCCTCGTACTCACCGAGGTCCACGGAAGTTGGACGGCCCCGCTGACGATCACGCCACCCCGCGACGCCGCGACCGTCGCGGCCACAACGCCCAACAGCGTTGCCTGCGGGTCGGTGGGGAACTGTACCGTCGTCGGCACGTACCAGTTGGCGAGCGGGGACACGCAGTCCTTCGTCGACGACGAGGTGGCCGGCCACTGGCGGCCCGCGATCCGCGTCGGGTTGCCGAGTAACGCCCTCGTGAAGGGCCAGAACGCGCAGTTGCGCGCCATCTCGTGTCCCTCGACCGGCAGCTGCAGCGCGATCGGGACCTACTTCACCAACGCGGCGACGCCGATTCTCGCCGGATTCGCGATCGGCGAGACCCACGGAACGTGGGGTCCGGCCCAGGTGCTCGCGACGCCCTCCAGCGCCAACGTGAACCCATTCCCGACCCTCGCCCAAGTGGCGTGCGCTTCGCCGGGCAGCTGCAGCGCGATCGGGGCCTTCGTGGACAGTCAGAACGTCCAGCGCGCCGTCGTCTTCACCGAACGGGGCGGTCTCTGGGGTCAGGGCCAGACCGTCGCGCCGCCGGCGAACGCGAGCCTCTACGCGCACGTGACATTGAGCGCGCTGGCCTGCGCCCCGACCGGTCCGTGCACGGCCGTCGGTACCTACTACGACCACGGCGGCGCGACGCAGGTCTTCGCGACCACCAACGCGGGGGGATCGTGGTCGACTGGGCGACCGGTCTCGATGCCCGCGAACGCCGCGGCGAATCCCAAAGCCTTCTTCTACGGTTTCCAAGACGTCGCGTGCGCGACGGCGACCACCTGCAGCGCCGGTGGCCAGTACCGCAGCCGCGGTGGTCTCTACCAGGGATTCATCGCCGATGAGGTGAACGGCGTCTGGCGCACGGCCACGGAACTCGCCCTGCCATCGGGCACCGAGGCGGGCAAGAACGGGGGCGTCGTGGCGATGTCCTGCGTCAGTGCTGGCAACTGCCGCGCCGGCGCCGCCTACCTCGACGGCGCCGGGCGATACCAGGCGCTCGTGGTCAGCCAGGTGAACGGCGCGTGGGAGCCCGGTTCGCGGATCGTGCTCCCGGGCGGCGCGTCGAGCGTCGGCGTCGCCGGCGGGGTGTACGCACTCATCTGCCACCAGGACAACCGGTGCACCGCGACGGGAAGCTACCTCGCCACCAGCACCGCCTACCGGGGGTTCACCGTCGAAACCAACTGACCAAGGTTCATCTCGGGGCCACGTCGCGGTCTCGTGACCTTCACCTTCCGATAACCCGCCGTCCCTACCGTGGTCCCGTGGCCACCCGCGACGATCGCTCTCCCTCGAACCCTTGGCGGGGTGGCCGCACCTCGAAGCGGTCGTGGTGACGAGTCCCGACCCACGCCCCGTGGTCCTCGTCGTCGAAGATGAACCGAGCTACCACGACGCCCTCAACGTCGGTCTCACCGTCGAGGGGTTCGCGGTGGTCGGCGCTACAACGATTGCCCGGGCCCGTGACGTCATGGCCCGTTCCAAACCGAGCATCGTCCTGCTCGACGTCATGCTCCCCGATGGCTCGGGCCTCGACTACTGCCGCGAGATCCACGACACCATTCGCACGCCCGTGATCATGGTCTCGGCGCGCACCAGCGAGGTCGACGTCGTCCTCGGGCTCGAGATCGGGGCGGCCGACTACGTCACGAAGCCCTACCGCTTGCGCGAACTCGTCGCTCGAATGCGCGCCGTCCTTCGTCGGCCCCAGGGTCTGACCCCACCGTCGGACGCGCTCATCACGGTCGGCAACATCCACGTCGACCTCGTGCGACGTTCGGTCCTCAAGCGATTGGCGCTGGTCGAATTGAGCCGCAAGGAGTTCGACCTGCTCGCGCTCCTCGCCGGTCACCGCGGTCAGGTCGTGACGCGCGAGCAGTGTCTCGACACGCTCTGGTGGGGGCTCGACCTCGCCGACACCCGGACCCTCGACACCCACGTGAAGCGCCTCCGTCAAAAGATCGAGGACGATCCGCCCCACCCCCGCCACCTGATCACGATTCGCGGCGTGGGCTTCCGCCTCGACGCGTGATTCACCGGTAGGTTCAAACCATGCAACCCGGAGACCTCGCACCCGACTTCACCCTCGTCGACCAGCACGGCGTGACCCAGTCCCTCGACGAACTCGTCACCCACGGGCCGGTCGTGCTCTTCTTCTACCCGGCGGCCATGACCAAGGGCTGCACGAAGGAAAGCTGTCACTTCCGAGATCTCGGCGCGGACTTCGCCGCGGCGAACGCGCAACGAATCGGCATCTCGATGGACGATGTCGCCAAGCAAGCTGCCTTCGGCGCCGCGAACGACCTCGACTACCCACTGCTCGCCGACGTCGGTGGCTCGGTCGCCAAGGCGTACGGCGTCAAGCGGTCGCTCGACGCGCTACGCGTGAAACGCACCACCTTCGTCATCGGCGCTGACCGACGAGTCATCGAAATCATCGCGAGTGAGATGAACATGGCGGTCCACGCCGACCGCGCCCTCGCGGCCGTTCGCGCGCTGGGTTGACTCAGCCGCCGATGATCGAGGCGGCCGGGTCCGTGAGAAACCGGCCGACGTGCGCGATGGCGGCCGAGGCCAGCGCCCCGTCAATCTGACGATGGTCGAAGGACATCGATAGATCGACCGTGTGCCGAGCCACGACGTCGTCGCCGACGACCCACGGTCGTCGGGCGACCTGACCGACCGCGATGATGGCCCCGGTACCAGGCGGCAGAATCGGCATGGCCCCGTCGACGGCGAAGGGGCCGACGTTGGTGATCGCGAGCGTCGTGTGCAACATGGCCTCGGGCGTCGTGGTCCCGGCTCGCGCCGTGTCGACGAGACCGTTCAGGGCCACCGCCATGCCCCGCAGGTCGAGGGTGTCCGCACCCTTGATGTTGGGCACGATCAACCCGCGAGCGGTATTGGCGGCGATGCCGAGATTGACCCGTCGACGCACCACTACTTCTTGGGCCGAGGCGTCGAAACTTGAATTGAGGCCCGGGAAGTGACGCGCGGCGTCACAGACCGCGAGGGCGACGATCGTCAACGGTGACAGGCGGACTCCCGCCAGCGCGGGACGGTCCCGGAGCCCCTCGAGCAATTCGACGGTCCCGGTCGCGTCCACTCGAACCCAGACCGCGGCGTGCGGTGCCCCGAAGGCGCTCTGAACCATGGCGTCGGCCATCGAGCGCAGGACCCCACGGACCGGAATCCGCTCCTCGAGCGGACCGGTCGACCACGATTCGATCTCTCGTCCGACGAATCGCGTCGTCGACGGTTCGCTCGCCGCGGCCGGTCGGTTCGTCGGCGCCGACGCGGGGCCGGCGAGTGCCCGTTCGACGTCGTCACGGGTGATCACACCATCGCGCCCGGTACCCCGTACAGTCGCCAGATCAACGCCGTGTTGTTTCGCGTAGAGCCGAACCGGCGGCGTCGATCGCGGCGAGCGGCTCGGATCGCTCGCGACTGGGACCGGGGCCACCGGCGCTTCGGACGGACGCCGGCGGCGGCGGGTGACGGCGCCGTCGTCCTCGGCGACGCCGTAGCCCACCAGGACCGGGGTGCGGCCGGCCCCGACCGACGTCGGCGCGTCGGCGGCGGGTGCCGGCGCGCTGGAAGTCGCGGCCGGCGGTGCATCGACGTCGGTCTCGATAACGACCAACGGGGCCCCGACGGCCATGACGTCGCCGACGGCGCCGTGCAGCGCCGTCACCGTTCCCGCGTAGGGGCTCGGCAGCTCGACGGTGGCCTTGGCCGTCTCGATATCGACGAGTGGCTGGTTCAGGGTCACGACGTCACCGACGGCGACCTTCCACGCGACGATCTCGGCTTCGACGAGACCCTCACCGACGTCGGGTAGGAGAAAGGTAGCTTCGCTCACTGGTCATATCCCATCACTCGGTCGATCGCGTCGAGGACGCGGTCGACGCTCGGACGATAGGCGTCCTCGATACGCGATGGCGGGTACGGCACGTGGTAGGCGCTCACCCGGGTTCCGGGGGCGCGCAGCGAGTAGAAGCAACGTTCGCTGAGCGCAGCCACGATCTCGGAGCCGACCGAAGCGGTCGGCGGCGCTTCCTGCACGACCACGAGTCGCCCCGTCTTCTCCACCGAGGCGGCCATCGTGTCGAGGTCGAGTGGCGAGAGACTGCGCGCGTCGATCACTTCGAGCGAGACGCCCTCGTCGGCCGCGACCTCGGCGGCGCGTAGCGCCGTCTTGACCATCGAGCCGTAGGCCACGACCGTCACGTCGGTACCGGCCCGACGAACGATGGCGTCGAACAGCCCGTACGGGGGCTGATCGAGCTCGACTTCGCCCTTCTCCCAGTAGCGGCTCTTGGGTTCACAGAAGATGATCGGGTCGTCGTGCTCGACGGCTTGTTGGATCATCCAGTACGCGTCGTTCGGCGTCGAGCAGACCACCACCCGAAGGCCGGCCGTGTGCGCGAAGTAGGCCTCGGGGCTCTCCGAGTGGTGCTCGATCGCGCCGATCCCGCCCTGGAAGGGGAGTCGGATGACCAGCCCCATGGTGTAGACGCCCTCGGATCGCTTGTGGAGTTTGGCCACCTGGGACACGATCTGGTCGAACGCCGGGTAGACGAACCCGTCGAACTGGATCTCGACCACGGTCCGGTACCCACGAATGGCCAGTCCGACCGAGGTCCCCACGATCGCCGACTCGGCCAGCGGGGCGTCGATGACGCGGTCCTCACCGAAGTCCTTCTGCAGGCCGTCGGTGATGCGAAAGACGCCGCCCAACTTGCCGATGTCCTCACCCATCAACAGGACCCGGCGGTCCTTCTCCATCGCTCGCCGGAGTCCCTCATTGAGGGCCTTGGCCATGGTCATGGACTTGTTGGTCATCAGTGACCCCCACCACTCTGTGAGTCGATCATCTCGCGCCGTCCGGCTTCGACGAGCGGGTGCGGTTCAGCGTAGACGTGATCGAACATGGTCGTCGGATCGGGCGCGTCCATCGCGAGGACGTCCTCGCGCAGTTGCAGCGCCAGGGCCTCGGCCTCGGCGGCCACCTCGTCGAAGGTCACCTTGTGAATCCCGAACTCGCGCGCGAGCAGCGCCTTCACCCGTTCGATCGGGTCGCGGTGGCGCCACACTTCGACCTCGGCGTCGACCCGGTATCGCGTCGGGTCGTCCGAGGTGGTGTGGGCCCCCATCCGGTAGGTGTACGCCTCGATGAGGGTCGGCCCACCGCCACTACGGGCGTTGTCGAGCGCCCGCTTGGCCACCTCGTACATCGCCAGCACGTCGTTCCCGTCGACGCGCACCCCGGGGAAACCGAAGCCGTGGGCCCGGTGGTACAGCGGGATCTTGGTCTGTAACGACGTCGGCTCGGAGATCGCCCACTGGTTGTTCTGCAACACGAAGACCACGGGCGCGTTGAACGACGCCGCCCAGACGAAGGATTCGAGCACGTCACCCTGGCTGGAGGCGCCGTCGCCGAAGAAGGTCATGACGGCCTCTTGGGCCCCGTCGCGCTGGATGCCCATCGCGTAGCCCACGGCGTGCAGGGTCTGGTCGCCGAGGACGACCATGGGTAGCGAGTGCCGATACCGTTGCGGGTCCCAGCCACCGGTCGTCGTCGCGCGAAAGATGCGCAACATGTCCTTCGGCGGCACCCCCCGGGTCCACGCGACCCCGTGCTCGCGGTAGCTCGGGAAGGTGAAGTCCATGGGCGCCAACGCCCGGCCGGCCCCGATCTGGGCGGCCTCTTGACCCTGCAGCGGCGCCCATAACGCCAGTTGACCCTGACGTTGGAGTGACGTCGACTCGTTGCAGAGCCGTCGCACGATCACCATGTCTCGGTAGAAACCAAGAATCTCGTCTCGCCCCAGGTCGCTGCCGTACTCGGGGTGGGGGATCCGCTCGCCCTCGGGGGTGAGCAGTTGAATTAGCTCGTCACCGATCATTGACTCTCCTTCAGCCCGGCCCTTCGCAACCATAGTCCCGTACCATAAATGGATGCCTCGGCTCTTGGTGGACATCGGACCACTTCGACGGCACCGGGACTTCCGATTGCTCGTCGCGGGCCAACTCGTCTCGTTGTTCGGCAGTAGCCTCACCGTCGTCGCCGTCCCGTACCAGGTCTACCGCGAGACCCATTCGAGCCTCTGGGTGGGGATCGCGAGCCTGCTCCAACTCCCCCCGCTGATCGCCGGGTCGCTCTGGGGCGGGGCCTTCGGTGATCGATACGACCGCCGCACACTCTTCGTGCTCAGCTCGGTGGTGCTCGGTGTGTTGAGCGTCGTGCTCGCGCTCAACGCGAGCACGTCGCGCAGCCACTTCGCGTCGTTGCTCGTACTCGCGGCGCTGGCGGCCGGCGCCGGTGGCTTCGCTGGGCCGATTCGCACCGCGACCATTCCGCTCCTCGTCGAGACCGACGAGCTCGTCTCGGCTTACTCCATCAATCAGGTCATCGTGAACACCGCGGGAATCGTCGGCGCCGCCATCGCCGGGGTGCTGCTCGCCGCCGTGGGGCTCGCGTCGTGCTACTGGATCGACGCGACGACCTTCGCGGTCCTCGCGCTCGCCACCTCGTTCATGGCGCCGATCCCGCCGAGCGGCCAGCACGACGGGGTGGCCGTGCTGCGCGCGATCCGCGACGGCTTCCGGTACGTCCGTAGTAACCCGACGGCCCAGGCGGTCTACCTCGTCGACCTCAACGCCATGGTGTTCGGCCTGCCACGGGCCCTCTTCCCGGCGGTGGCGCTCACGATCTACCACGGCGGGCCGCGGGTGCTCGGCCTGCTCTACGCCGCTCCGGGCGCCGGGGCGTTGGCGATGGCCCTGGTGACCGGCTGGATCGCCCGAGTCCATCGCCGGGGTCGACTGGTCGTGCTCGTCGTCATGGCGTGGGGTGGCGCCATGGCGGTCTTCGGCCTCGTCCACGTGGCCTGGGTCGGACTGGCCTGCCTGGGAATCGCCGGGGCCACCGACGTCATCTCGACGGTGCTTCGCAACACCATCCTCCAGGGCGCCATCACCGACGAGTACCGCAGTCGTGTCTCGGCCATCCAGCTCGCGGTCGTCACCGGCGGCCCGCGTCTGGGCGACCTCGAATCGGGCGCGGTGGCGAGCCTGGTCTCCACGGAGTTCTCCGTCGTCTCGGGGGGCTTCGCCTGCATCGCCGGGGCCTGGTTACTCGTGCGCTGGCGGCGGTCCTTCTGGCACGACTGGACGTGAGGCGCGCACGGTCAACGAGCGTTTCGCGTTGGTGACCGCCGCCAATTGGCCGCAGGCCGCGTCGATCGAGCGACCCCGGGTGTTGCGCACCGTCGCGTTCACCCCGCGCGCGACCAACCCGTCGCGGAACGCACGGACCCGCTCCGGTGAGGACCCGCGAACCAGGTAGCCGGGCGTGGGGTTCAACGGGATGAGGTTGACGTGCGCGTGTAGTCCCGACGCGAAGTCGACGAGCTCGTCGCGGGCTCGGTCGGTGTCGTTCACCCCGTCAATCAACGCCCACTCGAAGCTGAGCCGTCGGCCCGTCGCGGTCACCCAGAGTTCGCAGGCGTCGTAGAGCCGCGCCAGGGGGTATCGCCGATTGAGCGGCACGAGCGAATCTCGAGTCTCATCGTTCGCCGCGTGCAGACTCACCGCGAGGGTCAGCGGCAACCCTTCGCGGGCGAGCCGTTCGATCCCGGGCACCACCCCGACCGTCGAGACCGTCAGGTGACGCGCGCTGAGCCCGCGCGCGTCGTGCAGTCGCCGGACGACGTCCACCGTCACCCGATAGTTGGCGAGGGGCTCGCCCATCCCCATGAAGACGACGTTGGAGAGGCGACGCGGCGACGCGGCCCGAGTCGCGTAGAGGACCTGTTCGACGACCTCGCCGACGCTGAGTTGACGGGTGAAGCCGGCCTGGCCGGTGGCGCAGAAGGTGCACCCCATCGCGCAGCCCGCTTGGCTCGACACGCACACGGTCACCCGGTCGTCGTAGACCATGAGGACCGTCTCCACCGTCGCGCCGTCGGCCAATGCGAACACCCACTTACGCGTCGAGCCGTGGTCGCTGGAAACGTCGGCCTGGGGCACCAGAGTCGACGGGAACCGCTGCGCGAGGCTCGCCCGGAGCGCGGCGGGCACCGTCGTGACGTCGGCGAGCGACCGGCCCTCGACCCACAGACCCCGCCACAACTGGTCAACCCGGAACCGGGGTTCCCCCTCGAGCAGGTCCGCCAGCCCGTCACGGTCGAAGTCGTAGAGCGAAACCACGGGTCCACGCTAGGCGCCCGCCCCTGACTCCCGACAATCTCTGCTTGACTCGATACCGGACACCGGCGAAATCCGGCTACTCGAGGAGACTGTCATGGAACTGAACAACACATCGGCCATCGTCACCGGTGGCGCATCCGGGCTCGGCGAGGCGACGGCCCGGGCGCTCGCCGCGCGCGGCGTCAAGGTGGTCGTCGCGGATTTGAACGACGTGCGCGGCGGCGAAGTCGCCGGCGAGATCGGTGGCGCTTACGCGCACTGTGACGTGACCGACACCGACCAGGTCATCGCCGCCATCGAGGCCGCGGCCGCCATGGCGCCCCTGTGGTCGGTGGTCAACTGCGCCGGCATCGGATGGGCGACGCGCACGATCGGCAAGGACGGCGAGTACGCCTCGGCGCACGACCTCGACCTCTACCGCAAGGTGATCGAGATCAACCTCATCGGCACCTTCAACGTCTGCCGCCTCGGGGCGACCAAGATGAGTCACAACGCGCCCGACGTCGACGGGTTGCGTGGCGCGATCGTCAACACCGCGTCGGTCGCCGCCGAGGACGGTCAGATCGGTCAAGTGGCCTACTCGTCCTCCAAGGGTGGCATCGTCGGCCTGACCCTCCCGCTGGCGCGCGACCTCGCCGCCGTCGGCGTACGCGCGAACTGCATCCTGCCGGGTCTGATCGACACCCCCATCTACGGCACCGGTCCCCAGTCCGACGAGTTCAAGGCCCGTCTCGGCGCCGGAGTGCTCTTTCCCAAGCGGCTCGGTTACGCCAGTGAGTACGCGTCGCTCGCCGTCGAGCTCCTGGCCAACAGCTACATGAACGCCGAGTCGATCCGCATCGACGCCGGCATCCGCATGCAGCCCAAATAGTCGCTAGCCGACGAGGTCAGTCCGGCCGAACCACCCGATCGCGATGCCCAGCGCCGCTCCACCGAGCACCACGAAGCCCGCTACCGACCACCAGTCCGGTGGCGCGGCCGGCACCAGCCGTAGGTAGTGGTAGATCGAGAGGTCCACGAAGGCCGCGGGCCAGCGCAGCGGCGGGCCGAGGACGGCGTCGAGGTAGCTGAGCCCGAGGAGGCCGGCTAAGGAGACCTGGACGACTCGAGGCGCCAGGACCACGACGAGCGCGGTCGCGCCGAGCACGATCGGCACCACGGTCAGAGCGTTGAACGTGGCGCTGAGCGCCATCGCGAACGACAGTGACGATCCGCTGGCACCGACGCCGACCCAGATCCCCACCGCGGTGATCACGGCGATGAGCACGGCGCCACCGACCGCCACGACGCCGACGGCCGCCAGCCAGCTCCGTCGCCCCGCGCCGTTCCCGAAGGGGATCTCCAACCGGCCGGTCGTGGCGTCCGCGCCCACCGTCGCCACCACCGCGACCACGAAGAAGCTCAGCCCGAGGGCGAGGAACGTGCCGATCTCACCGACGTAACCGCGCACCGACACGAGTTGGCCGAGGTGCCAGCGGTCCAAGAGTCGGGTGAAGGACCGGTCGCTTCGACTGAAGACGACGAGCGCGTTGGTGAGGTACCCGATGACCAAGCCGATCACCGCGGTGACCGCGAGCCAGACCAGCAGCGTGCTCGCGAGTTCGCGCCACGCGAATCGCCACGACGAGCGAAGCAGCACCGCCCGCAGCGGCCCGCGATCACGCCGTCGCCACCAGGCCGAACCGACGTCGCGACCGTTGGCCAACGTTCCGATGATCACAATCGCGATCGCGGGGGCGACGAGCAACGGCACGAGCCAGATCGCGCGGTGGTGTTGACAGGCCCCGACGTCCTCGAGCCAACCGAAGGGCGTCAGCGAGCGAATCCACGACCCGCTGGTCGAGGCGTCGGCCACCATTCGCGCGAGGTACGCGACGCCCACGACGCCGAGCGCCATCTGGGAGGCCGATCGGCGCGGCGCGAGAAGTTGGGACGTGACGAGGCCGACGGCCTGCGCGCACCACGCGAGCCCGACGAGGCCGACACCGTAAAGGGTGCTGTCGAGCAGGCGCTGGCCGTTGGCGACGAGCGCGACCGTCACCGCGGCGCCGACCACGAGGCCGCTGATGGCCAGTACTCCCACGGTCTGGCGAAAGACCCTGGCGCGTCCCACCGGCTCGGTGACGAGCAGGTCCCACGTACCGGTGTCCTCGGCGCCACGCGAGATCCGCGTGGCGCCGAGCGCGGCCCAGATCGACACCGCCAACGTCACGACGATGCCGACCTTCCAGAGCACGTAGGCGCCGGCGGTATCCAGAGACGTGAGGTTGCCGTAGAGGGCTCGAAAGGCGGGGTTGCGCAACAGCGTCGAGACGCCCGCCATGGCGAGCACGCCGCCACTGAGGTTGTACGTGGCGACCGCCACCGTCACGATTACGACGAGCAACACCGTCATCACCGCGGTCCCGAGCCGCACCTGGCGCCAGGTCACGCCGGCCGGCGACCGTGGACCCACGCCCCTAGCCCCGCGAATCGTCGTAGTACGAGAGGAAGATCTCCTCGAGGCTCGCATCGTGGGTTCGCAACGACGTAACGCGTCCCCGACCGAGTGCGCGAAGGAGTGGCTCCAGTGGCCCGACCACGCGCAGTCGGACCTCGTCGTCGTGGGTCGAGACGACGCTCACCCCCGGAATGGATCCGAGGTCGTCGAACTCCCCCGCGACGTCGATCTCCACGCCGGCCACCTCGCGCAGGTCGCTGATCTGGGAGACGGCGACGAGGCGTCCATCGCGAATCATGGCGACGCGCTCGCAGAGGTGTTGGACCTCGGAGAGGACGTGTGAGCTGAGCAGTACCGCCTGGCCCCGGCCCTGCGCCTCGCGTACGCAGTCGCGAAAGACCCGTTCCATCAACGGATCGAGTCCGGCGGTGGGCTCGTCGAGCAGGAGCACTGGGGCTCGGGTCGCGAAAGCGCTGACCAAGGCCACCTTCTGGCGATTGCCCTTCGAGTACGCGCGGATGCGCTTGTCGGGGTCGAGGTCGAACCGGGCGATGAGCTCGTCGCGGTACGCCTCGTCGACGACGCCGTGGAGGGAACCCATCAGCACGATGACCTCGCGGCCCGTCAGTTGGGGCCACAGCGCGACCTCGCCGGGCACGAACGCCACCCGACGGCGCGCCTCACTCGTGCCCGCCCGGTGACCGAGCACGGTGGCGGTCCCCGACGTCGGACGCAGCAGCCCGAGGAACAGTCGCAGGGTGGTGGTCTTGCCCGCACCGTTCGGTCCGAGGAATCCCACGATCTCCCCGGCGTCGACGACCAGACTCAACTCATCGACGGCCTTGGTCGATCCGAACTGCTTGGAGAGGCGAACCGCTTCGAGAGCGTGGTCGGACACGTTTGGAATCTAACCCACCTCGTCGGCCTTCAAATCGAGACCAGCGCCACACCGCGAAGGAATCGGGCGTGACGCTGGTCTCGTTCGACGGACCATCGACGCGGAAGGTCGCGTCCCTGGTCCACTACTAGGCGGTCTTGGCCGGCCCCTGCTGAACGCGCACGACGAGGGCGAGCAAGGTGATCCACACGCCGATGACCAACGCCAACAGCACGAGCACGACCCATCGGCCGATCAGGCCATCGGGGCGCAGGCTCTCCACGGCTCCCGCGAACGGGTCGGTGCGCGCGGCCTGGACCGACAGCGACGTCGTCGCCAGCACCGATCCCGAACTGTCGAGCGCCGAGGCGACGAAGTTCTGCGTACCGGCCCACGTCGGCTGATAGGTGATCGACGCGACGCCGGCGGCGTTCGTGGTGCCCGTGCCGATGAGCAGCACCGGCGCACCGGCGAACTCCTCGACGTGCACGTAGAAGTTGACCGTCACCCCGGACATCGGCGCCGAAGACGAGGAGGCCACCTGGGCCGCCAGTTCAACCCCTTGGTGTGACACGGGACTACCCGAGGTCAGGGCGAGCGACGCGCCCGACGAGGCCGCGGCGGGAAGGGCGGCGGCGGCGACCGTGAAGAACACGGCCCCACCCAGCCCGACGACGACGCGCTTCGCGCGACGAGAGAATTGGAGTACCGACATTACGCGCCCACCTCCTGGGTTCCCAGACCTTCGTTCTCTTCCGCGAGCTCTTCCATCTCCGACATCGACAGAATCGGTACGAAACGGAATACCACGAGCAAGAGCAGGGGGATCGCCGCCGTGGCGGCCAACGTGATCGAGATCGGGACCCACGTGAAGTGGTACGTGCCCCAGTTCCCCGCGAGCACGCCGCCCTTGGCTAGTGGTGAGTTCACAAGCGGCTCGGTCGCAGGGGGGATGACGATGACGAGCCGCTTGATCCAGAGCGCGGCCACCACGAGCACCGAAGCGACGACGACACCACTGGTCGTGCGAAGCCGTCGAAACATCATGATGAACAGGGGAGCAACTCCCCCCGCGACGAAATAGAGCCAGAACGGGATGGCGTACCGACCGGCGACGATCTGGTAGACCCACGCCGACGCACCGGCGGTACCCGAGTAGCCGTCGATCAGGTATTCGGTGAAGGTCAGGTAGAGGTACGCCGCGCCGAAAGCGATCATCAAGAAGCCGAGCCGCACGAAGTGCCGGGGACTGATGAACGCCTCGAGGTGGAAGAGCTTGCGCGACGCGGCGACCGTCAACACGACGAGCGCCACCCCCGAGTACAGCGCCGCGACGACGAAGTACACCGGCAGGATCGTCTCCATGTAGCCGGCGCGCGACGATGAGGCGAAGGCGAAGGAGAGCACGGAGTGGACCGAGACGGCCATCGGGATGATCATGATGGCGATCAAGCCGATCGCGCCATTGAGTCGACGCCGTTCGTAGGGCGTGCCACCGTAGCGACCCGCGAGCACCCGATAGAGCGACTTACGCACTGTGACTCGAGTGCTGGGAGTCTCACCGTCAAACCGCTCGAGCGCGATTGCCGCGTCGGGGATCAGGGGTAGGTAGAAGAACACGATCGTCGCCAACAGGTACGTACTGACGGCGAAGAAGTCCCAAAGGATCGGCGACGAGAGATTCCAGTAGGTCGGCCAGACGAGCTCCCAGATCTTGCTGGGACTCCCCAGGTGAGGAATGATGAAGACCATCCCGATCGGCAGGCTCACCAGGGCTGTCGCCTCGGCGATACGGGTCAGCGGCGCTCGCCAGCTCGCGTGCGTCAAGCGCAGAATGGCCGACACGACGGCGCCACCGTAGCTCACGCCGATGAAGGTGACCAGGTTGGCCTCGTAGATCGCCCAGAACGCCCCGTTGCCGTAACCGGCGGTGCCGAGGCCGTTGGCGACCTGGTAGATCCACGCCGCGATGCCGAGCACGACGATCGCGCCGAGCACGAAGATCGAGGGCCACCACCAGCGCGGCGTCTCGAGCACCGGCCGTAGAGCGGCCGCTCGCAGGTCGGTATTCTGCGGGGCCGCGACGTCGCGCCCCCTGTTTGGAATAATGACGTCGGTCATCGGTCCCCTCCAGTTACGCGCGTCACGACGCGCTCGAGTTGTTGTTCAGGTCCTGGCCGTGTCCGGGGATGTAGTAGACGCGCGGGTGCGTGCCGTACTCCTCCTTGAAGACCACGGCGTCGTTCTCGGCGAGGTAGGTCGAAATCTTCACCGTGGCGCCCATCCCGTTCACGGCGGCGTCGGACGTGAGGTCCCCGAAGTAGATCACGCCCATCGGGCAGTTGGTCACGCACTCGGGGAGCTGACCAGTCGGCAACATCGCCGCACACTCGATGCACTTTCCGACGGTCCCCTTGACTTGGGGCACGGGCCACTCGGGCTCCTGCTTGAAGGGCTGGCGGGGGGCGGGTACCGGGTCGGACCAGTTGAAGTAGCGCGCGTCATAGGGGCAGGCGTTCATGCAGATGCGGGTGCCGATGCACTTGTTCTGATCGACGAGGGTGAGGCCCTCGGCGGTGCGGTAGTTGGCGCCGACCGGGCAGACCGGCACGCACGCGGGGTCTTCGCACATCTGGCACGGCCGTGGCATGAAGTAGTTCTCACCGGCGGCGTTCTGCATCGTGTAGACGTTCATCCACGTCTGGTCCTCGTGCAGGTAGTGCGCCGTCTGGCAGGCGGTCGTGCACAGCTTGCAGCCGTTGCACAGCCGTAGGTCGATGATCATGCACCACTGCTTGACCGGGCCGGTCGGCGTCGTGGTCGCCGGCTCGGCGGCCGCGGCCAAGGTCTCGGTCAACGCACCGAGTACCCCGACCCCGAGGCTGCCAAGGGCGGCGGCCCGTAGGAGCCCGCGGCGACCGATTGTCACCGCGGCCGAGGTCAACTCGTCGCGTTGGGCGTCCTCGAGTACCACCGAGGCGTCATTTTCTCGTTGCTTGGTCATGCTGTCACCTTGATCGTGCCTTCCATCCACTTCATCGTCGACATCGCGCCGCCCATGCCATTGGTGCCTGCACCGCACGGGGCGTAGCACTGCCAGGTGAACGTCCCCGTCTTGGTGGGGACGAACGTCGCGACGACCGTCACTGACTTGCCGGTGGGGGCTGCCGGAATCGGCATGTTGAACCGCAGCCCCACCACCGTGAAGGTGTGCGCGACGTTGGTGTCCGAGACCGACGAGATGGTCCGACCGGCGACCAGTTCCTTACCGGTGGTCGATCCGAGCACCTGGTCGTACATCATCTGTGATCCCATCAGGGGCGCCGTGCCGTCGTCGTAACTGATGATCTTGACGGTCACTCGTTCTCCCACGTGCACCGTCCACGTCGGGTTCGTGTACTGGGGTTGATCGCCCACACCGGTGAGCGACCCCGTGACGATCTTCATCGTCTCGGTCACCTGACCGTGCGGCGTGATCGCGGCCGGCGGCGCCGACTTGGTCAGACGCGTGACGCCCGCGGCGATGCCGCCGACGAGTGCGACCGTGACGCCGAGCCCGACGAGGATCCCGGCGAGCGACCCGAGGACGATACCGCCGCTCCGAGCCGCGCGAGCGGGACGTCGCCAGCTCAGTCGACCGAGCCGCTCAAGGGGGTCGATCTCGCCGAGCCGCGCGAGCGGACCCCGGGCGCTCTCGCGCCCGGGTCCGCTTACGCCAGTGGTGTGGCGATCGTTCATCATCGAACCTTGATCTGGCCAGTCATCCAGCCCATGGTCTTCATCGCGCCGGCCATGCCGGTGGTACCGGTACCGCACGGGGCGTAGCAGTTCCAGGTGAACGTGCCAGTCTTGGTGGCCTTGAACGACGCCGTCACGACGATGCTCTTGCCGGTCGGCGCGACCGGGATCGGCATGTTGAAGCCGAGCTTGGCAACCGTGAAGGTGTGCGAGATGTTGATGTCCGACACGTTGTTAATCGTCTTGCCGCCGGCGACTTCCTTGCCGTTAACCGTGCCCATGACCTTGTCGTACTTCATGTACTGACCCATGAGCGGGGCCGAGCCGTCATCGAAACTGATGATCTTCACGGTCACGGTCTGGCCCTTGTGCACAGTCCAGGACGAGTTCGTGATCCGCGGCTGTTCGCCGCTGCCCGCGAGCTTGCCCGTCGTCAGAATCTTCATGACCTCGGTCACGTGACTCGGGGTGGCGGCGCTCACGGCGCTGCCACTCACGACGCCCGCCGCGACAACGGGGGCAACAGCGAGTACCAGGGCCGCAGCCTTAGTCATTGGGTGCTTCATCTCATCTCTCCTCTTGGTTGAGTACTGCATTCCCGCTCGAACGCTTCGTTCGCACCGGTCCCTACTTGACGACGTGGACCTTGCCCGTCATCCAGCTCATGGTCGACATCGCACCAGTCATGCCGTTGGTGCCGCTGCCGCACGGGGCGTAGCAGTTCCAGGTGAACGTGCCGAGCTTGTTGGCCTTGAACGAAGCCGTCACGACAATGTGTCCACCCGTGGGCGCCACGGGGATCGGCATGTTGAAGCCGAGTCCGGTAACCGTGAAGGTGTGGGCGATGTTGATGTCGGACACGTTGTTGACCATCTTGCCGCCGGCAACTTCCTTGCCGTTGACCGTGCCCATGACCTTGTCGTACTTCATGTACTGACCCATTAACGGCGCGGTACCGTCATCGAAGCTGACGATTTGCACAGTGACGGTCTGGCCCTTGTGCACCGTCCACGACGAGTTCGTAATCTTCGGCCAGCCGGGCTTGCCGTCCATCTTGCCGGTGATCAGACGCATGTGTTCAACGACGTGGTTCGGCGCAGCCGCTCCGGCGACACCGCCACCGGTAACCGTCGTAGCCGCCACGGGGGCGACGGCGAGTGCCAGGGCCGCAATCTTGGTCACTGCGTGTTTCATCTCATTTCTCCTCTGGGTTGGTGTATCTTCTCGGTGATTTCGAAGCGACCGGTGCTCAGGCCTTGACCGTGACGTACCCGCGCATGTAGCCGTTGTGCGCCATCGCCCACTTGTCACAGGGCAGGGCGCAGAACCACTGGATCGTGCCCGCCTTCGTGGGCTTGATCGTGAAGTGAGTGATCGAGGGTGACGAGGGGCTACCGGCCGGGGCGACCGCACTGACGTTCAAGTCCGGTGCCATCCAAGAGTGGGACTGGACGTCGTAGTTGTAGATCGTCACGTCGTAGGTGGTGCCGACCGTCATCGTGAACGTGCCAGGAACGAAGGCGTCGTGGACCAGGCCGTCGGGCCCCTTCACACCGCCGAGGGGCGGCGGGTTGATCTCGAGCTTCACCTGCACGGCGCTCGCCGCGGGGGCGGTGGCGGTGGCGGGGGCAGCGCTGGCCGCCGGCGCCGACGCGGTACCGGTCACCTTGTGCCAAATCGCTCCGGCGCCCGCGGTGATCGCGAAGACCACCACGGCCACGAGTGCGATGCCCGCGACTAGCGTCACGAGACCGCGCAGACGGTGTGACTCGCTGGAGCCAGATGCCTGGTTCGCGACGGTTGCTTCGGTACTCATCATTCGCTCCTCCCGGCCAACTTCACGATGGTGAACGCGACCTTGACCATCCTTGGGCCGGGCGAGCCCCATTGCTAGAGAAATCCCTCGGGTCTGTCGTCCCGTGTAATCACGGGACGCCGTTGCACGACCTAGCCACTCGCGTACCGGCCGACGTCGGTGCCGATGGCGTCGTCCCTCACCGAGAGCGCAATTGGGTCGACGGGGTGGCCACGACTCGTCCCGCGCCGGCGCGTCGGGCCGGTACGGTGGCCGCCGACACGTGCTATTTCAGGTCTTTCGCCCGTGGATTCACGGTGAAGAGTGGGCCACTACTCCCGTAAGGTGGAGTGGTGGCCAACACCGAAGTGGTTGAGTCGACGTCGATTACCGTCATCGTGGTCGATGATCACGAGGTCGTGCGCGAGGGCACGCGCAAGATGCTCGAGCGCGACCCCGAGATCGTCGTCGTCGACGAGGTGGGATCCGTTCAGGACGCCCTCGTCTCAGCGCGGCGGTTGCGGCCCCGACTCATGGTGATCGACATCGAACTGCCAGACGGTAGCGGCGTGGAAGTCGTGCGCGGCGTGGTCGCCGAGAACCTCCCCATCCGCTGCTTGATGCTCTCCGCCCACGACGACTACGTCTACTTCTCCGAAGCGCTGGTCGCGGGCGCCGGTGGGTACCTCTTGAAGACGGCGAGTGCGGCGGAGTTCGTCGCCGCGGCCCGCACCGTCTCCGTCGGGGGCACCGTCATCGACGGATCACTCTCCCATCGACTCGCGGGACGACGACAACCACCGGAGGAGGAGTTGATCCACCGCCTCACGGCGCGCGAGCTCGACGTCATTGCCGCACTGGTCAGGGGTCGATCGAACAAGGAGATCGCGCTCGAATTGGGCATCGGTCTACGCACGATTGAGAGCTACGTGTCGGCGATCCTCAGCAAGCTCGGTGTCCGGTCTCGAACGGAGGCCACCATCTTCGCCATCGAGCACCACCTCGCCTCCCCCCGACCGAGCAAGTGAGCACCACGAGCCCCCGCATCCCGATCCGCCTGATCCTGGTGCGGGCCCTGCACCCACCGGTGCGCGAACGGGCCTTCTGGGCGGTGCAGTCGATGATCGTCTTTTGGGCCGTCATCCACATCTGGGTCGACGTGCGCAGCTCGTTAGAGGGCAGCGTCCTGCCCTACGGCGTGCCAATCGACCTGCTGCTCATCCCCGTGGGGTACGCCGCCCTGCGCTACGGACTCTCGGGGTCCGCGGCGACCACCGTCTGGGCAATCCTGTTGTGGATACCCGATCTCCTGATCCCCGACGGCAAAGGTCACTACCAGCAAGACATCGTCCAACTCGTGGTCGTATTCGTCGTCGCGCTCTTCGTGGGACTCGAGATCGAACGCGCCCACCTCGAGCGGGCCCGCGCCGAACTCGCCGAACTCGAGCGACGCGTTGCGGAGCAGCACTACCACCGCCTCTTCGACGTGAACACCTCGCCGATCTTCCTCATCGATCCGGCGGGCGTCGTGCTCGAGGCGAACCCAGCCGCCCTCCGGTTGCGACGTGACGCCACGGGTCAGTTGATCAGCAACCTGTTCGAGGTGCCGAACCACGATCTCGTCGAGGGCCGCACGGCCCAACTCACCATTCACGCCCCCGACGCTCTGGAGGAGCGGAACTTCCGCCTCTCGGTTTCGAATCTCGAGCCGAGCGCCAACGGTCCAATCCGCCAGGTGGTCTTGGAGGACGTCACCGAGGAATACCGCTCCGAACGAGAGGCCCGGGCCTGGGCGATGGAGGTACTCCAGGCCCAGGAGGACGAGCGGCGCCGAATCGCCCGTGAGATCCACGACGATCCCCTCCAACGACTGCTGCAGTTGGCCCGACGGCTCGAGGTCCTGGGCTCACCCGATGAGTCGAGTGAGGGCGACGAGCAGTTCGTCGCCGTGCGTGAAGAGTTGCTGAGCGTCGTCAGCCACCTTCGCGACGTCACCCGCGGACTCCACCCCGCCGGACTCGACCAGCACGGCCTCGTCGCCGCCGTGCGGGGCCTCCTCGTCGACCTGGAGGTCGACGAGGGCCTGATCACGGACTTCGTCGTCACCGGGGACGTCGTCAGCGGGTCACAAGAGGCCGAGGTCGGGCTTTTTCGAATCGTCCAAGAGGCCGTACGCAACGTGATCCGTCACGCCAATGCGACCAACCTCGTCGTCACTATCGACTACATCGACGACACCGCCCACGTCACCATCGTCGACGACGGCGTTGGTTTCGACCTGAGCCGCGACGGGCTCGTCTCGGGCAATCACCTGGGCATCTTGAGCATGCGAGAGCGGGCGAACCTCCTCGACGGACGATGCGAGGTCCGATCGGTTGTCGGTGGAGGGACGACGGTCGACGCCACCGTCCCACTGCACCGGGTCGCGGTCGAGGTTTTGGCGCGGGTCGACTGACGTCGATTACTTCGAGTGGTTCGTCGTCCCGGGTGAACTACCGACGACTCCGGCGGAGTCGTGCGCTGAGCGGCCAGTACGCCCACGCCAAGAGCGCAATCAGCGGCCCGCTGTTCACGTCCGTGGCCTGTGAGGTGAAGATGGCGCCAAAGTCCTGGGTCAGCCAGATGAACGCGGCGAACAGGATTGCCCCGACGAGCGCGACCCGCACGAGTGACGGCACGGCGATCGCGACGGCGATCGCGACGCACAGCAGGGCCAACAGGAGCGAGATCGCCACACCACGGCCGTCGAGCAGGCTCGCGATGGCCCGGTCGATTGACTGCACCCAGTGGGGCTCCCCCGGCGCCATGGCCGCGACCGAATCGTGGAGTCCCTGCGCCGTTCGATTCGCCGGGATCACGAAGAAGACGGCGAAGTTCGCCCAGAGCAGGGCCCAGAGCGTGACGCTCAAACGACGACCACCCACGCCCGCGTCCACGACCGATGCGGCATCTCGCTGGTCGGTCGGCCAGAGCAGGATCGCCACGAGCACGTAGAGCAGCACCGCTCCCGGCTCGCCGGCCAGTGGCGAGGCGCCCGAGAAGACGCCGCCGAACCCCTCGGCGAACCACCAGACCGCGACGCCCCAGACGATCGAGGTGCCCAGCGCCCAGCGGACCGTCGGTCGCCAGAACAGACCGAGCGCGATGAGGAGTTGCGTGATGGCGTAGAGCGCGTTCCACCACGCGATACCGTGAATCATCAGGTGGTCCGCCCAGAGCATGGGCCGATAGAACAACCAGGGGTTCCCCGATGCCGTCGGCTCCAGTGCGTTGGTAACGAAGCTCTTCGTGAACATGACGGGCTGGAACTGCAGGGCGGCGTCGACGAACCACACCACCCCGAGTGCGACCTGGAGGGTGCGTCGGCGCACCTCGAGCCGGGTCGGCCCCATGACCGCGTCGCTCACCTCACGAGCGCTCCAATGGAGTACTTCATCCCGCGACACTGCGTGACTCGCCATCGGTACTACCTCCGTGCAAACTGGCCCACATCCATGATGCAGAACCGACCGTGGTACCCAGTAGCGTGAAAACACGGTCGTCCACCTCGTATTGTCACGGAGGGTTCACACCGGCGACAGGCGCCGCTGTCGGTTTGATTGGGAACTTTCGACGATATAACTCCCTTTCCGCGGGTCGACCGACTGATATCTCGGTATTTATTTAGCGGTAGTTCGTGCTCTGCGAAGAGTCACTGTTTGCCCCGTTTCCGAGCGG
>LMAD01000019.1 GCA_001443545.1 Acidimicrobiaceae bacterium RAAP-2
CGATTGGTAGTGCCTCGGGTTCGCCACGGAGAGGACCTGCGTGCCGTCAGACGTGGCGCCGGTGTAGAGAGTGGTGAGCCCGACGTCGATGCCGATCACCCGCTCGGGGGGTCGCGGAGCGGGGATCACCCGGCTCATCTCTACGGTGAAGGCGACCGAGTACTTCCCCCGGCGCTCGATGACCGTGACCGACAGGATCCGGGCACTACCGCGCTCGAGGCGGCGAAAGAGCTTGCGCATCGACTCGTAGGTCTTGATATCGCCGATGCGACTGAGTCGCACGTGGTGCGAGTCGATGAGACGGGTAGATCCGCCGGCCAGCGTGAAGGACTCGCGTCGTCCCTTGGACTTGAAGGCGGGTACTTGCGTGCGCCCGGCGAAGTAGTTGGCGAAGGCCTGGGCGAGGTGCGCTTGCGCGTAGTTATAGGTCGACGAGGCGTTCTCCGTGAACCACGAGGCGGACTCTGCTCTGCGTTCGTACCAGAGCTTCTGGAGGTCCAACTGGCGCGTGCCGAGGTAACTCGCCTTGGTGATCTCGTCGCCGGCGGCCTTCTTATCCCGGTTCTCCTTCCAGTTCGCGAGGACGAGTCCCAGCAGGAAGTTGTGACAGAACCGGGCCGCGCCCGTGTGACTCGCGAGCAGCGCACGCTGGTCGGGTGTGGGGTCGAGTAGGTACGAGAAGCCCTGGTGAACCTTGGTGAGTGTCGCCTCGGGCATGCGATCAGTATCGCCCAGAGGTGCGACATTTGCCTTACTCCTTGGCCAACCAACTTTGCCGCGGGGGGGCCGGCTTATTCGTGCTGATCACCCGCCCCGGTATCCCCACCACGACGCTATTGGCCGGGACGTCCTTCGTCACCACGGCCTGTGCGCCGATTGAACTGTCGTCACCAATCGTCACCGGTCCCAGGACGACGCAGCCGGCCCCGAGTAGGACCCGGTCACCAACGGTCGGATGACGTTTCCCGTGACTCATCGAGACGCCGCCGAGGGTGACCCCATGGAACATGATGACGTCATCGCCGATTATCGCCGTCTCGCCAATCACGACGCCGACCGCGTGATCGATGAACAGCCGGTGGCCAATAGTTGCCCCCGGATGAATATCGACCGCGGTCAGCACCCGTACTGCGGCACTGAGGATTCGCGCGATGAGGTAGAAGCCCCGACGCCACAGGGCGTTGGCGAGTCGGTGGCCCCAGATAGCGTGCAAACCCGGGTAGGTAAGGGCCACATCCCAGACGCTACGTGCAGCGGGGTCCTGATTCATGACGGCCCGGAGGTCGTCGCGCAGTTCACCGCGCAGATCGCGCCACACGCTAGTCTCCGAGCCCTTCGAAGAGCGCGGTCGACAGATAGCGTTCGCCGAACGAAGGAACGATTACCACGATCGTCTGTCCGATGCTCTCGGGCCGCGCCGCCACGTCGAGTGCGGCTCTGATCGAGGCGCCGGATGAAATGCCGACGAGGAGCCCCTCGTCCATCGCCATGGCTCGAGACGTTGCGAAGGCGTCAGCGTTCTCCACGGCGATGACCTCGTCGACCACCGACGGGTCGTAGTTCACGGGAATGAATCCAGCGCCGATGCCTTGTAGCGGGTGCGGGCCCTTTTCGCCGCCGGACAGAACTGGCGACGCCGCCGGCTCTACGGCGACGATGCGAATCGACGGCTTCTTCGCCTTGAGACCCGCACCAATACCGGTGATCGTCCCACCCGTACCGACTCCGGCCACGACGACGTCCACGGTGCCATCGGTGTCAGCCCAGATCTCCTCAGCGGTCGTGGCCGAGTGAATCGCGGGATTCGCTGGATTCTCGAACTGTTGGGGCATGAAATAACCGTTTTCGTCGGCAAGTTCGCGCGCGGCCGCAATGGCACCGTTCATCCCGAGGGGACCGGGCGTCAGCACGAGTTTTGCGCCGTAGCCGCGCAGAAGCATCCGTCGCTCCACGCTCATCGTCTCGGGCATCGTCAAGATGCAGTGGTATCCCCGCGCCGCCGCGATCATCGCCAGGGCGATTCCCGTGTTGCCACTCGTCGGTTCGACAATTGTGTCGCCGGCGTGAAGCGTCCCCGCGGCCTCCGCGGCGTCGACCATCGCCACGGCGGCCCGGTCTTTGACACTGCCGCTCGGATTGAAGTACTCGAGTTTGGCGAGCACTATCGCCCCATTCGACGGAACCGATCGATTCAGCCGCACCAATGGGGTGTTGCCGATTAATGCCGTGATGTCATTGGCGATTCGCACCGTGACCCGCACTTTCCCGCGGTGGCTACCGCGAATGAAATATGACCATTCCAGTCTGGAATTAATCCTAGCGGCCGGTCCCCTCCGTCGCCACGGGCCGACGGGGGCGATACGGTGACGGTGACACATGCAACACGAACCGTGATGGACGAGAGGGGCGGTTATGAACTCGTGGACCGGTCCTGCCATGCGGTCGCTCCTTCGCCGTGGCCCGCTGTTCGTTGTCGTAGCACTGACTTTTTCTTTTTCCGCCGCCGCCGGCGGCCCAAATCCTTCAATGGTGCGTCTCGCCACGGCACTGAACGTTGGTGGGGCGGCGATGACGACGGCGGTGAGTTGTCCCGCGATCGGTCAGTGTGCCGCTGGTGGGTTCTACACCGACGCGGCCAGCCAGCACCAAGCCTTCATCGTCGACCAGGTTCAAGGAGTATGGGGAACGCCCCAGGAGGTCGCCACGATCCTCAACCTCGGTGGGAACGCCTCGGTCAACGCGATCAGCTGCCCGGCGGTGAATAGTTGCGTCGCCACGGGTTTCTACACCGACGCGGCCAGCCAGCACCAAGCCTTCATCGTCGAAGAGACGGACGGGACGTGGGGTTCGACCCAGATCGTGGCGGGGGCCCTGAACGTGGGCGGCGACGCGGTCGCCATGACGGTCAGTTGTGCCGCCGCCGGTAGTTGCGTCATCGGTGGCCGCTACGAGGACGCATCGCGCGCCCAACAGGCATTTATCGCCGAGGAGACCGGGGGCGCGTGGAATTCCGGGGTGGAGGTCGCCGGTGGTCTGAACCTCGGCGACAGCGCGCTCGTCACCTCGGTGAGTTGCCCCGGGGTTGGTGCGTGCACCGTCGCCGGTCAATACGCTCCGCACGCCCATACGAGTCAGGCCTTCGTAATGAATGAGTACAGTGGCACCTGGGCCAAACCCATTGAGGTCGTGGGGGCGCTCAACCTCGGAATGGACAGCACCGTCAGCGAGGTGACCTGTGCCGCGATCGGCGGCTGTGCCGCTGGCGGATCGTACGAAACCGCCGCACACACGACCCAGCCCTTCGTCGTCGACGAGTCCAATGGCCACTGGGGTCAGGCCGTCACGTTGACTTCGCCGGTGAAGACAGTCACGAACGCCCAAGTCACGGCGATCGGCTGCACGGCCGCCGGCGCGTGTACCGCCGCCGGCAACTACTCGACCACCTCGAGCGCCACGTTCGCATTCGTTGCCAGCGAGTCCAACGGAGCGTGGGGGTCCGAAGAACCGGTCGCCCAAAGTGTGCGTTCGCCGACGGGCGCGTACCTGTCGGTGACGGGTGCCAGTGCGCAATCGGTACGGTGCCCGGCCGTTGGTCACTGCCAGGTCGGCGGTCAGATCACCATCGGGACCACGGGCGATCAGGCCTTCGTAGCAGTTGAGCAACCATCCGGCTGGGGAATCGCGCAGTCAATCGCGCCCGGACAGAACCTCGGCCACGAAGCCGCCGTGTTGGCGATGAGTTGCGCGGCGGTCAACGCCTGCGTCGCCGCGGGACGCTTCACGGATGGGTCGACGCACTATCAGGCCTTCGTGGCCAGCGGATTCACGACGATCGCGCCTCAATTGTTGGTGACGGCACTGCACGGCACGGTTCCGGCCACCGGTACCGCGAACCTCGTGGTGATCGGTTCTGGATTTGTGCCGACGCCAGCGGTGCGAAGCAACGAACCCGGATCTTCGATTCAGGTCATTACCTCGACCCCGACCAAACTCGTGATTCGTTTTATCGCTCGCGTCCACTTGCCCGGTCGACACGTCCTCGTCATCTTCGCGCACGGTCAGACTCCCACGCGAGTTATCTACGTACAGCGCTGATCACACGAAGCCCTGGACGCGGTGCGGCCGGTACGGCTCTTCGAGCGCCGAGATCTCGTCCTCATCGAGCTGAAGGTTCAGCGCCGCGATCGCGTCGTCGAGGTGTCGGGTCTTGGTCGCTCCGACGATAGGACTCGCGACCACCGGGTTCCCCAAGACCCAGGCGAGGGCGACCTGGGCGGGCGTCACCCCGCGACGCTCGGCGATCGAGTGAACGAGATCCACGATCGGTCGGTCCTCGTCCGTATAGAGGTTCCGACCGAACTGGTCCTGCTCGGAGCGGTTCGTCGCCTCGCCCCAGGGGCGGGTCAGTCGACCTCGCGCCAGCGGACTCCACGGAATCGAAGCAACGCCTTGGTCGTCCAGGAGCGGCATCATCTCGCGCTCCTCCTCGCGATAGAGGAGGTTGTAGTAGTTCTGCATGCTGACGAATCGGGTCCAACCATTGAGGTCGGCTAGGTACAGTGCCTGAGCGAACTGCCACGCGTGCATCGATGACGCCCCGATGTAGCGCGCCTTACCGGCTTTGACCACGTCGTGCAGGGCCTCGAGCGTCTCCTCAATCGGCGTCTCGTAGTCCCACCGATGGATTTGGTAGAGGTCAACGTAGTCCGTGCCCAACCGCCGCAGGCTGTTGTCGATCTCTCGCATGATGGCCTTACGCGATAATCCCTGGCCGTTCGGGTCGTCGTGCATCCGCCCGTGCACCTTGGTGGCGATGACGACCTCGTCGCGCGGGACCATCGAGAGCAACACCGATCCGGTGATCTCCTCGCTGCTCCCCGCCGAATAGACATTGGCGGTGTCGAAGAAGTTGATCCCTGCGTCGAGCGCCTGTCGGAAGAACGGCACCGCCGCTTCGGAGCCGAGCGACCAGGGCTGGTTGCCCCGCGACGGCTCGCCGTAACTCATTAGCCCCAGGCAGAGACGCGAGACTTTTAGACCAGTTGGTCCAAGGTTTACGTAGTCCATGCTCGTACCCTACCGGCCGTCGCGAGAATTCATCGAGTCGCTCGACAGGCCGCGCCACCTCCGGGCAGCCGGTGGCGAAATCGTGCCACGATTCGGTACCCGGGCTCGGCGAGCCACGGCAGCGGCCGTATCATGCCGATGCGTCCGAGGATGCGCCACGGCGTCGACGTGGCGGCCAACGCGCGAGCTACGGCCGCCGCACCGTGGTACTGAGCCCCCGGTTCGACCCACCACACGCTCGCCGACACCTGGGCGAGACTGAGTCGGCTCGATTGGCTCAAGAAGTCGGCCGACGTGATGGCGGTGACCTCGTCACCCCATCGCGCCATCCCCCAGTCGGCGCAACGTCGGCAGAACCCACACGCCCCGTCGTACACCAGATAGATCCCGAGTCCCACGAGGGCACCCTAGTGGCGTCCTACGGTGGAGCCGATGACCCGTCGACTCGCCATGCTCCAACTCTTTGGTCACCGCGAACCGAGGCTCTTGGTCTCGGGCCAAACCATCTCGATGTTCGGCGACGGCGTCGCCAACGTCGCGCTGACGTTGCTCGTGCTCGACACGACTCATTCGGTGTCCTATCTCGCGTGGTTCGCCACCGCCCGCATGGCCCCCTTGGTGGTTTTTCTCCTGGTAGGTGGGGCAATCGTCGACCGCCAGTCACGTCGTCTGCTGCTTTTGATCTCCGACCTCTCCCGAGCGGTATTGACCGGCGGACTCGTCGTGCTGCTCGCGACGGGCTCGCTGCATTTCTGGGAGCTGCTCCTCTTCGCCGTCCTCTTTGGCACCTTCGATGCGCTGTTCACGCCGGCCATGAGCGCCCTCACGCCCGAGATCGTCCCCGAGGAACTGCTCGGCGCGATGAATGCGGTGCGCCCACTTTCGAACAACGTGGTCGGTGGGATGATCGGACCAGCGGTCGGTGGGCTCATCGCGGCTTGGAGCACGACGGCGGCGATGGGCATCGATGCCGTCACCTTCCTCGTGAGCGCGGCGGCCCTCGCGCTGATGCGTCCGACGGCGAAGCCCGCCCGAGATGCCCCGAGCACGATGGTCCGCGAGATCAGAGAGGGCATCAGCTACGTGCGACGCACCACCTGGATCTGGACCACGTTGTTGGCGGTGACCCTTGGCAACGCCCTCGTGTTCACGCCAACGAGTGTGCTGGTACCGTTCTTCCTTCGCCACGACCTCCACGCGGCGAAGGTGACGATCGGCTACTTCTTCGCCGCGTACGGGTTAGCCGGCGCCGTGGGCGCACTGGTGTCGGGGAGTCTCCCAACCCCTCGGCGCCGCATCCGCGCCATGTGGGCGGCGTGGACGGCGGCTAACGCCGTGATGCTGGTCTTCGCCGTCGTGACGCAAAGCTGGGAGGTCTTCGTCATCCCCGTCGTCACCTCACCCGGAATCCTCTACGGCAACGTCATCTGGGAGTCGATGCTCCAGTCCGTCGTACCGCGCGAGTTGCTCGGGCGGGTCTCCTCCGTCGACTGGTTCGTCTCGCTGGGCCTCGCTCCCGTGGGCCTCGTGGCCGCCGGTTACCTGAGTTCGGTGGTCGGGGTGCGGACCTACTTCGTCGTGGCGGCACTCGTCTCGATGATCCCCGGCCTCGCCATCCTGGCGTCGAAGCGAATCAACGCGATCGACGCCGAGCGCTGAGCGGCAACTGGGGAGCGTCGTACAGCGACTGGCCGGTCAGGCGCGATCCGCGTTTCGCGCCGAGCGGATAGATCAACTCGGGTCGAAACGAGCGCCCCCGTCCTTCGCCGGGACGTCCGCCGCGGACTTCAACCCACTCCTCGCCCGACGACTCGTTGCGCCCGTGAGCCACGAACACCCACTGCTGACGCGACTCCTTCGGCGTGTTCACGACGACGGGGTCACCCTCGACGAGGCCCGACCACGCACGCGATCGGATCACCGACGCCGCCATCGGGGTAGCCTCTATTTCCATCCCCCCTTTCTATCGGAGTCGCGGCTCGTCAGAGCGTGACGCGCATGACGTGGCTGAAAGAGCAGACGTAGAGGTCGTTGTCGAATCCCATCGCGGCGAAGAGGACCGACTGCACGGGACTCGGCGTCGTCACCCGTCCCAACTCCTCACCCGTGCGCACGTCGAGCACGACTAGAACGTCGAGTTGACGTTCACGGTCAAAGTCGTTCAGCACCACCCGGCCGCCACGCACGACCACGGGATGCATGGCGTGGTTGAGTCGCCGTCGCCACCGTGGAGAATCAGACGAATCATCCAGCCCGAAGCCACTGACCACGCCGTTGCCCGAGTCGTAGCCGACGACGATCCCGGCGTCGAGGTCCACCGCCGGCGGGTTGGCCACGAGGCCGCCACGTTCATCGTTCACCTCGTACGCTCGACGGCCACCGTCTCGGCGCGCGATCCGCCACAGGTGTTCGGGGGTGCTCGCGACGCCGTGGCCCCGTAGAGAACCGTCATAGCGTTCACTTCCCGCCCCGTTGTCGAGGAACCACACGTCCTCGGGTGTCACGACCGCATCCCAGCCGTACCCCTGGCCGGTCTCGGTGCGATAGACCGTCTCGAGTTCCCGATTCCTCACGAGACGACGCCCATCCCAGTGCAAGAAGAACACCGTCGTGACGCCGACCACGACGACATCGTCGCCGTCGGCGCTCACCCGCGCCACGCTCGCCTCGGGTAAGCGAAGCGTCGCCACGGTGGCGAGGGTCGCCGGGTCTAACACGGTGACCTCGCAGTCATCGGCGAGCCAGGTCACGTCGTCGCCGGGCCGCGCGCCCCCGAAATCCTTGGTGACGATCTCGCCACCCGGCAGCACGACGAACGAGTTGTACGGACGATTTCGAGCCAGGGAGCGAGACGCCACGACACTCAGGTCAGCGCGCAACCGATGGAGGTGGCGGCCGAAGACGACGTAGAGCGAGCCATTGGCGTGCGCAGCGACGCCACCCGGCCAGGTCGGGCCGCCCGCTAATTCGATTGATCGGTGCACCACCGCAAGACTCACGGGATCGATCGCCTCGACCCAGGCCGCCGCGCGATCGCCGGCGTCGTGGCCCAAGAGGTAGACCTCGCCGGGTTCACGGGTCACCACCATGGTCGCCAAAGGACTGAGACGGGCGCTCGAGAGACCGAGTGACCCGACCTTCGATGACCCGCGTGCGCGGCGGTCCGGTCCGCCGTCCTCCGCGGGCCACGGACTTCGCCAATATCCGAGGTGCATAGCTTCCAATCTTCGCTTATGTGACTACTGGGGCCTACGGTGACTCTATGAGTTTTGACCAACCCCTACCCGCCGCGCTCTCCCCCTCGCGGCTCCAGGACTTCCGCGCCTGCCCGCGGCGTTTCCAGTATTCGGCGGTGGAACGCATCGCACAACCGGCGACGTACGCCACGACGAAGGGCCGACTCGTGCACTGGGTGCTCGAGCACTTGCACCGTCTGGAGGCGACCGAGCGAACCCCAACGGCCGCTCGCGAATTCGTCGAACCCGCCGAGGCCGCGATCCTCAGCGAGTCGGTACGCGACGACCTCGCTCTCGATGACGCCCTGCTCGCCAAGCTCCGTCGAGAGACCGACGCCATCATCGACGTCTACTTCTCGATGGAGGATCCTCGCCTCGTCACGAACGAAGGAGTGGAATTGCGCGTCAACGTCGACCTCGATGGCGTCCCGATGCTCGGGATCCTCGACCGGCTCGACCGGCTCGCCGACGGAACGTTGGTCATCGTCGACTACAAGACCGGCTCGCTACCGAACCGCAACTTCGACACCCAGACGTTCGCCAACGCCGAGCTCTACGCCGCCCTGTGTCTGGCGAGCACCGGCGAACTTCCGACGACCATCCAATTGCTCTACGTCGCCAAGGGGCAGACCATTGAACGAACCGTGACCGAGGTAGTGGTTCGCGCCCGCGCTCGTGCGGCGCGCGACGCGTGGGACACCATCGAGCGGTACCACGACGCCGGCTCGTTCCCGGCGACACCGTCAACCAACACCTGCCGATTCTGCGCGTACACCGAGCGGTGCCGAGCGAGCGGCGTGCCCGTGCCGGTGCGTTCGTAACGTTGACGCGCTCTTTAGGCTGTCGACGTGACTTCGTTTGAACTCTCCTTCGATTACCGCTGCCCGTTCGCCAAGAACATCCACCTCCACGTCATCACCGCGTTACGAGCGGGCGCCGATTTCGACGTCGAATTCGTGCCCTGGACCCTCAGCCAGGGACACCGCGAGGAAGGCGACCTCGACGTGTGGGACGACCCGAGGCGCGAGGGCGACCTCGTCGCGCTCGCGGCTGGTGTCTCAGTACGCGACCGACAACCGGATCTCTTCCTCGAGACCCACGAGGCGCTCTTCCGAGCGCGCCACGAACGATTCATTCGACTTTCGACGATCGAGGAGGTTGCCGCGGTGCTCGAGCCCCTCGGCGTTGATCTGCCTATGGTGTACGCCGACCTCGCGTCTCGACGCCCACACCGAGTGATCAAGGAGAACTACGAGCGCTTCGCCACCGTCGAGGCCTTCGGCGTGCCGACCTTCGTCGTCGGGACGGACGCAACGTTCGTTCGCTACATGGATCCGCCGAGCGCCAACGCGGACGAGTCGGTCCGGCTCATCGAATCACTCATCTCGTTGATGACCCACCAGCCTCAACTCAACGAGTTCAAGCACACCCGTCTACCCGCCTGAGCTACTGGAAGATTCGAAAACCGAGTTCGATCAGCGCCAACGTGCCGAGCCCGAGTGCGGGGGCGAGCACCTTAAACGAGTCGCCGTGACGACGATGCCAGATCACTGCACCGCCCATCAACACGACGAGCCCCGCGGCGGCCACCTCATTGAGTATCGCCAAGAACGACGCGCCCTTGGCGACGAGACCCACCATGACCGCCACAGCGGCCACGATCTCGAGTCCCCCCAGGCGTTGATACGCGCGCTTGGTGAGTTCGAGGTGCTCGGCCACGCGGCTCATCGCCGGATTGAAGAGGACCTTCTGGAGTCCCGCGGTAAGAAATGCGAGAAACAAGATGATTGAGACAACACTGGCTACCGCGGCCATGACCACTCCTTTGACCCATCGACTCTACCCGTCCGTCGATGGCCGATTCGTCTGGCGGTCGTACTCGAGCGCGACGTCCAATGCTTCGTCGCGCTGGTCGGCCGTACCGACGGCGACCACGGAGAACTCGCTCACCCCGGCTTGGGCGAGCCCGTGCAGCTGGTCGAGGACTGATTCGCGCGAACCGATCAGCGCCACGCCGGCCGGTTCCGCCACTCCCTCGCGATCGAGCATCGCCGCGTAGCTCGGTAACGTCGCGTAGAGGGCGAAGGTCTCGTTCACTCGCTGGCGTCCGGCGGCGGCGTCGTCGGTGACCACGACGGGCAGTGAGCAGATGATCCTCGGACGAGGTCGCCCAGCCGCATCGGCGGCGGCGGTGATCGTCGGGGTGATGTGCTCGGCGATGGTGCGCCGGCCCGTCATCCAGAGCACCGTGCCGTCGGCGACCGAACCGGCCAGGGCCAACATCTTCGGCCCCAGGGCGGCGACCACGAGACCGGGCGGCGTGACGTCCTTGGGCCCGATCGCGCCCGCCGCGGTCGCGCTCACGAACTCCCCGTGGGCACTCACCGGCTCAGCGCGCAACATCGGGGCGAGCGCCGCCAGGTACTCGCGCAGGTACTGCACCGGCCGTTCGAACGTAATCCCCCACAACCCCTCCACAATGACCTGGTGCGAGAGCCCCACGCCCAGGGTCAGTCGGCCGCCGATGGCGTCTTGAACCGTTCGCGCCTGCGCGGCCAGCATCGACGGATGGCGGGGCTGTACGGGTACGACGGCCGTTCCCAAATCGAGGTCGCCCAATTCACGGCCGATCATCGCGAGCACGGTCAAGGTGTCGGGTCCGAAGATCTGCGAGCACCACATTGAGCGAAATCCCCGATCGCGCAGACGCCGCGCTCGCTCGACGGACTGCGAGACCGTTCCGTCCAGGTCAAGACCTACCCCGATGCGCATATCCGCCCCCGTTCGCCAACTAGCGTCGTGCCCGTGTCGAGCGAACCTCAACTTATCTCGTCACGAATCGGCGTGGTTGGTGGAGGACAGCTCGCGCGCATGATGGGTGACGTCGCCCACCGGGTGGGCGTCAGGCTCAACGTGCTCGCCACGAGCATCCAAGACGCCGCGGTCGCGACGGCTGATCAGGTCGTCATCGGCGAGCCGGACGACCCGTTCGCCCTCGACGAGTTGGCGCGTGACGTGGACGTGGTGACCTTCGATCACGAACTGGTCGATCTGGATCTCGTCGAGTCGCTTAGCCAACGCGGAGTCGCGGTGCGACCGGCGGCCACCGCCCTTCGCTACGCCGTCGACAAGGCCTTCCAGCGTCGTCGCTTCGCCGAACACGGGCTACCCGTGCCCCGATTCGTCGTCACGGACTCGGCTGGCGATCCCGCACTCTGGCGGTTCCTGAGCGGTCTGTCCTCGCCCCCGGTCGTCAAGGTCGCCCGTGGCGGCTACGACGGCCGCGGCGTCTACTTCCCCGAGTCGATGGACGATGTCCGCGCACTCGTCCGGTCCCTGAAGGCCGAGGTGGTCGTCGAAGAGCGGCTCGAGCTACGCGGCGAGGTCGCCCAGCTCGTGGTACGGGCCGTCGACGGTGAGATGGTCCACTATCCCTTGGTCTCCACCGTCCAAGCCGACGGGATGTGCGTCGAAGTCCGCTTCCCGGCCGACGCACCCGACCTCGCCGGCGAAGCGGCCATGCTCGGTGAGCGAATCGCCGAATTGATCGGTGTCGTCGGGGTCCTCGCCATCGAGCTATTCGTCACCGACGGTGGCCTGGTCATCAACGAGGTGGCGCTGCGGCCGCACAACACCGGTCACTGGACGATCGAAGGGGCCGCCACCGATCAGTTCTCGAACCACCTCCTCGCGGTGAGTGGTCAGTCGCTCGGACCGGCCACGCCGATCGTCGCCCACGCCGTCATGGTGAACGTGGTCGGAGGGGACGAGCCGACCGTGCCCGCCGCTGGTCGCGCCATCGACGGCGCCTTCGTCCACGATTACGGTAAAGCGTGGCGGCCCGGCCGCAAGTTGGGCCACGTCACCGCCGTCGGCGACGACGCCACCCTCGCACGCGTGACAGCATGGGCGGGGGCCCGGGCCTACGGGACGAGAACGAGGGAGACGACGTGAGCGCAGTGGTAGGGGTGGTCATGGGGAGCTCGTCCGACTTTGAGGTGATGGCGGCTGCCGGCGCCGTTTTGGCCGACTTCGACGTCGAACACGAGATTCGCGTGGTATCGGCCCACCGCACGCCCGAGGACATGATCGCCTACGGTCACGACGCCCGGGCGCGCGGGCTGCGCGTGATCATCGCGGGCGCGGGCGGTGCCGCGCACTTGCCGGGCATGCTGGCCGCCACCACCACGCTGCCCGTCATCGGCGTGCCGGTGGCCCTGGCCCGACTCGACGGACTGGACTCGCTGCTAAGCATCGTTCAGATGCCCCGAGGCGTACCGGTGGCGACCGTCGCGGTCAATGGGGCCGCCAACGCCGCGCTGTTGGCGCTGCGAATCCTGGCCGTCGGCGACGACGCCCTCGGTGATCGCCTCGAGGAGTTCCGACGAACGCTCGCCGATGCGGCCCACAGTCAAGATCTCGGTCTGAACCCTCGACAGGATTCTTAACGCCCCAGGAGCCCACGGCGGGCCCCTGGCCCCTATTCTGTTCAAGTGACCAAGGAGGTCCCATGGGTGTAGGGAAGCGTCTCGCGACCATCTTCAAAGCCAAATCCAATGCCGCGCTGAACAAGATGGAAGATCCGCGCCAAACGCTGGACCTCTCCTACGAGCAGCAACTGGAGAACCTGACCAAAGTTCGTCGGGCCGTCGCTGACGTGGCGACCGCGCGCAAGCGCGTGGAGATCCAGGCTGAGCAGCTCAAGGGTCAGGGTGACAAGTTGGCCGAGCAAGCCAAGGCGGCGCTGAGCCAGAACAACGAACCGCTGGCTCGCGAGGCCCTCTCGAGGCGCGAAGCCATTGCCGCACAGCTCCAAGACCTCGACACCCAACACGCCACCATCTCCGAGCAGGAACAGAAGCTGACCGAAACGGCCCAGAAGCTCCAGACCGAGGTGGAAGCCTTCCGTACCAAGAAGGAGACCATCAAGGCGACCTACACGGCCGCCGAAGCCTCCGCGCACGTCTCCGAGGCGGTGAGCGGGATATCGGCGTCCATGGGAGATGCGGGAGCCGCGCTGCAGCGGGCCCAAGACAAGGTCGCCGAGATGCAGGCGCGCAGTGGCGCCTTGGACGAGTTGCTGTCCTCGGGGGCGCTCACCGACCTGACCAGTTCGCGTGACGACATCCAGGCCCAACTCGACCAGGCCAGCACGACGTCGAACGTCGACGCCCAACTCGCCGCGCTGAAGGCCCAGATGGGCTCGGGCGACGCCGCCAGCCTCCCACCCGGGAGTGATCAGTGAGTACCACCAAGATCGAATCCGATCGCGGACTCAATTGGCGGATGTTCGTCACCGGGCTCGCCCTGGTGCTGCTGTACGGAATCATCATCACCGTCTTGTTACGCCTCGGCGTCTCGACCTTGCTCGTGGTCGTCATCGCGCTCGGCGCGCTCGTAGCGCAGTATTACTTCTCGGACAAGATCGCGATGTTCTCGATGCACGCGCACGAGGTCACGCCCGCCCAAGAACCCCACCTGCACGAGATCGTCGATCGCCTCTGCCTACTCGCCAACATGCCCAAGCCAAGGGTCGGCGTCGCGGAACTGGACATCCCCAACGCGTTCGCGACGGGGCGTAATCCGAGTCACGCGGTGATCTGCGCCACGCGGGGTCTGATGCGCCGACTGAGCGATGAAGAGCTCGAAGCCGTCTTGGCGCACGAACTCAGCCACGTCGCGCACCGCGACGTAGCGGTGATGACCATCGCTTCAGGCGTGGGGATGCTCGCCGGATTGATTAGTCGCATCGCGATGTGGGGTGCGATGTTCTCGGGCGGCGGACGAAGTCGCGACGGTGAGAACCTCGTGCTCTTGGAGATGGTCACCTGGCTCGTCTCGCTCGTGGTGTACGTGATCGCCTACCTCCTGACGATGGCGCTCTCGCGCTATCGCGAGCTGGCCGCCGATCGTTCGGGCGCCATTCTCATCGGCAAGCCGAGCGTGCTCGCGAGCGCGCTCGTGCACATCACGGGAGAGATCGGCCGGATCCCGCGAACCGACCTCCGCCAGTCCGAGGGGATGAACGCCTTCTTCTTCGCACCGGCGCTGGCGAGCGGGACCGCCGCCTCGCTCTTCTCGACCCACCCCTCGCTCGAGAAGCGCCTCGACCAGCTCAACAAGCTCGAACGGCAGTTGAACGGCTAGTGGGTTTACGCGACACACTCTTTGGGCGCACCAAACAGGTCGCGCCGAATCTCGACAGCCTCTTCGCGCTGCCGACGGCGGCGCTGACCCTCGAGAGCGAACTGGAGTTGGTGACCTCGGGCCAAGCCGGCCTGTGTTTCAAGGCCGGCAGCGGCGAGATCTCGAACACCACGGACGAGGACATCCGACAGCTTTTGAATTTCGACGAGTCGGTGAGCGACGTCTCGTTCACCACCGACCGTTTCGGATTCCGGTGGATCGTGATCCACGACTCCGACATCGCCACGTTGGTCACCCGGATCCACGGTGCGAACACGACCCTGGTCGAGAACGGTCTCGGACCGCGCCTGCTCTGCGCCGTGTTCGGATTCGTCGCCAAGAGCCCGCCGGGCGAAGGTTCCGTTCGCCTCGTCTACCTCTTGAAGCAGGGAACGTTCTACCCCTTCGCCCCCACCGGCGACGACCAACGCGACAACGAACTGGAGTTGCGGGTGCGGTCATTCCTCGACAAGGACCTACCGATCGAGAAGGACCTGTCGCGATGGATGGCGCTGTGGGAGGTCCCGGTCGCCTAATCAGTCCAAAGACCGACCGGCCACCAGTTCGTCGATCGCGCCCGCGTACGAAAGATCGAGCGAGGTGATCCCGCCGCGGTCGTGGGTCCAGACCTCTAGACGCAGATCGCGGTAGTTCAACGTGACGACCGCGTGGTGGTCGAGCCCGTCGGCCACGGACACCTGGTCGAGGACGAGTTGCGCCGCGTCGCGGTGCGTGGCGAATCGCCACTCACCGACGAGATGGCCCTCCACCAGCCGCCAATCGCGACGGTTGGCGAGCCAGCGCTCGACCTCGAGCGCGTCGAGCAGCGGCGGCCTCACGGGTGCGTCATCGCCTCCGGAACCACCGCCGCGTCGAACTGCTCGGCCGACAGGAAGCCGAGGGCGAGGGCCGCCTCGCGCAACGTGGTGCGCTCGTGGTGCGCCTTCTTGGCGACCTTGGCGGCCTTGTCGTAGCCGATGATCGGGTTCAGCGCCGTCACGAGCATCAGGCTGTTGCGTAGGTGGTGGTCGATCTGCTCGTAGTCGGGCTCGAGACCCTCGACGCAGAACTCACGGAACCGGTCGCAGGCGTCGGTCAATAGGTCAATCGAGTTGCAGAAGTTGTGGATGATCACCGGTTTGGCGACGTTGAGCTCGAGATTGCCCCGCGAATCGGCCATCGCGACCGCGGTGTCGTTCGCGTACACCTGGATCCCGACCATGATCATGGCCTCGGACTGGGTCGGGTTCACCTTGCCCGGCATGATGGAACTTCCTGGTTCGTTCTCGGGCAGCCGCAACTCACCCAGACCGGACCGCGGTCCCGAACCCAACCACCGCAGATCGTCGGCGACTTTGATGAGGCTCGCGGCGAGGGTCTTGATAGCGCCGTGGGCGAAGACCAGCGCGTCGTGCGCGGCGAGCGCAGCGAACTTGTTCGGCGCAGTGACGAAGGACTTACCCGTCAGTTGCGCGATCGTCGCCGCCACCCGCTCACCGAACTCTGGGTGGGTGTTCAGCCCCGTACCGACCGCGGTCCCGCCCGCGGCTAGTTCGTAGAGCCCCGGCAAAACGACCGTCAGTCGCTCCAGGTCGGCGTCGAGCTGGGCCACGTAGCCCGAGAACTCTTGACCCAACGTGAGTGGCACCGCGTCCATAAGGTGCGTCCGACCGATCTTGGTCACCCCGTCGTAGGCACGCGCCTTCTCGTCGAGGGCGTCGCGTAGTCGAGCGACGGCGGGGATCAGTCGGTCGGTGATCTCCATCACGGCGGCGATGTGCATCGCCGTGGGGAACGTGTCGTTGGATGACTGAGACATGTTCACGTGGTCGTTCGGGTGCACCGGGTCCTTGGAGCCGCGCTCGCCGCCGGCGAGCTCGATCGCTCGATTCGAGATCACTTCGTTGACGTTCATATTGGTCTGGGTACCCGAGCCCGTCTGCCAGATGCGCAGCGGGAACTCCCCGGCGAGCGATCCGTCGATGACCTCGCCGGCGGCCCGTTCGATCAGGTCGGTGCGCTCGGCGTCCAACTTGCCCAGGTCGTGGTTGACCCTGGCCGAGGCCAACTTCAAGATGCCAAAGGCCCGGATCAGCGCCGGGGGCATGGTCTCGTGACTGATCGCGAAGTGGTGAAGGCTCCGCTCGGTTTGGGCGCCCCAATACCGGTCAGCCGGTACCTCGATCGTGCCCATGGTGTCCGATTCGATACGCACGTTGGTCATGGTTCCTCCTACTTGGTTTCAGCCGATTTCGCCCCGCCCCGACGATAGAGCGCGACACCACGGTCGACGACGACGCGAGCGGCGGCGACGTCTCGGTCACGGGGTCCGTCGCCGTCGCCCGGAACTTCGAGCAGCAGCGGAAGCGTTCGAACCGCGGGGTGCCCGACGAGCGGCGCGAGCCCCGCGGCGGTGATCTCCCCCTCGTCGATGTTGGCGTGGCGGTCGCGGTTCGATCCGAAGGCGGTCTTCGAGTCGTTCAGGTGCAGGCACCGCAATCGTTCAAGTCCGATTCGTTGGTCGACGTCACGAAGAAAACGACGGGCCGCGCTGGGCGTCGAGTAGTCGATACCGCTCGCGAACAGATGCTGGGTGTCGAGGCAGACGCCGAGGCGCTCGTCACGACCGCTGGCCTCGATGAGCGCCTCGATCTCGTCGAGACTCCGTCCGACGGTCCCGCCGGCACCGGCGGCGTTCTCGATCAGGATCGGACACTGGTCGTCGGTCGCGCCCGCCTCGTCCAACGCACGAGCGAAGCCCGAAACAATCTGGTCCACGACCTCGGCGAAGCCGGCACCCTTGTGGCTGCCCACGTGCAGGATCACGCCCGATGCCCCCATCGCCCGTCCGACTCGTAGGTTGTGGGTCAATGCGCCAACGGACTTCTCGTACAACTCGCCGTCCGCCGTGGCCAGGTTGATGAGGTACGTGGCGTGACAGAACGTATCGGTGATCGTCGGGTGCGTGCGCTGGGCCTCGCGGAAGGCGTCGAGGACCGCCGGCGCGTACTGGCTCGGCTTCCACATCCTCGGGCTTTGGACGAACACCTGGATCGACGTCGCACCGATCGCCACGCCAGCGTCCAGGGACGGGATGAGCGTCCCGCCGCCGCGGACGTGCGCACCGATGTTCATTGCAACAAAACTACTAGGGTCGGAACAGCCCAATGAAAGGAGTGCCGTGTCTGAATCCTTTACCGACGCCTCGCGCGCCATCTTCGCCAAACAGGTCCTCGCCCACGTCGCGAGCTTGGCGCCCGACGGATCGCCGAACGTGACCCCGGTGTGGGTTGAACTCGACGGCGATGACGTCATCATCAACACGTCGCTCGGCCGGGCCAAGGCCCGCAACCTCGCATCGGATCCGCGCGTGGCGATCTCGCTGACCGATCCCGACAATCCCTACGTCGCCATCGCCCTGCGCGGGGCAGTCGTTGGCTTCACGACCGATGGCGCCGACGAGGTCATCGATCGCTTAGCCAAGAAGTACCTCGGCGTGGACACCTACCCCCACCGCCAAGAGGGCGAGGTTCGCGTCACGGTGCGAATCCGACCTGAACGGATCGCGGCGCAGCCCGCCTGATCAATCGTGGTAGTGCTGCGTCGTCGTCGCCGATTCGACGGGGATGCCGCGCAGCACCGTCGAATCGTGCACGATGGCGCCGTCGACGGTGTACCAGATCCTGATCGGACGGGGCGGCGCCGGACGATTGTACGCACCGTGCACCGATGCGACGTCAGTCTCGAGGGTCACCTCGTCGTCGGTCAGCATCGCGCGCACCAGGGTGGCGTGCTCGCTGGCGCGATCCCCCGCGATCACGGCGTCGTCGAAGTCGACGAACCAGCTGAGGGACGCGACGTCACGGGCCGCCATCGACGCCGGATAGTCTTCACCGACCGCCAGCCACGGTCCGATCGGACCGAGGAGGGGGTCCCGGGCGGCCAGCGCCACGACGACGTCCCCGTCGAGCAACGAGGCCACGACCGGCCCGCCCGTGCGGGTATCGAGATGCACGAGATCGTCAACGGACACGACGACGTGGGTCATCTCCATCTCAGGGCTGCAGGTCTTCCTTGGGCAGGCGCTCGATATTGACGTCGCGAAAGGTCAAGACCCGAACGGACGGCACGAATCGGGCCGCTCGGTACATGTCCCACACCCAGGCGTCGGTCAAGGTCACTTCGAGCATCGTCGGCGTGGTGGCGCGCACGTCCACCGCGACGTCGTTGGCCAAGTAGAAGCGCCGATCGGTCTCGACGGCGTAGTGGAACATTCCCACCACGGCTTTGTACTCCTGGACCAGCGCCAGTTCGAGGGTCGACTCGTAGTCGTCGAGCTCTTCGTCGCCCATCGGGGCCTTACGCGCGCTCGGTTACGCGCCGTTCCTTGATCTTGGCGGCCTTCCCGCGCAGATCACGGAGGTAGTACAACTTGGCCCGACGGACGTCGCCGTAGGTCTCGACTTCGATCTTGGCGATCGTCGGTGCGTGGACCGGGAAAGTCCGTTCGACGCCGACACCGAAGCTGATCTTGCGCACCGTGAAGGTCTCGTGCAGCCCCGATCCCTGACGACGGATGACAACGCCCTGGAAGACCTGGACGCGCTCGCGGGTACCCTCGACGACCCGGACGTGCACCTTGAGGGTGTCGCCGGCACGAAAGGCCGGAATGTCGTCACGCAACGAGTCGCGGTCAATGATTTCAGTCGGATTCATCAGCGTCCCCTTCGGGTCTCGGGCTGTAGAAGTCTAGCGGAACCCGTCGCCCTCTTCCAACAAGCCAAACTCGGCCAGCACCGCCCGGTCGGCGTCGCTCAGTCCGCCGCGGGCTCTAATCAGGTCGGGACGGCGTGCGAGGGTGCGCGAAAGCGCCTGGGCCCGGCGCCAGCGGGCGATTCGTGCGTGATCGCCCGATCGCAGGACCTCGGGCACCACCAGGCCGCGCACGTCGGCCGGCTTGGTGTAGTGCGGGTACTCCAACAGCCCATCGGCGAAGGACTCCTCCAGGCTGGAGTCGTCGTTGCCGAGCGCGCCGGGGAGCAGGCGAACGACCGCCTCGATCACGCTCAGGGCGGCGAGCTCCCCACCGGCCAAGATGAAATCGCCGACTGAGAGCTCGTCGTCCACGACCAGGTCCAGGGCCCGCTGGTCGAATCCCTCGTAGCGGCCGCACAACAGGGAGAAGCCCGAGGTCGCCGCCAGTTCGTGGGCGACGGCGTTGGTGAATGGCCGCCCCGAGGGCGTAAGGGCGATCAGTGGTCGCGCGAGGTCGGTCGTCGCCTCGACGGTGCGCAGGATCGGCTCGGCGCGCAGAACCATGCCGGCTCCCCCGCCGTAGGGGGTGTCGTCGACCGTACGGTGCACGTCGTCGGTCTGGTCGCGCAGGTCCAGGGTCCGCAGGCGCCATCGGCCTCGCTCGGCGGCCCGGCCGATCACCGACGTCGTCGCGTAGCCGGTGATGGCCTCGGGGAAGAGGGTGAGGACGTCGACCGCCAGGGTCATTCGAAGAGACCGTCGGGTCCATCGACGTCGATGCGCACGTGGGCCACGAGCGCGGTGACGAAGGTGAGCGGTACCAGGGCACCGCTGTCGAGCACGAGCAGGTCACTGGCCGGGTTCGCCTCGACGTCGACCACGACCCCCCGCGCGGCACCGGTCGCGTCATAGACCGTGGCCCCGTAGAGGTCGTCGATCCAGATGGCGTCGTCGTCGTCATCGTCGTCGATTCGCGGCGCTGACAGCACCACGCCGCGCCACGGTTCGGCCTCCTCGCGACGCTCGATTCCCTCGAAGGTCACGATGAACCGATCCTGGTGACGAGCGGCCGCGCGAACGGTCAGCGGACCGCGTTCCGTCCGGAGTACCGCTCCCGCGCTCCACCGTTCGCGACGGTCAGTCCAGAAGTCGACCAGCAGTTGGCCGCGAAGACCGTGGGCTTTGATGATCCGTCCGACCTCGAGCACCCGCTCGTCGGACACCTCAGTCGACGATGTCGACCGACGTCGTCACACCGTCGCGTGATCCCGCGGCGCTGACCAACGCTCGGATGGCCTGTGCGGTTCGACCGCGTCGACCGATGATCCGACCCATGTCGTCGGGTCCGACGCTCAGCGAAAGTACCACCTTGCCGTGACGTTCGGAGACGTCGATGGCGACGGCCTGGGGGTCGTCCGCGAGGGACGACGCGATGAAGTGCAGCACGGCTAACGCCGTGGTCGCCTCGGGTTCGCCCGCGTCGTCCACGGTGTTCACGTCACCATCGACGTAGACGCTGTTCACGTCACCCTCGACGTAGTCGTCGATCTCGTCGCTCACTGTGCGGCCTTTGACGCTTCGAAGGCGTCCATCGCCCCGCATTGACGCAGTAGCTTGGCCACCCGCTCCGTCGGCTGCGCACCGTGGCGCAGCCAGTGGACGGCGCGGTCGTTGTCGATCGACACGATGGTCTCGTCGTTGGCCAGCGAAAGTCCCCGCGGCTGGTAGGTGCCGACGATTTCCAAGAAGGCGCCCGATCGCGCACGACGGCTCTCGGAGGCCACGACGCGGTAGGTCGGCTGCTTCTTCTTACCCATCCGCACCAAACGTAGTTTCACTGCCACGACGAACGTCCTCCAAACCTGTGCCCCGACCGGGACTGGGTGATGTACCCGAGCGTATGAGTTTAGCGTTGTTTGGGGGGGGTAACCCGCCCGCCCTTCTTCTTCTTGCCCTTGGGGCCCGCCGAAACCGGCGCTGAACGCATTCCGGCCCCCAACGCTTCGAAACCGGGTGGCAGTTCGTCACCGCCGCGGCGAGCCGCGAGCGCCGCGAGTTTGCCCATTTGGGGCGGGAGGGAAGGATTGGCGCCGCCCATCTGGCGCATCATCTTTCGCATCTCTCCGAACTGTTTGAGCAACTGATTGACTGCATTGACCGTCGTCCCAGAGCCCGCGGCGATCCGCGAACGCCGTGATCCGTCGATGATGACCGGCTCTCGCCGCTCTCGGGGCGTCATCGAACGGATAATGGCCTCGATCTTGTTGAGTTCGCGGTCGTCGACGTTGGCCGCCGCGGTGCGCATCTCTTTGGTGACCCCGGGCATGAGCCGCATCAACCCACCGAGTGAGCCCATCTTGCGGACCTGGTTCAACTGGGCGAGGAAGTCGTCAAGCGTGAACGAACCATCCATCATGCGACCGGCCGAGGCCGCCACGATCTCGGGGTCCATCGTGCGTTCGGCCTGTTCGATGAGTGACAGTGCGTCGCCCATGCCCAGGATTCGTGAGGCCATCCGATCGGGGTGGAAGAGGTCGAAATCACCGACCTTCTCACCGGTCGACGCGAAGACGATCGGGCGTCCCACCACGCCGCGTGCCGAAAGCACCGCCCCGCCGCGCGCGTCGTAGTCCAGTTTCGTCACGATGATGCCGGACAGTTCGAGGACCTCGTGGAAGGCGCGGGCCGTTAGCACCGCGTCCTGACCGGTCACGGCGTCGATGACCAGGAAGGTGTAGTGGGGCGAGGTCGCGTCGCTGATCGCCCGCACCTCATCCATCAGGGCCTGGTCGATGGCCAGGCGACCGGCGGTGTCGATGATCACCACGTCTCGACCGATCCTCGCGGCCTCCGCGACGCCGCGGCGAGCGACCTCGACCGGACTGGACGGCTCGCTGAAGACGTCGACGCCGATCTGGCCACCAAGGACCCGTAACTGCTCGACGGCCGCCGGGCGCTGGAGGTCGGCCGCGACGAGGTAGGGCTGACGGCCCTGCTGCTTGAACCAGGCGGCGAGTTTCGCGGCGGTCGTCGTCTTTCCGGCACCCTGAAGTCCGGCGAGGACGATGACCGTCGGCGGGCGCGACGCGTAGGTCACCTTGAGGGCGGAGCCGCCGAGCACGTCGATGAGCTGTTCGTGGACCGCCTTGATCACTTGTTGGCCGGGGCTCAGACTCTGGCTCAGTGACTGACCCGCCAGCCGCACGCGCAGCGCCTCGATGAAGGCCCGCACGACCGAGAGTTCGACGTCTGCTTCGAGCAGGGCCACCCGTACGTCGCTCAACGCCTGGTCGAGGTCGGCGTCGCTCAGGCGGCCCCGCGAGCGCAATGACGCCCCGATTCGCTCGAGTCGATCGGAAAGTGCGTCAAACATGCTCTGCAGGCTACCGTCAGGCTCGAATGAGCGAGTCAACGAACTCGTCGGGGTCGAACGGGATGAGGTCGGCGACACCCTCGCCGACGCCGACGAACTTCACCGGGATTGATAGCTCTCGCTCGATCGCGACGACGATTCCCCCTCGAGCCGTACCGTCGAGCTTGGTCAACACAATCCCGGTGACCGAAGCGGCGGCCAGGAATTCGCGCGCTTGGGCGAGCGCGTTCTGGCCCGTGGTGGCGTCGAGCACCATGAAGGTCTCGAGCACCTGGCCCGGTGCCCGGTCGGCGACGCGGCGTACTTTGGCGAGCTCGTCGAGCAGGTTCGTGCTGTTCGCGCGTCGTCCCGCGGTGTCGGCGAGCACGAGGTCGGCACCGCGGGCGCTCGCGCGACCGAGCGCGTCGTGAATCACCGAGCCCGGGTCCGCGCCCTCACCGGCGCGCACGACGTCGGCGCCGGTGCGCTCCGCCCACGTGGTCAACTGCTCCGCCGCTGCGGCGCGGAAGGTGTCCCCAGCGGCGAGCACCACCTTGCGACCGGCACCGATCTCGCGGTGGGCCAATTTGCCGATCGTCGTGGTCTTGCCCACCCCGTTCACGCCGACGAAGAGCCACACCGCCACCCGGCCGGGCTCGGCGTCCACGGCGACGTGGCGCTCGTCGACGAGCGACTCGCGCAGGATTCGACGCACCGTCGCCGCGACCCCGTCCGGAGCCCCGTCTCGCCGTAACACCGCCAGAACGACCTCGGTCGTCGAAACGCCGACGTCACTACGCAGCAGGACCTCTTCGACCACTTCGAGTTGCTCGCCGGTCAATGCCCCGGTGCCCGCGATGGAACGAACCCGGTCGAAGACGCCCCGCGAGGCGCCCAGTCGTGAGCCCAGCGTTGGTTCCTCGTCGAGCACCGGCCGCTCGGCGATCTCGGTGACCAGCAGATCGGGCAAGGGCGCCATGGGAGCGACTGGCGCCGGCCCACGACGACGACGAACGAGACCAACCACGACCAGCGCCACGACGAGCAGCGCGACGATCACGATGGAGGCGAGGACGAACACCGACGCGATCACGACGCCACCTCGCGCGTGACGCGCTGACTGACGACCTTCGAGGACGCTCCGGGCACCATCGTCACCCCGTAAAGGGCGTCGGCGGACTCCATCGTGCGCTTCTGGTGCGTCACGATGAGCAGTTGGGCCTCGTCGCGGAACTCGTCAACGAGGCTCAAGAAGCGTTGGAGGTTCACGTCGTCCAGCGCCGCCTCGACCTCGTCCATCATGTAGAAGGGTGAAGGGCGCGAGCGGAAGACGGCGAAGAGGAAGGCGAGGGCGGCCATTGAGCGCTCGCCGCCCGACAGCAACGAAATCCGGCGCACGTTGCGGCCCATGGGGCGAACCTCGATCTCGACCCCGGTGTTGAGCGGATCGTCCGGTTCGGTCAATAGCAACCGTCCCTGGCCGCCGGGAAAGAGCATGCCGATGAGATTCGCGAAGTGGTCGTTGACGTCCGCGACGGCCGTCGAGAACGTCTGCATGATCTCCTCGTCGAGGGCGCGCAGCACCTCTTGGAGCTCGCGACGAGCTCCGCGGACGTCGGCGACCTGCGCGTCGAGTTCTTGGTAGCGCCCCTCGAGCGCGCTGAGCTCCTCCAGCGCCAGCGGGTTGATCGGACCCAGCGAAGTCATGCGAGCCTCGAGATCACCGACGCGCTGCTCCAGCGTCGCGCCCTCCGGCACGACGACCTCGTCCCCTGGAACCACCTCGTGCGGCTCGACGCCCAGATCGCGGCGGATCGATTCGTGCAGCGTGGTGCGCTTCACCGCGAGCTCGGCCAGCTCTACTTCCAGTCGACGATGCTCGTCGAACATCGTCGAGAGCCGCGTATCGAGCTCGTGACGAGCGAGGCGGATCGTCTCGAGTCGCTCGGCGCTCGCTCGTGACGCCTCGAGTTGTTCGCGGTAGGTTGAGTCCATCGCCTGTTGCGCGATCGCCACGTCCTGCGCCGCACGAGCGACCATGCCCGAGAGCCGGTCGAGCGCGCCAAGGTCGAACTCTAAGAGTTCGCGGCGGTGCGTCGCCTCAAGCCGTTCCGCGGCGTGACCGGCCAGGCGACGCTCGATCTCGGCTCGCCTCGCGGCGACGAGTCGGCGTCGCTCGCCGAACTCCGCCTCGCGGCGTGCGACGGCGGCGTCCGCAGCGTCTAAGTCTCGCTGGACCTCGTCGAGCGCGCGTTGCGCCGTGACTCGCGCCTCGCGCCGCTGGAGCGCGTCGCGCACCGCTTGCTCCAGCTCGGGCAACCTCGCCTGCTCGACGTCGCGTTCGGCGTCCAGTCGCGCCCGCTCGTCGTCGAGCGCGGCGGCCTCGCCGACCAGCGCCTCGAGCGCCACCGTAAGTTCGAGCTGGCGTTCCCGGCCACGTTCGATATCGCGGGTCAGGGTATTGACCACACCATCGGCCGCGCTGGCGGCGGCCGTCGCCTCGGTTAAGTTCCGGCGGGCTCGAACGACGTCCTCGGCGGCGATCTTGGCCGCCGTTTGTAGCGCCGGCAACGCCGATGCGGCGGCTTCGGCGGCGGCGCTCGCGGCCTCCACCGCGGCTCGGGTGACTACGGCACGACCCGACGCGACGCGCCACCCCGACGCGGCGAAGCGATCGCCGTCGTTCGTGACGATCACGAGGTCCGGGTGTGCGACCGCGAGGTCGATGCCCGACTCCCAGTCCACGGCGACGAAGGCGCGCGCGAAGAGCGCGTCGAGCACCGTCGCCACGTGCTTGGGCGCGTCGACCCGCGGCCGCACGAGGTCACGGACCGACCGAGTGCCCGGCGGTGCCACCGGAATCTCGACGTTCGACTCCCCCGCCGCCAAGACCAGCCCCGCTCCTCCAGCCCGTCGAAGCACCTCGAGGGCGGCGCGCGCGGACCGGCGACCGTCGACCACCATGGCACCCACTGAGGCGCCGGCCGCCGATTCGACGGCCCGTTCGGCGCCAGACTCCACGTCGATCAGGTCCAAGAATGAGCCCAGTACCCCCTCGAGGTCGCCGAGCAGATCGCGCCCGCCGGCCCCCGAGAACTCCTCGAGCGCGCGAGCTAATGCTTCGGCGCGCGCCTGGGTGCGGGCGGCGACGTCCGAGCCCTCGCGCAGCGCCGCTTCGGCCTCGACCCGACGAAGGTCGGCACCGTCGACCGCAGTCAGCGCCCCCGCGTGGGCCTCTGCCGCGGCCGCGGCCGCGGCCTGCGCCTCGGCCAGGTCGCCGACCGCCCGGTCGAGCAGTCCGCTGGTCGCCGCGATCGCTCGATCGGCTTCGGCGCGACGCTCGCCGGTCCTTCGCCGCCGGTCGTCGATCGAATCGATCGATCGGGCCAACATTGTCACCCGTTCGCGCGAAGCACGCAAAACGGCCTCGTCCACCTCGCTGGACTCCGAACCGTAGATCTCGTCGAAGGCGACGCGTTGATCGCCGTGGTCGCGGCGGCGCGCGACGAGCGCGTCACGCTCGGGTCGCAGCGCGGACTCTTCCTGCTCCAGCCCGATCAGGTCACCGTCCAGTCGCGCCGCGTCGGCTTCGAGGGTCGCGATCACGTTCTCGTCGGCCGACGCATCCAGGGCGACGCGCAGCGCGCGTTCGCGCTCGTGGATGACCGAGGTCGTCCCCCGGGCCCGTTCAGCGAGGCCCTGGAGCGCACCGAGTGTCGAGGCCAGCATCTCTTCGCGTCGACTAGCCATCTCGGCGGCGGCCGTCGTGGCCTGCGCGTCCAAGATCACCAGATCGCGGCGAACCGACTCCTCACGGAGCTTCGCCTGGACCAGTCCCTCCTCGAGCTCGAGCCGGCGCGCGTCAAACGCCTCGAGACGCTCCGAGAACAGCGCGCGGCGGGCCGAACGCAACTCGCGTTCGACATCGGCGTAACTACGCGCCGACGCGGCTTGGCGCTCGAGGGGACGCATCTGACGACGAACCTCGCGCACGAGGTCACCGAGCCGTTCGAGATTCTCCTGGGTCTGAGAGAGACGTCGTTCGGCCCGCTCCTTGCGCCGTCGGTGCTTCAGCACCCCGGCCGCCTCCTCGATGACCGCTCGGCGATTCTCGGAACTGGAGTTGAGGATCGAATCCAGTTGACCCTGTCCGATGATCATGTGCTGTTGGCGCCCCACCCCCGAGTCACCGAGCAGCTCTTGGACGTCGAGCAGGCGACAGACCGTCCCGTTGATGGCGTACTCCGAATCGCCGTTGCGAAAGAGCGTGCGCGAGATCGTGACCTCGGCGCCGTCGACGGGGAGCCGGCCAGACGCGTTGTCCAACGTGAGTGAGACTTCGGCGCGCCCGAGGGCGGCCCGGTTCGCGGTTCCCGCGAAGATGACGTCGTCCATCTTGGCGCTGCGCAATGCTCGGGTGCTCTGGGCGCCCAGCACCCACGTGACCGCGTCGACGACGTTGGACTTACCCGATCCGTTGGGCCCAACGACGGCGGTGACCCCCGGTTCGAATTCGAGCACCGTGTTGTCGGCGAAGGACTTAAAGCCCTTCATGGTCAGTCGCTTTAGAAACACGGGTAGACGCTACCAACCTTCACCGGGGTGACCCGGTCCTACGCCTGGCAATTGGGACAGTAAAAGGTTGCGCGCCCGCGTAGCACCGTACGTTCGATCGGCCGACGGCACTGCGGGCAAGCCTGCCCTTCTCGGTTGTATACCTGGTGGTAGTTCTGATAGGTACCGGGTTTCCCGTCGGGGTCGACGAACTGCTCGTCGGCCAGGGTGGAGCCGCCGTACTTCACCGCCTCGGTGAGAACCTCGGTCAGACACCGATGGAGGCGACGAATCTCGATCGTGGAGAGCGACTCGGCCGGTCGATCGAAGCGAAGTCCCGCCGCGAAGAGGATCTCGTCGGCGTAGATGTTGCCTAGACCCGCGATGATGTCCTGGTCGGTCAAAACGACCTTGAGCGGCGTTGTACGGCTCCGCAGGATCGCCGCGAACCGGTCCCAACCGATCTGATCCTCCAACGGATCGATACCCAGGTGGGCGAGCTCGGGGACTCGACGGCGGATGCCCATCCCGTCACCGCCCATCGCGAGCCGAGCGAACTTCGAGACCTCGACAGTGACCCCCTCGGCCGGCGGGATCGAAACGAACAGCTCGCCGAAGGTGCGCGGGTCGACGTAGCGCAGTTCACCGGCGGGACTGAGGACGAAATCGACGTGGGTGTGCTTGGGCTTAGGCACCTTGGGCCCCTTGGCTCGCAGCAACTGACCCGACATGCCCAGGTGGACGACGAGGTGATTGCCGTTGTCGAGCGCGAACACGAGGTACTTGCCAAGCCGTTCGGCCGATTTCACGGTCCGTCCCTCGATCAGGGTCCGAAAGTCCTTGGCGGACTTGTGACGGCGGACAATCCGGCCGTTGGTCACCGTCGCGGTCTTGATCTTCTTGCCGACGAGGTCTCGCGCGAGCGACGCCCTCACGGTCTCGACTTCGGGCAGTTCAGGCATCGTCTCGTCCCTCCCACGCCGCTCGCGCGGCTTCAGACTCAGCACCCTTCTTGGAGCGTCCGCGGCCGACGCCTCGAACCACCCCGTCCACGGTGACCGTCGCCTCGAAGGTCGTCGAATGCGCCGGACCGCTGGAGGTCAGGGCGTACGTCGGCGTGCCGCGACCAGAAGCTTCGGCCCACTGACGGAGCCGGGTCTTGGGGTCCACCTCGTCCGGCGCGCGTGCGGCGACCGCGACGTCATCACCGAGGATCTCGCGGACGAAACTTCGCGCAGCGTCGAAACCTCGCTCCAGGTACACGGCGGCGACCACGGCTTCGAAGGCGTCGGCCAGCATGGACGGTCGTTCGAGTCCGCGAGACTTGATTTCACCGCGACCCACGCGAAGGTACCGCGCCAGATCCAAGCGCGTCGCGGCCTCGGCCAGCGCCTCTTCGTTGACGACCCTCGAACGAACCAGCGATCCCGAGCCCTCGTCCAGCGCCGGGTACGCGGTCACGATTAGATCAGCGATCGCGAGGTCGACCACGGCGTCCCCGAGGAACTCCAGTCGCTCATTTGATTGGCAGTCATGCTCGGCGGCGTAACTCGAGTGGGTGAGCGCCACGAGCAAGACTGCGCTGTCGGCGCGCAGGCTCAAACGCTGCGCCAGCGAGTCCCGCGACGAGGGCACCTGGCCAGACTCCGTTAGGACACTTGTAATTTTGCCGCCACGTACTCGACAGCGTCGTGGACCGACGTCAGACCCTCGAGGTCCTCGTCGTCGATGTGGAAGCCCGCAACTTGCGAGGCGAGGTGCTCCTCGAGCGCCTCCACGAGCTCAATCAGCGCGAGTGAGTCTGCCCCGAGATCGCCAAAGGCCGCGTTCTCAGGAATGTCGCCGGGCTGCTTCTCGAGGATCTCGGCTAGTTCACGCTGCACGAGCTGCAAAATAGCCGAACGGTCCAGCGGTGGTGGTGCGACATCCGCGGTCATGGACTCTCCTTTGCCTCGACGCCTAGACTACTGATCTCGCGACCTCCTGTTCGGAATTACTCGCTTTGACCAGGTCGTATTGCGGTTCGTAGCCGTTGCACCACGTGGGCGCTGTCCATCTCGGCCGCCACCCGTAGCGCGTTCATGACGGCGGTGGCGTTCGACGAGCCGTGGCTGATCACGCAGATGCCGTTGAGTCCGAGCAGCATCGCGCCACCCTGGTTCTCCGGGGTCAGCGACCCGACGAGCGGCAACAGGTGCGGAATCAAGACCTCACCCGCGGCACGGGTTTCGTCGTTCGTGGCGAAGACCGAGAGTACCGTCGAAAAGACGAATTTGAGGGCCCCTTCGAGCGTCTTGAGCGCGACGTTGCCGGTGAAGCCGTCGGTGACGACGACGTCCACCGGGGACGGGATGAGGTCTCGGCCCTCGACGTTGCCCGCGAACCGCAGACCGGAGGCCGTCAGGCGCTCATGGGTCTCCTTGACCAGCGGCGTCCCCTTCGAGGACTCCTCGCCGATGGTGAGCAGGCCGACGGACGGATCGGACACCCCGTAGTGCGCGCTGGCGAACGTGGCGCCCATCGTCGCGAACTGAACCAGCATCTCGGGCGTGCACTCGGCGTTCGCGCCGGCGTCCACGAACACCGTCGGGTGCTTGCCCGGGTTCGGCAACGGGATCGCGATGCACGGGCGAATGACGCCGGGCAATCGACCCATGCGTAAGAGCGCTGAGGCCATAGTCGCACCCGTGTTTCCGGCCGAAACCATCGCGCTAGCGTGGCCGTCGCGAACGAGTTCGGCGGCTCGAACGAGCGACGAGTCCTTCTTGGTGCGAACGCTGGCGGCGGGATCGTCGTCCATCGCGATGACCTCACTGCAGGCGACCACGTCGAGACCCATCGTGTCCCCGATCAGTTCGGGAACACCGACCAACGTCACGGACAGCCCCAACTCGTCAACGGCGCGGCGAGCTCCAGCGACTATTTCGGCCGGCGCAAAATCGCCGCCCATCGCGTCCAGGGCGATGGGCAGCACCAACTCAGTTAACCTCGACGGCGACTCGACCCTTGTACCAACCACAGTTGGGACACACGATGTGGGGCAACTTCGCCGTCGCGCACTGTGGGCACACGCTGCGAGCTGGGCGCTCCAAGCGCCAGTTGGCCGCGCGGCGACTCCGGGTCCTCGCCTTACTCGTCTTCCTCTTTGGAACAGCCATCGATCTTCTCTTTCGCTTCTAGCGGCCGAGCCGTCACTCGGGGTTCGACTCGTCGGAATCGTCCGCGAATCGAAGTCCGTCAAGTGTAGCCCAGCGTGAGTCCGACGGCGCACGGCAGTCGCACGACGCCTCATTGCGGTCGATTCCGCAGTACGGGCACAGACCCTGGCAGTCCGCTCGGCACGTTGGCGCCAGTGGCAGTTCCAAGAAGACCGCGTCGTGCACCAACGGCGCGAGATCGACCTCGTCGTGGGCGTAGAGGTACGCCAAGTCGTCTTCAGGACCCCGGTCGAGCACGAATCGTTCGTCAACGAGCACTTCGAGCTCACCCTCAATTGGTTTCGAGCAGCGGCGACAGGCTCCGAACCACGCCGTGCGAATGACTCCCCTCGCTCGAAGCCCGCCGCTATAGCTCTCGAGTCGGAGCTCGACGTTCACCACGGCGTCGGGCGCCACGTCGGTCTCGCCTGGGTTGCGCGGTTCGAACTCCCCCGGGTCGTCGAATGGTGCGTCGAACGAGACGGACAACGTTGACGGGCTGTCACGAACCAACTGCGCGATGGCGACGAGATACGGCGAGGCCACGGTCCTAGAAGGCGTCCTGATCAAAGAATGACGAATCGGCCGATGTCTCGTCGTGGGGTGACGACGCGGGGGCGGGTTCGGGGCTCAAGAAATCGTTCTCGCTCGGCCGACCATCCAGCAATGAAGTGGGTAGACCCTGCGAATTCAATCGCTCACGTCCGGAACGGGTGGTCTTCAGAAGTCGCTCGAGCACAATCTCGAAATTGCCCAATTTGCCATCGATGAAGTCCTCGGACTGATTGATCATCTGGCGGGCCTGGGTCTGGGCGTCGGCGATGATCTGATCGGCCTTCAGCCGAGATTGGCGAACGATCTCGGTCTTGTCGACCATCCGCGCAGCTTCGGCACGGACCTGGTCCATCAACTGTTGGGCCTTGTGCATCTCGGCGGCCATGAGCTCTTCGCGGTCGCGCAGCGCCCACCGGGCCTCACGAATCTCATCGGGCAGATCGCGCAGTGCGTCTTCCAACAGTCCGAGTACGTCCTCACGGGGGATCAGGGCTGAGTTCGAGAGGGGCATCTGCTTCGCGGCGCTGATCAGGTCAATCAGTTGGCGCAGATCCGCTTCGATGTCGCGTCGTGCGTGGCGCGCTGGCTCGGCGCGAAACTCGTCGGGATCGTCGTAGCCGTCAAAGGACGTCACTGCAGCCCTCCCATCTTGGCTCGGAGACGGACGGCGACGGAAGCCGGCACGAACGCGTCGACGTTTCCGCCGTAGCGGGCCACTTCGCGTAGAAGTCGGGACGCGATGAACGAGTGATTCGAACTCGTCGGAATGAAGAGCGTCTCGACCCCCGACAGCGACCGGTTCATCTGGGCCATCTGCAGCTCGCTCTCGAAGTCCGACACGGCGCGCAAACCCTTCACGATGGCGGTCGCCTCCACATCTTTCGCCACGGTCACCAGGAGTGTCGCGATTGAAACGATACGCACGGACTTGATGTGCGCGCAACTCTCGGCAATCATCTCGCGGCGCTCTTCTAGGTCGAACAGCGGTTCGGACTTCTGGGGGTTGCGAATCGCCGCGACGACGATCTCGTCGAAGATGTGCGACGCACGCTCGACGACCTCGAGGTGACCGTTGTGGAACGGGTCGAACGAACCCGGGATGAGACCGACCGTCATGCGGCCTCTTGCTCGCTATGTTCCAGCACCGTTACGAGCGTAGTGCCGTAATGCTTGGTTTTGGTGACCGTCCACCCAGCGGGCGCATCGGCGTATCGATCGTTCTCGATGACCGCCCGCCGGGCGACGACGGTTGCGAGCAAGGCCGCGACGTCGAGCGGCCCGTAGGGCGGGTCGGCGAGGACGAGGTCGATCGGTAGCGGAGGTCGCCAGCCGGGTAGCGTCGCCCGCACGAAGTGGGCCTGACCCTGGAGGCCGAGCGACTCGAGATTCGTCCGCGCCGCCACCAGGCAATCCGGCTCTGAATCGACGAAATATACCGAGGCCGCGCCCCGAGAGAGGGCCTCGATGCCCATGGCCCCCGTCCCGCAGTACAGATCGGCCACGCGCAACCCCACCAGACCCCCACGACTTTCGAGCATCGAGAAGATAGCCTCCCGGGCGTAGTCGGTCGTCGGACGGACCGTCGAAGGGAATTTCGCCCTGAGCGGCCGACCTCGAGCCACGCCACCGATTACTCGCACCCCCCCAGGCTACGTGGTCCTAGGACTTGAACAGGTACTGGGCTTCGTCTTCGTCCACGAAGAGCCGTAGTTCATCCACCAGGGCCGGTTGATCCACCAGATCGTCGTGCACGAGCCGGTTCGCGACGTCGTGGGCGGCGTCCAAGAGGGCGGCGTCCTTGGTGAGTGAGGCGAGTCGCAGATCGCTTCGCCCACGCTGACGGGCACCGAGAATCGTCCCCTCCCCACGCAGGGCCAAGTCGATGTCGGCGAGTTCGAAGCCATCAGCGGAGCGAACGACTGCCTCGAGCCTCGCCACGCCGTCGGGCGACGGCGGGTCACCGAGGACGAAGCAGTAACTCGGGACGTTCGAACGGCCGACGCGTCCACGCAACTGGTGCAGCTGGGCGAGTCCGAACCGCCACGCGTCTTCGATCACGATTACCGTGGCTTCGGGCACGTCGACGCCTACTTCGATAACGACCGTCGCCACCAAAATGTCAAGCCGGCCCGCACGGAAGTCGTTCATGACCGCCTCTTTGTCCGGCCCCTTCATCTGACCGTGCACGAGACCCACACGAAGGCCCGCCAACTCGTTCTTCGACAGTCGGGCGTGTTCCTCGACGGCACTCGCCGCCTCGATTCGTTCCGACTCTTCCACCAGCGGACAGATCACGTAGGCCCGAAACCCGCCGGCGACCTGCTCGCGAACACGTGCCCAGCACGCCTCGAGCTGGGCGCCGGTCTGCGCCCACGTCGTGACGATTGGGATCCGACCGTGGGGCATCTCATCGAGAACCGACCGCTCCAGGTCGCCAAAGAGCACGATCGCCGCCGTTCGGGGAATGGGGGTGGCCGTCATGACCAGGAGGTCGGGTTCGGCGATCGGACCCGATTGGTTGGCGCCCTTGGCGCGTAAGACCGCGCGCTGCTCGACGCCGAAGCGGTGTTGTTCGTCGATCACGACCACGCCGAGCGAGTGGAAGGCCACGTCGTCGGTCAACAGGGCGTGGGTACCCACGACGACGTCGACCTCACCGCGAGCTAAGCGATCGAGCACGGTACGTCGTTGCGTCGCACGAAGTCGACCACTCAACAGTTGGACCTCGAGGGGCCTCGTTCCGCCGAGCACGCGGGGGTCCGATATACGCAATTCGGCCAGATCCGACCGGATCGAGGCGACGTGTTGTTCGGCGAGCACCTCGGTCGGCACCATGAGCGCCGCTTGCTGATGATCGTCGACGGCGACCATCATCGTCGCCAACGCCACCAGGGTCTTGCCGCTCCCGACGTCACCCTGCAGGAGCCGGTGCATCGGCACCGGCGAAGCGAGGTCCGTGAGGATCTCGGTCAGTACGCGGCGTTGAGCCTCGGTCAATCGATACCGGTGACCCGCGAGGAACTGTCCGAGCAACGACGTCGCGACGTCGCCGTCGCTGACGTCCAAGTCGGCGAGGTCGACGCGGTGGGCCACGCCGAACGCTTCGTGCTCCATTCGCCGACGACGCAGCGCGAGCAGCAGTTGAAGGCGAACGAACTCGTCAAAGGCCAGTCGTCGTCGCGCCCGTTCGACGTCCTCCAGCGACGCCGGCAGATGGACGCCCCAGTAGGCCTCGGTTCGTGCAACGAGATCGAGCTCCCGGAGCACCCAGTCCGGAAGGGGGTCGAGCAACGGGCCGGCTCGACGCAGCGACTCGTCGACGAAACCGCCGAGCTCCCAGCTCGTCAGTCCGGCCTTACCGGAGGCCGGATAGACCGGCACCACGCGGCCAACGCGACTCGCGTCACGTTCTTCGCCGGTGGCGCCAACGATCACGTCGACGACGGGATTGGCCATCTGACGGCGCGAGCGATAGTCACCGACCTTGCCAAAGAAGAGTGCCTGGACCCCTACCGAGAGCTGACGCGCCCGCCACGCCTGATTGAAGAACACCACGTCGAGGACCTGTCCGTCGTCTGCCACGGTGACCTCGACCATCGAACGCCCCTGTCGAGTCCGTCGAGCGCGAACGGCACTCACCGTGCCGAAGACGGCGGCTTCGTCGCCCACGCTGAGATCGCTCACGTCGACGCGCCGAGTCCGGTCCACGTAGCGACGTGGGTAGTGCGTCACGAGATCGAGAATGGTCTCGAGTCCCATCGATCGCAGCGCCGCGGAGCGCTTCTCGCCCACGTGTCGCAACTGGTCCACGCGGACCTCGCCGAGTTGGCGCAGCCGTCGCGGCGCCAACTCACTCACTCGAGACCGAAGTAGTACGGGTAGAGCGGTTGGCCGCCGTGGTGGACCTCGACCCCGACCGCCGGGTGGGCCTCCGCGACGTAATCACTGATCTGACGAGTCGCCGAAGCGCTCGATCCTTCGCCTTCGATGATTGTCAACAGCTCGTGTTCTTCCAAGAACATGGCGTCCAGCAGCCCGATACTGGCCGCTTCGAGCGACTCGGCGATCGACCGCACGGCGCCGGCGCCAATACCGATCCAGTCACCTTCGTGGACGTCACCGGCGTCGGTGACGGTGTCTCGGACTGCGCGGGTCACCTCTCCGGCGGCGACGTGTTGCGTCGCAGCGATCATCGCCTCGACGTTGGTCGATCCGTCCGCACCCGGGTCGTACGCGAGTAGCGCCGCGAAACCCCCCACGATTGACGTCGTCGGCACGACCGAGACGGACTGGTCGACCAATGCGTCGACCTGGTTCGCCACGGGCACGATATTTTGATTGTTCGGCAAGACGATGACCTCACCGGAACCGGTTGCCCGGACCGCGTCCACCAGATCTGCCGTCGACGGATTCATCGACTGCCCACCGTTGACCAATACACGCACGCCCAGCGATTGGAAGATCCGGCCGATACCCTCCCCCGCGACCACCGCGACGACCGCGGTGACCGGCGCTGGGCCGTCGGCCTCGATGGCCGCCGTGGCGGCGTCGCGGACCCAACGTTCTTCGAGGACCTGTTCGGCCAGATCGGTGACTCGGATCTCGCGGGGACGCCCGGCGTCCAGCGCCGCCTCGATGGCGGCCCCGATTTCGTCGGTGTGGATGTGACAGTTGTAGAGCCCGTCCCCACCGACAATCACGATGGAGTCACCGATGCCCGACCACACCTCGCGAAAGGCGTGCATGCGCGCGTCCTCGGCGTCGAGCAGGTACATGACCTCGAAGCGCGGCGACAAGGCCGAACTATCTGCCACGCGTGACGTCGCGACGGCGTGAACCTCCACGGACTCTAGCGACGGTGGAATCGGGAGCGGGTCGTCGCTCACGACGTGGCACAGCGCGTCAAAGAAGAGCAGGAGTCCGGTCCCCCCGGAATCGACGACGCCAGCTTGTTTCAACACCGGCAATTGCTCGGGGGTGTGAGCCAACGCTTCACGCGCGCGGTCTCGCGCTCCGCGCACCAGCTTGGACATCGATGCTGAGGCGGCGTTCGCCCCCTGGGCGGCCGCCCGGGCCACGGACAAGATCGTCCCCTCCACGGGACGCACCACGGCTTGTCGGGCCAGCACGTCGGCGTGGCTCAGCGATTCGGCGAGGAGGGCGGGTGTCACCGCCGCCACTGACTTGAACTTCTCGACGAGCCCGCGCAGCAGTTGGGACAAGATGACCCCCGAGTTACCCCGCGCGCCCATCAGCGAGCCACGAGCGATCGCGGTGCAGACCTCGTCCATGGTCGCATCGTCGCCCAGGGGTCCGAACGCCTCGACGACCGATTCAACGGTCAGGGTCATATTCGTCCCCGTATCGCCATCGGGGACCGGGAACACGTTCAATCGGTTGATGACTTCCTTGTGCGAGCGCAGCAGTCCCGCGAAGGTGGTAATGGCGACGCGGAGATCTTGCGCCGACAGTTTCGTACGGGAGGTCATCGCTAGCGATGCTACAATGGCTCTTCGGTTTTCAACCGCGGCCACGGGCGCCGCGATTGTGTAAGGAGAAGGTTCACCATGGCGTCAGTCTGCGAGATCTGCGGCAAGAAGCCGTCCTTTGGTATGAACGTCTCCCACTCGCACCGTCGCACCAAGCGCCGTTGGAACCCCAACATCCAGCGGGTCCGCGCCCTGGTCGGCGGCACGCCGCAGCGTCTGAACGTGTGCACGGGATGTTTGCGAGCGGGCAAGGTCACCAAGCCGGTTCGCCGCACCACCAACGCCTGATCAAAGGCTATGTTGCCAACCCCGTCGCTCGAGGCCAACGCCTCGTAGCCTGCGCACGGTGCGGTCGGCCACCACTCGCCCGATTTCGATAGGTGCGCGAAGTTCTCGATCGTGAAAGATCAGCCCGAGACGCGCCGCGTCATCGGTCGTGAGCAGCAGCTCGTAGTCTTCCCCGCCGCTCGTCGCTTCGTCGAGGGTCGCGCCGTCGGCCACGGGGATGTGGTCGAGTTCGAACCCAACCCCGCTGGCGTCACTCAACCGGTGTAGGTCGAGGGCGAGCCCGTCGCTCACGTCCATCATCGCGTGGACGCCGGCACCGCGGGCCGCTAATCCCTCGGCCAAGCGCGGCCAGGGGCGCCGGTGAGCGATGACCAGGGGATGATCGAGGTTCGCCCCGTCGCGCCGCAGGCGAAGTCCGGCGGCCGACCGGCCGAGCGGGCCGGTGACCAGGATTTTGTCGCCCGGCACCGCCCCGCTGCGTAGGACCGCGCCGCGACCGGGGCATTCACCGAGGACGGTCACGGCGACGGTCACGTCTCGACCAACGCTCAAGTCACCGCCGACGATCGAGCAGTTCGTGGCGCTCGCCGCGTCGGCGATACCGCGATGCAACTCCTCGAGATCGGTCCCTGGCGGGGCCGTGACAGCCACCACGATCGCCCGCGCCCGCGCACCCATCGCCGCCAGGTCCGAGATCGCGGACGCCACCGCCTTGAATCCCAGATCCTCGAGGGGGAAGAGCCCCCCGTCGAGGTGGACGCCCCACACCGCGGTATCCGTACTGACCACCGTCTGGCCAACGAAGGGTGCCAGCACCGCCGCGTCATCGCCAATGTGGACCTCCCCGGCGGGAATGGCGCGCCGACCCACGATGGCAGCGATACGCTCCAAGATGTCGTCTTCGCGCCGGACGGGTCCCCCTCGGGGGACACCGGGTGGGCCGTCGGTCGCGTTCACGACACCGAGACGTTGTCGAGTGGCAACGAAGAGACAACGGAGGGCTTCACGTGTCGTACCCCACCCGCAACCAAGGACTCATCGACTGGGTTGAAAAGATTGCCGCGCTCACCACACCCGATCGTATCCATTGGTGCGACGGATCGGCCGAGGAGTACGACGCGCTGTGCCAGCTGCTCGTCGACAACGGCACCTTCGCCAAGTTGTCCGACGCCAAGCGACCCAACAGTTACTACGCCACCTCCGACCCCGGCGACGTCGCCCGCGTCGAAGACCGAACGTTCATCTGCTCTCAACTCGAGTCCGACGCGGGTCCCACCAACAACTGGCGCGACCCCGACGACATGCGAGAGATGCTCGACGGGCTCTTCGCCGGCTCGATGCGTGGGCGCACTATGTACGTCGTCCCATTTTCGATGGGGCCGCTCGGCTCGAAGATCGCCCACATCGGCGTTGAGATCACCGACTCGGCCTACGTCGCGGTGTCGATGCGGATCATGACGCGCATGGGCGCCGGAGCACTCGACGTGCTCGGCGACGACGGTACGTTCGTGCCGTGCCTGCACTCGGTGGGCATGCCCCTGAACGACGGTCAGCCCGACGTACCGTGGCCGTGCGACGCCGAAAACAAGTACATCGTGCAGTTCCCCGACACGCGCGAGATCATCTCGTACGGTTCCGGGTACGGCGGCAACGCACTGCTGGGTAAGAAGTGCTTCGCACTGCGCATCGCCTCGGTCATGGCCCGCGACGCCGGCTGGCTGGCCGAGCACATGCTCATCTTGAAGTTGACGAACCCGGCCGGCGAAACCCGCTACGTGACCGGGGCGTTCCCGAGCGCCTGCGGTAAGACCAACCTCGCGATGCTGGTCCCCACGTTGCCCGGCTGGAAGGTCGAGACCATCGGCGACGACATCTGCTGGATGAAGCCGGGACCTGACGGTCGCCTCTACGCAATCAACCCCGAGGCCGGTTTCTTCGGCGTCGCGCCCGGCACCAACTACGACACGAACCCCAACGCGATGTACTCAATCGAGGCCAACACGATTTTCACCAATACCGCACTCACCGATGACGGCGACGTCTGGTGGGAGGGCATGGGCGAACCACCGGCGCACCTCACCGATTGGAAGGGACAGTCTTGGACTCCCGAGTCGGGCACGCCCGCGGCGCATCCCAACTCGCGTTTCACCGCCCCCGCGGCCCAGGACCCCGCCATCGCGCCCGAGTGGCAGGACCCAGCGGGTGTCCCGATTGACGCGATCCTCTTCGGCGGTCGACGCGCGAGCGTCGTACCCCTCGTCTTCCAGTCGCGCGACTGGGCCCACGGCGTATTCCTCGGATCGATCATGGCCTCGGAGACCACGGCGGCCGCGACGGGAGCCGTCGGCAACCTTCGTCGTGACCCCTTCGCCATGCTGCCCTTCTGCGGATACAACATGGCCGACTACTTCAACCACTGGCTCGGTTTCACCGATCGCTTCGACGAATCCAGCTTGCCAAAGATTTTCTACGTCAACTGGTTCCGTAAGGCCGACGACGGCCACTGGCTCTGGCCCGGTTATGGCGAGAACAGTCGAGTACTGGAATGGGTCTTTGAGCGCACCGCTGGACGGGGTGAAGCCGTCGAAACCCCGATCGGTCTCGTACCCGCACCCGGTGCGCTCAACGTCGACGGGCTCGACCTGTCCGCCGAAGACCTCGCACTGCTGCTCTCGGTGGACAATGACGAGTGGCGTAAGGAAGTGCCGCTGATTCGCGAGCACTTCGCCCAGTTCACCGATCGGTTGCCCGCTGCGTTACACGCGCAAGTCGACGACCTCGAGCGGCGACTCAACTAGTTCAATCGGCCGTCTCGGCGTCGGCGACGATCAGGCGTGGGCCCGACGGCCAGTCGAAGTATCGCCACGTCCAGTTGATCAGCACCCGCAACCGGTTCCTAAATCCCACCAGGTAAAAGAGGTGGAGGCCCAGCCACGCTAGCCAGCCCAGGGTTCCACGGATCACCCCGCCCTGGGGCAGTTTCGCCACGGCCGCCCGACGGCCGATTGTCGCCATGATCCCCTTGTTGTGATAGGAGAAAGGCGTCAGCGGTTCGCCACGTACTGCGTGCAAGATCTGCTCTGCGCAGTGGCGTCCCGACTGAATAGCCACGGGAGCCAGCTGCGGACAGAACGCTGACGAGTTCGACGGGATGGCGGCAGCGTCGCCGACGGCCCACACGTTGTCCCGCCCCTCACACCGCAACTGCAAACCGACCCGCGCCCGCCCACTCGGTCCGGCCGCGACCGATAGCCCTTGCGCGAGCGTCCCGCTCGCCGTCACCCCCGCCGCCCAGATGACGGCGGCGGTCTCCAACCGCTCACCGTCGGCGAAGCGGATCGCCCGCTCCTCCACCTCGACGACCGAGCGGGCGAGCTGGACCTCGACGCCGCGGGCGCGTAACTCCCTGGCGGCGTAGCCACTCGCGGAGGGTGGGAACGCCGTGAGGAGCCGGTCGGCGAGGTCGACCAGTACCACCCGCACCCGCCGGCGGTCAAGTCGCAATCCATCTCGGCGTAGCGCGATACTGATCAACTCCGCGAGCGCCCCAGCCGTTTCGACGCCCGTCGGGCCGCCACCGACCACGACGAAGGTCAAGGCAACGGACTCCTGCTCGGCGCGGGCGTCGGCGTCCTCGAGCGCGAGCAGCAGCTTGTTACGCAATCGTCGGGCGTCAGCCAGTGAGTACAGCGGCATCGCGTACAGCGAGGCACCGGGGATACCGAAGAAGGCAGCGGTTGCGCCCGTCGCGATGACGAGGTGGTCGTAATTCAATTCCGTGGCGTCGTCGAGTACCACGGTGTTGGCCGCGTGATTTACCTCGCGAACGCGACCGTGTCGAAATCCGATATTGGGTGCGCCACCAAAGATGGTCCGGATCGGGTAGGCCACGTCGGCCGGATCGAGACCCGCCGTAGCCACTTGATAGAGCAGCGGGAGGAAGGTGTGAAAGTTGTGTTGATCGACGATGGTGACGCGAACTTCCGAGTTCGCCAGTCCGCGACCCACGGCAATCCCCGCGAATCCCCCGCCGACCACGACGACGTTCGCTACCGGAGGCGTACCACCCGTTGTCCTCGCCGCAGTGTGCCGCGCTCCCATAGTCCAGTACAGCACACGTCCGCCATCGAATTCAACGACTAGCGAACCGCCTGCCCACGCCGTAGAAGAGCCCGCCGACGGCGGTCAGCACCGCGATGAATCGATCACCCGACGTGAACGCCAGGGCGATCCCCACCGGGATGACGGCGCCGAACACCCACGCCAGCTGCTGGCGCACCGCGAAGCGAGCGAAGGTCCGGCCCTGAGCGCCGGGCGGGACGTGACGCTGCGTGATGGCGTCAAAACTCGGCTGGGCGATCGCCGCGCAGAGTCCGAACCAGCCAGCCAGAATTGACTGCGCCACGAGTGACGGGTAGTTGCTCGCCACGGCGGCGCCGACCGCGGCCGCCACCAATGCGGCGGCGAGCAACGTTGACTCACGCAACGAGTGGCGCGCGCGCGTGACCAATCCCAGCCCCCCGAGGGCACCGACGGCACTCATCGTGAGCGCGAACGCGAACCACCCCAAACCGGCGTGCGCCCGACGTAGTCCAAAGGCGAGGAGAAACGTGGCGAAGCCGACAACGAAACGCATGAGCGCCGCGGCTCCGAGTCCCCACGCGACCTCTGCGTCGCCGAGCGGGTTGAGCGCGTGACGATCTCGCTCGGCCTGGGACATCTGGACGAACTCGTCGCGAACGACGCGAGCTGGGCGCTGCAGTCGAGTGCTCGCCACCGTCGCCCCGACGTACACGATCGACGCGGCAATCAGTACCGAGGGTGCGCCGACGCCCTTCAAGAGCCCCGCCGCCACCGTACCGGCGAGCAGCCCCGCAATCGTTCCGAGCAGCGTGAGCTGCGCGTTGAATCCCGCGAAACCAGCCGTTTCACCACCACCGTCGGTCGGCCAACCAGCGTTACCAACGGACGAGCGATGCTCACTGAACTGGTCCGTGCGGGCCATCTCGGGCACGAGCGTGCCCCGGATTACCACGTACAGCTTTGACGAGATGAGTACGAGAAAGACTTCCGGGTAGAGCCACAGTGAGTTCAGGTGTTGGCTCATGGTCCAACAGAGGATGGCCCGAGCACCGGCCGACAACGCAACCAGCACCCGCCGACCGTTGGGCGAGCGATCAATGAGTGGTCCCAGCACCGGCGAAACGACCGCAAAGGGCGCAATGGTGATGAGCAGGTAGGCGAGGACCTTGCCCTTGGCCTCGGTCGGCGAAACGGAGAAGAACAGGGAACCCGCCAATGACACCGTCACGAAGGTGTCGCCCGCCATCATCACCACGTGGACGAGCGCCAGTCGGCCGAACGCCGTGTTCTGGTCGAAGAGGTCCTGGGTCGAAGCCCACGCCAACGAGCCGAGTCCGCGATGACGCACGAGTACGTAGCGTAGGTGATTGGCCCCGCGCCCGCGACCACGCACTCCCCTGAAGCCCGCCGCGTGGGTGAGAGGAGCTAATTCGAGAAGCACGCCCGATGGTAGATGATGCCGGGAAGATCACCGGGGTGACAGTACGTGGCCCGAGACGCGAACCTCCACGAGCGACGAGACGGGTCGAAGCGCATCAGTTCGGTCACGCCGATCCGATTCGGACCCACCATGATTGTCGCCCACAGGTACGCCCACCCTCCGTCGCACCCGAAAGCGCTCACCCCACCCGTTGAGGCGAGGTGCGTGACTGGCGCACTCAAGGCGACCGCCGAACACGACGCCGCGAGGGGGGCGGATTCAATCGTCGAGGTCGCTCGAGTCGTCACCCAGCCAAGGCCGACGAACAGCATCGCCGCTGCCACGATACGAGTGAACGACACGTCGTCAGTCTGTCACGCCGGTCACGAGACCTAAGCGTCGTTGTTCAGCATCGCCGACCTGAAGAGCGTGGTCATCGTTAAGTCCCAGTCTGCTTGTTCGATCGGCGACTCCGTAATGTCATCGAGCACACGTCCGAACACAATCGATTGAATCAAAATCCCGAGCGACCACGCCGAAACATCCTTGCGGACAAAACCCCGATCTTGACCCATGGATATCACCGAACTCAGCCCGGCGGTCAATCGTGATTCAGTGGCGCCGATGAGCGTGGCTAACTCGGGGCGCGTCAACGCCGCCGCGACGATCCGCGCACGCATCGCTCGGCTCCGACGTCGGTCCTCGCCAGCCGAAAGCAATCCAATCAGGGGCTGAATCCTGACGAGGAACTCATCAATGCCTGTGGACTGTTGACTAATTTTCGATAATTCGTCAATGTCCCGTTGCACCAAATCACTGAACAACTGGCTGTACGCGGCGTCGATGACGCCTTCCCGGGAACCGAAATGGTGGTAGACGGACCCATAATTCACTCCAGTCGCGTCACATATTTCCGGTATCCGGATCAGCGATTCGTCCCCATCCCATAGACGGGTAACTACCTCGTCGATTACCGCCTTCATGACGGGAATCGAACGACTTTGCTTAGCCACATTTGAATTCTACCGCCCGTGTAAAGCACTTGAACTTAATTCGCCGGTGGCCAGCGCGAGCACCGGTATTTGCGGTGCCAGGAATCAAGAATCGCACCGGTAGTGTCCTACTGAATGTTTTGTACCTCGCCGCAGGAGGAGCCGTGGTGTCAAAATCGACCCGTTTAGAGCCCGAGATCATCCGGGTCGGTGTCGTCATCGTTCTCGGGGCGATCATGTCAATTCTCGACACCACCATCGTGGCCGTCGCCCTCCACACTCTCAGTCACGACTTCCACGTCGACGTCGCCACGATTCAGTGGGTCACCACCGGGTACTTGCTCGCCCTCGCGGTCGTGATTCCCGTCTCGGGTTGGGCGATTCACCGCATCGGTGCCAAAACCGTGTACATGGTTTCACTCGTTCTCTTCGTCGCCGGATCAGCCTTAAGTGGTCTCGCCTGGTCGGCCGCGAGCTTGATCCTCTTTCGCGTCCTTCAGGGCCTCGGTGGCGGCATGATCCTGCCGGTCGGTCAATCGATCATGGCTCGTACGGCGGGACCACAGCGCATGGGTCAGGTAATGGGCATTATCGGCGTTCCGCAACTCTTGGGCCCGATTCTCGGTCCCGTCATCGGTGGCGTCATCATTTCGAACACGTCGTGGCGTTGGATATTCTTCGTCAACGTACCGATCGGTCTCATCGCGCTCGGGCTCGCCCGGCGCTCCTTGCCGAAGACGCCGGCCGACCGCGGACACCGATTCGATCTACTGGGCTTCGCGCTGCTCTCGCCGGGGCTCGCCCTCATCGTCTACGGCCTCGCCGAAGTCGGGACCCGAGGTGGTTTTCACGGCGCCGCGGTCTGGGACAGTCTCATCACCGGTCTGGTGCTTTGTGTCTTGTTCGTGTTTCGTTCGCTCCGAGCACCCGAGCCGCTCATCGACATGAAGCTCTTCCGGGATCGAACGTTCTCACTCGCGTCAACGGGAATCTTCCTGGTCGGCGCGACGCTGTACGGAACGATGTTCCTACTCCCCCTCTACTACCAGATCGTCCGCGGCGACTCGGCGTGGCTCGCGGGACTGATGATGGCGCCGCAAGGTGTCGGCGCAGCGCTATCCATGCGAACCGGTGGGCTCATGGCCGACCGACGGGGACCCCGATCGGTCGTACCCTACGGCGTCCTCATCCTCGCGATCGGTACGTTCTTCTATACCCAGGTCACGGCGACGTCGAACTACTGGCTCTTGGGCTCTGCTCTCTTCATCCGAGGACTCGGAATGGGCGCGACCATGATGCCAACGTTCGCCGCCTCCTACTACAACCTCACGCACGAGGACGTGCCCAAGGCCACGTCCGCGACGAACATCTTGCGTCAGGTCGGTGGGTCCCTCGGCGTCGCAGTCTTCGCGGTCGTGTTACAGACCCAGATCACCCACCGACTCCCGGCGATTGGCCTGGCGATCCAGGCCGGTAAGATTCACGCGAATCCCAGTCAACTCCAAGCACTGGCCGCGTCGTTCGCCCACTCCTTCTGGTGGTCGTTCGCCATCTCGCTGGTCGCGTTCATCCCCGCAGTATTTCTACCGAATCGTGGCCTCGCGGCCCAACGATCTGGCAGCGCCCCCGTCGTCCATTCACAACCGGAAAGTACCCCGTAACATGACAAAACCAGTACTCGAAATCATCATCGGTTCGACACGCCCCGGTCGCGTCGGCGGCGCCATCGCCACGTGGTTCTACAACCTCGCGGTCGCCGATGATCGGTTCGACGTTGAACTAGTTGACCTCGCCGAGGTCAACCTGCCGATCTTCAACGAGCCCAACCACCCGATCCAGGGCAACTACGAGTTCGACCACACGAAAGCGTGGTCGGCTACGGTCTCGCGAGCCGACGCCTTCGTTTTCGTCGTACCCGAGTACAACCACAGTTTCAACGCCGCGACGAAGAACGCGCTGGACTACCTCCACCACGAATGGCGCTACAAGCCCGTGGGCATCGTCAGTTACGGCGGGGCCGTCATGGGCACCCGTTCGGCGCAACACCTCAAGCCGGTGTTCTCGGCCCTCAAACTCGTCCACGCGGGTGACGTCTCCATACCGTTGGTCACAACACCCGTCGTCGACGGGGTCTTCGCGGGTAACGATGTTCTAGCGAACGCCGCAAGGAACCTGCTCAATGAGCTGGATTTTGTCACTCCCAGCCTGCGCCAACTGCGCGTCGATCGCTAGGTACCAGTAACCACCCTGCGCTCACCGAATTGCCCCTTCGGCAAACTCTGTTGGTGATGGGGCGCGATAAATACGCCCCAGAACGAGTTCTAGACCGAGGTATGAGAGGTGGCGTCAGTATCTGACTGATCACCCCTAACTTTCCACCGGTGAGGTCGGCAACGTGCCACAAAGTGATTTCAGCGACTTATGTGGAGACGCCTACCTTTCTTATGTACTTTTCAGCAACTTAGGGCTGGCTGGCGGCCCGCCGTGGCGGCAGAAGATTGGTAGCGCTCGCCCGTTGCGTCAGGCCCTAGCGCGACGCGACGGCATCGGCAATAATTCGAGACGTCCAGT
>LMAD01000020.1 GCA_001443545.1 Acidimicrobiaceae bacterium RAAP-2
CGAAGCTCCACCGCCAGATTCTCGACCTGCTCAAGGTGCCGGCAACTGCCTATCAGGCGGCTCCAAACGCATCCTTGTAATTCGGGAGATATCAGTCAGTCGACCCGCGGAAAGGGAGATGCGAGGTTCCACTACTCCAGATTCGCAAAACTGGCGGACGCCGTATCGATCGACGACCGGCTTGATTTAGGTCGAACTCGGGTCGTCCACGTCAAGGTTCCAGGAGCGTCGATGTTCGGAGGTGAGTCCCAAGCGCGCTATCGCCTCTCGGTGCGCGGCCGTCACGTAGCCCTTATTGTGCTCCCACCCGTAACCCGGGAAGTCGTTGGCGAGCGCAGTGAGATGAGCGTCGCGTCTAACTTTGGCCAGCACGCTGGCGGCCGAGACGCTGGCGCAGAACCGGTCCGCCTTGACTTTGGTCACGACTGGAGGAACCTCGATGTCCGTGACGGCAGAATCCGCCAGACTCGATCTCGCGGTCGAAAGCCAGTCACGCTGACCATCGAGGAGCACGATCGAGGGTTTCACCGTCAATTGGCTGAGTGCACGTAGTCCAGCGATCCGTAGCGCCGCCGTCAAACCGAGTGCGTCGATCTCCGCCGCGGTAGCCGATCCAACGGCGTATTCGTGAACCCACTGTTCAATCTCGGGCACGAGCGATTCACGAACTGACGGGCGCAACAACTTACTGTCGCGCAGTCGTGGAGGAAACGCGCCGCAGTCGGGACCAATCACGACCATCGCGCAGTGGCAGGGGCCAGCGGCACTACCGGTGCCAACTTCATCGAGCGCTCCGATCCATCGGAATCCGTCGCGAAACAGCTGCGTCTCGATGTCGAGTGTTGGAACAACGGTTCTCACTGGTCCACTTGGCTCTCTGCTCTAGGGCGTCCGTAATCATAGAACGAGCGTTAGCGAACGCCGATTCGACGCGGCCCCCAACGGTTGGTAGTCGCTCGATCCGAGCAACTGCCTTACAGTGGCCGAGTGGAGCCGACCGTGCTTAAGACGCACCTCGAACGAATTGGTGAGCACGTTGTCGTCGTTCCCCTCAGATCGTTTCACACTGCCAAGTCGCGCTTGCGAGTCGCGGGTGCCGCCCAAGTCTCTTTGATCGCCGAAATGCTCGCCACCGGTGTCGTGCGCAACTGCGCACCGCTCCCCGTGGTGGTGGTCTGTGAGCACGATGACGTGCAACGGTTCGCGCTCGCGAACGGCGCCTGTGTACTTCGTTCACCACATACCGGATTGAACGAGGCCGTATCGTTCGCCTACGAACAACTTGGGCCGCACTGCGATCGAGTAACCATTGTCCATGGTGACCTTCGCCAGCCGGAAGGGCTAGGCCTCTTTGAACCCGGCCGAACAATCTCGATAATCACGGACCGAGACGGGACGGGAACCAACGTACTGTCGTTGCCAACTGGTCTCGAGTTCCAATTTCACTACGGACCCCATTCGGCCCTCCGACACACAGAGGAAGCGGCGCGGCTCGACGTCGACTTTGAAACCATCACCGACAGCCCCTGGGGCTTCGACGTCGATGTTCCAGCCGACTTGTCAACTAACTGAGTGAATGGGGGGCCACCGGCCCCCCATTCACTCGATACTGCAAGGTGATTCGTAGTACTACTTCTTGGCGGCGGCCTTCTTGGCCGGAGCCTTCTTGGCCGGAGCCTTCTTGGCCGCGGCCTTCTTGGCTGGAGCCTTCTTGGCTGGAGCCTTCTTGGCTACGGCCTTCTTGGCCGGAGCCTTCTTGGCCACCTTCTTGGCGGCGGCCTTCTTGGCCGGAGCCTTCTTGGCGGCGGCCTTCTTGGCCGGAGCCTTCTTGGCTGGAGCCTTCTTGGCTACGGCCTTCTTGGCCGGAGCCTTCTTGGCGGCGGCCTTCTTGGCCGGAGCCTTCTTGGCCGGAGCCTTCTTGGCCGGAGCCTTCTTGGCGGCTGTTGCCACTTTCCCTCCTTGGGACTCAACGTTGAATCAATCTGGGGCCTTTGTCGACCTTTGGATCGACTTGCATTTTGCAATAAGGAACCGCGTTGATAAGCGCGAACTCGTCCGATTAACTTCCAGCTTCCCAGCTGTACGATGACCGATCGCAGTGCACGGTCCTCATGCGGAAAGACGATGTTCGCAATCGTCATCAACGACGATGCGTATTTCGCCGACCTCCTCCGCAGAAGGACAATTAAAAGTTCACTCGGTTCACCAACCAATGTCAAGCATTTCGACAACATTCGCGACATTTGTTTTTCGTGACTATCGACAGCACGATCTATCTCGGACGCGCGCGCAATGGCGATGCGATGAGTGGCGACGAACGTTCGGCACTCATCATCGGTCCGAGTCGGAGTGGCAAGACATCGTCGATCATCATTCCGAACTTGCTGCTGTCGACCCGTTCCGTTGTAGTGACGTCCACGAAGCCAGACGTCGTTACCGCAATGGCCGGTCGTCGAATCGATGGCGCGACGTTGCTCTTCGATCCGTCGGGAACCATCGCCGCACCCCGAGGGGTCACGCGGATTGGCTACTCACCCGTGAGCCAATCGTTGGAGTGGGATGGTGCAGTGCTCGCCACTCGTTCCCTCGTTGACGTTGCGAGACGATCACGCCTCGAACACGGCGACGACCACTGGACGGAGCGCGCATCTGCCCTCGTCGCACCACTTATTCACGCAACTGCGCTCCGCGGGGAATCACTCGGCCAACTCGCGACCGTTATCGATCAGCGACACGGTGGGGATGCATTGACCACGCTTCGAGAACGATACGGTGAGCAACACCCCTCCGTCGCATTGCTTCAAGGAATCCTTGAGACTGATGAGCGCGAGCGATCGGGGATCTGGTCCACTGCGTCAGGCCTCTTCGCGGGACTTCGCACCGACGCCGCGAGAACTGCGTCTCGAGGTGCGCCGCTCAACGTGGATGAGTTTCTTCGCGGACCGCACCAACTGCACATCGTCGCGCCGAGCCGATATCAAGCCGTCTCGACACCGTTGATCGTCGGATTGATCGAGCAGATCGTTCACGCCACGTACGATCGGCACGCCAAAGGCGCTCGACTACTCCTGGCGCTGGACGAGTTGGCCAACGTCGCGCCACTGCCGCGGCTGCCCAGCATCGTCTCGGAGGGCGGTGGCCAAGGTGTACTGACCTTGGCGTGCGTCCAGGATCTCAGTCAGGCGCGCGCTCGCTGGGGCCCGATCGCTGACGGATTCCTCTCCCTCTTTCCGACCACCGTCGTCCTACCCGGAGTAGCGGACCGCAGCACGCTTGAGTTGCTTCAGCGCATCGCCGGCCGGACCCTGGTGCCCACCACTTCCATTCAGCGAGGGCGAGGAAGGACGGCCACCTACGCGACGAGCTGGGTCGAGCGTGATCGTGCGACAGTCGGCGACTTGGCAACCGGCCGACCCGGCTGGGCCCTTGGTATCGACAGCCAGAACGCCATGCGCTGGATCGCGCTCACACCGGCGCACCGGTCTCCCCGATTCCGCGATTATCGGATCCGGGACGGCCTGGATCGATCACGACCGTAATCATCGTCAATTCGCAGTACGCGATCGGGAATTCGTCGTTGATCGAGTCCCGGCTCCAGACGACGGGCGTGATTGAGCAGTATCGGCCGCTCATCGAGGCCACGAGTGACGCGCAGATTCGGATGCAGCCGATCGATTGCCGCGTTGAGCTCCGGTACGGCGACTCCGAACGTCGACGCATCCGCGAACGCGCGCACCAGGTCGCGACGGGTAATCCGCGTCACCCCCTCGAACGACGCCCGGTAGCGATGTGCGTCGAATTCCACCCGCGGTGGCTCGCGGAGCACGCCAATCTCCTCGAACCGTTCCCGATCGTGATCCCACCGACGCAGTACCTCGTCGCGCCCCCACGCAACTTTCGGGCCACGCTCGTCGACGTGGCCTCCCCAGAGCGCCCGATAGCCCTCGTCCAGTCCCGTCACTCCTTCCGTGCCAGAGAAACTCCGCCACGCGGTGTGCGACGTACGCCGATTGACTTCGAGGCGCAGGGTCGATCGGTAGAGGGCATCGGCCGTCGCTACATGGGCGAACAGCGAGCGCGAGTCGGCGACCGTGGTCTCGCGGTCTGGTTTCGCCCCAACCAGCACGTGATCGTGGAGGTGCGGCTCGCCGGCTCGGTTGATGCCGTGCGTGAACCCGACGACCCGGCTCCAACGCGCCGCGCGGAGAAACACGCCCTCCTCAACTCGCTGGCGCACGACCAAGGCACGGTCTTCGAGATAGTCCACCGCCGCCGTCACCCCTGCGCGATGCGCCTCGACGACGGCGGGCGCAGCCTCGGTGTCGACGGCGATGAGTATCGAAAGGGGCCTCGGGGCCGCGATGATGATGTCGTAGCCAGTCGCTTTCGACCGCGCGGACGCTTGAAGCACCGCAGCCACGTCGGCGTTCGACTCCGCGTCTCCGGCCCCTCGCAGCCACCATCCGGGCCCGCCGTCGCGTACGCCCGCCAACTCCTGCGCGCGGTCGTCGGTAAGGTAACCAACGTCCAATGTTCGACGAATAATGAGATGGATCACCGCGGACCTCCGCGGCCCAACGGTCGCTGTTACAGGGCCGAACGCATACGACGGGCGAGTTCGCGGCCGGCGTCAGCGAACGCCGGCGTCACGACGACGGCGCCAGGTCCGGCCTGCACCATCAAGTGATCGAGGAAAGCGGGATCGGATACCCGGAATCGAACCGCGTGCCGACCGTCCGCCAGCGGGTGCCACTGCGCGTTCGGAAGGGGCTCGAAGATCCAGCGAAGTGGCGCCTCGACAACGACGACGACGTCGCTCCCTGATTCGCCGACGGCGGTCAGCCAGTTGACGACCGGATCGTCGGGACGGACCTCATCCACGGGAGACTTGGCGACGACGTCGTTGATGCGATCGATACGGAACGTTCGCCACGCATTGCGCGTGAGGCAGAACGCCCGAACGTAGGCGTGCCCGTTGAGTACGCCAATCGCGCGCGGCTCGATCGTGCGCTCCTGAGCCTCCTCGGCCGTACCAGGTGTGTAGCGCATCTTTATACGCTCCCCCGATTCAATCGCCGAGCGCACAACTTCGAGCATCGACTCCGCGGAGGTACTTTCGACACCGACTTGGCGACCAATCGCTGATTCGATCTTGTCAATGACCTCACGGATTACCGGGGCGTCGTAGATCCGAGCGGCTTCTCGCAGCGCGATATTCAGTTCGAACAGTTCGCGCCAGGTCAGGGTCGCGAGCTCGGTTTCATCGCCGTATCCACCGTACTCGGCCCGATAGAGCGAGTCATCCTCGACTTCGTTCTCCCAGTCGTCGCACTCCTTAATAACGTGAGCCGGGAAACCGTAGCGTCCGTGCATGGGCTCGAAGGAGACCAGTCGGTCCATCACGTGTCGAACGACGTCCGCCGACAGGTTAAATCGCCGAGCGAGTTCGCTGATCCGTAGACCGCCATCAGCGAGGTGAACGGCGTGGAGCAACTGCAGGGCCTGTCCAAGTGCGTCCGTCGTTGTCAGGGGTTCGAATGAGACATCGTCCATTCGAGGCACGTCACCGCGATTGACCGCGCCGAGCCACGCACCGACCTCGCTCTTCAGCAACTTCGGACTGACCAGTCTCACCCTCGAACCAGCGTTCACGACGAAACGAAGCGCCTCGCGAAGATTGTCGAACGAGAGCCCGACTTCGACGATCCCGCCCTTTTTCTGGGCGGCGAGCGCCTGGGGGTACTGGCGGGTCAACAAGAGCGCGTAGTTCGTGTTCGTCGTAACGACGACGTCCACGGGTTTCGGCGTTCGAGCGAACTCCGGACGCCACGCCGACGCAATCTCTCGCGTCTCGTCATCGGGCTCGAACGTCCCGGTCTGGGTGACGGGCATCGAGGTCATCCGGCTGATTCGGTAGCCCTTCACCTCGCTGGATCCGTGGACTCGAGCAACGAGATACGTGGCGCCGTTCAAGACCCTGATCGCCAGCGGATCGACGGTTCGGGTCTTGTTGGCGGAGGATTGGTAGTCGAACGTCAACACCCGATTGAGTCGAAGGGCGCGCACCACGGGGTTGAGGTAGTGCGAGAGCTCGATGCCCCCTTCGGGCGCCGGACCTTCGTCAAAGAGGCTGAAGGCACCCGACCCGCCAACTCCGCAGAGCCGAAGAGCGACGCGCACCACCCGCCGCTCCTCTTCACTAAAGGCGAGCGCCGGTGCGTAGACGCTGTCAGCCTCGATCCAGTAGCCAACGGAGCCATCGTCGAGGGCCAACGTCTCGATTTGCATGCCAAGTTCGCGGATCTTCGCCTTGTCGCGCTCGAACTTCTGGCGTATCGCGGTCTCCCCGCCCTGGTACGCGCGAATCTTTCGCGGCCCGCTGGCTCGTACCGGATACTCGTCAATCATGAGCTCCGAGACGATGGTTTCCTGCGTGAGAGGGCGTTGACGTGACGCGCTCTGCAGAAGGAGTGTCAGCGCGACGAGACGCTCGCGGCTCTCTTCCAGGCCGTTACGGATACTCACAAGTAGCTCCTCGAGGAATCGATGGACGTACCGTGACGCGAACGCGTCACGGTTGGGGTAGCTCGTCGTCGCGGCGCCACACGCCCGAACGACCACCCGACTTCTCCCAGAGCGCCACGGCTTCGATGGTCATCGATCGGTCAATCGACTTACACATGTCGTACACCGTCAGCGCCGCAACCGTCACGGCGGTGAGCGCTTCCATCTCGACGCCAGTCCGGTCGATGGTGTCGACACTGGCTTCGACCTCGATATGGGCGTCGGCAATGGTGAAATTGACGTAGACGTTGCCCACGAGAACCGGGTGCGACATCGGCAGGAGCGAAGCGGCCTGCTTGGCCGCCTGGATTCCCGCGACCCGAGCGGTGGCGAGGACGTCGCCTTTATTAACGGTGTTCGCCGCAACGGCTGAAGTGGTCGTGGCAGCCATGTTGATCCGGCAACGGGCCAACGCCCGTCGCGGCATCACCTCAGTGGGGCCGATCTCGCGCGGAAAGGTCCCGTCGTGCGGTGTTCGTCGGAGCTGGTGGAAGTCGTCCACGCCGCAATGCTACCGAGCACGGCCGACCACCGCGGCGAGACCGGTACACTGGCTCGGTTATCTCGTCTGCAGGAGTATCGACGTATGCCAACCTACGAATACGAGTGTGAATCGTGTCACGAGCGGGTCGAAGCCGTGCAACGCTTCAGCGATCCCGCTCTCACCACCTGCGAACGGTGCGGTGGCGAGTTGCGCAAAGTCTTCTCCGCCGTGGGCATCGTCTTCAAGGGCAGCGGCTTCTATAAGAACGACAGCCGTTCGGGCGATTCGAAGCCCGCCCCGGCAGCGAGTTCGGATTAGGCGCCACCGATCGACACGCCATTGATCGCGATGGTCTGACCAGCGGCCAATCCCGGTAGCCATTCGAGGTCCGAACCAACGAGGGTGACGTCGAGCAGCATCCGCTGCAGCGTCGAGGCAACCGTCGCTTCACGAATCGGTTCGGCGAGTTCACCGTTACGAATCATGAGTCCAGTGAATCCGACGGAGAAATCCCCCGAGATCGGGTTGACCCCCGAATGGACGCCGCTCACGGATTCGACGTAGACCCCCGTACCGACACTCCGGATGATCGCCTGGCCGTCCTCGTCTCCCGGTAGCAGCTGCAACGCCCGACAGCCGGCGCTCGGCGAGCTCGCGATGCCGCCGCGCACCGCGCCACCCGTCGACGTCGTGCCGGCACGACGGGCGGCGACGGTGTCGTAGACGAAACCGTTGAGCCGTCCCGCTTCGATGAGGACGTTACGGCGACAGGCGATGCCTTCACCGTCGTAGTTACTCGCCCCGAAATGTCTTGAATCCGTCGGGTCGTCGACGACGCTGACCACCGTCGAAGCGACGTCGACGCCTTCACGACCAGCGAAGATGGAACGGCCACGCACGACGGCGTCACCACTCAGGGCAGACCCCACAATCGCGAGCAGCGTCGCCGTGCTGCGTGGACTGAACACCGCCGTCGTGCGCATTGACGGTGGTTTTCGAGCTCCGAGCAGCCGGGTGGCGCGCGAGACTGCGTCGGCGACCACTCGAGTCGGGTCGAGCGCTCCGGGACCACGTCCGGCCACGAGGCCCCACCCCGTCTGGTCACCCGACGAATCCGACGCAATCGCCTCCACGGAGAGAAACGCCCCGGTCCTCGTCGACGATGCTCGAATTCCGTTGGTCGATCCAATAACCGTCTCGATTTCGTAGTCGGAATAGTTCGCCGACTCCACCTGGCGGATTCGCTCGGCGTGACGAGCCAACTGTTCGACCCCGAGGACGAGGGCGATCTTGTCGTCGAGCGGTGTCGTTCTCACCGCGTCGTCGCGCAATTCCAAACTCGCGGGGCGTACGCCGTCGGGGCTCGCAAACGTCGTGAATTCGTCGGGCGAAGCGAATCGTGAATTGTCCCGAGCTTCGAGGACCGCCCGTTCAACGGCGTCGTCGTCGAGGGAGCCGGCCCACGCCACTCCGACCCTGGCCCCCGCCGGTCCCTCACGCAAGATTCGGACCCCGATGCCGCTCGACGACGCCCGCGCCAGGTTCTCGATTCGCCCCTCGTAGGCCCTGATTTCGACCTCGGTACCACTCGACGCGTAAACCTCGATCGACTCGTGGACCGTGGCGCGATCGATGATTCGTTCGACCCGGCTCGCTAGTTCGCTCACGACGCCGTCCCCCCGACGGTGACAGCGCTGAGCCGGATCGTCGGCTGTCCGGTCCCTACGGGGACTTGCTGGCCGTCCTTCCCACAGGTTCCCGGACCGCCCATGGAGAAGTCCCCAGCGACGGCGTCGACCCGCTGCAGGATGGTGGGTCCATTACCGATCAGATTGCAGTCGCGTAACGGCGTGGTGATGTGACCGCCCTCAATCAAGAACGCCGCGGTCATACCGAAGACGAAGTCGCCGGTCGTGGTGTTAACTTGTCCTCCGCCGAGCTGAGCGACGTAGACGCCGTATGGCGTTTGCGCAACGATCTCGTCGGCGTCGGACTCTCCCGCGAGCAGGTACGTATTGGTCATGCGCACCATCGGGAGATATTGGTAACCCTGTCGGCGCCCATTACCCGACGAAGGGCGCCCGGCCGAGCGCGCGCGCAGATAGTCCCACATGTAATCAGTCAAGACACCATTCTCGATGAGAACATTCCGTGACCCCGGGTGGCCCTCGTCATCGACCGCCAGATATCCCCATTGGCCCGCCATCGTCCCGTCATCGACCAGGGTGACGAGCGGGCTCGCCACCCGCTCGCCCACCCGGCCGGCGTAGACCGACGCGGACTTGGCCACCGCATCGGCCTCGAGCCCGTGCCCACAGGCCTCGTGAAAGAGGATTCCGCCCGAGCCGCTGGCCAACACCACCGGTAGGTCCCCCGACGGCGCCGGCCGCGCCATTAACTTGGTCATCGCCTGACGCGCCGCGCCACGGGCGACGTCGGCCACTTGGTCGTCGTCGAGGATCTCAAATCCAGCCGTGCCCGCTGTCGGCCGATAGCCGGTCTGCATGCCACCGTCGCCCTCGGCGACGCACGAGACGCTCAATCGAGTCCGCACTTGCTGATCGGCGACGAAGAGTCCCTCGGAGTTGGCGATCAGCACGTGACGCGTCGAACCACCGACGCCGACCTGTACCTGGGTGATCGAGCCGCCCTCACCGCGCGCCACGTCATCGGCCAACTGCATCAGCTTCACCGAGTGCCCCTTGGGGACCGTCTCGGGCGATTCTTCGTACGCGGTGGCGTACCGACGTAGCGGCTCAAGAGCCACCTCTCGCACTCCGCCACCGCCTCCCCGCGCCACCGACGCCGCAGCTTCGGCCGCCGCCAGCAGCCCTCGCTCGCTCAGGTCGGCCGTATGGGCGAACCCCGTGGTGTCGCCCACGACTACGCGCACGCCGGCCCCCCGATCGTGGCCCGAGCTCAGCGCTTCAACGCGCCGTTGGTCGTACAGGGCCGAGCGCGTCTCGCGGTCCTCAACGTAGAGTTCGGCGAAATCGCCACCACGCCGCTGGGCCGCCGCGAGGACCCGCCCCACCACCTCAGCATCGACGAGGGCATCGTTCATCGCGCCAGCGTACCGGGCTCGGCGGCCGACTCCCGAGACGTACCGGCCGGTAGGCTGAACGAGTGATTCTTCCGTCGATTGAGAGCCCCGCCGACCTCAAGGGACTCTCGTACGACGAGTTGAACGAGTTGAGTCGTGAGATTCGAAGTTTCATCATCGACACGGTCACCACCACGGGCGGACACCTCGGCTCAAACCTCGGCGTGGTCGAGCTGACCGTCGCGCTACATCGAGTCTTCGACTCGCCAAACGACATCCTGCTCTGGGACACCGGACACCAGGCCTACGTGCACAAGTTGCTCACCGGTCGGCGGTATGGGTTCAAGAACCTGCGCCAGCGCGGTGGACTATCGGGCTATCCCAATCGCTCCGAGAGCCCCCACGACTGGATTGAATCGTCCCACGCGTCCACGGCCCTCTCGTACGCGCACGGGCTGTCGGTGGCCCTCGAGCATCGCAAGGAACTGGTCGGCCGCGGGGGACACCGCCACGTGGTGGCCGTGGTCGGTGACGGGTCGCTGACGGGTGGCATGGCTTATGAGGCACTGAACAATCTGGGCCACTCCAACCAGCGGGTCGTCATCATCTTCAACGACAACGGCCGAAGCTACGCCCCGACAATCTCCAAACTCTCCGAGTCGTTAACGAACCTCCGGCTCAATCGGACCTACCTGACACTGCGCGACCGATTGCGACGACTGGTGCCACACCTGCCGCGGGTCGGCAAGGTCGCCTATCGGGGGATCGATGGCTTCACGTCGGTCGTTCGAGAGATCGTCACCCCGCACACCTTCTTCGAGAATCTCGGCGTGCGCTATGTCGGACCGGTCGACGGACACAATATCGAAGCGCTCGAAGCCACGATCCGCAGTGCCGCCACGTGGGACGGCCCGATCCTCGTGCACGTCCTGACCCAAAAAGGTCGGGGGTACGAGCCGGCCGTGACCGACGACCTACGCATGCACGACTTCAAGTTGCCACCCCGGCTCGAGGAGGAGGAAGTGCCGCCGCAGTCCTTCACCGAGGCCTTCAGCAACGCGCTGGTGACCCTCGGGGACGTCGACGACCGTATCGTCGCCATCACTGCCGCGATGGCCGGACCAACTGGCCTCCTACAGTTCCAGGAACGATTTCCGAGTCGATTCTTCGACGTCGGGATCGCGGAGCAGCACGCCGTCACCGCCGCCGCCGGCATGGCGATGGGGGGGCTCAAGCCCGTGGTCGCCGTCTACTCGACGTTCTTCAGCCGCGCCTTCGACCAGGCCCACCTCGACGTCGGACTCTTGAACCTCCCAGTGGTGTTCGTCTTCGATCGAGCCGGCGTGACCGGCGACGACGGACCGAGCCACCACGGCCTGCTCGACATCGCGCTCTGCTTGGCCATTCCCAACGTGACGATCTTCGCGCCGTCGAGTGCCGAAGAGGTACCCGGGATGCTCGCGACCGCCCTCTCCATGTCCACACCGACGGCCATGCGGTTCCCCAAGACGCTCCCCCGACCATTCGACGGAAAGATCGGTGACGGGCTGAAGGCGCGCGAAGTCGTGCGCGGTGACGGCTCGCTCTGCGTTCTCGCCGTGGGCAAGATGGCGCCGAGCGCGTACGCCGCGATCGCCAGCATGGGGGCCGACGGTGAGCGCGTGACGCTCTACGACGTTCGCGTACTACCGCCGGACCCCGCCATGGTCGATGACGCGTTACGACACCGACGCATCATCACCGTCGAAGACGCCACGCGTCACGGCGGGGCGGGTACCTTGATGGTCTCGGCGGTGCGCGACCGCGCCCAGGTGCTTGGCCTGGCCTTCCCCACCACGCGAATCCTCGGCGTACCGCGCGCCTACCTCGAGCACCATCGGCCCGACCAGCTCCTCGAGGAACTCGGCCTGGACCCCGAGGGATTGGCGAACGCCTTCACGAGGATGCTGGCCGACCAGCCAGAGTTCCCCCGAAGGTTGCCCGAAGTGCCCCATTCGACGTACCTGTAACCCGTCGGCCGATTGCCCGGTACCCTGACGGCATGTCGTTTCTCGTCAACCGAACCAGCGCCGAATGGCGCGCCATGCTCGACCCCGATCGCTACGCCGTGCTGCGCGAGGCTGCGACGGAACCGCCTTTCACCGGTTCGCTCCTGAACGTGAACGAAGCGGGGGTATTCACCTGCGGTGGCTGCGGCCAAGTCCTCTTCACGTCGGATCAGAAGTTCGATTCCGACTGCGGATGGCCGAGTTTCGACGCGTGCGAGCCGGGAACCATCGTCGAGCGCCCCGATCACTCGTTGGGGCGAGCGCGCACCGAAATCCTCTGCGCGGCCTGCGGTGGACACCTCGGACACGTGTTCGACGACGGACCAACCTCGACCGGCCTTCGCTACTGCGTCAACTCACTCGCGATCGACTTCGACGCGAAATCGAAGTGACGAATTAGACGTCGAGGAACCGTCGAATCGCCAGGGCCGAACCGACCGATCCGATTACCACGCCCACGACCAGCACCACGAGATTCGTTCCGAGCAACGCCGTGGCGTTCAGTTGGAACTCATTGTGCAACGGGTACCAGGTATGCAGCGCCGTCACCGCGGCGACGGCGACCAGCGAGCCGAGCAGGCCCTGGATGAATCCTTCGGTGATGTAGGGAATGCGAATGAACCAGTTCGTCGCCCCGACGAGCTTCATCACCGACACCTCACGGCGACGGGCGAAGATGGCCATGCGGATCGTGTTCAAGATCAGGACCGTGGCCGACAGCAGCAGTACTCCGGCGAGGGCGAGAAAGACGATCTGCAGGATCCGAATCGCGCTGTTCATCTGGCGGATCTGCTGTTCGGGGGCGGTGACGTTATAGACGCCGGGCTGGTTCTTGAAGGTCGATACGACCACGAAGGCGTTCGAAGGCACCGTCGGAACGCAGCGAAAGGACGACGGAACGTCCGCGACGGTCAGCACCGACCACTCGGACTGGGGCAGGATATGCTGCGCCTCTTTGTAGTCCTGGGCCTGGGAGTAAAAGACGCAGTCCTTGACGATTGGCAGGCTGGCGAGCTGGCTCTTCACGTTGGCGACTTCGCTCGCCGAAGCCGTGGGCTGCATCCAGACGGTGACCCGCGTGCCCTGTTGCCATTGGGCCGACGCCTGCGCGGCGCTCTGCTTGAGCAACAGCGCCGCCCCCACGAGCGATAGCGACACCGCCACGGTCAAGACGGCCGCGATCGTCATCATGCGGTTGCGCCAGAGGTTGGCCAACGTCTCTCTCACGGCGTAACGAAGGTAGACGCGCATCAGCGAATCTCCGCCGGCTCGTCGATTCCGTACACACCTCGTACCTGATCGCGAACCATTTCACCGTGATCGAGCTCGATCACTCGCCGGCGCATCCGATCGACCAACGCCTTGTCGTGCGTCGCCATCACCACCGTCGTTCCGGTTCGGTTGATTCGTTCCAGCAGTGCCATGATCGACTCGGAGTTCGTGGGGTCGAGGTTGCCGGTCGGTTCGTCGGCGAGCAGGATCAGCGGCCGATTGACGAACGCCCGCGCCACTGCCACGCGCTGCTGCTCACCACCCGAGAGTTCGCCGGGTAGGTTCTTCGCCTTTTCGGACAGTCCGACCAGTTCGAGTATCTGGGGTACCTGGGATTCGATGGTCGAACGGGGCCGCCCGATCACCTCGAGGGCGAAGGCGACGTTCTCGAAGACCGATTTGTTGGGCAAGAGACGGAAGTCCTGGAAGACGCAGCCGATATTGCGACGCAAGTACGGCACCCGCCACTTCGAAAGTTCGCTGATATCGCGCCCCGCCTCGAGGATTCGCCCGCGGTCGGGCAACTCCTCTCGCAGCAGCAGCCGCAGGAACGTCGTCTTGCCGGAGCCCGACGCACCCACCAGGAAGACGAACTCTCCCTTCTCGATGTCGAGCGATACGTCCTTCAGCGCGGGGGTGCCGTTCTTGTACGTCTTGGACACGTTCTCGAAACGAATCACGGCAACACCCCCTCGGGTTCACTTAGTCGGTGCTCGAACACCCAGAATCTCTTTGCGCATTCTAGTTTGAGGGTGCCCGGTCCCCGCGCCATCGTCGCGACCGGCCCGTTTCCCGAGGTTTTCAGGTTCGAGTCCGTTGACGTCGTAGTTCGGCCTCCATGAACGCGTCGATGTCCCCGTCGAGGACCGCCTCGACGTTTCCGGTTTCGACGTCAGTTCGATGATCCTTGACGAGTTGGTACGGCGCCTGGACGTAACTGCGGATCTGGGAACCCCAGGCGTTGTCCGAACGGTCTCCCGACAACGCATCCATCTCCGCGCGTCGCTGCGCTCGCGCCCGTTCAGCGATCTTGGCCGTGAGGATCTGCAGGGCCCGGGCCCGATTCTGGTGCTGGCTTCGTTCGTTCTGACAACTCACCACGATGCCGGTCGGCAGGTGGGTGATGCGAATTGCGGAGTCGGTCTTGTTGACGTGTTGACCACCGGCCCCGGATGACCGATAGGTGTCGATACGCAGTTCCTTCTCATCGATGTCCACTTCGTGAGCGTCGTCGGGAAGCAGTGGCGTCACTTCGAGACTGGCGAAACTCGTCTGGCGACGGGCCTGGGAGTCGAATGGGCTAATTCGCACCAGCCGGTGGACACCACGTTCCGCGGAGAGCCACCCGTACGCGAACGGCCCCTTTACGATGAAGGTCGCCGATAAGAGGCCCGCTTCTTGACCTTCGGTCACCTCATCGACCTCGACGCCGAAACCGCGCCGTTCGGCCCACCGCGCGTACATCCGCAGCAACATCTCGGTCCAGTCCTGTGCGTCGGTGCCGCCGGCGCCGGCGTGGAGTTCGGCGATGGCGTCGTTCTGGTCGTACGGACCGCTCAGCAGGCTCTGGGTCTCGAGGGCGGTCAACGCCCCATCCACCGCCGACACGTTGGCGCGGAGTTCATCGAGCAGGGTCCAGTCCACGTCGGCGGTGCTCAGCGACTCGCTTGAGAAATCGATCAGCACGGCGCAGTCGTCGAGCGACCGTCGCAGCTGATCGAAGGCTTCGAGCTCGCTGGTCAGTCGACCGAGTTCCGTCGTCACCACCCTCGCGTGGTCCTGATCGTTCCAGAGGTCGGGTGACGACGCTTCGTCGTGCAACGCCGCGTGGCGGGCCCGATGTTCGTCGATCTTCAGATACTCGCGCGCCGAGCTCCAACGGTCCTCGAGCACGGCGAGTGATGCCTGCGCCTCGCGTAGCGCGTTCTCCGCCTTAGGGTCGGCCATGGCACTGCTTGAACTTCCGGCCCGAGCCGCACCAGCAGGGCTGATTGCGCCCGAGTTTCTCGTTAGGTTTCGCCGTGGGTGCCGGCGATGCGGCGGCGTGCGCGGGCAGCTCGACCGCACCGGGGGCCACCGCGGCCACGTTGGTCACCGCGCGCTCGAGTCCCTCGTCCTCCTCGACGGCTTCGTCGGGGCTCGTCGCCTCCACGTGCGTGACGTAGCGTACGAAGTCGGTCTCCACGGCGTCCAGGAGGTGCTCGAACATCACGTAGCCCTCCTTCTGCCACGCCGTGAGCGGGTCTTGCTGGGCGACCTGACGCAGGTGGATGCCGTCGCGCAGATAGTCCATGTCCGACAGGTGGTCGCGCCAACGCTGGTCCAGGATCTGGAGCATGACGTCGCGCTCGATCTCCTTGGCGGTCTCGAGTCCACCGGGGTACTCCTCGCACTTCGCCTGGTACTCGGTCAGCGCGTCGGCGACGATCACCTCGACGGCCTCATCGCGATCGGCGAATGACTCGAGCGTCGACATGGACACCGTCGTGGGGTAGTACGTCGGCAGGTCGACGAGCAACGCGTTGAGATCCCACGCCTCAGGGAACTCGCTTTCGAGGTAGGTCTCCACCACCGCCGTGATCTGCTGCTCGATCATCGTGAGCGTCGCGTCGTGGATGTCTTCGCCGTCGATCACTTGTTGACGGCGCGCGTAGATCACCTTGCGCTGTTCGTTCATGACTTCGTCGTACTTCAGCACGTCCTTGCGAATTTCGGCGTTTCGCGCCTCAACGGTGTTCTGGGCTCGCTCGATGGCCTTGGAGACCATCTTGGCCTCGATGGCCTCGCCCTCGGGCATCGCCCGCTCCATCACCCACGACACGGCGCCCGTCGCGAAGAGCCGCAACAGGTCGTCTTCGAGCGACAGGTAGAAACGACTCTCCCCGGGGTCCCCCTGGCGGCCCGACCGACCTCGCAGCTGGTTGTCGATGCGCCGCGAATCGTGTCGCTCGGTACCGAGCACGTAGAGTCCGCCCACTTCGCGAACCTCGTCGCCCTCTCGGTCACAGATGGCCTTGAACTGGGAGAGCGCCACCTGATACGCGGCGTCGTACTCCTCGGTACCGGGTTCCAAGCCCCGCGCGGCGACCTCACGACGGGCCAGACCCTCGGCGTTGCCGCCCAAGATGACGTCGACCCCTCGACCGGCCATGTTGGTCGCGACGGTCACGGCGTGTTTGCGACCGGCCTGGGCGACGATCTCGGCTTCGCGGAAGTGCTGCTTGGCGTTGAGGACCTCGTGGACGATACCCGCTTGCGACAGGGCCCTCGAAAGCAGTTCGGACTTCTCGACCGACGCGGTACCGAGCAGGATCGGTTGGCCCACGTCGGTTCGGGCGCGCACGTCCTCGACGATCGCGCCGAACTTGTCCGCCTCGGTCTTAAAGACCAGGTCGGGCTCGTCATTACGCTGCGATGGTCGATTCGTTGGGATCGGCACCACCGCCAGGTTGTAGGTACTGCCGAACTCGCTGGCCTCGGTCTCGGCGGTACCCGTCATGCCGGCGAGTTTCTCGTAGAGCCGGAAATAGTTCTGCAGGGTGACCGTCGCCCACGTGTGGTTCTCTTCTTGGATCCGTACCCGTTCCTTGGCCTCGACCGCCTGATGGAGCCCGTCGGACCAACGGCGTCCGTCGAGGGTTCGACCCGTGAACTCATCGACGATCTTCACCTCGCCGGCGTCGACCAGATAGTCCTTGTCGCGATGGAAGAGCTCCTTGGCCCGCAGGGCTTGGCCCAACTGGTGGACGTAGTTCGTCGCCACGGCGTCGTAGAGGTTGGTAACGCCGAGTTGGCGTTCCACCTTCTCGATGCCCGACTCGGTCGGTACGACCGTCTTCTTCTCCTCGTCGACCTCGTAGTCCTCGTCGCGCACCAGTGTGCGCACGATCGACGCGAACTGGTAGTACAGCTTGGTGACGTCCGACGCGGGCCCCGAGATGATCAGCGGGGTGCGCGCCTCGTCGATCAAGATGGAGTCGACCTCGTCGACGATCGCGTAGTGGTGTCCCCGCTGAACCATGTGCTCGCGACGTCGCGCCATGTTGTCACGCAGATAGTCGAAGCCGAATTCGGTGTTGGTCCCGTAGGTGATGTCCGACGCGTAGGCCTCGCGTTTCTGGTCAAAGTCCGGTAGGTCGGGCCCGACGCGACCCACGGTGAGACCGAGGAATCGGTGGAGCTCGCCCATCCAGTTGGCGTCACGGGTAGCCAGGTAGTCGTTGACGGTGACCACGTGGACGCCCTGGCCCGCCAGGGCGTTCAGGTAGACGGGCAGGGTGGAGACGAGGGTCTTGCCCTCGCCGGTCTTCATTTCGGCGATCCACCCGAAGTGCAGCGCCATGCCACCCATCAACTGGACGTCATAGTGACGTTGCCCGAGGACTCGAGTCGCCGCCTCGCGAACGACGGCGAACGCCTCGATGAGCAGGTCGTCGCAGGTTTCGCCATCGGCCAGGCGACGTCGGAATTCGTCGGTCTTGGCGCGTAGTTCGGCGTCGCTCAGCGCGCCGATCTCGTCCGACAGGGCGTTAATGGGTCCGACCAGCTCGGCGAGCTGACGCACGCGCTTGCCCTCACCGGCCCTCAGAATCTTGCTAAACACACTCATGTCGTGATTCACCCTACCGGTAGACGGACCATCTTCACGGGGCTACGAGTGTCTGACCTGGTCTTTGACCCCACACCTGCCTGCAGCGATGTCCACACGCGCCGCCGGCAGCACTGGGCTCTCCGACGTCGTACTCGTGCACTTCACCGGCTCCCCTCGCGGCCACCATGACCCCGACGAGGCAGGACTTACTTCTAAACCGCGCCATGCTCAGCGTCGACAAGACGCCTTACGTGGGTCGTTTCGCCCGCGACTGGCTTCGACTTTCAACCACAGAACCACTCGCAGCCCCGTCCCAGTCTAGGACCGCCGGCGACTCGACCAGGAGTCGCGGGCCAACATGGCGGCCAGCCGCGCCCCGAGCACCGCGGTAGCCACGGGCGCCAGTGCGCGGCGCCAGCCCCGGGACGTCTGCCATTCAAACCGGAGCGCACTCTGGTGATGGGCGACGATCATCGCCCTCGACGCCCGCTGACGCGATAACCCTTCTACGTGGGTGACGACCGCGTCGGGCACCGCGGAGACGTCCCACCCCGCTTCGCGGACCCGCCAACAGAGGGCCATGTCCTCGGCGAACATGAAGTAGCGCTCGTCGAAGCCGCCGACGGACTCGAAGACCGACCGACGGATCATGAAACAGGCGCCCGAGACCCAGTCGACCGTGCCGTCGGGGCGCGGTGAGCGGTACCTCGTCGTCGCGGGGTTGGTGGGCCACCACGGCGCCAACAACGCGTGCGCGCCCGCCAACCACACGTTGGGGAAGACCCGCAGCGACGGGTAGCGAGACCCGTCGGGCCGTTCGACGGTCGGGCCCACGACACCGACGCCGGGGTGCGCATCGAGGTACGCCAGCATCGCGGCTACCGCACCGTCGTGAACGATGAGGTCCGGATTGGAGATCAACAGATAGGGATTCTTCGCCCCGGCGGCGACCCCGCGGTTGACTCCACGACCGTAACCGAGGTTCATCCCGGGCTCGACGAGCGTGACGGCGTCGAGGTCGACGTAGGCAGAGGTCGACCCGGGCAGTCCGTTCTCAACCACCACGACCTGGTCGACATCGTTGGCCCACAGCGAACGGACGCATTCGACGAGCGCCTCGTCCGCGTGATAGTCGACCACCACCGCGGTCACCGGCTGGCTCACGTCGCGGGCCGATCACGAAGGAGCCGGGCGACCCCGTCTCGCCAATCGGGCAGGGCCGACCAGCGAGAGCGCCACTTCGAGGTATCGAGGTCGCTGCGCCGTGGTCGGGGCGCGAGCGGTGCCGGCGACAGTTCCGCGGTGGTGATCGCGGTCGCGAACTCATCGCCACGGCCCATCTCGTGGCCGACGAACCGCGCCAGGTCGAACCACGTGGTCACCCCCGAATTGGCGACGTGCCAGACGCCACCGGGACGTTCGCGTACGACGGTCACGAGGGCGCGGGCGAGATCGGCGGCGAGGGTCACGGATCCGGTCTGATCGTTCACGAATCGAACGGTCGAGCCGCTGGCGGCGCGATCGGCGATGACGTGCACGACGCTGCGACCGCGCACCCCCATCACCCACGACGTACGCACGATGGTGTCCTCCATCCGACAGCGCTGCTCGCCATCCCATTTCGACGCGCCGTACACGCTCTGGGGATTCGGCGCGTCGGACTCGACGTATCCCGCGCCTTTCTCCCCATCAAAGACGTAGTCGGTCGATACGGCCACGAAGTGCGCGCCGACCTGCGCCGAGGCCTCGGAGAGCAAACCGGTACCCACCGCGTTGACGGCGTAACAGGCTTCCACGTCACGTTCAGCCTGATCGACCGCGGTATAGGCCGCCAAATGAACCACCACGTCCGGTCGGGCGACGGCGAGGCCCCGCGCGAGCGCATCGCGGTCGGTGACGTCGAACTCGTGACGCGCGAGCCCGAGGACTTCGAACTCATCGGTCGCGACGGCGACGCCGTCGGGCTGAAACGCGGGATCGGCCCCCGGGGGGAACCCGCCACGCAGCATCGCCACCAAATCCACGCCGACCTGACCGGCCGCCCCGGTCACGAGCACTCGAACTGGCGTCACTATTCGTCTCCTCGCTGCCGTACGCGCAGGTGCACGACGTCCGCCGCGGAGAATATTCGCCGCTCCCCCTCAACGTCCACGATGAGCGCCCCGTCGTCGTCGACGTCGACGGCATCACCGGTGATGGCGCCATCGATCAGTTCGACTCGAACGGGTCGACCAATCGTCGCCGATGCGCCGAGGTACTCCTCGCGCAGCGTCGCCAGGCCAGCGGTGTTCTCTAGGAGCGATCGACGCTTCTCCACCTCTTCGAGCACGATGTCGCACAGGGCCCGTGGCCAGATCGTGACCCCCGAGAGTCGTGCCACACTGGTGGCCGGTATTCCTGGCGGGCTCTCGGTCAGGTTCACCCCGACGCCGACCACAATCGACGGCGGGTCGACGGTAACCAGTTCCCCGAGCAGGCCACCAATCTTCTCGTCGCCTACCACGAGGTCGTTGGGCCACTTCAACGTCGGTCGAACTCCACTGAGACGCACCAGCCCCGCCCGGAGGGAGAGCGCCACCGCCGAAACGGTCCAGGACGCACCGCGCACCGTGCCCGGACGAAGTAGCAACGAGAGCAGCAGCGCGCTGCCCGCTGGGGCCTCCCAGCGCCGATCCAATCGACCCCGACCGGCACTTTGGTAGTGCGCCATGATGGCGCGGCCTTCGGGCGCGCCACGCCGCGCTTCTTCGACCAACCACGCGTTCGTCGATGCGATGGACGCAACCTCCTCGACGCGCCAGATGATGGAATCCACGCACAGACTTTAGGGTTCAGGGGCCGAGTGGTAGAAAAGGACAGTGCTGGGACGGAGGAACGCGTGTTACAGAAGGTTCTAATCGCCAACCGCGGTGAGATTGCGGTACGGGTCATGCGCACGTGCCGCGAGTTGGGTATCGCGACCGTTGCGGTCTACTCCGAGCTCGACCGCGACGCGCTGCACGTTCGGCTGGCCGACGAGGCCTACGCGCTCGGCGGGTCCACGGCCGCCGAGAGTTACCTCAACACCGAATCAATCCTGGCGATCATCGAGCGCTCTGGCGCCGACGCCGTGCACCCGGGCTACGGCTTCTTCTCTGAAAACACTGATTTCGCCCGCGCCATCACCTCGCGCGGCGTCACCTTCATTGGCCCGCCGCCCGAGGCGATCGAAGTCATGGGGGACAAGATCTCCTCGCGCCTCGCCGCCGAACGAGCGGGCGTCGCCGGCGTTCCCGGTCGCAATGAGACGCTGCACCACGCCGACGAGGTCATCGACTTCGGTCGTGAGTTCGGCTGGCCCGTCGCCATCAAAGCCGCCTACGGCGGGGGCGGACGGGGAATGAAGGTCGTCGCCGGGCCCGACGAAGCCGCCAGCGCGCTCGAGAGCGCCCAGCGCGAGGCCCAGAGCTACTTCGGCCGTGCCGAGTGCTACGTCGAGCGCTATCTCACGTGGCCGCGTCACATCGAAATGCAGGTTCTCGCCGACGCGCACGGTAACACCTTGTGGCTCGGCGAGCGTGACTGCTCGGCGCAGCGACGTCACCAGAAGCTGGTCGAGGAATCGCCGGCCGCCAACTTCCCCGACGCGGTTCGCTCCGCCATGGGTGCCGCGGCCGTCAAGGTCTCGCGGGCCTGCGGCTACGTCAACGCGGGAACGGTGGAGTTCCTCTACCAGGACGGTGAGTTTTTCTTCCTCGAGATGAACACCCGTCTCCAGGTCGAACACCCGGTCACCGAGATGGTCACCGGACTCGATCTGGTCGAGTGGCAGTTGCGAATCGCCGCCGGTGAGGCATTGCCCTTCGGCCAGGACGACGTGCGCCGCGACGGACACGCCATCGAGATCCGCATCAACGCCGAAGATCCGTCGGGGGGCCGTTTCAGTCCGTCGCCCGGAACCATCAGCACGTTTCGCTCGCCGGCGGGACCCGGGGTGCGACTCGACGCCGGTTACGAAGCGGGTGACACCGTATCGCAGTACTACGACAATCTGATTGGCAAACTCATCGTGTGGGCGCCCGATCGTGAGCGCGCCCGTCGACGGATGCTACGAGCGATCGAAGAGACCACGATTGATGGGGTGGCCACGACGCTTCCGGCCGACACGATCATCCTCTCGAGCGACGACTTCGTGAACGGCACGCACTCCACTAAATGGGTCGAAGAGACGCTCGACTTCACCGACGTCGCCCGCGTGGCCGCCGGTGGCGACACCAACGACGACGGCCTCGTGCGCCGAGACGTCGTCGCCGAGGTCGATGGGCGGCGCGTCACCGTCGCGCTCTGGCTCAACGACGTCGGCGATGACGGGCTGGCTCGACCGACGAGTACGGCCGCCAAGCCCCGCCGACAGCACCACGCGGGCGTCGTCGGCAGTGGCTCGGGCACGGTGTCGGTCCCGATGCAGGGCACCATCGTCAAGGTGTCGGTTGAGGTCGGACAGGCAGTAGAGGCGGGCGAAACCCTGGTCATCCTCGAGGCGATGAAGATGGAGAACGCCGTCGGCGCCGAGAAGTCGGGCGTGGTCACGGCGATCAAGGTGAAACCCGGTGACGCGGTCAGCGCCGGCGACGTGGTCGCCGTGGTCGAATGACGCCTGACGAGCGGGCCACGTCGGCCGTCGAGGGTGCGCGCGATGACCTGATCGACCTGAGTCACTTCATCCACGCCCACCCCGAGTTGGGTTACGAGGAGTTCGAGAGCGCCGAAGCGGTGGCCCGCGCGGCCGAAGCCCACGGGTTCACGGTGGAGCGCGGTATCGCGGGGCTGACCACCGCGTTTCGTGCCACCGCTGGCCACGGCGCGTTCCACGTCGCGCTCTGCGCGGAGTACGACGCGCTGCCCGACGTCGGTCACGCGTGCGGTCACAACATCATCGCCGCGGCGTCGCTCGGCGCCGCAATCGGGCTCGCCGCCGTCGCCGACGAGCTCGACCTGACGGTGGTACTGCTGGGCACCCCCTCCGAAGAGGGCGGCGGGGGCAAGATCGACCTCTTGAACGCCGGCTACTTCGACGACGTCCACGCCGCGATGATGGTCCACCCGTGGCCCACCGAACGACTCGACGCGAAGTGCCTGGCCGTTGACCACTTCGACGTCCGCTACGACGGCCGCGAAGCCCACGCCTCGGCCGCACCGTGGGAGGGTGTCAACGCCCTCGACGCGCTGACGATCGCGCAGGTCTCGCTGAGTCTGCTGCGTCAGCAGCTGCGCCCGGGCGACCAGATTCACGGCATCGTCGTCGAAGGCGGTTCCGCTGCGAACATCATCCCGTCGCGAGTGGTCGGACGGTACATGTGCCGCGCCACCACGAGCGCCCGACTGGCCGAACTCCGTGAACGTACCGACCGATGCTTCCGCGCCGGCGCCCTCGCCACGGGGGCGTCCCTCACCGTGACCGAACTCGGCAGCGCGTTCACGCACATGGAATCGGACCCGGATATCTTGCGTCACTACCGCCGTGCGGCCGAGTCGCTCGGGCGGACCTTCGAACTCGACAATCGGGGCGAACCCGCGCCCACGCTCTCCACCGATATGGCGAACGTCTCACTGGCGGTCCCCTCAATCCACCCCCTCCTCGCGATCCCGACCAACGGGGCCGTGAATCACCAACCGGAGTTCGCCGCCGCCTGCCTCGGCGACGCCGCCGACGCGGCGGCGATCGACGGTGCGGTCGCCCTGGCGCGCACGGCGATTCTCGTCGCGCAAGATCCGCCACTTCGCCGTCGACTGATGGAGCGCCCGTGATCAACGAACACGCCATCGTCCGAGTCGAACTCGACCGCGCGTCGGACTTCGAAGCTGCCATGCGACGGGCCTTCGCGATCATCGAATCGGCACCCGACTGCCACGGGGCCGAACTGCGACGCCAGCACGAGGACCCGTCGATCTACCTGCTCACCGTCCGCTGGGGGTCCGTTGACGCCCACCGACGTTTTCGCGAATCCCACGCGTTCGAGCAGTGGCGCGCCACCACGCACCCCTTTTACGTGACCCCAGCCGAAGTCACTCACTTCCTCGAGCCAATCAGCCGTTAGTTAGCCTGATAGACCCCAAAGGCGCCGCGAAGCGTGTCGGCGACCTCGCCGAGCGTGGCCATCGCGGCGAGCGCGGTCTTCATGGGGTACAGCACGTTGGACGTTCCCCGCGCCGCCCGGTCGAGGTCCTCGAGGGCGCGACGCACGGCGTCCGCGTCGCGCTGGCCCTTCAGCGCCTGCACCCGCGCCACCTGGCTGCGCTGCTGGGCTTCGTCGATCGGGAACACGTCGTTAGCGGCACCGTCACGATCGGCGAAGCGATTCACACCCACCACGATCTTCTCGCCCCGGTCCACTTGACGCGCGAAGTCGTACGCGGCGGCCTCGATCTCCTCTTGCATGTATCGCGCCTCGATGGCGGCCACCGCCCCGCCCATCTCATCGATGGTGGCGATGTACTGGCGCGCCAATCGCTCCACCTCATTCGTGAGCGATTCGACGAAGTAGGAGCCGGCCAGGGGGTCCACGGTATCCGCAATCCCCGATTCGTACCCGACGATCTGCTGGGTGCGCAGGGCGAGTTTCGCCGCACGCTCCGTGGGCAGGCCGAGCGCTTCGTCGAAGCCGTTGGTGTGCAGGCTCTGGGTCCCGCCCAACGCCGCGGCGAGCGCCTGGAGCGTGACGCGCACGATGTTGTTCTCGGGCTGTTGCGCGGTGAGGGTCGATCCGCCCGTCTGGGTGTGAAAACGCAGCATGAGTGACTTCGGGTCACGCGCGCCAAAGCGGTCGCGCATCACCGACGACCAGATGCGCCGCGCGGCACGATACTTGGCCACTTCTTCGAAGAGGTTGTTGTGCGCGTTGAAGAAGAAGCTGAGGCGCGGAGCGAAGTCATCGAGCGCGAGCCCCGCGGCCAGGGCCGCCTCCACGTAGGCAATCCCGTTGGCCAACGTGAACGCGACCTCTTGGACGGCCGTCGAGCCCGCCTCGCGGATGTGATAGCCCGAGATCGAGATGGTGTTCCAATTCGGCATCTCGCGGGCGCAGTACGCGAACGTGTCGACGATCAGGCGCATCGACGGACGCGGCGGATAGATGTACGTGCCGCGCGCCACGTACTCCTTCAAGATGTCGTTCTGAATGGTGCCACGGAGCTGATCGCCTCGAACGCCCTGCTCCTCACCGACGAGCTGATAGAGCAGCAGCAGCGTCGAGGCGGTCGAATTAATCGTCATGGACGTGGTGACCTGGTCGAGCGGCAAGCCGGCCAGGAGCAGCCGCATGTCCTCGAGGGACGAAATCGCGACACCGACCTTGCCGACCTCGCCCTCGGCGCGAGCGTGATCGGCGTCGTAGCCCATCTGCGTTGGCAGGTCGAAGGCGCAGGACAGTCCGGTCTGACCGGCCCCGAGGAGAAACTTGAACCGCTCGTTCGTAGCTTCCGCGGTGCCGAACCCGGCGTACTGGCGCATCGTCCAGAGACGACCTCGGTACATGGTCGGGTGGACCCCCCGGGTGTAGGGATAGTCGCCGGGCTCGCCCAACTGGGTTGACGGGTCGAAACCCGCCACGTCCGCGGCGCCGTAGGTGGGCCGAATCTCGATCCCGGAATCAGTCACTCGCTGGTCATCGCTCACGACTCGTAGAATAGGCCGTGACCGCCGGGTCGGGCGATGTCGGACGACGCATCGACCATGGACCACAATGGATGGGTGTTCTGTCCTCACTGTGGAAGTGAAACCAGCGGACCCTACTGCGGCGTCTGTGGCTCCGCCCTGGGGTCGATGCCGCCCAACCAGTCCACCAATCGCGCGAGCGGCCAACTCAGTGGGTGGTGGCGCCGGGTCGGGGCGACCGTGACGGACAACCTCATCTTGCTGGTGCCGACCACGATGATCCTGTGGCTCGTGACCTTGGTGGTCGGCTATCCGATCGGCGTCTTCGCCGGCATCGCCGTGCAGGGTCTCTACCAAGTGAAGTTACTCAGTTCGGTGCGAGGACAGACCCTCGGCAATCGGATGGTTTCGACCCGAGTCTGCGACCTCTCCAGCGGAGGCACGATCACGGTGCGCCAAGCCGTCTGGCGATGGGGCTTCGTCGCCGCCTACAGCGCGATCGCGCTCTTGAACAGCCCGATCGCGTCGTCAATCGTGATGATGATCGCCGTCGTGGATGTCCTATTCCCCCTCGCCAACCCGCTCAAACAGACGCTGCACGACCGGGTCGCGGGCACGATCGTCGTCATGCAAGGGGGCTGAATCCGCCGAGATCGCCCGGACCGCGAGTCGATGCGGGCCATCGCCCTACGAAGCGGCGACCGCCACGTGCGGCATGCAAAGGTCGTCGTACTCGGCGATAATGATCGGCCCCGCGCCCTCGCCGCACGCCGGGCACGACGGATCACGGCGGACCTTGAAGGTTCGGAAACTCTCGTCCATCGAGTCGTAGGTCAACAACCGGCCGACCAGCGGATCGCCCAGATCGAGGAGCAGTTTGATCGTCTCAATCGCCTGAATCGATCCGATGATGCCGGGCAACACGCCCAAGACGCCGGCTTCGGCGCAGCTGGGGGCCAGTTCGGGCGGTGGCGGCTCGGGGATCATGCAGCGATAACACGGGCCCACGTAGGGATTGAAGATGGTGACCTGGCCCTCGAACCGGAAGATCGATCCGTGCACGACGGGGATGTTCTTGACCAGCGCCGCGTCGTTCACGAGGTACCGCGTCGGAAAGTTGTCGGTCCCGTCGACGATTACGTCGTACCCGTCGATGATGTCCAGCACGTTGTCCGCGCCCAGGCGAAGGTCGTAGGTCCGAACGACGACGTCGGGATTGATCGCCGTCAGCGTCTGCTTCGCACTATCGACTTTGCGCATCCCAATCCGGTCCATATTGTGCAGGACCTGACGCTGCAAGTTGGACGCATCGACGACATCCATGTCGATGATCCCGATCGTGCCAACGCCGGCGGCGGCGAGGTAGAGGGCCGCGGGCGAACCGAGGCCGCCGGCGCCGAGCAGTAAGACCTTGGAGTCCAGCAACCGCAACTGCCCTTCGTCACCGACTTCGGGTAGCAGGAGGTGGCGCTGGTAGCGGTTCCGTTGATCGGGGTTGAGCGTTCGAGGCGTCGTCCACGTCAGACCCTCGTCCTTCCACTTGTTGAAGCCCCCAATCACGGAGACGACGTCGGTGTAGCCGAGTTCCTGCATCGTCTTAGCGGCGAAGGCTGAGCGCACGCCCCCCGCACAGTAGACCGCGATCGGCGCGTTCTTGTCGGTCAGGCGAGACTCCACCGAGAACTCCAGGTTCCCCCTCGCAATGTGGATCGCGCCGGGCACCGCACCCTGTTCGTGCTCGTCGGGTTCGCGAACGTCGAGCACCCGGTAGTAGTCGAGCCGAGCCGCGACCTCGCTCGGCTCAACCTCTCGAATCGACTGCTTGGCGGCGTTGAGTAACTCGCGTGGTGATGGCAACGTTCGCTCCTTCGTTTTGCGAAATCCTACTTGGCGAGTCGAGAATCACGACGGCGCGTGCTAGACAACCGGCATGGACCTCGCCCAGCTCCTGGCCCGTCGCCGGATGGTTCGCTCCTTCGACGGGACGCCGGTCGATCCCCAGTGGCTGGACGACGCGTGCGCCACGGCGTTGTGGGCCCCGACTGCGGGCAATAGTGCCGGCGTTCGGATGTACACCGTCGGTTCCGATTCGGTGGCGGCCTACTTCGAACGGGCGACGGACCCCGAATGGCGCCGGGACGCCTCGCGAGCGCCGGGCCTCGCGCGCGCGGGCGCGGTGGTCATCGTGACCTCGCGCCCCCAGGACTACCTCGATCGATACGGCGAAGCTGACAAGCAGACGTCAGGACTGGCGTCGCCGGCGGCGTGGCCGATTCCCTACTGGCACACCGACGCGGCGATGGCGACGATGGCGCTGCTGTTGCTGCTCGAAGAGGGCGGGTGGTCGGCGACCATATGGGGCAACTTCCGTCACGACCGTGCGGTGTTGGAGTGGGCCGGCGCCCCCGACGAGTCTTTGTTCGCCTCGGTGCTCGTCGGTCGAGCCGACGGCCACGACCCTCGGTCGCGCTCACTCCATCGAGTGGTCCCGACCCGAGCGAGCCGCGTCCGGCGACTGGGGTAGCGTCAGCCTTGCGAGAATGACTCGACGAAGTCGATGATTGTGCGCAGACCAAAGGCCGTTCCACCCTTGTTCACGTAGCCCTTCCACGCATCCGACCGGCCGGGCCCGGCGATGTCGAGGTGCGCCCACGGTCGCTCGGCCGTGAAGCGTCGCAGGAAGAGCGCCGCGACCACCGACCCCGCCACGCCGGCCTTGCCGATGTTCTTGAGGTCCGCCACGTCCGAGTCCAACTGGGCCGCGTATGAATCGACGAGCGGCATCCGCCACAGTTGCTCCCCGCTTCGTGCCCCCGCCGCCAGCACCCGGGCCGCAACGTCGTCGTTCGACGCGTACAACGCGGCCACCTCATCACCGAGGGCGACCCGTTGCGCACCGGTCAGGGTAGCGATGTCGACGATGACGTCGGGATCGGCCTCGACCGCGAGACTGAGGGCGTCGGCCAGGATGAGACGACCTTCGGCGTCGGTATTGAGCACTTCCACAGTCAGACCGTTGCGGATCGTGAGGACGTCGCCGGGCTTGAGCGCCTTATCCCCCGTGAGGTTCTCGGTCATCGGCGCGATCACCGTGACTCGGACGCGTAGAGCGAGTTCGCTGATCGCCGCCAGCGCCGCCAGGACGATGGCGGCCCCCGACATGTCGGTCTTCTGGCCCATCATCGATTCGGCGGGCTTGAGCGAGAGCCCGCCGGAGTCGAAGGTCACGCCCTTACCGACGAGGGCGACGTGGGCCAGCGGCGTCCCCGGTTCAGGGTCGTAGGTGGCGTAGACGAGCCGAGTCGGTTGCGCCGAGCCCTGCCCCACCCCGAGCAGTCCGCCGAGCCCCGCGGCGCGGATCCTCGATTCGGTCCAGGTCTCGACTCGGATGAACGGGAGCCGCTCGAGCCGCTCTTCCACGCGACTCGCTAGCTCACGCGGCGGAAGGTCACCGGCCGGCGTATTGATGAGTTGCCGTGCCCAGTTCACCGCTTCGGCCACCAACGCGCCCCGGCGGGCTCCGTCCACGACGGCGTCGTGCGTCGCTACCGAAGGCAGTGGCGCCCCGAGCGGCACCAGGTCGAAAGGGCGAACGGTGGTGTCCTTGTAGTCGAATGACGCCAACACGGCGCCTTCGGCCACCACCCGAGCGATGAGCCCGGCGTCACCCGACTCATCAACCGCCAACAAGAGACCGACCGCGTCGTCCCCGGCGAGACGTACGCTCGCCGCGGCTCCAGACCGGAATCCGTCGGCGTCGCCAGTTCCGACTGAAACCAGCACCACCGTCGTACCGCCGAATCCCCGCAGCACCACGTTGGTGCCGGCCACGCCCGTCAGACCGTGCCGCCGGCACCACGATTCGTCGAGGTGCTCGGGCAACTCGACGTCACCGATCGACCTCGGCACGGCCGCGTCGAGCGCGGCCGCCCCGTCACGAACCACGACGGGCATCACCACCGTCGGTCGAGTAAGTGCGTCGGCCATCGAGACGACGCGAACGATGCGCGGCATGGTTCCTCCTCAGTTCGAACGGGCGGTTCGATGATTCGAACCCTCCGCCCACCGTGCCATAGTCCAAACGAGATCACTCAATCGATTCAGGTACTCGACCACGTGGCTTCCCTCCAGCGGGTAGTTGACGGCGAACCGCTCGGCCCGGCGCACAACCGTTCGGGCGACGTCCAGAGCGGCCGAAACTTGGTTCTCGCCGGGGACCACGAACTCACTGGGCATCATCGTCAGCGCCGACAGCGCGTCGATCTCGCGCTCGAGTCGCTCCACCATGGCCGACGTGACCAGTGACTTCTCTGCGGTCAGCTTGTGCCGGTTCTCCGGCAACGTCGCCACCTCGGCCATCAGCACCCACAGGTCTCGCTCGAGCGAGACGAGTAGCAGGTCCATCGGGCCGCCCCGTTCACTCAGCGCGCGCGCCCACCCGAGTGCGGCCTGGGCTTCGTCAACGGCACCGTTGACCTCGATCGGCTCAGAACCCTTGGCGACCCGCCCGCCGAAGTAGAGTCCCGTTGTTCCATCGTCACCACCTCGGGTGTAAATCTTCATGATTTCAGCGTAGTGAACGAATGACACCGGTAGCCTGGCGACTGCATGGACTCGATAATCCTCCCCTACGCCAAGCCGCGCGCGGACGACGCGTATCTGACCGCCCTCAATAACCGGGTCTTGATTTTCGACGGCGCCACCGGCACCAACCTCCAACTGCAGAATCTCTCGGCGGCCGACTTCGGCGGCGACGCCTTCGAGGGCTGCAATGAGATACTCACCGTCACCAAGCCCGAGGCCATCGAGCGGCTCCACCGTTCGTTCCTCGACGTCGGGGTCGACGTGATCGAGACGGACTCATTCGGCTCCTTCTCGACGGTTTTGACCGAGTACGGCATCGCCGACCGAGCCCACGAATTGGCGATCGCGTCGGCGAACATCGCGCGTCGGGTGGCCGACAGCTACGCGAGTCCGGGATCGCCGAGGTTCGTGGCCGGATCGATCGGTCCCGGAACCAAATTCCCCACGCTCGGCCAAATCAGGTACGACGAGCTCGTCGCGAGCTACGAGGAGCTCGCGTACGGACTCCTCGAGGGCGGCGTCGATCTGCTACTGGTCGAGACGATGTTCGACTTGCTCGCCGGCAAGGCGGCCATCGCCGCGTGCCACCGGGCCATGGCGCGCCACGGGCGCATCGTGCCGATCCAAGCCCAGGTCACCATCGAGTTGACGGGACGGATGCTCCCGGGCACCGAGATCGGCGCGGCCATCACGGCCCTCTCGCCTCTCGGCATCGACGTAATCGGCATCAACTGCGCGACCGGACCGGTGGAGATGTACGAGCCACTCCGCCAACTCGCCGAATCGGCACCGCTACCCGTGTCGTGTCTACCCAACGCTGGTCTGCCCAGTGTGGTCGATGGCGCGATGCACTACGACCTCTCACCCGAAGCACTCGCCGAGCACCACTCGAGATTCATCACCGAGTACGGCGTGAACGTGGTGGGCGGCTGTTGCGGGACCACACCCGAACACCTGGCCCACGTCGTGGGCGCCGTGCGGACCTTGGAGCGCCACCAGCGCCATCCCGTCCTCGAGCCGGGCGTCGCCTCGATCTACTCCGCCACCACCTACCAACAGGATCGTTCGGTGCTGCTCGTTGGCGAGCGAACCAACGCCAATGGATCGAAGCGATTCCGCGACGCCATGCTCGCCGGCGACTGGGAGACGTGCGTCACCATCGGTCGCGAGCAGATCCGCGAAGGCGCCCACGTCTTGGACGTCTGTGTCGACTACACCGGCGCTGACGGCGTGCGCGACATGGCCGAAGTGATGAGCCGACTGGCCACGCAATCGTCCGTGCCCATCATGGTCGACACCACCGAGACCGCCGTCGCTCGCGAAGCGCTCACGTGGCTCGGCGGCAAGGCCATCTTGAACTCCGTCAACCTCGAAGAGGGGGACGCACCCGGCACTCGACTCGACGGGTTCCTCAGCCTCGCTGCGGAGTTCGGGGCGGCCGTAGTGGCGACCTGCATCGATCAGGAGGGCCAGGCGCGAACCGCCGACTGGAAAGTGCGGGCCGCTCGGGCCATCACCGAACTGGCCGTCTCTCGCTACGGGCTCGACGCGCGTGACATCTTCATCGACCCGCTCGCGCTCCCGCTGTCGACCGGCATGGTGGAGTCGCGGCGCGACGGCATCGAGACCATCGAGGCGATCCGACGGATCAAGTCGGAGTTACCCGGCGTCCGCACGATCCTCGGCCTCTCCAACATCTCCTTCGGCCTCAACCCGGCCGCCCGCCAGGTGTTGAACAGTGTGTTCCTCCACGAGTGCGCCCAGGCCGGCCTCGACGCCGCCATCGTGCACGCGTCCAAGATCCTGCCGCTGGCCCGCATCGACGGCGACGCTCGCCAAATCTGCCTCGACCTCATCTACGACCGACGAACGGACGACTACGACCCACTCACCGCGCTCCTCGCGATCTTCGATGGTTCGAAGTCCACGGGGTCATCGCAGAGTCCCCTGGACGATCTCCCGCTCAACGAGCGACTTCGCCGGCGCATCATCGACGGCGCTCGAACCGGGCTGGAGGCCGACCTCGAATCCGCACTCGCCGAAGGTCAGGCACCGCTCAGCATCGTCAACGACCTCCTGCTGGACGGCATGCGCGAGGTGGGCGAGTTATTCGCCACCGGTGAGATGCAGCTCCCCTTCGTCTTGCAGAGCGCCGAGACGATGAAGGCCGCGGTGTCCTACCTCGAGCCACACATGGAGAAGAACGACCAGGGCGGCCGCGGACGAGTCGTGCTCGCCACGGTGAAGGGTGACGTCCACGACATCGGCAAGAACCTCGTCGACATCATCTTGACCAACAATGGATACGAGGTGATCAACCTGGGAATCAAGGTCGGGATCAACGAGATGCTGCAGGCCGTGGACGAACACCACGCCGACGCGTTGGGCATGAGCGGGCTCCTGGTCAAGTCCACCCTCATCATGCGCGAGAACCTCGAGCTAATGAACGAGCGCGGCATGGCCAACGTACCAGTACTGCTCGGTGGCGCTGCGCTGACGCGCACCTACGTCGAGCGTGATCTGCGCGACGTCTACCAGGGCCGTGTCTTCTACGGCAAGGACGCCTTCGAAGGGCTGCGCGTCCTGGACCGCCTCGGTGAGATACGCCGCAACGACGAAGACGACCCCACCTTCGGTCGCGAGCTCTCGACGCGCAAGGTCCACCGCCGACTCCCCTCCGACGACGCGCCGGCACCGACCGGTCTGCCGAAACGGAGTCCGTCGGTCTCGACCGACAACCCGCTCTTCGAACCCCCGTTTCTCGGCAGCCGCGTCGCGAAGGGGATGTCCATCGACGAGATCAGCGAGTACCTCAATCTCACCGCCCTCTTCCGGAATCAGTGGGGTTTCCGTCCCGAAGAGGGCGAGGGTGACCCGGCCTTCAAGCAGCGCGTAAGCGCGACGTTGCGCGAACAGCTCGCGATTGCCAAGCGCGATGACCTCCTCGTCCCCCAGGTCGTCTGGGGTCACTTCCCCGCCGCCGCTGACGGCGACGACTTGGTGATCTACACCGACGACGACCGAAGGACCGAAGCCACCCGCTTCGCCTTCCCCCGCCAGGTCAACGAGCCTCACCTCTGCATCGCCGACTTCTTCCGCCCGGTGGACAGCCCGGACCACGACTACGCGAGCTTCATGCTCGTCACGATGGGACCACGGGTGTCGCAACGAACCCAGACCCTCTTCTCGGAGAACCGGTACACGGAGTACCTGCTCCTGCACGGGCTCGGCGTCGAGATGGCCGAGGCGCTCGCCGAGCTCTGGCACCGTCGGATCCGCGAAGAGCTGGGCTACGCCCAAGAAGACGGCCCCAGCCTGGCCGGCCTCTTCCGCCAGCAGTACCGCGGCGGGCGCTACTCGTGGGGCTACCCGGCCTGTCCCGACCTCACCGACAACGCCAAGGTCGCGCAGTTGCTCGGCGCCGACCGGATCGGCGTGGAGGTCTCCGAAGGCTTCCAGTTGCACCCCGAGCAGACGACCGACGCCATCATCTGTCACCACCCGTCGGCCAAGTACTTCATCGCCTGACGGTTCGACGGACCGACCGCCAATCTCACGGATTTAGAATGCCCCGATGCGGATCTCCCCTTCCCGACGCGATTTGTTGCGCGGCATCGGCGCCGTCGCCGCCGGCGTGGCGCTGGGTGGACCGGTCGGCGCCGCGTCGCCGACCACTGGAATCTCCGTCCCGATCAGCGCAATAGCCGGTTGGGTCCGTCGCGAGAACATCCGCCCCGGTGACGGGACCTGGCTGCGTGGCCCGGCCGCCGTGGCCGGCGAACTCGAGGGCTACGCGAGTGCCACGAGCGTGAACCTCGGCGGGACGATCTCGTTCTTCGTCAGTACCACCTCGCCGACCTTCTCGATCAAGGTCTATCGAATGGGGTACTACCAGGGTCTTGGCGCGCGACTCATCGAGACCCGCTCCCCGTTAACGGGATTCGCTCGACCGATGCCGGCGCCCGACCAGTACGGCACCGTCGACTGCCAGTGGCCGGCGTCCTTTCGCGTCGTCGTCGACCACCGCTACCCGCCGGGACAGTATCTCGTGCGCCTCGAGAACGCCCAACACCAGTTCCGATTCATCCCCTTCCTCGTGCGCGACGACACCTCGTCGGCCACCTTCGTCTACCTGAGTGCGGTGACGACATGGCAGGCCTACAACACCTGGGGCGGCTACAGCTTGTACCGCCAGGCCACGCCCGTGGGCGGCGTCACCGTGAGCAACGCGAACCGGGCAGTGCGGGTCTCGTTCAACCGTCCCTACGACCGCGAGTTCGCCAATGGGGCAGCCGACTTCGTGGGCAACGAGTTCCCCCTCTTGTTCCTCGCCGAGCAGATGGGGCTGGACCTCACGTATTGGACCGACGTCGACCTACACGTGCGCGGGGCGAGCCTCACGCGCCACCGAGCATTGCTCTCCCTCGGCCACGACGAGTACTACTCGCCGGCGATGCGCGCGGCGGTCACCAACGCGGTCGCCCACGGCGTCAACGTCGCGTTCTTCGGCGCGAACTTCTGCTACCGCAAGATCCGCTTCGAACCGGGCGTCAACGGCGCCGATCGACTGATGATCAACTATCGCTCGACCGCCGACCCGATCACCGCCGCGAATCCGTCCTTGGCCACCGTCAACTGGAGTCAGTACCCCTCCGACCTCCCCGAAAGCACCTTCACCGGTTCGATGTACGGCGGTGTCAACGGCGTTGGATCGCTCACGGTCGCCGACGCCAGCTCATGGGTGTGGCAGGGAACCGGGGTGAGGGACGGCACCGTGCTCGCCGGCGCGCTCGGCGGGGAGTTCAATCACTACAACCCGTATTCGACCAATCCGGCGAACGTGGAGGTCGTCGGCCACTCCCCCGTGGGCGGTGGCGTCAGCGACGTCACCTACGTCGCCGAACCGGGTCAGGGTGGGGTCTTCGCCAGTGGCACGGGCCACTGGGTCTACGACCTGTCCAACGCCCCCAAATTGGGGAACTTCTGGGTACCGGCGGCGCTACCGGGGGTCACGAACGTCATCCGACGCGCAACGATGAACGTGTTCGCCCGCTTCGCCGCTGGTCCGGCCGGGGTGACCACGCCGTCGGTCGCCAACACGAACCAGTTCTATTGATCCTTTGGTGGCGCGACGTCGTCGCCCGCGAGTGCAATCGCACGCCGCACGAACGCTGACGACCCGGTGGGGCCGCTCGGACTAGCGACGAGACGGCAACGGCAGTGGTATCGCCTGACGCAACGCCTCACCGGCGTGGTAACTCGAGCGCGTGAGCGGCGACGACTGCACGTGGCCCAGACCAAGTTTTTGACCCCGTTGCGCCAAATCGTCGAACTCTTCGGGCTCCCACCACCGCGCGACCGGCACGTGGTTAGTCGTCGGACGAACGTATTGCCCGATGGTCGCGATGGAGACACCGACGCCCGCTAAATCCGCGAGTGTCTCTTCCACTTCGTCGGCGGTCTCACCGAGACCGACCATCATCCCGGACTTCGTCGTCAGGCCCTGGGCGCCGGCTCGGGCGAGGACGGTGAGCGAACGCAAATACCCCGCACTGGGTCGAACGGCTCGCTGGAGTCGGGCGACGGTCTCGATGTTGTGGTTGACCACGTCGGGACGGACATCGAGGATTGTCTGCAGGCTGGCGACGTCACCCTTGAGGTCACTGATCAGCACCTCGACGGACGTCTCGGGTGATCGCTCGCGGATCGCGCTCACCGTGGCTGCGATGGCCCCGGCGCCGCCGTCGGGCAGGTCGTCTCGGGCGACACACGTGATGACGGCGTGGCGCAGACCGAGCCGGACCACGGCCTCGGCGACCCGTTCGGGCTCGGTCGGGTCGAGTGGGAGTGGCTTGCTCGTGTCGATCAGACAGAACCCGCAGGCCCTCGTGCAACGCTCGCCATTGACCATGAACGTTGCGGTCCCCGACGCCCAGCACTCGTAAATGTTGGGGCAACCCGCCTCTTCGCACACGGTGACGAGCCGCAGGTCGTCGGTGAGCTTTCGCAATGACTGGTACTCGGTGCCCATGCGTGCCTCGATGCGCAACCACGAAGGTTTACGTGACTTGAGCGCCACCCCTTGATCGGGGTCGACGCCGGCTTTGCGCAGTCTTCGAATCAGTGCTCGCTCCGACGATGACGTCGCGGCGCTTCGATCGACGGCGGCCACCGTCCCCCCGCCACCGAACGCCGCGTCCAACGTCGAACCGAGGAACGCCTCGACGTCGCTGAACGATGCGTCCAGCCCCAACGAACGCATCGATCCCACGGGCTTGTCCGGGATTCCGCACGGCACGATGGCGGCGAAGGCCGCGAGATCCACGTCCACGTTGAGCGCCACCCCATGCATCGTGCGTCGATGTCCGGCCCGATTGCGCTCCGTCCTGACCCCGACGGCCGCGATCTTCACGGGTCGGTCGTCCAGATTGGCCCAGACCCCCGGATAGCCCTCGAGCCGACCGATCCGGCCGAGTCGCTGATCGGGGTCGAAATGACGAACGGTGGTGATGACCGCATCCTCCAAGCGGCCGACGTGTTCGCGACCAGCCGCCGGCGTGTCGGCGACGGTGACGATGGCCCAGGCCACGATCTGTCCCGGGCCGTGGTAGGTGACGTCACCACCACGATCGGCCTCGACGACCTCGGCCTTCAGGCTCGACGGCGGGACGAGGAAGTGTTCGGGCACGGCACGAATCCCCAACGTATAGGTCGGGGGGTGCTCCATCACCAAGACGTAGTCGTCGCTCGACTCCAACCACGCTCGTTGCAGATCGTTCGCCTCGCGGAACGTCACCCTTCCGACGTGGCGGCGGCGGAGCACTTAGTGCTCGCTAGCGAGATCGAGACCGGCGAGGAGTTCAGCGACCCGTTCGAGGTACGCCGTCGCGGTGAACGGCTCGCAGATCCGATGGTCGAAGGAAAGTCCGATGATCACCCGCCGGCCGACGCCCACCGACACGCCGTCCTCGAGTACCACCGGCACCCGTCGTACGGCCCCCATGGAGAGAACGGCGACCTCGGGTTGGATGATGATCGGGCTGGTCCACAATGCGTGGGGTCCGGCCGGTCCGACCACGGTGAAGGTCCCGCCCATGAGATCGTCGGCGGTGAGTTGACGCGTGGAAACTCGCTCACCGAGTTCGTGGACTCGGCGGGCGAGGGCTCGCAGCGTCAGGCCGGCGGCGGCGTGGACGACTGGCACGAGCATGCCGTCGCGCAATACCTCGCGCATGAACCCAAGGTTCACGGTTCGGTGCACGACCAGCTCATCGCCCGCGAACGTCGCGTTCAAGAACTCGAATTCGCCGAGAGCCCGCACCGCGGCCAGCCCGACGACCATCTCGTCGGTGATCTCCACACCATCTCGCGTCCGACGGCCGATGGCGTCCAACTGGTCGAAGATCGAGGCGTCGACTTCAATCGCCACGAATCCGTGGGGAGTGCTCTGGGTCGAAAGCGTCATGTGTTGGCCCATCCGACGCAGTCCATTGGACAGCGGAACGACCACTTCGTCGGTGGGGCCATTGGCCACCGCTCGTTCGGCGTCGCGCCGCGTGATCGCGCCACCGGGGCCCGATCCACGAATGGTGGCCGGCTCAACCCCGCCATCGGACAGGATCCGTCGCACGACGGGGGACATTACGACTCCCGAGGCGCCGGTCTCCGTCGTCGGTGCCGGAGTCGGCGTCGCGGACGCCGGAGTCGGTGCCGGAGTCGGCGTCGCGGACGCCGGAGTCGGAGCGGGCGTCGCAGCGACCGATCCCGGTACGGCGTTCTCGTCGATCACGGCCACGCGCGACCCGGTTTCGACCGTGTCACCCTCCGCGGCCAGAATCTCGGTCAGGACACCCGCGGCGGGTGACGGCATCTCCGAGTCGACCTTGTCGGTCGACACCTCGAAGAGGGGCTCATCGCGAGCGACCGAATCGCCGACCTTCTTGAACCAGCGCGTGATGATCCCTTCGGTCACCGACTCGCCGAGCGACGGCAGTGTGACATCAGCCAAGGTGGAGCCCCCTACCCGCTAGTGCCAGCAGCGTCTCGCCGAACGTCTCGGAAAGTGACGGGTGCGGCTGGATCAGTGCGGCGGCCTCCTCGGCCGTCGCCTCCCAATTCACGGCGTAGTAACCGGCGCCCAACTGCTCGGTCACCCACGGTCCGGCCATGTGGACGCCGAGAATCTGTCCGGCCGTGCCGTCGGCGCGCTTCTCCGCGATGATCTTGACGACGCCTTCGGTCTCACCGATGATCTGGGCCCGACTGTTACCGCCGAAGGGGTCCTTCTTCACGATGACGTCATAGCCCCGTTCCTTGGCCGCGGCCTCGGTCAGTCCCACGAAGGCGACTTCTGGGTTCGAATAGATCGCCCACGGGACGCGGTCGTAGTCGACGGGCACGACGGGTTCGCCCAGGATCGTCTTGATGGCGACAATCGCTTCGGCAAATCCGACGTGCGCCAGCTGGGGCGTATTCGCGACGATGTCACCAATCGCGAAGACGTTGGGGTTCGCGGTTCGCATCGACGAGTCCGCCACGACGAAGCCCCGATCGTTCACCTCGACACCGGTGCCTTCACCGAGCAGTCCCTCGCTCCGAGGACGACGACCGACGGCCAAGACGACGACGTCGACGACGACGTCGTCGCCACCCTCGACGTGGACGGTGGTCCCGCCCTTCTTGGGTGAGTGACCGGTAACGTTCACGCCAGCGCGAACCTCGATTCCTCGCTTCTTGAAGGAGCGTTGGACGACGCTCACCACTTCACTATCGCAACCCGCGAGGATGGTCGGCAGACCCTCGAGCACCGTCACAGTCGTGCCCATATCCGAGAGCATCGAAGCGAACTCACAACCAATGGCTCCGCCGCCGACCACCACCGCACTCGACGGCAACGTCGAAAGGTCCAAGAATTCGTCCGACGTGAGCACGATGGTGCCGTCGACGTCGAATCCAGGCAGGGTCCGAGGTACTGATCCGGCGGCCAGGATCACGTTCGTGCCCCGCGCATCGACCCCGGCGTCGGCACCGTCGACCACGCGGACGACGTGGTCCGCGTCGAGTCGTGCGGTCCCCTCGAAGATGGTCACCTTGCGGCCCTTCAGCAAACCCGAGAGCCCCTTGTACAACTTGTCGACGACGTCGTTCTTCCGGGTCTGGCTCACGGAGAAGTCGACCGTCACCGAACCGGTGCCGATCCCGAAGGCACTGGCGTGTTCGATGGTTCGCCGAACGTGGGCCGTCTCGAGGAACTCCTTGGCCGGCACGCAACCGCGGTGCAAGCAGGTCCCGCCCACCTTGTCCCGTTCGACGAGCGCAACATTCAGTCCGGCGGCGGCGCCGTACAGGGCCGCAGCGTAGCCACCAGGGCCACCCCCGATGATCACAATGTCAAACTGCTGGACCTCGTTTGCCACGACCGGTTCCCTTCGTTGATTACGCCCTTCGGACCTACGAAATCCTAATGTTTCTCGCGCGCCGGCCGACACCAACGGGAGTTAGGAGTGTTGACCCTGCTGGCGGTCGGCGGCGGCCGTGGCGAGTTCGTCAACGAATTCATTCATCGGATCGCCCGCGTGGCCCTTCACCCAGGTAAAGGTGACCATCCGTTCCCCGCGCAAAGTCAGATCGAACAGGGGCTCCCACAAGTCCCGATTCGCCACGGGTTGTCCCTGCGAATTCTTCCACCCTCGACGTAACCAGCCCACGTACCAGGAGTCATTAAAACATTTCACCACGTACGTTGAATCACTGACGATCTCGACGTCACCGTCGGGATTGGCCCGCAGGGCCTCGAGCACGGCGCGCAACTCCATGCGCTGATTGGTGGTCCGCGCCTCAGCACCGCTGGCGAAACCGTCGCGCCCGCAAGCCCACGCCCAGCCCCCCGGGCCGGGATTGCCCCGGCAGGCACCGTCGGTGTGAATTCGCATCACAGCTGACGCGTAATCCACGCATCGTCGTCCGACGTGAAACGGGTCACCGCGAGTGGGAGATCGCCGCGCAGCACCTGACCGAGCGTCACGTGTTCGAGCACCTCTCGCAGCGCTGCGCGGACGGCGACCCAGACGTCGCGCAGGTGCGCAGCGTCTCCACCGTAATTCAGCGTCTCGGGTCGCATCCCGCGAACGCCCGCCATCGGCCCGCTGACGACGCGCAAGATGTCCGCGATCATGATCGCGTCGGGATCGTGCGCGAGTTTGAATCCCCCTTCGGGACCGCGTTGACTCGTGACGAGTCCCCCCCGGCGCAGGTCCGAGAGGATGGCGCCGAGGAACTTCGCGGGCAACTGCTGCTCGGCCGCCAAATGTTCGGCGCTCACCGACGAGTTACTGGCCGCCAAGGTGAGTAGTGCTCGAATGGCGTACTCAGCCTTCGCGGGAATCTGCATGCGTCCATTCTGCCCTAACGACCGACCAGCCCCGGTAATGGAGACCGGCCGCTAACCGAAGGGGGCGGCGCGCGCCCTGGGCGAACTGCGACCTTCGCGGCCGCTCACGGGCGCGGAGGGACCCGGCCACCGCCGCCTTCGTCACACGAGCCAGATAACCGAGCAAATCGGCGGTCTCCCAGCGATCGACCACGGTGACAGTGCCGCGGGGCCGGGTCACTGAAGACGGCGTCCCGAGGGTTCGAATCGTCTCCGTTCTATGGTGAATGGGTGTTCGAACTCGATCAACGGCGTCTCTACCTGTGCGTCGGTCACCGCGACGACCTGTCGACCTTCCTTCCCGCGGTCCTGCGCGGCGGCGTGGACATCGTGCAACTGCGCGAGAAGGAACTCGACGATCAGCAGCGCCGTATCTCAGGCACGCTCATGGCGAGCATCTGCCGAGACTTCGGCGTGCCGTTCATCATGAATGATTCGCCGTACCTCGCCGCGGACGTCGGTGCCGACGGCGTGCACGTCGGGCAGGACGACGCCGACGTGCAAATCTGTCGCGAGGTGCTGGGCCCCAACGCCATCGTCGGACTCTCGACGCACGACCCCGACGAGTTCGCACGGTCGCTCCATCAGGCAACGACCTATCGCAGCGCCGGGCCGATCGTGGCGACGCCGACCAAACCGGGCCGGACGGGTACGGGCACCGACTACGCGGTCGACTGCACGAGACGCAGTGACCAGCCGGTCTTCGTCACGGGCGCGGTGAACGCTTCGAACGTGAGCTCCCTGGTCGCAGCGGGACTGCGACATTTCGTCGTCGTACGGGCCATCACCACCGCCGCCGATCCCTACCGCGCGGCGTCGTCGATTCGTCACGCCTTGGACGACGCGCTCGCCGACGCGCTCTAGCGGTGCCGGTCGAGCCAGCCGAGCAGGGTGGCCACCATTCGCGGGTCCGCGCGCAACTGATGTCCCGCCCCCTGGATGAGTCGTAGTTCGGCTCGACCTTCGGCCGCGCTCAACAGATCACGCGCGTCGCTTGGCGGGACCTCCAAATCGTCCGTCCCGTGGCCGATCAACAGTCGACGCGGTGGAATCGTGGCGACCGCTCCGATCGGGTCGACGGCCAGGACGTCGTCGCGCAGTGCGTCGGCCGGCAAGAGGTCCTTCTCGTCCCCGACGACCCCGGCACCGAGGATCCACTGACGGAACGGAGCCGGTGGCCCGCACCACGCGTCGAGGTGCGCGGGCGCGGCGAAGGTGGCCACGCCACGCACCCGCTCGTCGTTCCCAGCAACGGCGAGCGCGAGTGCGCCACCGAATCCGAACCCCGCCAGCGAGATTCGCCCTCCGTCCTGGTCGATACGGGCGAGAATCGCCCCAAGGTCGCGACACCACTGGCTCGCCGAGAACGTCCCCGTGCTGCCACCGACCCCCGAAAGTGTCCCCGTCGCGACGGTCCAACCGGATTCGCTGGCCAAGTGCTCGGCCAGTTCGGGTAGCAGGCCGGCCGCTTGGCGACCCATTCCGGTCGCCCGAGGTAGTCCGTGCACGAGAACCAGGACGTGACCCGTCGCGGGTCGTGAGCCAGACGACGCGATTCGTAGATCGAGTACCGACGCATCGCTAGCGAGTTGTTCGTGGGCGAGCACGCGACCTTATATGCCGAGGTACTGGGCGAGTAGTTCGCGGTGATACGCCGGATCGCCGAGAAACAGTTCGGAACTCTTCGCTCGCTTGAAGTAGAGGTGCGCGTGATGCTCCCACGTGAAACCGATGCCCCCGTGGATCTGGATGTTCTCAGCGGCGCAGTGAAAGTACGCCTCGGAGCAGAACGACTTGGCCAAGCTGGCCGCGATCGGCAGTTCGTCGTTGCGCTCCTGGGCCGCCCACGCGGCGTAGTACGCCGCCGACTTCGCCGACTCCACGTCGAGCAGCATGTCAGCGCACTTGTGCTTGATCGCCTGGAAGGATCCGATTGGACGCCCGAACTGCACCCGACTCTTCGCGTATTCGACGGCGTTGTTCAGGACGCGCTGCGCGCCACCGACCTGCTCAGCGGCCAGCGCCGCCACCGCGATCTGCGCGGTCGTCTGCAGGCCGGCGAACGCCGCCCCGTCAACTCCGAGCAGTCGGGCCGGTGCGTCGGTGAGCGAGATCCGGCTCTGCTTTCGTGTCTGGTCCATCGTGGGTAACGCGGTCCGCTCGACCCCCGGCACCGTGGGATCGACCGCGAAGAGCGAAAGACCCGCGGCGGTCATGGCGGGAACGAAGACGATCGACGCGACCTGTCCGTCCGTTACGTAGTTGCGCACCCCGTTAATGATCCAGCCCGCGGCGGTCTTCGTCGCCGTGGTCGACGTCGAGGCCAAGTCCCACAACCCGGCGTCGTCGGTCAGGGCCAGCGTGGCGATGGTGTCACCCGACGCGATGTCGGGCAGGTAGGTCGCACGGTCCTCCTCCGATCCGACCAGCATGACGGCGTTGGCCGCGAGCGCAACCGTAGAGAAGTACGGCGAGCACAGCAACGCGGCGCCCATCTCTTCGAACACGACGTACAGTTCGACCGGGCCGTACCCCTGTCCCCCGTACTGCTCAGGAATCCCAAGACCCTGCAACGCCAACTCATCGGCCATCTGGCGCCAGACGGCCGGGTCGTATCCCTCGTCGGTGGCCATGAGGCGGCGAACCTCGGTTTCGGGCGATTTCTCGTCCAAGAACCGCTTCACCATCTTGCGTAGTTCCTCCTGCTCTTCTGAAAAGCCGAAGTTCATCCTCATCCTCGATTCCTACCGACTAGTAAGCCGACGCACTTGCGAGGATAGCGAAAACACGGCGACGGCGTCGCGTGGCATCCTGAGTACGTGGACGACGCATCGATTATCTGGAGTGACGCCGGGCTCGAGGTCCACCGGGTCGTCGTTGGACTGCTCGCCAACAACGTGTACGTCCTGCGGTGCCGCCGCTCCGGAGCGGCG
>LMAD01000003.1 GCA_001443545.1 Acidimicrobiaceae bacterium RAAP-2
CACGCCCACGTGGGCGTGGTTCTTCGCCGCGGCGCGCACCATCGTCGGTCCGCCGACGTCGATCAGCTCGACCGACGGATTCGACGAGAAGGGGTAGAGGTTGCACACCACGAGGTCGATCGGCGTGATCTCGTGGGTCGCCAACGCCTCGAGGTGCTCGGGCCGGTCCCGATCGGCCAGGATCCCCCCGTGGATCATCGGGTGCAGGGTCTTGACCCGGCCTCCGAGCATCTCGGGGAAGTCCGTCACGTCGGCGACGTCGGCGTGGGCCACGTCGGCCTCGGTGAGCGCCGTGGCGGTGCCGCCCGAAGCGACGAGGTCGAACCCGAGGTCGACCAGACCTTGGGCGAACTCGACCAGTCCGGTCTTGTCCCACACGCTGAGCAACGCGCGCATCTACCCCTCCTCTATCTGGGTGGCGATCGACGCCGGCTCTCGACCGTCGGCGAGGGCGCGCAGCACGCGCGCCACGACGTCGGGGTAGAGCACCCGTTCGACCGTCTTGATTCGTTCGTGCAGGTCACTCTCGGAGTCCCCGGCGAGCACCGGCACGCGGCGCTGGGCGAGGATCGGTCCATCGTCGAGCGCCTCGGTCGCGACGTGGACCGTGCAGCCCGACTCGGCGACGCCCGCGGCGAGCGCCGCGGCGACGGCGTGCCAGCCCTTGAAATCGGGCAGCAGGCTCGGGTGGGTGTTGAGCACCCGCCCCGGGAGCGCCTCGTGGAAGGGTCGGGTCATCACGGTGCCGAACCCGGCCATGGCCACGAGGTCGATGCGGTGCCCGGCGAGCAGGGTCGCGAGATCGATGCTGTAGGCGTCACGGTCGAAGGACGAGCGGAATCCGCCGTAGAGGGCGCGGTCGAGCAAGAGCGCGTCGATCCCCGCGCCCTCGGCGACGTCGAGGGCGCGACAGGGGCGGTCGGCGACCACGAGGGCGACCTCGAGGCCCGCCGCGAACATCGCCTCGAGGATCGTGCCCGAACCGGACACCAGGACGCAGAGTCGGACGTCGGCCAACGTCTAGAGCGCCCGGACGATCTCGACCATCTTCTCCCCGGCCTCGGTCGGGTTCAGACAGACGTGGACGCCGGCCTCGCTGAGGGCCGCCATCTTGGCCTGGGCGGTGCCCTTGGAGCCCGAGATGATCGCCCCGGCGTGGCCCATCTTGCGTCCGGCCGGTGCCGTGACCCCGGCGACGTAGGCCACGACCGGCTTGGTCATGTGCGCCTTGATCCACTCGGCCGCGCGCTCCTCCTCGGAGCCGCCGATCTCGCCGATCATCATGACGGCCTTGGTCTCGGGGTCGGCCTCGAAGGCGGCCAGGCAGTCGATGAAGTTCGTACCGGGCACCGGGTCTCCGCCGATGCCCACGCAGGTCGTCTGGCCGATCCCCTGCTGACTGAGCTCGTGCAGCGCCTGGTAGGTGAGGGTGCCCGAGCGCGAGACGATGCCCACCGGCCCACCGGGCAACGCGATGTCGCCCGAGGTGATGCCGATGTTGCACTTACCGGGGCTGATGATCCCCGGGCAGTTCGGTCCGAGGAGCCGCACGCCGGGGAACTCCTCGACGAGCCGGTTGTACACGCGGGCCTCGTCGTGGGCCGGGATGCCCTCGGTGATGCTCACGATGAAGGTGATGCCGCCCTGGGCGGCCTCGATGATCGCGTCGGCCGCGAACTTCGGCGGTACCGAGACGAACGAGGCGGTGGCCCCGGTCGCCGCGACCGCCTCGGCGACGGTGTTGAAGACGGGGATGCCCTCGACGTCGGTGCCGCCCTTGCCCGGGGTGACCCCGCCGACGATCTGGGTGCCGTACTCACGGTTGCGCAGGCCGTGGAAGCGGCCCTGGCCGCCGGTCAGTCCCTGGACGATGACCTTGGTGTGCTCGTCTACGAAGATGCTCATATCGGTCCTTACTGGTTCGCGAAGGCCACGGCCCGGCGGGCGGCGTCCAACATGGTCGGTTCGGTGAGAAGTCGGTCGTTCAGGTGCGGGGCCAGGATGGCGCGGCCCTCGACGGCGTTGGTGCCGTCGAGTCGCAACACGATCGGCGAGGTGATCGAGACCCGTCCGAGCGCCTCGATGACGCCCTTGGCGACCTCGTCGACGCGCGTGATGCCCCCGAAGATGTTGACGAAGATGACCTTGACCTTGGGGTCGGTGTTGATCACCTCGAGCGCGGCGGCCATCACGTCGGCGTTGGCGCCGCCACCGATGTCGAGGAAGTTGGCGGCGCTGCCCCCGACCTGGTTCACGACGTCGAGGGTCGACATCGCGAGCCCCGCCCCGTTGGCGATGATCCCCACGGTCCCGTCCAGGCCGATGTAGTTGAGGCCCTTCTCCTTGGCCATCTTCTCGCGCGGGTCCTCGGTCTCGGTGGCGCGGTACTCCTCCCATTCGGGGTGGCGGAACGACGCGTTCTCGTCCAGGGTGACCTTCGCGTCGAGCGCGTGGACCTTGCCCTCGGGCGTGAGGATGAGCGGGTTCACCTCGGCGAGGTCGCAGTCGCCCTCGACGTAGCAGGTGTAGAGCTTGACCAACAGCTCGGCCGCCTGGGCTCGCGCCGCTTCGTCGAGGCCGGCCTCGGCGACCCAGCGGCGCGCGGTGGCGACGTCGAGCCCGACGAGCGGGTCGATCTGGAGCATCGCGATGGCGTCGGGGTTCTCCTCGGCGACCACCTCGATCTCCACCCCGCCCTGGGCGCTCAGCATGCCCAGGTGGACCTTGTTCGGGCGGTCGAGGGTGAAGGACGCGTAGTACTCCTGGGCGATGTCGCTGGCGTGCTCGACCCAGAGTCGCTTGACGACGTGACCCTTGATGTCCAGGCCGAGGATGGCGCCGGCGTGGGTGCGCACCTCGTCCTCGCTGTCGGCCAGCTTGACCCCGCCGGCCTTGCCACGGCCACCGACCTTCACCTGGGCCTTGATGACCACGGGGAAGCCGACGCGGGCGGCGACGCTGAGGGCCTCCTCGACGGTGTCGGCGACCCCGCCCGGTGAGACCGCGATGCCGAATCGCGAGAAGTACTGCTTCCCCTGATACTCAAAAAGGTCCATCGTCGTCCACTTTCTCTGCCAGTACTGCCGAACTACCCGTCTAGGAACTGTGCTCGCGCGCGTCGAGCGTGGCCTCGAGCCACGTCCCGATCTCGCCCAATGACGCGCCGGGCGTGAAGACCCGCGCGACCCCGACGGCCTCGAGGTCGGGGATGTCGCCCTCGGGGATGATCCCCCCGACGACCACGGTCACGTCCTCGCGGCCGGCTTCGCGCAAGAGGCCGATCACCCGGGGCACGAGGACCCGGTGCGCGCCCGAGAGCAGCGAGAGGCCCAGCGCGTCGGCGTCCTCGTGGACGACCGCCTGGGCGATCTGTTCGGGCGTTTGGTGTAGACCGGTGTACACGACCTCGAACCCGGCGTCGCGCAGGGCACGCGCGATCACCTTGGCACCGCGGTCGTGGCCGTCCAGGCCCGGCTTGGCCACCACTACCCGATACGTGCGCTCCATCGGGTGCCAGCATAGAACCCCCCAGGTGACCCCCCCGACGGGGCCGCCTTCGACGCGACGAGGGGCGCGACTAGCGTGGTCCCGTGACGAGCGACGTGGCGATTGCGCGGGGACCGGTTCGCGCCCTGGTCTCGGCGATGCGACCGGTCCAGTGGCTGAAGAACGGCCTGATCGGCGTCGCGCCAGTGGCGGCGGGGGTCGCGACCCACGCCGACGTCCAGCGCCACACGGTGGCGGCCTTCCTCTGTTTCTGCGCGCTCTCTTCGGCCATCTACCTGCTCAACGACGTGCGCGACCTCGAGGCCGATCGCACCCACCCCACCAAGCGGTACCGGGCCATCGCGGCCGGCCAGTTGAGCGCGGCGTGGGCCCTGGGCACCGCGCTCGTGTTGAGCCTGTTCGCCTTCGCGCTACCGATGCTGCTCTGGCAGCCCGAAGGGCTCTACCTGATCCTCACGCTCTACCTGGTGATCCACCTGGCCTACAACTTCGGCGTCAAGAACGTCGCAATCATCGAGCTGGGCTTCGTCGCCAGCGGGTTCTTCCTTCGCGCCTACGCCGGGGCCGCGGCCTCGCACATCTACGTCTCGGCCTGGTTCCTCGTCGTGATCTCCTTCGGTGCCCTCTTCCTCGTGGTCGGCAAGCGCTCGAGTGAACTCCAGCAGGTGGGCGCCGGCACGACGCGCCAGGTGCTCGCCGAGTACAGCCCCGACTTCTTGCACTCGGCGCTGACCATGACCGCCACGGTCGTGATCACCACCTACTGCCTGTGGGCCTTTGACACCTCCTACGGCGGGCTCTCGAGCCTGCGCCACCACATGGTGCCGATCCGGCTCACCGTGATCCCGGTGGTCTACGCGATGCTCTACATCATGCGCGCGGCCGAGGCCGGCCACGGCCAGGCCCCCGAGGACCTGCTCTGGCGCAACCGCACGGTCCAGATCCTCGGGGTCGTCTGGGCGGTCCTGCTCTTCATCGGGATCTACGCGTGAGGACCCGGCTCACCGGCTGGGGCCGCACGGCGGGCAGTCTCGCCGAGCTGACGACGCCGACCAGCGAGGACGAGGTCGCGAACGCGCTGGGGGCCCCGGCGGTGATCGCGCGCGGGCTCGGTCGCAGCTACGGCGACGCCGCCCAGGTCAGTGGCGGCCTGGTGCTCGACAACCGCGGCCTCGACGCGATCGCCCCGATCGGCCCCGACGGGCTCGTCACGCTCGGCGCCGGGGTCTCGATCGACGACCTGCTGGCCGTCGCCATCCCCCAGGGCTGGTTCGTGCCGGTCACGCCCGGCACCCGACGGGTCTCCATCGGCGGAGCGGTCGCGGCCGACGTGCACGGCAAGAACCACCACGTCGACGGTTCCTTCGCCCACCACGTGCGCGCGATGCGCCTGGTCACGCCGAGCGGGGTGCACGAACTCTCCCCCGAACGCGAACCGGCACTCTTCTGGGCGACCTTCGGGGCCATGGGCCTGACGGGCGTGGTCAGCGAGGTGACCCTCCAACTGCTCGCGATCGAGAGCGACCAGGTGCTCGTGGACACCGACCGCTACGACGACCTCGACGCGGTCATGGCCGCGATGGTCGAGGGCGACGCGCGCTACCGCTACTCGGTCGCCTGGGTCGACTGCATGGCCCGCGGACGGCGCATGGGCCGCTCGATCCTCACCCGCGGCGACCACGCCGGGTCGAGCGACCTGACCGAAGCCACGCGGGTCGCACCGCGCGGCGCGCGTTTGGCCGTGCCCTTCTCAGCGCCCCCGGGGCTCTTGAACCCGGTGACGATCACCGCCTTCAACGAACTCTGGTTCCGCGCCGCGCCGCGCCACCGCGTGGGCGAGGCCCACTCGATCTCGTCCTTCTTCCACCCCCTCGACGGGCTGCGCGACTGGAACCGGCTCTACGGGCCGCGCGGCTTCGTGCAGTACCAGTTCGCGGTGCCCGACGACGGGGCCGAGGCCGTCGTCACGGCCATCTCGCGGCTCTCGGCGTCCCGAGTGCCGAGCTTCCTCGCGGTCTTGAAGCGATTCGGTGACGCCGACCCCGCGCCACTCTCCTTCCCCCAGCCGGGCTGGACCCTGGCCCTCGACCTGCCCGTCGGCCCCGCGGCCCTGGCGCCGCTGCTCGACGAGCTCGACGAGCTCGTCGTGGCCGCGCGCGGTCGGGTCTACCTCGCCAAGGACGCCCGCCTGGCCCCCTCGACCGTGCGCGCCATGTACCCGCGCCTGGCCGAGTTCGCCGCCCTGGCCGATACCATCGACCCGGAGCACCATCTCACGAGCGACCTCGCTCGTCGACTGCGCCTGAGAGAGGGATAACCCATGGAGAACGCCTTCGGCCAACCCCAGAACGTCGTCGTGCTCGGCGGGAGCTCGGACATCGCGCGCGCGCTCGTGAAGAAGCTCTGCGCCGCGCGCACCCACACGGTGGTGCTCGCGGGTCGCAACCAGGACCTGCTCGACCAGGCCGCCGCCGAGGCCCGCGACTACGGCGCGACCACGACCCACACGGTGCTCTTCGAGGCCACCGAGCCGCTCGACGCGGCGCGGGCCGTCGCGGTCTGTTTCGAGGTGATGGGCGAACCGGTCGACCTGGTGATCGAGGCCGTCGGGCTGCTGGGCAAGCAGCTCGAGTACGAGGACGACCCGACGATGGCCGCGACGATGGCGGTCGTGAACTACGCCTGGCCCGTCGCGGCCCTCGCCGAGGTGCGCCGACGGCTCGTCGCCCAGGGCCACGGACGGATCCTCGTGCTGTCCTCGGTCGCCGCGATCCGCGTACGGCGCATCTCGTACCTCTACTCGGGCGCCAAGGCCGGCCTGGACCGACTCTGTGACGGGCTCGCCGACTCCCTCGAGGGCACCGGCGTCACCCTGCAGATCGTGCGACCGGGCTTCGTGCGCTCCAAGATGACCACCGGTGAGCCCGAGATCCCCTTCACGACCGGCGTCAACGAGGTCGCCGAGAACATCCTGCGCGGGCTCGCGAGCGGCCAGCGGGTCATCTGGAGTCCGCCGATCCTGCGCTACGTCTTCTTCGCGCTGCGCCACCTCCCCGCGCCGCTCTGGCGCAAGGTCGCCAACCGCTAACTGGTGGCGCTGGCCAGCTGGTCGCGCAGTGCCGCGACGTGGCGTAGGTCCGCGTCGATCAGGCACGCCCCGAAGACCACCGGCTCGATCGACCCGCCCGCGTCGCGCGCAGCCACAGCCCGACAGTGTCGCTGGCGCGCCTGGTACCAGGCGCGCTCGTGGGCGTCGAAGACCCCGGCCGAGATCGGCGAGGCCGCGTCGATCGCCACGCGCAACCGATTGATCGTTCCGTCCAGGGCGAGGACTTGGTGCTCCTTGCAGCCCTCCATGCCCACGGTGGTGTTCGGCGCGCAGGGCAGCACCGTGAAGGTCTCGACGAGCCTCGGCACCGCGAGAGGACTCGGGGCGTCGGTATTGAGCCACAGGGCGGCGGCGATCAGCAGCGCGGCCACGCCGAGAACGACGACCACGAGGACCTTGGTTCGCACACCCTGAGTCTGACAGAAGAGTCGGGCCCGCGAACTACCCCGCCGACGAGGTCGTCGTCGGCGCGAGCAAACCGGTGGTCTTGGGCACCGTGCGTAGCGACATGGTGTAGAAGTCACGGTTCCACCACGTAGCGAAGTAGCGCGACGGTGGCCCGTTCATCGAGCTGAGCAGGCTGGTGCCGTTGGCGCCGGTGACGATGGCGTTCGGCGCCCCGGCGTAGGTCGAGTACTGCACCCAGTCGGTGTTGATGTCGAGCTGCATCCCGGTGACCGCGCCCGCGCGCACCAGCACGTTGGCCAGGTCGGTGATCGACATCGCCGGACCCCCGACGTAGACGATCGCGCCGTCCTTGGTGACTCCGAGGCCCGAGCGCCAGACGTTGAAGGTCCCGCCCAGCGTGGCGCCCCACAGCGTCGGGTTCGAGAGGTCCGACACCGGCTTGCCGTTGACGACGAGCAGGTTGAGGTTCTGACGCACCGAGGCGACCTGGTTGGTCATCGTGAAGCCCGGCGAGCCCCAGGCGCCGACCGTCATCGTGCCGTCCTTGTAGACCACGACCGAGGCGGCGCCCCGGCGCAGCGGCAGGATCATCTGACCCTGGGTGTAGTAGCCGCCGTTGGCGTCCTGCATGCGGAAGCCCGCGTTGAAGGCCGCGACCAGCGACCGGCTCGCCAACGGCGTGATCGGCGCGGAGTAGATGAAGCGGTGGTTCCCGCCGGGGATGAACGAGCCCGAGTAGAGCTGAGCGCGCAACAGTGTCGGGTCCATCCACGCGATGCCGACCACGTAGCTGGTGTGGATCGCGTCGGGGCGGATGAAGGCCTCGTAGACCGCGGGCACGCCGTTGGCCGTGCGCCCGGCGACGTGCCAGACACCCTCCCCGGGCAGCGGGTGCGGAGCCGGGGTGATCACGCGCGGCGGCTCGGGCAGGTGCCCCGTGACGGGCACCTTCACCGCGGTGACCCCCGAGCCGAAGGAGTTGGCCTTGGGCGCTCCACCCGTCTTGGCGGGGTTCAGCCGGTAGTACTCGGTCTCGATCCAGGTGACGACGGGCCCGAGGCCGTGCTGACGGCCCCACTCGGCCCCGCGCGCCATGTAGCTGACGCCGTAGGTCGGGTTGCGCAACGCCATCGCGAGGGTGCCCCCGAGGTAGGCCACGACGACGAAGGTCGTCGTGGCGAGCACGGCGATCGCGCGGCGGCGCCAGTAGACCCGCTGGGGCAGGCGATGACTCCGCGGCGCCGACGGCGGCCGGTAGACGGGGCGGACGGAATCCATGAGGTTCCATTCTTCCACGCCGACCCCGACGACCATTCGGCTCCATCAGGGTTTCTTAGGGACGTTTTAGAAACGTCACTCGACCAGGGTTACGCCCGACGCAGTGGCGTCATCGCGAGCACGAGCTGTTTGGTGCCGTGCTCGTCGAAGGAGACCGTCGCGCGCGAGCGTTGGCCCTCGCCCTCGACGCGCACCACGGTGCCCGCGCCGTAGCGGTCGTGCACGACCCGCTCCCCCGCCACCAGGGCGAGCGTCTCGGCGCCGGTCGAACGCACCGGGGGGGCGGCGCCCGCGCCGATGGCCCGACCGGCGGCGAACTCACTGGCGCGTCCGACGAATCCGTCCTCCACCTCGAGCTCGCGCCGGCGCGCCGGGGCCGCGCGCGACACGTCGTGCACGAGCGCGGGGGGGATCTCGGCGAGAAAACGGCTGGGCAGCGTGTCGGCGCGCTGGCCCCACTGGGTCCGGCTCCACGCGTGGGTGAGTACGAGGTGGGACATCGCCCGGGTGATCCCGACGTAGCAGAGCCGGCGCTCCTCTTCGAGCTCGTCCTCGTCGGCCAGGGCGCGCCGGTGCGGGAAGATCGTCTCCTCGAGCCCGGTGATCGCGACCACTGGGAACTCGAGGCCCTTGGCGACGTGCAGGGTCATCAGCGAGACGGCCCCGGCCCCGCGGTCGAGTTGGTCCGAGTCCGCGACGAGGGCCACGCGCTCGACGAAGTCGAGCACCGTCTCGTACTGCGCCGCGGCCGAGGCCAGCTCGCCGAGGTTCTCGAGTCGACTGGCGGCCTCCTCGGGCGGCCCCTCGCGCAGGGCGTCCCCGAGTCCGGTCTCGGCGACGATCGCGTCGATCATCTCGCGCGGGGTGACCTCGCTGAGTCGAGCGCGCAGGGCGTCCAGGGCCATCGCGAATCGCGTCGCGCCCGCGAGGGCGCGACCGCTCAGCCCGGCCTCGACGGCGTACCAGGGCGCCTCGGCGAAGGAGATCCCGTGCTCGGCGGCGTAGGCGCCGAGCTTGGCCTGGGCGGCGTCACCGACCCCGCGCTTGGGCTCGTTGACGACGCGCCGGGCGCTCGCCTCGTCGCGCGCGTTCACCACCAACCTCGCGTAGGCGAGCGCCGTCTTGACCTCCTTGCGGTTGTAGAAGGGCAGGCCGGCGATGACCCGGTAGGGCACGCCGCCGTGGAGGAACTCCTCTTCGAGCACGCGGCTCTGGGCGTTGGTGCGGTAGAAGACGGCCATGTCCTGCCACTCGAGGTGGTGCTCGGCGCGCAGCCGGCGCAGCTCGCTGGCGAGGTAGCGTCCCTCCTCGTACTCGTCCCCGGCCCGGTAGAGACGGATCTTGGTTCCCTGGTCACCCTCGGTGAAGAGGTGCTTGGCGCGTCGTCCGGGGTTCTTGGCGATCACCGCATTCGCGGCGTCGAGGATCGTCTGGGTCGAGCGGAAGTTCTGCTCGAGCACGATCACGTCGGCGTCGGGGAAGCGCTCCTCGAAGAGCAGGATGTTGCGCACGTCGGCCGCGCGGAACCGGTAGATCGACTGGTCGGCGTCGCCGACTACGCACAGGTTGCGATGGCGCTCGCTCAGCAGCAACACGAGCTCGTTCTGGACCCCGTTGGTGTCTTGGAACTCGTCGACCAGCAGGTACTTGAAACGCTCCTGGTAGTTCGTGCGCACCGCGTCGTCGGCCTTTAACAGCTCGAGGGCGTTGACGAGCAGGTCGTCGAAGTCCATCGCGTTGGCCAGGCGCAGCCGCTTCTCGTACTGCGCGAAGATCTCGGCGACGCGCCGGTGGAAGGGGTCGTCGCCGTAGCGATCGAAGTACCGCGCGGCGTTCACGGACTCGTTCTTCGCGGCCGAGATCGCCGCGGACACGCTGCGCGGGGGCAGCCGCTTGGGGTCGAGATTCAGCTCCTTCATGATGATCTCCACGGCCGAGCGGGCGTCGCCGGCGTCGTAGATCGAGAAGCCCCGCTCGTAGCCGAGCACGTCGGCGTGGCTGCGCAGGATCCGCAGGCAGGCCGAGTGGAAGGTCGACACCCACATCCGTGACGCCGCGTCGCCGACCAGCTCCACGACGCGCCGGCGCATCTCGTCGGCCGCCTTGTTGGTGAAGGTGATCGCCATGATCTCGTGGGGCCGGGCGTCGCCGGTCGCGAGCAGGTGCGCGATGCGTCGCGTCAGCACGCGGGTCTTGCCCGAGCCCGCACCGGCGACCACCAGCAGCGGCGCACCGCGCTGGACGACCGCGGCACGCTGGGGCGCGGTCAGGTCACGGAGCAGCGCCGCGGTGTCACGCGGGGGTGGGGCGTCCTCGAAGAGCGACTCGTCCGAGAAGTACCGCGTCACTCCCACTCGATGGTGCCCGGCGGCTTGCTCGTTACGTCCAGGGCCACGCGGTTCACGCCCTCGACCTCACGGATCAACCGGTTGGCGATCCGCTCGACGAGGTCGTAGGGCAGGCGGGCCCAGTCGGCGGTCATGGCGTCGTCACTGGTGACCGCCCGGATCACGATCGGGTAGGCGTAGGTTCGTCCGTCGCCCATCACCCCGACGGTGCGCACCGCCGGCAGCACCGCGAAGCTCTGCCAGAGCTCGCGGTAGAGCCCGGCGCGGCGGATCTCGTCGACGACGACCGCGTCGGCGCGGCGCAGGATCTCGGCGCGCTCGCGGGTGACCTCGCCCACGATGCGCACCCCGAGGCCCGGCCCCGGGAAGGGTTGGCGCCACACGATGCCCTCGGGCAGGCCCAACTCCTCACCGACGTGGCGGACCTCGTCCTTGAAGAGCTTGCGCAGCGGCTCGATCAGGCTGAAGGAGAGGTCCTCGGGCAGGCCACCGACGTTGTGGTGGCTCTTGATAGTGGCGGCGTGGCCCGACCCCGACTCGATGACGTCGGGGTAGAGCGTGCCCTGGACGAGGAAGCGGGGGCCGTCGCCGCCGGCGCCGAGGTCGCGCGCGACGGCCTCGAACTCGCGGATGAAGAGCTCACCGATGATCTTGCGTTTCGCCTCGGGGTCCACGACCCCGGCGAGCGCGGTAAAGAATCGGTCCTGGGCCTTGACGTGGATCAGCTCGACCCCGAACTGCTCGGTGAAGGTCGCCTCGATCTGCTCGCCCTCGCCCAGGCGCATCAGCCCGGTGTCGACGAAGACGCAGGTCAACTGGCTCCCGATGGCCCGAATCACCAGCGCGGCCGCCACGGCCGAGTCGACCCCGCCCGAGAGCGCGCAGAGCACCTTGTCGTCGCCGACCTGGGCCCGGATGAGCGCCACTTGTTCGTCGATGATCGAGGTGTTGGTCCAGGTCGGCGCGACGCCGGCCAGCTCGTGCAAGAAGGTGGCGATCAGCTCCTGGCCGCGATCGGTGTGGGCCACCTCGGGGTGGAATTGGACCGCGTAGCGGCGACGCGCGACGTCGTCCATGACCGCGACCGGGGCCGCGGGCGAGGACGCCGTGACGACGAAGCCGTCGGGGGGACGCGTGATCGCGTCGCCGTGACTCATCCAACAGGTACTCGACTGGGGCCACGCGTCGAGCAACGTCGACGCACCGAGCCGGGTGAGCTCGGTTCGACCGTACTCGCCCGTGCCCGTACGGCCGACCTCGCCGCCGAGTTGCTGGGCCATCAGCTGGGCGCCGTAGCAGATACCCAGCATCGGCAGGCCGAGCTCGTAGATCGCCGGGTCGAGGCTGGGGGCCGGCGTCTCGTAGACGGACTTGGGCCCGCCCGAGAGGATGATCGCCGCGGGGTTCTTGGCCCGCACCTCGTCGGCGCTGATCGTCGCCGGGACGATCTCGGAGAACACGTGCGCCTCGCGCACGCGCCTCGCGATCAACTGCGCGTACTGCGCACCGAAGTCGACGACGAGGACGCTGGCGCTCAATGGCCCATGCCCACACCCTGGGCGCGCTGGAGCGACTTGCCCTCGGTCTGCAGGGACGGGGCCAACATGACCTCGGCCTTCTGGAACTCCTTCAACGTCTCGTACCCGCAGGTGGCCATCGACGTGCGCAGCGCCCCGAAGAGGTTGAGCCGTCCGTCGTTCTCGTGGGCCGGTCCGAGCAGGATCTCCGAGAGCGTGCCGCGCACCTGGGTGCGCACGCGCGTGCCGCGCGGCAGGGTCGGGTGGAAGGTGGCCATCCCCCAGTGGAAGCCGCGCGCCGGCGCTTCGACGGCGCTCGAGAGCGGTGAGCCGATCATGACCGCGTCGGCGCCGCAGGCGATCGCCTTGGCGATGTCGCCGCCCTTGCTCATGCCGCCGTCGGCGATGACGTGGACGTAGACGCCGGTCTCGTCGAGGTGACGCATGCGCGCGCCGGCGACGTCGGCGATCGCGGTCGCCTGGGGCACCCCGATACCCAACACGGCCCGCGAGGTGCACGCGTTGCCGGGTCCGACCCCGACGAGCACGCCGGCCGCCCCGGTGCGCATGAGGTGCAGCGCCGCCTGGTAGCTCGCGCACCCGCCGACGATCACCGGGATCTCGAACTCACGGATGAACTTCTTCAGGTTCAGCGGCTCGGCGGTGCGCGAGACGTGCTCGGCCGAGACGACGGTGCCCTGGATCACGAGGATGTCCAGACCCGAGTCGGTGATCGTCTTGGACATCCAGTCGGTGCGCTGGGGCGTCACCGAGGCACTCGTGACGATGCCCGCTTCCTTCATCTCGCGGATCCGCTGGGCGACCAGTTCGAGCTTGATCGGCTCGAGGTACATCTGCTGCATGCGCGCGGTGGCCTTGTCGTCGTCGAGCTCGCGGATCTCCTCGAAGAGCGGCATCGGGTCCTCGTAGCGCGTCCAGAGGCCCTCGAGGTTCAAGACGCCGAGCCCACCCAGGCGCCCGATCTCGATCGCGGTCGCGGGCGAGACGGCGCCGTCCATCGCCGAGCCGAGCATCGGCAACTCGAACTTGTAGGCGTCGATCTGCCAGGAGATGTCGACGTCCTCGGGGTCGCGCGTGCGTCGCGAGGGCACGATGGCGATGTCGTCGAAACCGTACGCCTGTCGCGCCGATTTGTAGATGCCGATCTCTACTTCCGCCATGGTGTCCTCCGATACCGCCCCGCCGCCGGGGTTCTCGATGCCTCCAATCTACTGGAGTCCCCCGGGCCCTTCACCGGGTCGCGTCGACGCCGGTCACGATGGCGAGCAGTTCGACGAGCACGCGCGCCGTCGCGCCCCAGATCAGGTCGTGGGGGACGCGAAAGAAGTAGATCGGGAAGTACCCGTCCTCGTCGGCCCCGGGCCGAGGGGCCGCGCGACGCCACCGCTCCTCGACGAAGGCGCCGTCGGCCACGAGGTCGGCGAGCGCGACGCTGAAGACCCGATCGACCTCGCCGGGCTGGGCCCGCCACTGCGGTCGCCCGTCGACCGTCGCCACGACCGGCCAGATCGCCGAGTTCGAGACGATGGACGCGATCGGGCTCAGCCACCCCACCGGCGTGACGAGCGTGGGGTCGAGGCCCACCTCCTCTCTCGCCTCGCGCAGCGCCGTCGCCACGGGGTCCTCGTCGCCGTCGCTTCGTCCCCCGGGCAGGGCGATCTCGCCGCGGTGGTGACGCAGCGTCAGGGACCGACGGGTCAACACCACGTGGGCCTCGCCCTCGACGTCCACGAGGGCCACCAGCACCGCCGAGGGGCGCACCACGAGGTCGGGCTCGCGCGCGAGCGCCAGCAGCTCCTCCGAGAGCGCGGGCAGTCCCGACTCGAGCGATCGACCCCGCTCGGCCAGTCGTGCCACGACCGTGGTCACCGAGATCGACCGACGCGCGCCGGCTTCGAGGTGGGCCCAGGGCGCGGCGCGCCCGGGGCGCACCTCGTCGGGTTCAGGTACGACCTGGGGGTAGCGGTGCCCGGGAAAACGCTCGGGGCGGCGCTCGTTCATCGCCCTCGACCCTCCCGTGGTCCGGCACTTTCTATGGCTTGTATAATTGCTGTTCCCCTGTCAGTCGAGGAGAGTTATGAAGTCCCTCGCGCGCCTCGCGGTGCGTCGCCGGTGGTACGTCCTCAGCGTATGGGTCGTGCTCATCGTGGCCATCAACCTCCTCGCCCACACCATGGGTTCGGCTTACGCCAACGCCTTCAGTCTGCCCGGAACGAACTCGACCCACGCGGTCGAACTGCTCGCCAAGATCCCCACGCAGCCCGGCGACGCCGACCAGATCGTCCTGCAGGCCAAGTCGGGCACGCTCGACCAGCAGCGCGCCACGATCGACGCGATGCTGGCCAAGGTCGCCACGCTGCCCGACGTGGCGAGCGTGGTCTCGCCGTTCTGCCCGACGGCGGCCCCCTGCCTGGGTAGCTTGCAGATGGACCGCCACCGCACCATCGCCTACGCCGTGGTCAACTTCACCCAGCAGGCCTTCAAGCTCCCCCTCGCCGATATCCGCGCCGTGGAGGCCGTCGGCTCGTCCATCCGGTCCTCCACCCTCAACGTCCAGTTCGGCGGCAACGCCTTCGGCCAGCTCGACGCGCCCACCGGCAGCCCCGGTGAGATCTTCGGCCTCCTCGCGACGGCGATCATCCTGCTCTTCGCCTTCGGCTCGGCCCTGGCGATGCTGCTGCCCCTGGGCGTGGCCCTCTTCGCCATCGGCGTCGCCTCGGCGGCGACCACGCTGCTCAGCCACGTCATCAACATCGCCAACTTCGCCCCAATCCTCGGCTCGCTCATCGGGCTCGGCGTCGGCATCGACTACGCCCTCTTCATCGTGACGAGGTCGCGCCAGGGACTCAAACGCGGCCTCGGGGTCGAAGAGGCCATCGTCACCGCGATCAACACCTCGGGACGGGCGGTGCTCTTCGCCGGCTCGACCGTCGTCATCGCGCTCGCGGGCATGCTGGTGCTGCGTCTGTCGTTCCTCAACGGCGTCGCGATCTCGGCCTCGATCACCGTCGCGATCACGATGCTGGCCTCGCTGACCCTGCTGCCGTCGCTGCTCGCCTTCCAGAAGCACCGCGTCCTCGGTCGACGCGAACGGCGCGCCTTGGCCGAGCACGGCCCCGAGCCGGTGGTCGTCGCCGGTCCCTGGCAGCGTTGGGCCCACTTCGTGTCGCGTCACCCCCGCGTGCTCACCGCGGCCGCGCTCGCGGTCATCGCCGTCGCGGCCGCGCCCTACTTCTCGTTGCACCTGGGCAGCTCGGACCAGGGGTCCAACCCGCCGTCTTCGACGACCCGCCAGGCCTACGACCTGCTCGCCACGGGCTTCGGGCCCGGGTTCAACGGGCCCCTGGTCGTCGTGGGCGACCTCCACTCCGCCGCCGACGTGGCCACCATGCGCACCCTCGACGCCAACCTGGCCCACCAACCCGACGTCGCCGCCGTGACCCCGCTCTTCGTCGCGAACCGGGGCACCATCGGCGTCATCCGGGTCGTGCCGAAATCGAGCCCGCAGGCCTCGGCCACCAACACCCTCATCAACGCACTACGCAACGACTACATCCCGCACGTGACGGCCTCGTCGCACACCGCGATCTACGTCGGCGGCCTCACCGCGGTCTTCGCCGACTTCGCCACCGTGCTCGGCAGCAAGATCCCGCTCTTCATCGGCGTCATCGTGCTGCTGGGCTGTCTGTTGCTGATGGTCGCCTTCCGCAGCGTCCTGGTGCCCCTCGTCGCCGCGGCGATGAACCTGCTCGCCGCCGGCGCGTCCTTCGGTCTGGTCGTCGCGGTCTTCCAGTGGGGCTGGGGCAGCACGCTGCTCGGCGCGGGCACCGGCCCGGTCGAGTCGTTCCTGCCGATCATCATGATCGCGATCCTCTTCGGGCTCTCGATGGACTACCAGGTCTTCCTGGTCTCGCGCATGCACGAGGAGTGGCTGAACACCGGTGACAACGAGGAGGCGATCATCCGGGGTCAGGCCAACACCGGCCGCGTGATCACCGCCGCCGCGCTGATCATGATCTCGGTCTTCCTCTCCTTCGCCTTCGGCGGACAACGCATCATCGCCGAGTTCGGCGTCGGGCTGGGCGGCGCGGTGTTGATGGACGCCTTCATCCTGCGCACGGTGCTCGTGCCCAGCCTCATGCACTTCATCGGTCGGGCGAACTGGTGGATGCCGGCCTGGCTCGACCGGGTCGTGCCCCACGTCGCGGTCGAGGCGACCGAAGACGAGCTGGCGATCGACCCGTCGGTCGGTTAGCGCTCGACCCGGTCCCGACGCAGCACCCGGAGGCAGAAGTCACTGACGACGGGGGACTGCACGTCGAGCCCCGAGCGGTGCGGGATCACGGCCTGGCCCACGGAGGCCGCCCAGAAGATCGCGACCATGAGACCCGCGTCGTTCGAGTCGTCGATCCACCCGAGGTCCTTCGCGTCGTTCACGACCGACACCCAGCGCGCGTACTGGGCGTCGAGCATGTCCTTGAAGGCCTGACGGGTGCGGCCGTCGGACCAGATGTCGATGAGGATGCGCATCACACCGACCTGGTCGTCGATCTGCCCGAGCGACCACGCCTCTTCGATGTCCCCGCGCAACGCGTCGCGAAACGCCGGTTCGTCCCGTGCGGTCACGGCGGCGACCGCGCGCGTGAAGTGGTCGCGCAGCCCAGCGGTCATCGCGAAGTAGTTCGCGAGTTGGGCCTCGGCGATCACCTGCTCACGCGAGGTGAAGTGGTAGTAGATCGTCGGCACCCCGACCTGGGCGCGTGCGGCGAGGTCCGAGATGTGAAATCCCGCCGCACCGACCTCGCGGACCAGTGGTGCCGCCACCTCGATGATGTGAGATTTGGTGAGCGATACCCGTTCGTGCATGTGCGTCCTCGACAGTCGGTGCGACCCCCGCGTGGGGACAACGACCTTACGCCACCCCGGGGCCCGGCATCCCGACACAATAGTGAACGTCATTTCGAAATATCACTCAGTTCGCTCGCGCGACCCGATGATCGCTCCCGGGCGGCCGGCGAGCCCGTCCCGATCGGCCCGTCGTGGCCCTATCGCCCGGCGAGCACCGCTTGCGCGGCGCGGCGACCGCTCACCAGCGCACCCTGGATCGAGGGGGTCTGGAGATAGTCGCCCGCGAGGAGGACGTCGCCCCACCTCGAGGGCCGAGCGAGTGACAGTGGCGCCGGACTGCGCGGTAGCGCCCGGGCGACCACGGTCGTGGTCACGAGCTCGACCTCGCCGAGGGTCAACCCGTAGAGCCGCGCGACGTCGGCGCGCACCGCGGGCTCGTACTCGACCGACGCGAGCCCGTTGGCGGCGGCGGCGACCAGCGATCGACCGGGCTGGGCGCGCTCGGGGGCCACGGCGCTCACGTCGAGCGTCGAGCTGAGGAACCGGCGCACGCGGTCGAGTCGCAAGACGGCGCCGTCGACCAGACGCGGGGTCGCGTACCACCACGTGGTCTGGGCGCGCCACCCGATCGGCGCGACGCCGACGAGCTCGCGCGCGCTCGTCGCGTCGGTCGCGACGATGACCCGTTGCGCCCGGTAGGTGGTCGAGGTCGTCGAGACCGTCGTGGCGTCAATCGCGGTCGCCGCCTCGCCGAGGTGGATCGAGGTGGCGAGGCGGCCGGCGAGCGCGGCCGGTAGGGCGCCGACCCCCGTGGGGTACGTGCCGGGCCGGCCCCGCACGAAACTGCGCAGCAGCAACTGGGTATAGCGCCACGAGGTGTCGAGGTCGTCGTCGAGCAGCGCGCCGCGCAGGAACGGCACCATCACGTCGTGGACGAAGTCGTCCGAGACCCCCGAGCGGGCCAGGGCCGCCCGCGTCGACTCGTCACGGCGCCGTCGGATGGCGCGCACCGGTTGGACGGCCGCGCGCAGACTCAGCGCGGCCACGCGCGCCAGGTCGCCGCGCGCCACGGCGTGGCCGCCCAGCGCGGTGAGGGCGTCGCGCCACGACTCGCGCGGATCGGCGAGGGTCACGGTGCGCTGGGCGTCCACGAAGCGAACCGCGGCGGGGAAGGAGCGCAGATCGGTGCCGCCCGCGACCCCGGTCGCGATCAACTCGGGGTAGGCGGGATTGACCAGCTGGAAACCCTCGTCGACGACGAAGCCGTCGACGACGCGGCTGGCCAGGCGCCCACCGACCACCTCGGCGCGTTCGAGCACCGTCACCGAGCGGCCGTGCTCGCCGAGCACTTGGGCGGCGCGCAGGCCCGCGAGTCCGGCGCCGACTACGAGCACGTCCACGGTTTCCACAGTGGACGCACGCTACCAAGAACGACGAGAGCCGGGCCCTTCGGCCCGGCTCTCGCGCAAATCGCTCGACGCGACTCGTTACATCATGCCGCCCATGCCGCCCATGCCGCCGTCGCCCATCGGGGCGCTGGCGGGCTCGGGCTTGTCGGCCACGATCGCCTCGGTCGTGAGCAACAGCGCCGCGATCGACGCGGCGTTCTGCAGCGCCGAACGGGTCACCTTGGCGGGGTCGATGACGCCGGCCTTGACCAGGTCGACGAGCTCGCCCGTCGCCGCGTTGAGCCCGAACGAGCCCTTCGCGTCGGCAACCTCTTGGACCTTGACCGCACCCTCGAACCCGGCGTTCGCCGCGATGTGGCGAAGGGGGGACGAGAGTGAGAGCGCCACGATGCGCGCGCCGGTCGCCTCGTCACCGTCGAGGGTCTCGATCAGTGCGTCGACGTCGGCCCGGGCGCGAACGAGCGCCGTGCCACCGCCGGCGACGATTCCCTCGTCGATGGCGGCACGCGTCGCGGACAGCGCGTCCTCGATGCGATGCTTCTTCTCCTTCAGCTCGACCTCGGTCGCGGCGCCGACTTTGACGACGGCCACGCCACCGGCGAGCTTGGCGAGGCGCTCTTGGAGCTTCTCGCGGTCCCAGTCGGAGTCGGTCTCTTCGATCTCGCGCTTGAGCTGGGCCACCCGGCCGGCGACGTCGGCGGCGCTGCCCGATCCGTCGACGATGGTGGTGGCGTCCTTGGTCACGACGACCCGGCGAGCCCGGCCGAGCAGGTCCACCGTCGCGGTGTCGAGCTTGAGGCCGATCTCCTCGGAGATCACCGTCGCGCCGGTCAGCACCGCCATGTCCTGGAGCATCGCCTTGCGACGTTCACCGAACCCGGGGGCCTTGACGGCGACCGAGGTGAAGGTGCCGCGGATCTTGTTCACGACGAGGGTCGCGAGGGCTTCGCCATCGACGTCCTCGGCGATGATCAGGAGGGCCCGTCCCGACTGCATGACCTTCTCCAGTACCGGCACGAGGTCGTGCACGGCCGAGATCTTGGCGCTGGTGAAGAGGATGTAGGGGTCGTCGAGCACCGCTTCCTGGCGCTCGGCGTCGGTCACGAAGTAGGGCGAGAGGTAGCCCTTGTCGAACTGCATGCCCTCGGTGAGCTCGAGCTCGATGCCGAAGGTGTTCGACTCCTCGACCGTGACGGTGCCGTCCTTACCGACCTTGTCGATGGCGTCGGCGATGACCGCCCCGATCGAAGCGTCGGCGGCCGAAATCGTCGCCACCTGGGCGATCTGGTCCTTGCCCTCGACGACCTGGCTCTGCTTGGCGATCGACCCGACGGCGGCCTTGACGGCCAACTCGATGCCGCGCTTCAGGCCGGCCGGATTCGCGCCGGCGGCCACGTTGCGCAACCCCTCCTTGATGAGGGCCTGGGCGAGCACGGTCGCGGTCGTCGTGCCGTCACCGGCGACGTCGTTGGTCTTGGTGGCGACTTCCTTGACCAGTTGGGCGCCCATGTTCTCGAAGGGGTCCTCGAGCTCGACCTCGCGGGCGATGGAGACGCCGTCGTTGGTGATCGTCGGCGCACCGAACTTCTTGCCGATCACCACGTTGCGGCCCTTGGGCCCGAGGGTGACCTTCACGGCGTCGGCCAACTTGTCGACGCCGGCCTCGAGGCCGCGACGGGCCTCTTCGTCAAATTTGAGTAGCTTGCTCATCGACGACTACTTCGTGATGGACGCGAGCACGTCGCGGCTCGAGAGGATCAAGAGGTCCTCGCCGTCGATGGTGATCTCGGTTCCGCCGTACTTGGAGTAGACGACCGTCTCGCCGACGGCGACACCCGTGGGGATCAGTTCACCCGACGACTCAGCGCGGCGCCCCGGTCCCACGGCGAGCACCTCGCCCTGCTGGGGCTTCTCTTTGGCGGTGTCGGGGATGACGAGGCCGGACGCCGTAGTGGCCTCGGCGACGTTCGGCCGGACGACAATCCGATCCTCGAGGGGGTTGAGCTTCATGGTGACTGCCTCCTGTGCGTCTAGCACTCGAATAGTGCGACTGCCAATTTAGCAGACAGCGGGGCCGAGTGCCAACCTCGCCGGCCCGGGCGGCGCGGCCGTAGAGTCTCGGGCGGGAGGAATCGATGGCGACGGGGACCGAGGCGTCCAACGGCGGACTGACGGGCGAGCAGCGTCGCGACGTGGCGTTGCTGGCCCTCTTTCGGGGCGTCTCATTCCTCGGCGACGGCCTAGCCCTGGTAGCGCTCTACCTGCGCGTCGCGCCCGAGGGTCGCGCCTGGGCCGTGGCGGCTCTGGGGATCGCCGAAATGGCCCCGATCGCGATCCTCGCCCCGCTCGCGGGCCACGTCGTGGACCGCGTGCGCGCCAAACCGCTGCTGGTCAGCCTCGGCTTGGTCGAGGCCCTCGTCTGCGTCGGGCTCGGCTACTGGCACGCCCTGGCCGCGACCGTCGCGCTCGTCGTGGTGCTCAACGTCGCGATCTCGTTCTCGATGCCCGGCTACTCGGCCCTGCTGCCGTCGATCGTGGGCGACGAGCACATCAATCGTGCGATGGGCACCCTGCAGGCCGCCCAGGGGCTCGCCTTCGTCGCCGGGCCGATGCTCGGCGGGCTGCTCGTGGGCTGGACCGGTCAGAGCGTGCCGCTCTACGTGGACGCGGTGAGCTTCGCGCTGGGCGCGATCGGCACGGCCCTGCTCTCGGCCGACCGGCTTCCGACCCCCCACGCCGAGGGCGCGGACCGCCGCATGACCGCCGGGCTGCGCCACGTCTTCAGCGACGCCGTGCTGGCGCCGGTGACCCTCGACTTCTTCGTCTTTCTGCTGGCGCTCGGCATGGTGAACGTCGCCGAGGTCTTCTTCGTCATCAAGACCCTGCACGGCACGCCCCTCGCCTACGGCGCCCTCGGCGCGGCCTTCAGCGTCGGCGCCATCGCCGGCTCCCTGGTCGGGCGACGACTGAGCCAGGACCTCTACGCCATGACCCGCCTGCTGCTCGCCAGCGTCGTGGTGGCCGGACTGAGCGTCACCGCGGTCAGCTTCGTCGTGAGCGTCGGCCAGATCTACCCCCTGATGATCGTGGCCGGGGTGACGGTCGGGGTCATCAACCTCATCGCGATGTCCCTCATCACCCTGCGCACGGCCGAGGCGCTGCGCGGGCGCACCTTCGCGGCGGTGAACGCGATCACCCAGAGCGCCCAGGTCGGTGCCTTCCTCCTCGGCGGCCTGGCGCTGAGCGCGTACACGCCACGCGCCGTCTATCGCTTCGGCGGGGCCGCGGCGACGGTGGCGGCGATCCTGTTCGGTCTCGTCGCACTGCGCGGGGCGGCGCGGCTTCGCGACGCCGACGCCGCGTCCGCTCAGGGGTAGTGGCGCTCGATCCGCCAGTCGTCGCCGACCCGGGTGTACCAGACCCGGTCGTGGAGTCGGTCGGCGCGTTGCTGCCAGAACTCGACGAACGTCGGGGTCAGCCGGTACCCGCCCCAGTGCGCGGGGCGCGGTACCTCGCGACCCGCGAAACTCGCTTCGAGCGCGCTGACCCTCGCCTCGAGCTCGGCCCGGCTCGTGAGGGGCTCGCTCTGGAGACTCGCGTGGGCGCCGATCTGGTGGCCGCGCGGGCGCGCGGCGAAGTACGCGTCGGACTCGTCGGGCCGCATCGGCGCGACGGGCCCTTCGAAGCGGACCTGACGGCCGAGTGGTTCGCAGTACCACAGGACCGCGCCGTGCGGGTTGGCGCCGAGCTGGCGGCCCTTGACGCTCTCGTAGTTCGTGTACCACCCGATCGAGGTCGCGTCGCGGTGGCGCAGCAGCACCATGCGCGCGCTCGGTCGGCCCTCGGGGGTCGAAGTGACGAGCGCCACGACCTCGCGGTCGACCATCACCGCTCCCTCGTCGAACCAGCGCGCGAACTGGACCATCGGGTCCGGGTCGCAGTCGGCGGCGTCGAAGGGCGCCCAGCGCGCCATCACAACACGTCCGCGAGGGCCCAGTTGGGATCGGCCGAGGCGTCGAGGCCGCTCACCAAGCCGCGCGAGAACCGCGCGAGTCCGGCCGCCGCGATCATCGCCGCGTTGTCGGTGCACAGCGCGAGGCTCGGCACGTGGGCGACGACGCCGTAGGACGTCGCGATCTCGCGAACGGCCGCGCGCAGCGCCGAGTTCGCCGCGACGCCCCCGGCGATCGCCACGCCGGCCACCTCGTAGCGGTCCAGGGCCCGGCGCAGCTTGCGGGTGAGCTGTTCGACCGCGGCGCGCTGGAAGGACGCCGCGACGTCGGCCGGGGCGAGGTCGGGTCGCCGCTCGCCGGCGCGCACCACGGCGGACTTGAGCCCCGAGAAGGAGAAGTCGAGGTCGTCGCCGGTCATCGAGACCGGCAGGGCCAACGCGTTCGGGTCGCCCTCGCCGGCCAGACGGTCGATCGGCGGGCCGCCCGGGTAGCCGAGTCCGAGCCAGCGCGCGACCTTGTCGTAGGCCTCCCCGGCCGCGTCGTCGATCGTCTCGCCGACGACCTCGTGGTCACCGGGCCCGCGCTGGTAGACGAGCATGGTGTGACCGCCCGAGACGAGCAGGGTCAGCAGCGGCCAGGCCAGGCCAGGTCGCTCGAGCAGCGGCGCGTAGAGGTGGCCCTCGAGGTGGTTGACCGTCACGAGCGGCGCGTCCCAGCTGAGCGCGTAGGCCTTGGCGGCCGCCAGGCCCACGAGCAGCGAGCCGATAAGACCGGGACCCGAGGTCACCGCGACGGCGTCGAGGCCCGGGCGCTCGACGTCCAGACCGGCCGCCTCGAGCGCGGCGCGCACCACCGGCGCGATCATCGCCACGTGAGCCCGCCCCGCGAGTTCGGGCACGACGCCGCCGAAGTCGCGGTGCTGGTCGATCGAGGACTCGACGATCGAGCTGCGCACGCGCCACCCGTCGTCGACGACCGCGGCGGCGGTCTCGTCACAGCTCGTCTCGATCCCCAGTACGACGCTCACGGCTCCAGCGTAGGTCCGTGCTCACTCGGCACCACCAGGTCGGCCCAGAGCACGAGGGCGTCCTCGTGACTCTTCTCGTAGTAGTTCTTGCGCACGCCCACCGGCGCGAAACCGTAGCGCGCGTAGAGGGCCTGGGCGCGCACGTTGGAGACCGCGACCTCGAGGGTGGCGCGCGCGATCCCGCGCGCCGCGGCGTCGAGCCAGGCCTCGTCGAGGAGCGACGAGGCGACACCGCGACCCTCGTCCTCGCGTCGCACGCCGATGGTGTTGACGTGCAACTCGTCGAGCACGAACATCACCCCGAGGTACCCGAGCACGCGCCCGGCCTCCACGGCGACGGTGTAGCGGCGGGTCTGGACGTTGCCCAACTCGTCGAGCAGCATCCCGCGCGACCACGGTTCGGGGAACTGGGACTCCTCGATCTCGAGCAGGGCCGGCATGTCGCGACGCTCGGCGAGGCGGATCGTCCAGTCCATCGACCAGTCCCTCACGCGCCGTCGCGCGTGGTGAAGTTGGCGACCGCGTCGGCCTCGCGCAGGTAGAGCGGCGTGACCGGGCCCGGCTCGCGCGATGCGAGGGCGAGTGCGCAGAGCACCGGTGGCACGGTGAGGCGGTGCACGGTGCCGTTGGGCACCGCGGCGAAGTCGGCGTCGTAGCGCGCCACGCCGTCCCCGGCGAAGGTCACCGCGACGCCGTTGGTCGCCCAGGCGATCACGACGTCGCGCGGTCGCTCGACGGCCGGCGCGCTAAGGACCGTGACGACCTCGTCGAGTTCGAAGGACTGGGTGAAGACCTCGCCGCGTCGGCCGTCGACGACGGCGACGAATCGTCCCCGCACGCCGGCGTCGCGGGCCCCGTGGGCGAGCAGCTCCAGCGAGGTCACGCCGACCAGCCCCGCCCCCGTGGCGTCGGCCAGGGCGAAGGCCGTGGCCAGTCCGACGCGCAGCCCGGTGAAGAGGCCCGGACCCCGGTCCACGACGATCCGCCCCAGGTCCCCGGGGCGCAGCGCGAAGTCGGCCAGGAGCGATTCGATACCGACCGCGAGGACTTCGACGTGGCGCCGGTCGGCGGCCAGCAGGCGCGCCTCGGCCCGCTCGGCGTCGACCAGACCGATCGCGCAGGCCGTCGTCGCGGTCTCGATCGCGAGCGCCCTCACGACGCCCACCGCGCGAAGGCCTCGGCTCGGTCACCGACGCCGGCCCCACCGACCTCGATGCGCCGGCTCTCCTCGGTCACGACCTCGATGTTGACCGTCACGACGTCCTCGCCGAAGACCGCAGCGGCGAGTTCACCCCACTCGACGACGGCGACCGCCCCCTCTTCGACGAGCTCGCCGAGGGCGAGGTCGACGACCTCGTCGAGCGATCGAACCCGGTAAACGTCGGCGTGGTGCAGGGTCGTGACCCCGAGGTCGTTATGGCAACGATGCTCGCGCACCATGGTGAACGTCGGGCTCGTCGCGCGTTCGCGCACCCCGAGGCCGCGCGCGAGGCCGCGCACGAAGGTCGTCTTGCCGGCGCCCAGGGGCCCCGAGAGCAAGACCACGTCGCCGGGGCGCAGCAGGGTCGCGAACTGCTCACCGGCGAGCTCGGTCGAGTCGGCCGCCTCGCTCACGCGGGTCACGTGGCCTCCACGAACCGGCGAACCACGGCCAGGTCGGCGCGCACCACGTCGACCAGGGCGGGGTCGCGCAGTGCGGCCGCGGGGTGGTAGGTCGCGATCCCCGTGCCCGAGCCCAGGTGGCGGGGTCGACCGTGCACCGCGCCCATGGCCAGCGTCGCGCCGAGCACTTCGCGCGCCGCGGTCAGTCCCAGCGCCAGCGTGACGCGCGGGGCCAGGTCGGCGAGCTGGTCGGTCAGCCACGGCCGACAGGCCTCGAGCTCGTTGCGCGCCGGCACCCGGTTACCCGGCGGTCGACACTTCACGGTGTTGGTGACGTAGCACTGCTCGCGCGTGAGCCCCACCTCTTGTTCGATGAGACGGAACAGCAGTTGGCCGCTGCGCCCGATGAAGGGTGCGCCACCCTCGTCCTCCTGACGGCCCGGCGCCTCGCCGACCAGCACGAGGACCGCGTCAGTGGGTCCGGTGCCGATCACCACCCGCGTGCGCGTCTCACTGAGCGAGCAGCGCGTGCAGCGAGACAGGGCCGCGACGTCCAGGGCCATCTAGTCCACCAGCACCCGCGGCACGCGCGCCCCGATGCCACAGAGGATCTCCCAGGTGATCGTGCCGGCGAGCCGGGCCCATTCGTCGGCGCCGATCCACTCGTCGCCCTGGCGCCCGAGCAGGACCACCTCGGCGCCCACCTCGGCGGCGTCGTCGCCGACGTCGATCAGGAGCTGGTCCATCGTGACGGTGCCGGCGAGCGGGTAGCGCCGGCCGTTGATCAGGACGTCGGCCCCCGCCTCGAAGAGCCGGCGCGGGTAGCCGTCGGCGTAGCCGAAGGGCACGGTCACGACCGTCGAGTCGCGACCGAGCGCTCGACGTCGGCCGTAGCTCGGCCGCTCCCCCGATTCGAGCCGTCGCGCGGCGACGACCTGGGCGCGCAGGGTCAGCGCCGGAACGAGGGTGACCCCGGCGGCGGCGAGCGTCTCGCCCAACCAGACGTCGGGCAGGTAGCCGTAGAGGGCGAGCCCCACGCGAGCCATCGAGAGCCGCGACGCGGGGTAGCCGAGCGCCCCGGCGGAGTTGGCGGCGTGCACGACGCGCGGTTGCACGCCGCGCGCGCGCAGTCGCGCGACGACCTCGTCGAAGCGGGCCAGCTGGACCAGGGTGAAGTCCCGGTCCTCCTCGCTCGGCCCGTCGGCCACCGAGAAGTGCGTGTAGAGGCCCTCGAGGTCGATCGCCGACGAGGCAAGGAGCACGTCGACGACCTCGTCGACCAGTTCGGGGGGGACTCCCATGCGGTGCATACCGGTGTCGATCTTGACGTGGACCCGGTGCAGTCCCCCGATCCGCTCGGCCGCCGCGACCGCGTGGCGGGCGCCGGGCAGCGAGCCGACCGTGAGACTGAGCGAGTGGCTCAGGGCGTCGGGGATCGTCTCGGGCGGGATCTCGGCGAGCAGCAGGATCGGCGCCGAGACGCCGCTGCCGCGCAGCTCGATCCCCTCGTCGACGATGGCGACGGCCAACGCGTGGGCGCCCCCGTCGAGGGCCGCGCGCGCCGCCAACGGCGCGCCGTGGCCGTAGCCGTTGGCCTTGACCACGGCGCAGAGCTTGGTCTCACCGAGCACGGTCGCCAACGCGGCGATGTTGTGGGCCAGCGCCGAGCGCGAGATCTCGGCCCAGGCCGGGCGACGCACGCCCTCAACGGGCATCGTCGCTCCCGACGACCATCGCGATGGCGCTGAGGTCGCTGTGGGTCAGCGAGACGTCGAACCGCACGACGCCGCGGCGCTCGGCCAGCTCGGCCGCCGCGCCGTGCACGGCGATGGTCGGAGCACCGCTGGGCAGACGCACGACCTCGATCGACTGCCAGGGCACCGAACCGACGCCCACCCCGAGGGTCTTCATGACCGCCTCCTTCGCGGCGAAGCGCGCGGCCAGCCGTTCGGTCTTGCCGCGCGCGTCGCGCTGCTCGCCCTCGGTGAAGAGCCGCGTCACGATGCGCGGTCGGCGGGTCAGGGCCAACTGGAATCGCGCCACGTCGACCACGTCGACCCCCACGCCGCGCACGGCCACTATTCGACCGTCACCGTCTTGGCCAGGTTGCGTGGTCGGTCGACGTTGCGACCGAGGCCTCGAGCCGTGGCGTAAGCGAAGAGCTGCAGCGCGACGACGTCGACCATCGGCGAGAACATGGGCTCGGTCGCGGGCACCCGCAAGACGTAGTCGGCCACCGAGTCGATGGTCTCGTCGTCGTCGGTCGCCACCGCGACGACGGTCGCGCCGCGGGCCTTGACCTCGGCGAGGTTCGACAGCAGCTTCTCGTGCAGGGCCAGGTCCGTCGCGACCGCCACGACGACCACGCCGGGCTCGATCAGGGCCAGGGGGCCGTGCTTGAGCTCACCGGCCGGGTAGCCCTCGGCGTGGCGGTAGGAGATCTCCTTCAGCTTGAGCGCCCCTTCGAGGGCCGTCGGGTAGCCAACGTGGCGTCCGAGGAAGAAGAAGTCGCGCGCCTCCAGCAGAGCCGTCGCCACCTCGCTGACCGCCGCGCGACGCTCGAGCGCCTTGCCCACGAGCCCCCCGACGGCCCCCAGGCCGCGCACCAGGGCGTCGATCTCGGGGCCCTCGAGCGTCCCGCGCAGTTGGGCGAGCCGCAGGGCCAGCAGTTCCAGGGCGGCGACCTGGGCGACGAAGGACTTGGTCGACGCGACCGAGACCTCCAGGCCCGCGCGGGTGTAGATCACGGCGTCGGCCTCGCGCGCGAGACTCGAATCGACGATGTTGGCGATCGCCACCACCCGTGCGCCGCGGCGCTTGGCCTCGCGCACCGCCTGGATGGTGTCAATCGTCTCGCCGCTCTGGGAGACGCCGATTACGAGCGTGCCGATCTCCACCACGGGGTCGCGGTAGCGGTACTCGCTGGCGATGTCGACCTCGACGCTCAGCCGGGCCCAGCGCTCGATCGCGTACTTCGCCACCAGCGCCGCGTGGTGCGAGGTGCCCGCCGCGACCAGCACCACGCGCTTGACCGCGCGCAGCTCGTCGTCGCTCACGCGCAGCTCGTCAAAGGTGATGGACCCGTCGCTGCGGCGACGGTCGAGCAGGGTCGCGCGCAACGCGTCGGGCTGTTCGAGGATCTCCTTGGTCATGAAGTCGTCGTGGCCGCCCTTCTCGGCGGTCTCCAGGTCCCAGTCGATGGTCAACTGGCGCAACCGCACCGGTGCGCCCTCGAGGTCCACGGCCCGGAACCCCTCGGGACCCAGGCGCACGACCTCGTCGTCGTTCACGGCGTAGAAGGCGGTCGCCCGGTCGAGGATCGCCGGCACGTCGCTCGCGAGGTAGGTGACCCCGGGGGCGGTGCCCACGACCAAGGGCGAGATCCGTCGCGCGGCGACGATGACGTCGGACTCGGTGGCGTCCATCGCGGCGAGCGCGAAGGCACCACGCACCACGCCGAGGGCGTCGCGCACCGCGTCCAAGAGCTCGAGTCCGCGTCCGCGGGCCTCTTCGATGAGGTGGGCCAGCACTTCGGAGTCGGTCACCGACGTGAAGACGTGGCCCCGAGCCATTAGCGCCTCTTGCAGCTCGGTGTGGTTCTCGATGATGCCGTTGTGGATGATCGCCACGTTGCCCGAGCAGTCGAGGTGGGGGTGGGCGTTGATCGCCTCGGGGGCGCCGTGGGTCGCCCACCGGGTGTGGCCGATCCCCGAGCGGAAGCCGCTCGGCGCCTGGTCACAGGCGATTCGTAGGGCCGCGACGGACTCGGTCCCGTCGGCGCACCGGGCCCGCCAGGTCTCGCCCGGGCGAACGAGCGCGACCCCGGCCGAGTCGTAACCGCGGTACTCCAGACGCTCGAGGCCGGACAGGAGCGTCGAGACGGTGTCGGTATCGCCGACGACCCCAATGATGCCGCACATGGGGTCAGCCTACTCGGGGGCTCGAACGGGCCTTCGAGCTAGGCGGCGAAGGCGGCGCGCAGCGCCGACGTGAACTCGTCGACGAACCGGCCCTCGAGCGCTTCGACCATCACGCGCACGACCGGCTCGGTGCCCGAGGGGCGCACGACCAGTCGCCAGTCCCCGTCGAGGAGGTGATAGCGCGCGACGAGTTCCTCGCTCAGGCGACGCACCACCTCGTCGTCATAGTCCTCGCGCGCCACGTTGACGAGCGCCTGGGGCACCCGGCTCCAGGCCGCGCTCGCCTGAACGGCGAGCGGTCCGCGCCGCGCGACGAGGTCGAGCAGGAGCATCCCGGTCAAGAGCCCGTCACCGGTGGGCGCCAGCTCACAGAAGATCAGGTGGCCGGACTGCTCACCGCCGAAGCACCACCGGCGCTCCTCGAGCGCGAGCAGGACGTTGCGGTCGCCCACGTCGGTCTCGACGACCTCGACCGACTCCGCGGCGAGTGCGCGGCGCAGCCCGAGGTTCGACATCGTGGTCACCACGACCCCGCCGCCGAGCTCGCGGCGACTCGCCAGGTCCAGCGCGAAGAGCACCATGAGGTCATCGCCGTCGCGCACCGTTCCGGTCGCGTCCACGGCGATGAGCCGGTCGGCGTCGCCGTCGAAGGCGAGGCCGAGGTCCGCGCCGAGCTCGCGCACCGCGGCGACGAGGTCCTCGACGTGGGTCGAGCCGCACCGCTCGTTGATGTTTCGCCCATTCGGTCGGTCGTGGAGCACGCTGACGCGCGCACCACTCGCGCCGATCAGTGCCGGCGCGACCGCGCTCGCGGCGCCGTTGGCGCAGTCGAGCACGACGTGCAGCGCGCTGAAGTCACCGGGCACGAGCTCGCGCAGCAGTGCCACGTATTGGCCGGCGGCGGCGTCGTCCACCACGACGTCGCGCGCGAGGTCGGCCGGGGCGGGGGCGGCGACCTCGAGGGCCGCGGCGAGGACCGCCTCGGTGAGGTGGTCGAGCTTGGTGCCGCCCGGTCCGAGGACCTTCAGCCCGTTGTCGAAGTAGGGATTGTGCGAGGCCGACACCACCACCCCGACGCTGGCACGCGCCCGAGCGACGACGGCCACGCCGGGCGTCGGGATGACCCCGAGGTCGGTCGCCTCGGCGCCGCCGTCCACGAGACCGGCGAGCACCGCGCGCGCGAGGACCGGTGAACTCTCACGGGTGTCGTACCCGACGACGACCGGGGCGTCGAAGACGGCGGCCACGGAACGACCGAGCCGGTAGGCGAGGTCGACCGAGACGTCGTCGTAGGCGCGCCCGCGAATGCCGTCCGTGCCGAAGCGCACGGCCACCGACTAACGCTTCGAGTACTGGGGAGCCTTACGGGCCTTCTTGAGGCCGTACTTCTTGGTCTCCTTCTTACGCGCGTCACGCGTCAAGAGACCGGCCTTCTTCAGGGCCGGGCGAACGGTCTCGTCGACTTCGAGCAGCGAGCGCGCAATGCCCAGGCGCAGCGCGCCGGCCTGACCGGCGACGCCGCCACCCTCGAGGGTCGCGTCGATGTCGTAGTTCTGCTGCACGTCGATGAGGCGCAGCGGCTCCATCACCATCTGGCGGTGCGTCGCCGAGGTGAAGTAGTTATCGAAGGCCCGGTGGTTGATCGTGATGGTGCCGGTGCCGGGGCGAAGGCGCACGCGTGCGACGGCCTCCTTACGACGTCCGGTGGTCTGAATAGGCGTGGTCATCAGTCTCCTTAACCGCGGCGGATCGCCGAGGTGTCAAACGGTACGGGCTGCTGAGCCGCGTGGGGGTGGACGGGGCCGGCGTAGACGAAGAGCTTCTCCATCTGGGCGCGGCCGAGGCGGTTGTGGGGCACCATGCCCTTGACCGCGTCGAAGACCAACGTCGTCGGGTTCTCGGCGAGCAGCTTCGTCCACGACGTCGAGCGCAGCCCACCCGGGTAGCCCGAGTGGTGATAGGCGAACTTCTGGGCCGCCTTGTTCGCGGTGAGCACGACCTTGTCGGCGTTGACGATGACCACGAAGTCACCGGTGTCCATGTGGGGCGCGAAGTAGGTCCGGTGCTTGCCGCGCAGCAACGCGGCGACGACGGTCGAGAGTCGACCGAGCACTAATCCTTCGGCGTCGATGACGTGCCAGGCACGCGTGATGTCGTTAGCTTTCGGGCTATAGGTACGCACAGTTCTTCCTTACCAGGCCCCGCCGCCACGACGGGCTCGGGGGACTCTCTAGCCTACAAACTCCAGAGACCCGAGGCAAGTTGAGTTACCAGATGGTGACGCGCTCGCTCGCAGCGAGCCACAGGGCGTCGCCCTCGACGACGCCGAAGGCCTCGTAGAAGACGTCCAGGTTGCGCACGACCTGGTTACAGCGGAATTCCGGTGGGCTGTGGGGATCGATGGCCAGTAGCCGCTCGGCCTCGGCCGGTCGCGCGATGTGGCGCCAGCTGAGCGCCCAGGCGAGCAGGAACCGCTGGGCGCCGGTCAATCCGTCGATCACCGGGTCCGGTCCGTCGCCGCGGGCGATCTGGTAGGCCCGCCAGGCGATGCCCAGCCCCCCCAGGTCGCCAATGTTCTCACCGATGGTCAGCCCGCCGTTCACGTGCTGGGAGGGCACCGTACGCGGCACCAGGGCGTCGTACTGGTCGATCAGGACCTTGGTCTTGGCCTCGAAGGCGGTGCGGTCGGCCGCCTCCCACCAGTCGGCCAGTCGGCCCGATCCGTCGAACTTCGAGCCCTGGTCGTCGAAGCCGTGGCCGATCTCGTGGCCAATCACGGCGCCGATGGCGCCGTAGTTGGCCGCGTCGTCTCGGTCCGCGTCGAAGAAGGGTGGCTGGAGGATCGCCGCGGGGAAGACGATCTCGTTCATCCCGGGGTTGTAGTAGGCGTTCACCGTCTGGGGCGTCATGAACCACTCGTCGCGGTCGACCGGCTGGCCGATCTTGGCCAGTTGGCGGTCGAACTCGAAGGCGGCCGCGGCGCGCACGTTGGCCATCAGGTCGGTCGCGTCGACCGACAGCGCCGAGTAGTCGCGCCACCGCGGCGGGTACCCGATCTTGGGGGTGAAGGCGGCCAGCTTCTCCAGGGCGCGGGCGCGGGTCGCCTCGCCCATCCACGACAGGGTCTCGATGGACGCTCGATAGGCCGCGACCAGGTTGGCCACGAGCTCGTCCATCCGGGCCTTGGCCGACGGGGCGAAGTGGGCCTCGACGTAGAGTCGACCCACCGCCTCGCCCATGGCGCCCTCGACCAGGGCGACGGCGCGCTTCCAGCGCGCGCGCAGCTCGGGGGCGCCGGTCAGGGTGCGTCCGTAGAAGTCGAAGTGGGCCTCGACGAAGGGCGACGACAGGTAGGCCGAGGCCCCGCGCACGACCTGCCAGGAGAGCCAGTCGCGCCACGCCGCCAGGTGGGCCTCGTCGAGCAGGGCGACCAGGTTCGTGGTGAAGCTGGGCTGGCGCAGCACCAGTTCGCCGAGTGCCCCCCGGCCCACGGCGTTGAACCAGTCGCCCAGCACCTCGGCCTGCGCGAGCACGGCGTCGAGCGTGCGCAGGTTGTAGGTGGCGCTCATGTCGCGCGAGGCGACGGCGTCCCAGTGACCACCGGCCAGTTCGCTCTCCAGGGCCATCACGCGCTCGGCGCGCGCGGCCGCGTCGTCGAGCCCCGCGAGCTCGAGGGTGCGCGCCACGTGGGCGACGAAGGCGCTACGTACGTCGGCGAAGTGGTCCTCGCGGTAGTAGCTCTCGTCGGGCAGGGACAGGCCGCCCTGTTCGAGGAAGACCAGGTAGCGCTCGGGGTCGCCGGGGTCGTTGTCCACGAAGAGCTGATAGAAGCCGGCCAGTCCCTCGCGCTCGAGGGAGCCGACGAGGGCCACGAACGACGGGATCGAGCGCACCGCGGCGACCTGGGCGAGCCTCGCCGCGATCGGGGCGGCCCCCAGGGATTCGATCCGCTCCTCGTCGAGGAAGCTCGCGTAGAGGTCGCCCAGGCGCCGGGCGTCGGTGCCCGAATCGGCCTCGCGCGCGGCCTCGACGATCTCGCGCACGTGGCGCTCGGCCGCCTCGGCGAGCAGCCAGAAGGTCCCGTAACTCGCACGGTCCTCGGGGATGGGCGTCGCGTCGAACCAGCGCTGGTTCACGTAACCGAAGAGGTCGTCCTGGGGTCGGATACTCGGGTCCAGTTCAGCGGGATCGATGCCGGCGTTCGCGGTGGTCATGACGGGAGAGCCTACCGAGCGCCACGCACCGGCGCGACCGGACGGACCGCCGTGGGCGTCGTCGTAGCCGACCGCCGCCAGCGCCAGTCCCGACGCGGGGGCCGGGGCCGGCAGTCGTTCGGCCCGGCCCGACGTCAGCCGGTCCTCGAACTGCGCCGGCGAGAGCGCCCCGCGACCGACCGCGACGAGGGCACCGACGAGTCGGCGAACCTGGTTGTGGCAGAAGGCGTTCGCCCGAATCCAAAAGACGAGGAACTCCCCGGTGACGCCGAGGGCCAGCTCGTCGGGCTGGGTGTCCCATCGCGCCTCGTAGACGTGACGCACCAGGGGCTCGCCGGCGGCCTTGTCGGGCGCGCGCTTGCAGAAGGCGCGAAAGTCGTGGACGCCGACCAGTCGCGACGACGCGTCATTCATGGCCCCCACGTCGAGTGTCCCCTCGACGGCCCAGGCGAGCGCGTCCGTGGGACCGAGCGCTGGGCCCGTCGTCACCAGGTAGCGATAGCCGCGCCACGTGGCGTCGAAGCGCGCGTGGAACTCGGGGATGATCCGCGCCTCGCGCACGACGACGCGGCCGCGCAGTTGGTGGTTGAGCGAGCGCACCAGCGACTCGATCCCCGCTTCGTCGACGCTCGAGCGCGCCAGGTCGAGCGAGATGACCTGGGCCAGGGCGTGCACGCCGGCGTCGGTGCGCCCGGCGCCCACGATGAACGGTGGCGCGTCGAGGCGAAGGCTTCGCGCGATGGCCTCGCCCAGGTGACCCACGACCGTCTCACGGCCGGGTTGCGGGGCGAAGCCGGCGAAGGCCGCCCCGTCGTAGGCGAGATCGAATCGCCACCGAAGGACGGCGGTCGGGTCTAGATCAGACGAACTCAATACGCGCCATCGGGGCGTTGTCGCCCTGACGCGGCCCGAGCTTCAAGATCCGGGTGTACCCACCGGGCCGGTCCGTGTACCGCGGCGCGATCTCGGTGAAGAGCTTCTGGGCCATGTCCTTGTCGCGGATGAAGGCGATCACCCGGCGTTGGGCGTGGACCGATCCCGCCGGCGAGTTCTTCGCCGCCGTGACGACCTTCTCGACGATGGGGCGCAACGCCTTGGCCTTGGCCTCGGTCGTCACGATGGATTCGGCCGCGATCATCGAGGCGACCAGGTTGCCCATCATGGCCTTCTGGTGAGCGTTGTCGCCCCCGAATCGCTTGCCCTTGGTGGGAGTCCCGCGCATGACTAGTCCTCTACTCGAAGTGAGAGACCGCGCTCGTCGAGGCGGTCGTTGACGTCCTTCAGCGACGTGGCGCCGAAGTTGGTGATCGAGGTGAGGTCACGCTCGGTCGCGTTGATCAGCTGGGCCACCGTGTTGATGCCCGCGCGCTTCAGGCAGTTACGCGAACGCTCGGTGAGCCCGAGCTCCTCGATCCGGATGTCGAGCTCGCTGGCCGCGGCCTGGGCCGTGCCGACGTCGCCCAGCTCCAGGGCCGGCGCCTCTTCGTCGAAGTGGGCGATCAGCTCGACGAGCGAGCCGAGCGTCTTGCCGGCCGAAGACAACGCCTCGGCGGGGCTGACGGACCCGTCGGTCTCGACCTCGATGACCAGGCGGTCGAAGTCCTTGGACTGCTCGACGCGCACCGGCTCGACCTCGAAGCTCACGCGGCGTACCGGTGAGAAGATCGCGTCGAGCGGGATCACGCCGATCGTGGACGTGCCCTTGTTGCCCTCGGCGCCGACGTAGCCCTTGCCACGCTCGACGGTCAGCTCGAAGCTCAGCGTGCTCTTGGGCGAGGTCAGGTAGGCCAGGTGGAGGTCACCGTTCAGGACCTCGACGTCGGCGGTCGTCGAGAGGTCCGACGCGAGCACCGGGCCCTCACCACGCTTGTCGAGGCGCAAGACGACCGGCTCGTCGCTGTGCACGCGCAGGAGCAGGTCCTTCAGGTTCAAGCAGATGTCCTGGACGTCTTCCTTCACGCCCTCGATGACGCCGAACTCGTGCAGGACGGCGTCGAACTTCACGCGGGTCGCGGCCGCGCCCGGGATCGACGACAGCAGCGTGCGACGCAGCGAGTTGCCGAGCGTGTGTCCGAAGCCGGGGTCGAGTGGTCCGATGCCGAAGGTCTGGCGGTGGTTCTCCTCGTCGCCGATGGCGTCGATGGTCGGTCGTTGGATGATCAGCATGCGGGCTCCTTCTGGGACTACGGACTGCGATTACTTCGAGTACAACTCGACGATGAGCTGCTCGCGGATTGACTCGTCAATCTGTTCGCGCTGGGGTACGACGCGCACGGTGACGGCGAAACCGTCCTCGCCCTTCTCCAGCCAACCCGGGACCGAGCGGTCCATGATGTCGAGGTTGCGCTTGACGTTGAAGTTCTCGCGCGTGGCGACCTTCAGGGTCACGACGTCACCGGGGCGGACCCGGAAACTGGGGATGGTGACGCGCTTGGCGTTCACGGTGACGTGACCGTGGCGCACGAACTGGCGGGCCTGGGCGCGCGAAGCGCCCCACCCGGCGCGGTAGGCGACGTTGTCCAGACGCGTCTCGAGGAACTGCAGCAGGTTCGTGCCCGTGATGCCGGGACGACGACTCGCCTCCTCGTACAGGTTGCGGAACTGCTTCTCGAGCAGGCCGTAGATGCGACGCGCCTTCTGCTTCTCGCGCAGCTGGGTCAGGTACTCCGAGCCCTGACGCTGGCGATCGCGACCGTGCATGCCCGGCGGGAAGGCGCGGGTCTGGCGGTCGGAGTTCTCCGACACGGGGCACTTGAGGGTGAAGCAGCGCTCCCCCTTCAAGAAGAGCTTGGTGCGCTCACGTCGACAGAGTCGGCAGACGGGACCGGTGTAACGAGCCATGATTCTTCCTTAGCCTCGACGACGCTTCTTCGGGCGACACCCGTTGTGCGGTAACGGCGTGACGTCCTTGATGGCCACCACTTCGATTCCGGCCGCGGCGAGCGAGCGGATCGCCGTCTCGCGCCCCGAACCGGGGCCGCGGACTAGGACGTCGACCTTCTTCACGCCGTGCTCCATCGCCGCGCGCGCGCACTTCTCGGCGGCCAGCTGGGCGGCGAAGGGCGTCGACTTACGCGAGCCCTTGAAGCCGACGTTGCCCGACGAGGCCCACGAGAGCACGTTGCCCTCGGGGTCGGTGATCGACACGATCGTGTTGTTGAACGAGCTCTTGATGTGAGCCACGCCGAAGGCGACGTTCTTGCGCTCCTTGCGGCGTCCCTTGCGGGCGTTGGTGGTGGGCTTCGCCATTACTTGGTTACCTTCTTCTTACCGGCGACGGTGCGCTTGGGTCCCTTGCGGGTGCGGGCGTTGGTGCGGGTGCGCTGACCGCGAACGGGCAGCCCCTTGCGGTGACGGATGCCCTGGAGGCAGTTAATCTCCATCTTGCGCTTGATGTCCTGGGCGACGTCACGACGCAGGTCACCCTCCACGGTGACGTTCTGGTCGATGTACGTACGCAGCTTGTTGACGTCGCCGTCGGTGAGGTCCTTCACGCGGATCGACTCGTCGATCTCGGTGGCGGCACAGATCTTCTGCGCGGTCGTGGGACCGACGCCGAAGATGTAGGTGAGTGCGATCACCGTGCGCTTGTCACGCGGGATGTCGACACCGGCAATACGAGCCATCTTTTCTCTCCTAGCCCTGACGCTGCTTGTGACGCGGGTTCTCGCAGATCACGCGGACGTGACCGTTCCGGCGAATGACTTTGCACTTCTCACACATGGTCTTGACGCTGGCGCGAACCTTCATGTCTTCTCTCTCGACTGGTCCTGATTATTTGTAGCGATAGGTGATGCGGCCGCGGGTCATGTCGTAGGGCGTGATCTCCACCTGGACCTTGTCACCCGGCAGGATACGGATGCGGTGCATGCGCATCTTGCCCGAGCTGTGCGCGAGGACGGTGTACCCGTTCTCCAACTCGACGCGAAACATGGCGTTCGGTAGTGGCTCGACGACCGTTCCCTCAACGGTGAACGCGTCTTCCTTCGGCTTACTCAGGTTCCTTCTCCTTGTTACGGCAAAACGACGACGAGCGACTCGTCGCAGATGACCGTGGGCTCGCCCACAGGTCGGCTGACCATTCTACCGTTTTTTTCGCGGAACGCAAAAGCGTTCCCCGATCCGACCGCTCCGCGCCGTTCCACGGGCCCAAAAAGTGACCCCCGGCCCTAGTGAGGGTGGGCAAAGTCGGTTCATGCTGGGTAGATGAGTGTACCGGGGGACCGCGTGCGTCGCGCCACGATACCGCGCGACGAGTGCCTGGGACTGCTGCGTCACGCCGATTTCGCGCGCGTCGTCATCTCGGTGCGGTGCCTGCCCGCGGCCCTGCCGGCCCGCATCGCCGTCGTCGACGACCACGAACTGCTGCTCGCTAGCACCGAGGAGGCCGTGGTGCTCGCCGCGCGCCGGGGCGACGTGCTCTCGGTCCAGATCGACGGGCTCGAGTCCGACGGGGCGACCTGGTCGGTCATGGCCTCGGGGATCGCGGCCATGCCCTCGGGCGAGCCCGCGCTCTCGGGGCCGCTCACCCGAGCGATCGCCGGGGGCTCCACCCTGATCGCTCTGCCCCTCACCGTCGTCTCGGGCGAGCGGGTCGGGTAGTCGCGACCTCCCGTGTGGGAGAATCGGACGTGCCCTTCCACCGGATCACCGATCCCGCGAGGCTCCACGCGCTGCTCGACGCGATCATGCTGATCGAGATCGACGCCGACCTCTCAGAACTGCTCGCGCTGATCGTGCGCACCGCCAGTGAGCTCGTCGGCGCGAAGTACGGCGCCCTCGGGGTCGTCGGCAGTGACGGGGTGACCCTCTCGCGTTTCGTGACCTTCGGTGTCGACGACGGGACCCGCGAGCGCATCGGCGCCGACCCCCACGGTCGAGGTGTGCTCGGCGAGACGATCCTCGGGGCCGCGCCGGTGCGCGTGGACGACCTCGCGCACCACGCGGGCACGGCCGGCTTCCCCGAACACCACCCGGTGATGCACAACTTCCTCGGCGTCCCGGTGACCAGCGGTGACGGCCACGTCTTCGGCAACCTCTACCTGACCGATCGCGCCGACGGCCAACCCTTCGCCGAGGACGACGAAGTCCTGGTCGAAGCCTTCGGCCGGGCCGCCGGCCTGGTCATCGACCAGGCGACCCTGCGCCACCACCTGCGCGAACTCACCTTGAGCGAGGAGCGTGAGCGCCTGGCGCGCGACCTGCACGACACCGTGATCCAGCGGCTCTTCGGGGTCGGGCTCGCCCTGCAGATCACGCTCGGCTCGGACCTGACCGGGGCCGATCACGACCGGATCAACCGCGCCGTCGACGAGCTCGACACCACGATTCACGAGATCCGCACCACCATCTTCGAAATCGACCAGGACGACGTGGACGGCGCCAACCTAGCCCAGCGCCTGCGCGCGATGTCCGACGAGGTGGCGATGCGTCTGGGCATCAAGGTCACGCTGCGCCTTCCCCTCGAGAGCGACCTGTCGGTCTCGACGCGCTGCGCGCGTCACACCCTCCAGGCGCTACGCGAGGTGCTCTCCAACGTGGCCCGCCACGCCCACGCCAGCGAAGCCGACGTCGAGATCGCGATCGACGGGACCAATCTCGTGCTGAGCGTGCGCGACAACGGCGTCGGCTTCGCCGTGCCCGTCGGCCCGGGCCGGGGCCTGCGCAATCTGCGCAGCCGCGCGCGCGAGCTCGGGGGCGATTGCACGATCGATTCGGGACCGGGACGTGGCACACTGGTGCGATGGACCGCCCACCGACTGGACTGACGTGATCCGGCTCCTGCTGGTGGACGATCACGAGATCGTGCGCCGGGGCCTGCGCGAACTGCTCGAGGCCCACGACGACCTGCGGGTCGTGGCCGAGGCCGGGTCGCTCGAAGAGGCCGAAGGCGTCGACGTCGACGCCATCGACGTGGCCGTGCTCGACGTGCGCCTGCCCGACGGCAGCGGCGTCGACCTCTGTCGGACCCTGCGCGAGCGACGCATCGACCTCGCCTGCCTGATGCTCACCTCCTTCGCCGACAACGAGGCCATGTCGGCCTCGGTGCTCGCCGGGGCCAAGGGCTACGTCTTGAAGAACGTGCGCGGCGACGACCTGGTGGACTCGATCCGTCGCGTGGCCAACGGTGAGATGCTGCTCAGCCCCGATCAGATTGAGCGCGCCCGCGAGCGACTGCGGCGCCAGATCACCGAAGACATCCGCCTGGAGAGCCTCAGCCATCAGGAGCGACGCATCCTCGAACTGCTGAGCGAGGGGCTCTCCAACCGCGAGATCGCCACCGAGATGTTCCTCGCCGAGAAGACGGTGAAGAACTACGTGTCGAACCTCCTGGCCAAGCTCGGCTTCCAACGGCGCACCGAGGCGGCGCTCTTCGCCCAGCGCTACCACGACCGGGCCCACCCCGAGCCCTAGGTGCGCGTCGTCAGCCTGGTGCCCTCACTGAGCGAGACCCTCGACGCCTGGGGCGTCCCGCCGATCGCGGGGACCCGGTTCTGTGACCTCGCGGGCCGACCGAGCGTCGGGGGGACGAAGAACCCCGACCTCGAGGCCATCGCGGCGCTCGCCCCGGACCTCGTCGTGCTCGACGAGGAGGAGAACCGTCGCGAGGACTACGAGGCCCTGGCCGAGCGGGGCCTTCGCGTGCACGCCACGGCCGTGCGCCGTCTCGAGGACCTCGACGACGAGTTGGCCGCGCTGGCCGACGCGGTGGGCCACGTCTGGACCCGCCAGCCACGGCCCAAGGCGCGAGCGCTCGCGCGTCGCGTCGTGGTACCAATCTGGCGGCGGCCCTGGATCGCGCTCGGTACGCCGACCTACGCGTCGTCCCTGCTCGCCCACCTCGGATTCGAGAACGTCATCACCGACCGAGGGGCCTACCCCCACGTCGAGCTGGCCGAGATGGCCGCGTCGCGCGCCGACCTGGTGCTCGCCCCGAGCGAGCCCTACCCCTTTTCCGAGCGGCACCGCGCCGAGCTCGAAGTCGTGGCCCCGGTGCGCTACGTGGACGGTCGCGACCTCTTCTGGTGGGGGGTGCGCACCCCGGCGGCGATGCGGCGCCTAGCGGCCGTGCTCGGGGCCGCGGGCTAGAGGACCGTGAAGACCTCGGGCCCGTCGTCGGTCACCGCGATGGTGTGCTCGAAGTGGGCCGAGAGCGACCCGTCGGCCGTCATGACGCTCCAGCCGTCCTCGAGCGCGTAGGTGTCGTAGGAACCGACGTTGACCATCGGCTCGACGGCGAAGACCATGCCGCTCTTGAGCGTCGGCCCGGACGTGCCCGGCCAGTAGTTCGGCACCTGGGGGCTCTCGTGCATCTCCGTGCCGATGGCGTGGCCCACGTACTCGCGCACCACGCCGTAGCCGGCCGCTTCGGCGACCCGTTGGACGGCCCGGCCGACCTCGTGGAGCCGGTTGCCGACGACCAGCTGGTCGATGCCGGCCCAGAGCGAACGCTCGGTCACCTCGATCAGTCGGCGGGCCTGCGCGCTGATCTCGCCCACCCCGGCCGTGTAGGCGGCGTCGCCGTGGTAGCCCTCGACGATGGCCCCGCAGTCCACCGAGATGATGTCGCCCTCGACCAGCACCACGTCGCCGGGGATCCCGTGGACGATCATGTCGTTGGGGCTCGTGCAGATGACCGCGGGAAAGCCGTGGTAGCCGAGGAAGTTGGAACGGGCCTGGCGCTTCTCGAGCACCGCCGCGGCGACCTCGTTGAGTTGGGCCGTGGTCACGCCCGGGCGGATCGCGGCGCGCGTGGCCTCGTGGATCTCGGCCACGACGCGTCCGGCCTTGCGCATCTTGGCCAGCTCGTCGGGCGAACGCCTCACGACGCGAACCGTTCGTCGATCACCGCGACGATGGCGGCCGTGACCTCGTCGGGGGCGCGAGCGCCGTCGACGCTCACCAACAGGTCTCGATCACGATAGAAGTCGAGCAGCGGCGCCGTGTCACGCTCGTAGGCCTCGAGCCGACTGCGGATCGCTTCGGGCCGGTCGTCGGCGCGCTGGACCACGCTGCCCCCGCAGACCGAGCAGCGGCCCGAGACGGCTTCGGGGTCGGTGTCGGTGTAGATCGCCCCGCACTCGACGCAGACGCGACGGGCCGAGAGTCGCTGGGCCACCAGCTCGACGGGCACGTCGAGGTTCACGCAGAGTTTGACGCCGTCCTCGCCGAGGATGGTCTCGAGCGCCTCGGCCTGGGCGAAGGTGCGCGGAAAGCCGTCGAGCAGGGCACCGGCGGCCGCGTCGGATTGGGCGAAACGCTCCTCGACCAATCGGTTCACCAGGTCGTCCGAGACGAGCTCGCCGGCCTCGAGCACGGCGGCGACGTCGCGACCGACCGGCGTACCAGCCTTCACGGCCGCGCGCAGCATGTCCCCGGTCGACACGTGGGGAATCGAGTACCGTTCGGCCAGCCGCTTGCACTGGGTGCCCTTTCCGGCTCCCTGTTTACCCAGGACGACGAGGATTAGTCGGCCCATGATCAGCGCTTGAGGAATCCCTCGTAGTTGCGCATCATCAGCTGGCTGTCGATCTGGCGCATCGTCTCGAGCGCGACGCCCACCGCGATCAGCAAGGTGACGCCGTAGTACGGGAAGCGGTTGATGTTCCACAACGCCATCAGAATCGCGGGCACCACCGCGACGCCGGCGAGGAAGACCGCGCCGACCGTGGTGATGCGCGAGAGCATCTTGGCGAAGTACTTCTCGGTCGGCAGTCCCGGACGGATGCCTGGCACGAAGCCGCCCTGCTGGCGCAGCAACTCGGCCTGCTGGTGCGGCTCGAAGGCGATGTACACGTAGAAGAACGTGAAGGCCAGGATCAGCACGAAGTCCGAGATGATGTAGACGAAGTTGGTGGGCTGAAGTGAGGAGTTCACGAAGTGCTGGAAGCCCGTCCACGGCACGATGTTGGACAACAGGACCGGGATGTAGAGCACCGACGAGGCGAAGATGATCGGGATCACGCCGGACTGGTTGACCTTCAAGGGGATGTACGTCGAGTTCCCGCCCATCTCCTTGCGCCCGACGACCCGTCGGGCGAAGGTCACCGGGATCCGTCGCTGGCCGTTGTCCATGAAGACGATGAGCACCAGCAGCGCGATCGAGACCACCACCATCGTGTAGAACTTGACCGGTCCGCCTTCGGCGTAGACGGCCCGTCCGCCCGAGGGCAGACCAGCGACCACGTTGGCGAAGATCAAGAGGCTCATGCCCTGGCCGACCCCGCGTTGGGTGATCAGCTCGGCGAGCCACATCACGAAGGCCGTACCGGCGGTCATGATCGCCACCATGAAGAGGCCGAGCCAGACGGTGAACCGGGGAATCAGGTCGATGTTGAAGCCGAGGAGTGCCTGGTCGTGGCCGTGGAAGGCGTAGATCAGCCCCGTCGACTGCAGCAGGGCCAGGCCGATCGTCAGGTACCGCGTCGTCTGGGTGATCCGCTTCTCACCGACCGCGCCCTGGTCGCGCCACTCGGTCAACTTGGGGATGACCGTCGTGAGCAACTGGATCACGATCGAGCTCGTGATGTAGGGCATGACCCCGAGTCCGAAGACCGCGAGGCGGGTGAGAGCCCCGCCGCTGAACAGGTTCAAGAACCCGAGGACGCCACTGGCGCCGGCCTTGGTCTGTAGCACTTGGACCTGGGACCAACTGACCCCGGGGATGGGGAGGTTGGCGCCTAACTGGTAGAGGCAGATGATCGCGATGGTGAAGATGACCTTGTTGCGAAGGTCCGGTACGCGAAAGATGTTCCCGAGTCGACGCAGCACGGCGACGCCCTAGCGGTTCTGGTGCTGGTTGCCGGACGCCGGTGGACGCACCGCGAATGGCTTGTCCAAGACCGTGACGCTGCCGCCGGCGGCCTCGATGGCGCTGCGCGCCGACGCCGAGAACCCGTGCGCCGAGACCGAGACCGCACCTGCGAGCGAGCCACGGCCGAGCACCTTGACCAGGTCATGCTTGCGCACGAGGCCGTTGGCCACGAGCACTTCGGGCGTGATCACGGCGGCCCCGAGCGCGGTGATCGCGTCGAGGTTGACCGGCGTGTACTCCACGCGGAAGGGGTTCGTGAAACCCTTCAGCTTCGGGATGCGCTGCATCAGGGGCAGCTGGCCACCCTCGAAGCCGGCGGGAATCTGGCGGCGGGCCTTCTGACCCTTGGTGCCACGGCCGGCGGTCTTGCCACCGTGTCCACCGATACCGCGACCGACGATCTTCTTGCGATGCTTGGAGCCCGCGGGGGCCTTGAGATCGTGCAACTTCATTCAGCCACCTCTTCCACGGTGATCAGGTGCGGCACCCGGGCGATCATCCCGTGAATCTCGGGACGGTCGGGGAGCACGTTGGACTGGCCGATGCCGCGCAGCCCGAGCGCGCGCAGCGTGCCGCGGTGCTTGGGCTTGGTGGCGATCGACGAACGGACTTGGGTCACCTTCAACTTAGCCATGAGTCGTCTCCGTCTTGAACAGGTCACCCTCACGCTGACGCTCGCGGTAGGCCCGCAACGTTCCCGACGGGATGACCTCGTCGAGGGCGCGACCGCGCTGGGAGGCGATGAGCTCGGGGCGACGCAACTGCTTGAGCCCCTCGATCGTCGCGTGGGCGACGTTGATGCCGTTGGACGAACCCAACGACTTGGCGATGATGTCCTTGACGCCGGCCATCTCGAGGATGGCCCGCGCGGCCCCGCCGGCGATGACCCCGGTACCGGGTGCGGCGGGCTTCATCAGCACCCGACCAGCCCCGGAGTTGCCGATCACCGGGTAGACGATCGTCGAACCGGCCAGGGGCACCTCGAAGATGTTCTTGCGAGCCTCTTCGAGACCCTTCTGCACGGCCAACCCGGCCTCCTTGGCCTTGCCGTATCCGAGACCGACGTGGCCGTTGCCGTCACCGATCACCATCAGCGCGGTGAAGGAGAACCGACGACCACCCTTGACGACCTTGGAGACGCGATTGACCTTGATGGTCCGCTCTTCGTACTGTTCCAGATCCATTAGAACTCCAGTCCGGCCTGACGCAGCGCGTCGGCGAAGGCGGCGACCCGCCCGTGGTAGTCGAATCCACCACGGTCGAAGACCACGGTGGTGATGTTGGCGGCCTGGGCGCGCTCGGCGAGCACCGCCGCGACGGCCTTGGCGCCCTCGACGTTGCCACCCGAGACCGTGCGCAACGAGGCCTCGACCGACGAGGCCGCGGCCAGGGTCCGACCGCTCCCGTCGTCGATGATCTGGGCCGAGATGTGCCGATTAGTGCGGCTCACCGCGACGCGCGGGCGCTCGGCCGTACCGGCCAGGTGCTTGCGCAGCCGACGGTGGCGCCGTTGGCGAAGTTCACGAGTCGTACGAGCCATTACTTGGCCGCCTTTCCAGCCTTGCGCAGTACCTTCTCACCGAGGTAGCGCACACCCTTGCCCTTGTAGGGCTCGGGCTTACGAATCTTGCGGATGGTCGCGGCCACCTGGCCGACGACCTCCTTGTCGGCGCCCTTGACGACCACGCGGGTCGGCGAGGGGACCTCGAAGGTCACGCCCGCGGGGGCGGTGAACTTGACGGGGTGGCTAAAGCCGAGCGACAGGTCCAGGGCGTCCGAACCCGCGGCGGCGGCGCGGTAGCCGACGCCGATGATCTCGAGCTCCTTGGTCCAGCCCGTCGTCACGCCGACCACCATGTTGGCGACCAGCGTGCGGGTCAGCCCGTGCAGCGCGCGGTACTGGGTCTCGTCGTTGCGCCGCTCGACGGCGAGCACGTCGCCCTCGCGGGTGATCGTGATCCCGTCGGGCAGGGAACGCGACATCGTCCCGTTGGGCCCGGCGACCGTCACCACGCTGTCGACCACGTCGACGGTAACCGTCGAGGGGACCGTGATCGGGTTACGACCGATGCGCGACATGTGCTTCCTCCTGGTGATTCACGGGCTGGTTACCAGACATAACACAGCACCTCGCCGCCCAACTTGGCCTTGCGGGCCTCCCGGTCGGTCATGAGACCGTGGCTCGTCGAGACGACGGCCACCCCCACGCCACCGAGCACCTTGGGCATTTGGTCGGACTTCTTGTAGATACGCAGACCGGGCTTGGAGACGCGCTTCAGGCCCACGATGGTCTTCTTGCGGTCGGCTGAGTACTTCAGCTCGATGCGCAGGGTTGCCCCGGGCTTGCCTTCGGTACGGGTCACCGTGAAGCTGGAGATGAAGCCCTCGCGTTGCAGCAACGTGGCGAGATTCTCCTTCAGCTTCGAGCTCGGCATTGAGACGTGGTCGAACATGGCCGCGTTCGCGTTGCGAATACGCGTGAGCATGTCGGCGATCGGGTCAGTCATCGTCATGAGTTCTCCTACCAGCTCGCCTTGGTGACGCCCGGCACTTCACCCGCGTGCACCATTTGGCGCAGACAGATGCGGCAGAGCCCGAACTTGCGGTACACCGAGCGGGGCCGGCCGCACCGCTCGCAGCGCGTGTAGGCGCGCGTCGAGAACTTGGGGGTCTGCTGCTGCTTGATTCGAAGCGACTTCTTCGCCATGTCTATCGAGTCTCCTGCTTGAAGGGGAAGCCGTAGGCGCGCAAGAACGCGCGACCCTGCTCGTCGGTCGCGGCCGTGGTGACGATCGTGATGTCGAAACCACGTGGCGTATCGATCTTGTCGTAGTCGATCTCGGGGAAGATCAACTGGTCGTTGATGCCAAAGGTGTAGTTCCCGTGCCCGTCGAAGGACTTGGGCGACAGACCGCGGAAGTCGCGGATACGCGGGATGGCCAGGCTGATGAGCCGGTCGAAGAACTCCCACGCCCGATCACCGCGCAGGGTGACCTTGACCCCGATGGGCTGGGTCTCACGGAGCTTGAAGCTCGCGATCGACTTCTTGGCCCGGGTCACGATCGGCTTCTGGCCCGTGATGAGCTCGAGGTCGCGCTGGGCGCCCTCGAGCAGTGACGCCTGCTGGGTTGCCCGCCCGACGCCCGAGTTCAGGACGATCTTCTCGAGTCGAGGGACCTGCATGACGTTGGCCAGACCGAGTTCGGTCTGCAGCGCCGCGCGGATCTCCTCGTCGTAGCGGGTCTTGAGACGTGGACGTACGCTCACAGCGCCTCCCCACACTTACGGCAGACGCGCACCTTGGTGCCGTCGGCGTCCGCGAAGCCGACCTTGGCCGGCCCCTTGTGCGCGTCACACCACAGTGCGACGTTCGACACGTGCAGCGGCATCAACTTGTCGATGATCCCGGCCTGCATCATGGCCCCGGTCTGCTTCGTGTGGCGCTTGGCGATGTTCAGCCCGTCGAGCACCACTCGGTCGGTCTGGGGCATCGCCTCTTCGACCATCGCTCGCTCGCCACGGAACTTGCCGGCGACCACGAGCACGTCGTCACCCTTACGAATCTTCATTACAACACCTCCGGCGCCAGCGAAATGATTCGCATGAACTTCTTGTCGCGCAGCTCACGGCCGACGGGCCCGAAGATACGGGTGCCTCGGGGCTGGAGCTGGTCGTTGATCAGCACGGCCGCGTTCTCGTCGAAGCGAATGTACGAACCGTCGGGACGACGCTTCTCCTTGGCGGTGCGCACGACGACGCAGCGGACCACGTCGCCCTTCTTGACCGCGGCGCCCGGGATGGCGTCCTTCACCGTCGCGATGAAGACGTCGCCGATCGAGGCGTAGCGACGCCTCGACCCGCCGAGCACGCGAATGCACAGCACTTCCTTGGCGCCCGAGTTGTCGGCCACCTTGAGTCGGGATTCCTGCTGGATCATCGCGCACGCTCCACGATCTCGGTCAGACGCCACCGCTTCAGCTTCGACAACGGACGGGTCTCTTGGACCCGGACCCGGTCGCCGACCTTGGCCTCGTTCGCGCCGTCGTGCACGTAGAGCTTCTTCGTGCGCTGGACCGTCTTGCCGTACCGGGGGTGGCTCACCCGCTCGTTCACGGCCACGACCAGCGTCGCGTTCATCTTGTCCGACACGACGATGCCCTCACGGACCTTGCGGGGGTTCACGCGAGTCACTGGGTTGGTCTCGTCAGTCATCACTCACCTGCTTCCTGGGCCTCGGCGGCCGCGATCTCACGCTCGCGCACGAAGGTGGCGAGTCGCGCGATGTCCTTGCGCACTTCGCGCAGCCGCGCGGAGTCGTCCAACTGGCCGGTGGCCAGCTGGAACCGGAGGTTGAACAACTCCCGACGCGTCTCACCGAGACGCTCCAGGAGCTCGTTGTCGCCGAGCTGACGTAGCTCGGCTCGGCGCTCACTGGTCTTGGCCATTAGATCGTCACCTCCGGGGTGCCGTGCGTCCCGGGACGCACGACGAACTTCGCCTTGATGGGCAGTTTCTGAATCGCGCGCTCCATGGCGGCGCGGGCCAGGGTCTCGTCGACCCCACCGAGTTCGAACATGACGCGACCGGGCTTGACCACGGCGACCCAGAACTCGGGGTTGCCCTTGCCCGAACCCATGCGGGTCTCGGCCGGCTTCTGGGTGACCGGCTTGTCCGGGAAGACCCGGATCCACACCTTGCCACCACGACGGACGTGACGGGTCATCGCGATACGGGCCGCCTCGATCTGACGGGCGGTGATCCACCCAGCCTCGAGCGCCTGGATCCCGAAGTCACCGAAGATCAGCTCCGTGCCGCCCTTGGCCATCCCGGTCATGCGGCCGCGCTGCTGCTTGCGGTGCTTCACCTTGCGGGGCATCAACATGATTACTCCACGTCCTTTCGAAAGTGCGGCGTGTCGGTGTGATCTTGCGCCGTACGACGCTCGATCTCCTCTTCGACGCTCAGCCGACGTTCGACGTCCTCGGGGGCGACCAGCAGGTCGACCGGCGGCGCCTCGACGACGACCGGCGCGACGGGGGTCTCCACCTCAACCTCGGCGGCGCGACGGCGTCCACCACCGGCGCGCACGACGCCCTTGGGCGGCGCACCGGCGGCGACCGGGACGGCGTCGCCGGCGGCCATCGCGGCCTCGCGCACGATCTTCTCGTCGTTCGTCAACTGGTAGGGCAGGATGTCGCCCTTGTAGATCCACACCTTGACGCCGATGCGCCCAGTCGAGGTACGAGCCTCGCGGAAGCCGTAGTCGATGTCCGCGCGCAGCGTGTGCAGCGGGACGCGACCCTCGCGGTAGGACTCCCGGCGCGACATCTCCGCGCCGCCGAGTCGACCCGAGGCCTGGATCTTCACGCCCAGCGCGCCGGCCTTCTGCACGGTCTGGATGCCGCGCTTCATCGCCCGGCGGAAGGCCACGCGACGGATCAACTGGTCACAGATCCCCTGGGCGATCAGCGCCGCGTCGAGTTCGGGCTGCTTGATCTCTTGGATGTTCAACGAGATCTTGTTCTTCTGCCCGGTGATCTTCTCCAGGTCCTTCTTCAACCGGTCGGCCTCGCCGCCCCGTCGACCGATCACGATGCCCGGCCGGGCGGTGTGGATGTCGACGCGGATGCGGTCAGAGTTGCGCTCGATCTCGATGCGGCTCACCGCGGCGCTCTCGAGCTGACGGGTCAGGTAGTCGCGGATCTTCCAGTCCTCGACGACGAGCTCCTTGTAGCCCTTCTCCTTGAACCAACGCGACTTCCAGTCGGTCGTGATGCCGAGACGGAATCCGTAGGGATTTACCTTCTGACCCATTTACTTCTCCGTCTCTTCGGTCTCGACGACCTCGGTCGCCTCGTCGGTCGCGAGCGCCTCATCGGTCGTCTCGTCGGTCGTAGCTTCAACAACGTCGGTGTTCACGTCGGTCACGACGTCGGTCTCGACCGCCTCGACGGCCTCGTTCTCCTCGAGCGCCTCGGCCTCCTGGGCCGCTTCGCGCTTGTTCAGACTCGCCTGCTGGTCGGCCCGCTTGCGCGAGGACGCCACCCGTCGGCTCCGCGAAGCCGTGGCCTGCGCGTTGCGCGCGGCGCGCAGCACCTCGAGGCGATCCTCCTCGAGCCGTGACACGATCACCGTGATGTGGCAGGCGCGCTTCAGGATCTGTCCCGCCCGTCCGCGCGCCCGGGGCGAGAAGCGCTTCATCGTCACGCCCTCGTCGGCGAAGGCCGCCGACACGTACAGCTCATCGGCGGACAAGCCGTCGTTGTTCACGGCGTTGGCGACCGCCGAAGCGAGCACCTTGCCGACCACGTCGGCCGCCTCGCGGCTGGTGAGCGCGAGGATCTCGCGGGCCGTCTTCACGTCCTCACCGCGGATCAGGTTCAGCACCACGCGGGCCTTGCTGGCCGACATGTGGTACCCCCGCAGCACCGCCCGGGTGCCGGGACGCTCGTTGGTCTTGGGACCGGTCATTATCGCCTACCCGTCTTTTCCTGGCCCGCGTGGAACTTAAACGTCCGCGTCGGGGCGAACTCGCCGAGCTTGTGTCCCACCATCGACTCGTTCACGAAGACCGGCACGTGGCGACGGCCGTCGTGGACGGCGAAGGTGTGCCCCACCATGTCGGGGATGACGGTCGATCGACGGCTCCAGGTCTTGATGACCTTCTTCTCGTTGGCCGCGTTCATCGCATCCACCTTCTTCAACAGGTGGGCGTCGATGAACGGACCCTTCTTCAAGCTACGTGACATTTCCTACCTCCGCGATCCGCGTCCGCGACGACGACGAATGATGAGCGCGTCCGAGGACTTCGGCAAACGCGTACGACCTTCTGGCTGACCCCACGGCGAGACCGGGTGACGTCCACCCGAGGTCTTGCCCTCACCACCACCGAGGGGGTGGTCGACGGGGTTCATGGCCACACCGCGGGTCTGGGGACGAATGCCCTTCCAGCGGTTTCGACCGGCCTTGCCGACCTTGATGAGCTCGTGCTCGGAGTTGCCGATCTCACCGAGGGTGGCGCGGCAGTCGATCGGGACGCGGCGCATCTCGGTCGAGGGCAGGCGCAGGGTGGCGAAACCGCCATCCTTGGCGACCAACTGGACGCTCATGCCGGCGCTGCGCGCCATCTTGCCGCCGCCACCGGGGCGCAACTCGACGTTGTGCACGGTCGAACCGGTCGGGATGAATCGCATCGGCAGGGCGTTGCCCGTGCGGATGTCGGCCTTGGGACCGGAGGCGACGACGTCGCCGACCTTGAGTCCCTGGGCGGCCAGGATGTAGCGCTTCTCGCCGTCGGCGTAGTGCAGCAGGGCGATGCGGCACGAGCGGTTCGGGTCGTACTCGATCGCCGCGACCGTGGCTGGTACGCCGTCCTTGTTGCGCTTGAAGTCGATGATGCGGTACTGCTGCTTGTGGCCACCGCCGCGGTGACGCGACGTCTTGCGGCCGTAGCTGTTGCGTCCACCCGTACGGGGCTTGGGCGCCAGCAGCGACTTCTCGGGGCGGTCCTTGGTGATCTCGACGAAGTCCGAGACCGTCTGGAACCGGCGGCCCGGGCTCGTTGGTTTACGGTGACGCAGTGCCATGGCGTTCCTTAGTTCTCGAAGAGGTTGATCGTGTCGCCCTGGCGCAGGGTGACGATGGCGCGCTTGGAGCCGGGACGCGATCCGCGCACCCCGGTGCGCAGGTTGCGGGTCGACTTGCCCTTGCGGTTGAGCGTGTTGACGTTGACGACCTTCACGTTGAAGGCCTGCTCGACGGCGTTACGCACGTCGATCTTGGTGGCCCGCGGGTCCACGACGAAGACGTAGGTGCCCCGGTCCATCAGGGCGTAGGTCTTCTCGGAGACGACCGGGCGAATCAGGATGCTCATGGCGTCGCGCATCAGTTGTCCTCCTTGGCCCGCGGCAGCGTGGCGTCGGTGAAGAGCACCCAGTCCGCTTCGAGCACGTCGTATGCGTTGATCTCGCCGGCGTCGATGGTCTTGACGTGGTCGAGGTTGTTGAACGAGAAGAACGCGACGGCGTCTTCGCGGCTCAGGACCACGAGGACCTTGCCGTCGAGGCCCAGCGCACCGAGCGCGGCGAGCGCCGACTTGGTCTTGGGCTCACTCCAGGCGTCGAAGGAGTCGATCAGGGCGACGCGCGACTCACTCGCGCGGTCCGACAGCGCGCAGTAGAGCGCGAGTCGGATCATCTTCTTGGGCGTCTTCTGGTCGTACTTGCGCGGCTTGGGTCCGAGCGCGATACCACCGCCCGGGTAGTGCGGCGCACGGATCGTGCCCTGACGGGCCCCGCCGGTGCCCTTCTGGCGGAACGGCTTCTTGCCACCACCGCGGACTTCTTTGCGGGTCTTGGTGGACTGGGTGCCGGACCGCTTCGCGGCGAGCTGGGCCGTCACCACCTGGTGCAGCACGGCCATGTTCGGCTCGATGCCGAAGATCGTGGGCTCCAGCTCGACCGTGTCCAGGGTCGCGCCGTCGAGGCTGCGCCGCGCGACGCTGCGCGCGACGGGCTCGGGTCGGTCCTTCTTGACCGGTCCGCGCAGGGTAAAGACGTCGCTCATCGCAGACCTCCGGCCTTCATCGGGTTCTTCACCGAGGTGCGCAGCACCACGACGCCGCCGCGGGGACCGGGGACGGCCCCCTTGACCAGGACGAGGTGACGCTCGACGTCGACGCCGATCACCTCGAGGTTGGTGGTGGTCACCTGGCCGCCACCCATCCGACCGGCCATGCGCGTGCCCTTGAACACGCGACCCGGGGTCGAACAGGCGCCGATGGAGCCCGGCGCACGGTGGTGCTTGTGGTTACCGTGCGCGTGGCCCTGGCCCTTGAAGTTGTGGCGCTTCATGCCACCGGCGAAGCCCTTGCCCTTGGAGACGGCGGTGGCGTCGATCTTCTCGCCCTTCTCGAAGGCGCTCGCCAGGATCTCCTGACCCACGACGTAACCCGAGACGTCGTCGAGGCGTAGCTCGACGAGCTTGGTGCCCGGGGCCACGCCGGCCTTCTCGAAGTGCCCCAGCTCGGGCTTGGTCAGGGTGCTGGCCCGACGGGTACCCCAGGTCACCTGGACGGCGCTGTAGCCCTCCTTCTCGGGGGTCTTCACCTGGACGACGCGGGCCGGGCTCACCCGTACCACCGTGACGGGAATGGCCCGGTTCTGGTCGTCCCAGATCTGGGTCATGCCCACCTTCTCGCCGACGATCGCTTTGGTCGCCACGTTTGCCTCTCTCTGCTGTTCTGAGCGTCGGTTCCCGACACACAGACGCTCCGTTCAGGTGATAAACCCGAACGGAGCGCTCGACTGGTTCGGTTCAGCGTCCCTCCGAGGAGGCAACTGAACACATCACTTTTCCCACCCCGTAAGGCGGGCTACCTACCGTACACCATCGGACCCCGCCGGCGCAAAGGCGCCGACGGGGTCGACGGGTCAACCTTGACGAATCTTGATCTCGATGTCCACGCCGGCGGGCAGGTCGAGTCGCTGGAGCGAGTCGACCGTCTTGGCCGTGTGGTCAACGATGTCGAGCAGGCGCTTGTGCACGCGCATCTCGAAGTGCTCGCGGCTGTCCTTGTGCTTGTGGGGACCGCGAACCACCGTGTACCGGTGGGTCTCGGTCGGCAGCGGCACCGGTCCCTGGACGCGGGCGTTGGTCCGTTCGACCGTCTGGACGATCTTCGCCGTTGACTGGTCGAGGACTCCGTGGTCGAAGGCCTTCAGCCGGATCCGGATCATTTGACGGTTGTCGGCCACGACTACTTCACGATCTTCGTGACGCGGCCCGAACCCACGGTACGACCACCCTCGCGGATGGAGAAGGTCAGACCCTCTTCCATGGCGATCGGCTTGCCGAGGGTCACGACCATCTCGGTGTTGTCACCGGGCATGACCATCTCGGTGCCGGCGGGCAGTTCGATGGTGCCGGTCACGTCGGTGGTGCGGAAGTAGAACTGCGGACGGTAGTTCGCGAAGAACGGCTTGTGACGGCCGCCCTCTTCCTTGGTCAAGACGTAGACCGAGGCCTCGAAGACGGTGTGGGGCGTGATCGAGCCGGGCTTGCACAGCACCTGGCCGCGCTCGACGTCCTCCTTCTTCGTGCCGCGAAGCAGGGCGCCGAGGTTGTCGCCGGCCTGGCCCTGGTCGAGCAACTTGCGGAACATCTCGATACCGGTGACCGTCGTCTTGGTGGTCGGGCGCAGGCCCACCATCTCGACTTCGTCGCCGACCTTCACGATGCCCTGCTCGACCTTGCCGGTCACCACGGTGCCGCGACCGGTTATGGACATCACGTCCTCGATGGACATGAGGAACGGCTTGTCCGTCGAGCGCTGGGGCTCGGGGATGTAGGAGTCCACGGCGTCCATGAGCTCCATGACCTTGTCGCCCCAGGCCTCGTCGCCTTCGAGGGCCTTCAGAGCCGACACGCGCACAATCGGGGTGTCGTCACCGGGGAAGTCGTAACTGGTCAACAGCTCGCGCACTTCCATCTCGACGAGCTCGAGCAGTTCCTCGTCCTCGACCATGTCGGCCTTGTTCAGGGCCACCACGATGAAGGGAACGCCGACCTGGCGGGCGAGCAGGACGTGCTCGCGCGTCTGGGGCATCGGGCCGTCGGTCGCCGAGACGACCAGGATGGCGCCGTCGACCTGGGCGGCGCCCGTGATCATGTTCTTGACGTAGTCGGCGTGACCGGGCATGTCGACGTGGGCGTAGTGACGGTTCGCCGTCTCGTACTCAACGTGGGCGATCGAAATCGTGATACCGCGCTGGCGCTCCTCGGGGGCCTTGTCGATCTGGTCGAACGGCGTGAACGCCGTGCCGGGCAGACGGGTGGACAGTACCTTGGTGATCGCGGCCGTCAACGTGGTCTTGCCGTGGTCGATGTGACCCATCGTGCCAATGTTGACGTGCGGCTTCGTGCGCTCGAACTTCTGCTTTGCCATTGTCGGGGACTAACTTTCTCTCTCGTGACGGGCCCGCGGTGGACTCGTCTGGTTTCTTGCGGCCCGCCCCGACGACGGTTTGGACCTGGTATGCACTGGTTGCCCAGCCTCCTACGCGCCAGTGGCCTTCGCGACGATCTCCTTGGCGATCGCGTCTGGGACTTCCGCGTACGAGTGGAACTGCATGGTGTACGTCGCGCGCCCCTGGGTGCGCGAGCGCAGGTCAGTAGCGTAGCCGAACATGTCGGCCAGTGGCACCAGCGCGCGTATTGCCTGGCTGTTGCCCCTCTGCTCCATGCCCTCGATCCGGCCACGCCGACTCGAAAGGTCACCGATGACGTCGCCCATGTAGTCCTCGGGGGTCACGACCTCCACGGCCATGACCGGCTCCAACAGGACGGGGTTGGCCAGACGGGCGGCCTTCTTCACCGCGATCGACCCGGCGATCTTGAAGGCCATCTCCGAGGAGTCCACGTCGTGGTAGCTGCCGAAGGTGAGTCGCACGCGCACGTCGACGACCTGGTAGCCGGCGAGCACGCCCGAGGTCAGCGCCTCGGTGATGCCCTGGTTGACCGGCTGGATGTACTCCTTGGGGATCACGCCGCCGGTGATCTCGTCGACGAACTCGTAGCCGCCGCCGGGGCCGGTGGGCTCCAGGGTGATCACGACGTGGCCGTACTGGCCCTTGCCACCGGTCTGGCGGACGTACTTCTCTTCGACCTTCTCGACCTTCTTGCGGATCGTCTCGCGGTAGGCCACCTGGGGCTTACCGACGTTGGCGTCCACCGAGAACTCGCGAAGCATCCGGTCGACCAGCACCTCGAGGTGCAACTCGCCCATGCCCGAGATGACCGTCTGGCCGGTCTCTTCGTCGGTGCGCACGCGGAAGGTCGGGTCCTCCTCGGAGAGCGCGTAGAGCGCCTTGCCGAGTTTCTCCTGGTCGGCCTTGGTCTTGGGCTCGACGGCGACGTGGATGACCGGTTCGGGGAAGGTCAGGGTCTCGAGCTGGACCGGACTCGAGGTGTCCGACAGCGTGTCGCCCGTCGTGACCTGCTTCAAGCCGACCGCGGCGACGATGTCACCGGTGCGGATCGTGTCGAGGTCCTCGCGGTTGTTCGCGTGCATCAACAGCAGACGGCCCAACCGCTCCTTCTTCATGCCCTTGGTCGTGTTGACGACCGTCTCGCCCTTGTCGAGGGAGCCCGAGTAGACGCGCAGGTAGGTCAGCTTGCCGACGTAGGGGTCGGTCATGATCTTGAAGGCGAGCGCCGAGAAGGGCTCGTCGTCGCTGGGCTTGCGCTCCACGACCTCGTCCTTGCCGGGCTTGGTCCCCTGGGTCGGGGGCAGGTCCACCGGCGAGGGCAGGTAGTTCACGACGGCGTCGAGCATCGGCTGGACGCCCTTGTTCTTGAAGGCGGTCCCGTTGAGGATCGGCACGCAGTGGTTCTCGAGGGTGCCCACGCGCAGCGCCCGGCGGATGTCCTCGGGGGTGATCGTCTCTTCGCCGAGCACCTTCTCCATGAGCTCGTCGTCGAACGTGGTCAGCACGTCGAGCAGGATCGTGTGGTACTCCTCGGCCTGGGCGCGAAGCTCCTCGGGGATTGCTACCTCGTCGTAGTTCTCGCCCCGGTCGTCGTCGTGCCAGATCAGGGCCTTCATCGTCGTGAGGTCGATCAGTCCCTGGTAGTTCGATTCGGCACCGATCGGCAACTGGATGACCGCGGGCACGCAGTCGAGGCGGTCGGCGATCATGTCGACGCACCGGAAGAAGTCGGCCCCGACGCGGTCCATCTTGTTCACGAAGCAGATGCGCGGCACGTGGTACTTGTTGGCCTGGCGCCAGACCGTCTCGGTCTGGGGCTCCACGCCCGCCACGGCGTCAAAGACCGCCACGGCGCCGTCGAGCACCCGCAGCGAGCGCTCGACCTCGACCGTGAAGTCGACGTGGCCGGGGGTGTCGATGATGTTGATCCGGTGGCCGTCCCAGTAACAGGTGGTCGCGGCCGAGGTGATGGTGATGCCGCGCTCTTGCTCCTGGACCATCCAGTCCATGGTCGCGGCGCCCTCGTGGACCTCGCCGATCTTGTAGTTCTTGCCCGTGTAGAACAGGATCCGTTCGGTCGTCGTGGTCTTACCGGCGTCGATGTGCGCCATAATGCCAATGTTGCGAACCTTATCCAGCGGGATTTCGCGTGCGGTCATAGTGATCGGGTTATCTCTCTCGTTACCAGCGGTAGTGCGCGAAGGCCTTGTTGGACTCGGCCATCTTGGCCATGTCTTCGCGACGTTTGACGGCCGCCCCGACGCCGTTGGCGGCGTCGATGATCTCATTGGCGAGACGCTCGGCCATCGTCTTCTCCCGACGCTTCTTGGCGAAGTCGGTGAGCCAGCGGATGGCCAGGGTCGTCGCCCGGCGGGGCCGGACTTCGACGGGGACCTGGTAGGTCGTCCCGCCCACCCGGCGGCTGCGGACCTCCAGCTCGGGACGTACGTTCTCGAGGGCGCGCTTCAGGGTCGCGACGGGGTCGCCACCGGCCTTCTGCTCGACGGTCTCCAGGGCGGTGTAGACGATGCGCTCGGCGATCGTGCGCTTGCCGCGCTCCAGGATCTTGTTCGTCACCTGGGTCACCAGCACCGACTTGTAGATCGGGTCGGGGACCAGTTCACGGCGCTCGGCGGGTCCTTTGCGAGGCATTAGCTCTCCTTCTTGGCGCCGTAGCGGCTACGGGCCTGCTTGCGGTCGCGCACGCCCGAGGTGTCGAGCGCGCCGCGGATGATCTTGTAACGCACACCCGGGAGGTCCTTGACACGACCACCGCGGACCAGGACGATCGAGTGCTCCTGGAGGTTGTGGCCGACGCCCGGGATGTAGGCCGTGACCTCGACGCCCGAGGTGAGTCGGACACGGGCCACCTTGCGCAACGCCGAGTTCGGCTTCTTGGGCGTGACCGTGTGCACGCGGGTGCACACGCCGCGCCGCTGGGGCGCACCCTTCAGCGCCGGCGTCTTGGTCTTGGATACTTTGTCCTGCCGGCCCTTGCGGACCAGTTGCGCGATGGTGGGCACGCGAAACCTCTTCTCGATGTACTTCGTTTGGCGGACCGACGACGTCGGCACGCGGACTGTCAATTCTACGACACGGCGGCCGTCAACGGCAAACCGCCTAAATCGCCTGGGAGCCGCCCAACTGGTCTTCGGGGTTGGGAGCGTCATTCTCGGGCAGTGCCGACTCGTCGTAGTTGGCGCCGATGTTCTGGAACGCGGCGAGGTCGGCGTTGAAGCTGTCCTCGTAGTTCTCTCCGAGCAGGCTCGCCAAGTCCATCTCGTCGTCCGACTTCTGGACCCACGACGGGAGCAGTTCGGCGTTGGGCATCTCCAGACGCAGTTGCTTGCGTTCGTAGTAGCTCAGACCCGAACCGGCCGGGATCAGCTTGCCGATGATGATGTTCTCCTTCAGCCCCACCAGGTGGTCGCGCTTGCCCTCGATCGCGGCCTCGGTGAGCACCCGGGTCGTCTCTTGGAACGACGCGGCCGACAGCCACGAATCGGTAGCCAGCGAGGCCTTGGTGATCCCCATCAGCTGCGCGCGCCCGTCGGCGACCTCCTTGGTGGTCGCCTCGAGGTCGTCGTTGGTGTCGTTGAACAGCTTGACGTCGATCATCGCCCCGGGCAGCCACGGCGAGTCACCGGCGTCCACGATCTGGACGCGCCGGGTCATCTGACGCACGATCAACTCGATGTGCTTGTCGTGGATCGACACGCCCTGGTCGCGGTAGACGTTCTGGACCTCTTCGACGAGGTACTGCTGGGTCTCGCGGGTACCGCGGAACTTCATCATCAACTTGGGGTCGAGCGGTCCGTCGTGGAGCGGCGTGCCGACCTCGACCTCCTGGCCGTCCTCGATGAGCAGGTGTCGGGCGATGGAGATGGACTCCTCTTGGATCTCGCCCTCGTTGCCGACGACGGTGACCTTGCGTTCACGGCCGATCAGCTCGACGCGTACGACCCCCGAGTGCTCGGCCACCTTGGCCGCGCCCTTGGGGGTGCGGGCCTCGAAGAGCTCGACCACGCGCGGCAGGCCGTGGGTGATGTCGCTCTCGGTCACACCACCGGAGTGGAAGGTCCGCATCGTCAGCTGGGTTCCCGGCTCACCGATGGACTGCGCGGCGATGACGCCCACGGCCTCACCGAGCTCGACGAGCTGGTGGGTGGCCAGGGAGAGGCCGTAGCACGCGGCGCAGACGCCCTGCACGGCGTCGCAGGTCAGGGTGGTGCGAACCCGCACGCGCGTGACCGCTTCGTCGTCGCGCAACCGCTCGACGTCGTCCATCATGAGCATCGTGCCCGATTCGAAGACCGTCCCGTCGGACAACGTGACGTCCTCGGCGACCACGCGGCCCCAGAGCTTGGTCTCGAGGTGGGCGCGCTGGGCGCGGGTGTCGGGCGCGACGTGCTCGATCCACATACCGCGGGTCGTGTGACAGTCGAACTCCTTGACGATGAGCTCCTGGGCGACGTCGACGAGTCGACGGGTCAGGTAGCCCGAGTCCGCGGTGCGCAGCGCCGTGTCACCCAACCCCTTGCGGGTGCCGTGGGTCGAGATGAAGTACTCGAGGACCGAGAGACCCTCGCGGAACGAGGACTTGATCGGTCGAGGGATCATCTCACCGCGCGGGTTGGACACGAGGCCCTTCATGGCGGCGATCTGACGGATCTGCTGGCTGTTACCTCGAGCGCCCGAATCGACCATCATGCGGATCGGGTTGTCGGCGATGGCGTTCATGGCGCGGTCGGTGGCGTCACCGACCTCCTTGTTCGCGTTCGTCCAGATCTCGATCTCCTGCTGACGGCGCTCGTCGTCGACGATGACGCCCCGTCGGTAGTTCGTCTCGACCTTGGCGGCCTGCTCCTCGTACTTGTTGAGGATGGCGGCCTTCTCGTCCGTGGTGACGACGTCGTCAATCGAGATCGTCAAGCCGGACTGGGTGGCGAAGCGGAAGCCGAGCGACTTGATGGCGTCGAGCGACTCGGCGACGACCTGGCGGTTGTACCCGCCCGAGATCTCCTCGACGATCGTGCCGATGGGCCGCGCGTTCTTGCCGATCAACTCGTTGACGTAGCGGAAGCCCCGCGGGAGCGCCTCGTTGAAGAAGACGCGACCGGCGGACGTGACGAGCGAGCGGCTCGAGCCGTTGGACTCGATGCCGGAGGCCTCGAGGCGCTGGTCGAGCGACGAGTCGGCCTGGGGACGGATCTCGATCGGCGTGCGCAGCCCGATCTGGTGGTCGGCCAACGCGTTCTCGATCTCGAAGACGTGACGGAAGACCCGCGGGTTCTCCACCTCGACGTCGAAGGGCAACGTGAGGTAGTAGGCGCCGAAGACCATGTCCTGGGACGGCTCGGTGATCGGTCGCCCGGTCGCGGGGGTGAAGATGTTGTTCGTCGAGAGCATCAAGACCCGCGCCTCGGCCTGCGCCTCGGCGGACAGCGGCACGTGCACGGCCATCTGGTCACCGTCGAAGTCCGCGTTGAAGGCCTTGCAGACCAGCGGGTGGATCTGGATCGCCTTGCCGTCGACCAGAATTGGCTCGAAGGCCTGGATACCCAGGCGGTGCAACGTCGGCGCGCGGTTCAACAGCACCGGGTGCTCGCGGATGACCTCTTCGAGCACGTCCCAGACGACCGTCTTGCGACGCTCGACCATGCGCTTGGCGCTCTTGATGTTCTGGGCGACCTGGGTCTCGATCAGCCGCTTCATCACGAAGGGCTTGAAGAGCTCCAGGGCCATCATCTTGGGCAGGCCACACTGGTGCAGCTTCAGCTGTGGTCCGACGACGATCACCGAACGGCCCGAGTAGTCGACGCGCTTGCCGAGCAGGTTCTGACGGAACCGTCCCTGCTTACCCTTCAACATGTCCGAGAGGCTCTTGAGCGGGCGACCGCTCTGACCGGCGACCGGACGGCCGCGACGGCCGTTGTCGAACAGGGCGTCCACGGCCTCTTGGAGCATGCGCTTCTCGTTGTTGACAATGATGTCGGGCGCGCCGAGGTCGAGCAACCGCTTCAAGCGGTTGTTGCGGTTGATGACGCGGCGGTAGAGGTCGTTGAGGTCGCTGGTGGCGAAGCGGCCACCGTCGAGCTGGACCATCGGGCGCAGGTCGGGCGGGATGACCGGCACGGCCTCGAGGATCATCGCGCGCGGGTCGTTCAATCGGCGACCTTGGTCGTCGCGGCGGTTGAAGGACTGGACGATCGCCAGGCGCTTGAGGAACTTCGCGTGACGCTGGGCGCTCAGCGGCTTGCGGCCGTCCTTCGCGTCGATCATCTCGCGCATCACGCGCTCTTCTTCGTCCAGGTCCATCCGGTCGATCAGCTGCAGGATCGCGTTGGCGCCCATGCCGCCCTCGAAGTACTCGCCGTAGCGGAACTCCATCTCGCGGTACAGCACCTCGTCCTCGATGATCTGACGGGAGTGCAGGCCCTCGAAAGTGTCAAAGGACTGACGGGCGAGTTCTCGCTCCTCGGCGAAGCGGGTACGCACCGCGTCGAGCTCCTTCTCGGTCCCGCGCTGCAGGGCTCGCAGCTCGGACTCCTTGGCGCCGTCGGACTCGAGCTTCTCGGCGCGCGACTCGATGTCGCGCAGCTTGTTCTCGATGGCCGTGGCCTCACGCTCGTCGATCTCGAGCAGCTCGTCGGCCAGCGCCTGGCGCAGGTCGGCCAGGTCCTCGTGGCGACGGTCGACGTCGACGAAGGTGACCATGTGGGCCGCGAAGTAGATGACCTTCTCGAGCTGCTTGGCCTTCAGCTCCTCCTTGGGCGCGGTGCCCATGAGCAGGTAGGCCAGCCACGAACGGGTGCCGCGCAGGTACCAGATGTGCACCACGGGCGCCGACAGCGCGATGTGGCCCATGCGCTCGCGGCGCACCTTGTCACTGGTGACCTCGACGCCGCAGCGCTCACAGACGATGCCCTTGAAACGGACCCGCTTGTACTTGCCGCACGCGCACTCCCACGCCTTCTGGGGCCCGAAGATCTTCTCGCAGAAGAGCCCGTCCTTCTCGGGGCGCAGGGTCCGGTAGTTGATCGTCTCGGGCTTCTTCACCTCGCCCGAGGACCAACTGCGGATGTTCTGGGCGGTCGCGAGCCCGATCGAGAGCTCGTTGAACTGATTTACGTCGAGGGGACTCACGACAACTTCCTTTCGGCGGCACGGCGGGCATCTTCTTCGTCACTGCCGCGCTCGGGTCGACTGATGTCGATGCCCAGTTCGCGGGTCACCGAGAAGAAGTCCTCCTCGGTGTCGGCCAGGTCGACGTGGGCGCCGACCTTGTCGCGCACCTCGACGTTGAGACACAGCGACTGCATTTCCTTGATCAACACCTTGAACGACTCGGGGATCCCGGGTTCGGGCAGGTTCTGACCCTTGACGATCGACTCGTAGGCGCGCTCGCGGCCCTTCATGTCGTCGGACTTCACGGTGAGCAACTCCTGCAGGGCGTAGGCGGCGCCGTAGGCCTCCAAGGCCCAGACCTCCATCTCCCCGAAGCGCTGACCACCGAACTGCGCCTTACCACCGAGTGGCTGGGCCGTGATCATCGAGTACGGACCCGTCGAGCGGGCGTGGATCTTGTCGTCGACCATGTGGGCGAGCTTCAAGATGTACGCGTAGCCGACCGAGATCGGGTTGTCGTAGGCCTCACCGGTGCGACCGTTGAAGAGGGTGACCTTGCCGTCGTTGTCGCCCGCGAGCAGTCGCTGCCCGTGCGCGCCGTCGACGTTGAGCGTCGCGAAGGTCTCCTGGATCGTCGGCTTGTCCTTGGCCCGCTCCCGCTCGTCCCAGTGGGCGCCGTCGAAGGACGGGGTCGCCACGTAGACGGCCGGCTCCGTGCGCGGACGGGTCTTGCGGTAGGGGCGGTTCACCGGGTCGCGCTGGTCGTCGTGGCCCGACGTGCCCACCGCGGGGTTGACCTCGATGCCGGCCCACCCGTGACGGGCGGCGTAGCCCAGGTGGCTCTCGAGGACCTGGCCGACGTTCATGCGGCTCGGCACGCCGAGCGGCGACAGGATGATGTCGACCGGGGTCCCGTCCTCGAGGAAGGGCATGTCCTCCTCGGGCAGCACCTTGGAGATGACGCCCTTGTTGCCGTGTCGACCGGCGAGCTTGTCACCCTCGGAGATCTTGCGCTTCTGGGCGACGTAGACCTTCACCAGCTGATTGACCCCGGGCTGCATCTCGTGGTCTTCGTCGCGGCTGTAGACCTTGACGTCGATCACCTTGCCGGACTCGCCGTGGGGGACCTTGAGGGAGGTGTCTCGCACTTCGCGAGCCTTCTCCCCGAAGATCGCTCGCAGGAGTCGCTCCTCGGGGCTCTGCTCGGTCTCGCCCTTGGGCGTGACCTTGCCGACGAGGATGTCGCCGGGCTCGACCTCGGCGCCGATGCGCACGATGCCGCGGTCGTCGAGGTCGGCGAGGATGTCGTCGGGGAGGTTCGGGATGTCCCGAGTGATCTCCTCGGCGCCGAGCTTGGTGTCGCGCGCGTCGATCTCGTACTCCTTGACGTGGATCGAGGTCAACACGTCGTCGCGCACCAGGCGCTCGGACAGGATGATCGCGTCCTCGTAGTTGAAGCCCTCCCACGGCATGTAGGCCACGAGCAGGTTCTTGCCGAGCGCGAGCTCACCGTGGCTGGTCGAGGTGCCGTCGGCCAGCAGGTCGCCGGCCTTGACGACCTCGCCACCGAAGACGAGGGGCTTCTGGTTGATCGACGTGTCCTGGTTCGAACGACGGAACTTGTTGAGGTTGTACTGCTTCTTGCCGAGCGTGTTGCCGTAGCGGTCCGTGACGTGCTTCTCGTACTCCACGACGATGCGGTCACCCGAGACCGAGCGCACGACGCCCTCGCCCTCGGCGATCAGCACGTCGCCCGAGTCGAGCGCGGCGCGGGCCTCCATGCCGGTACCCACGAACGGGGCCTCGGGCATGACCAGCGGCACGGCCTGCTTCTGCATGTTGGCGCCCATCAGGGCGCGCTGGGCGTCGTCGTGCTCCACGAAGGGGATCAACGACGTCGCCACCGAGATGACCTGACGGGTCGAGACGTCCATCAGCTCGACCTCGTCGGGCTTGACGAAGTCGATCTCCGAGGTCGTCGAGGACGAGCGGTTCGACGAACCGACGCGCACGCCGGTGCCGACCGGACCGCGACGCACGAGCACCCGGTCGGCCAGCAGGTTGCCGGCCTCGTCGAGCTCGGTGTTGGCCTGGGCGATGACGAATCGCTCCTCTTCGTCGGCGGTGAAGTATCGGACCTCGCCGGTGACCCGGCCACCCTCGACGACGCGGTAGGGCGTCTCGATGAAGCCGTACTCGTTGATGCGGGCGTAGTTCGCGAGGTAGCCGATCAGACCCACGTTGGGGCCCTCGGGCGTCTCAATCGGGCACATGCGGCCGTAGTGGGACGAGTGGACGTCGCGGACCTCGAGGCCCGCGCGCTCACGCGACAGACCGCCCGGCCCCAGGGCCGAGAGACGACGCTTGTGGGTCAGGCCCGACAGCGGGTTGTTCTGGTCCATGAACTGGCTCAACTGGGAGGTCGCGAAGAACTCCTTGATGGCCGACATCACGGGGCGGATGTTGATCAGGGTCTGGGGCGCGATGGCCTCGACGTCCTGGGTGTTCATGCGCTCACGCACGACGCGCTCCATGCGCGACAGACCCGTGCGCAGGGCGTTCTGGATCAGCTCGCCCACGCTGCGGATGCGGCGGTTAGCGAAGTGGTCCTGGTCGTCGATGTGGTACGTCGTCTCCTTGGCGGTGCGGTCGCGCGCCAGGTTGAGCAGGTAGGTCGCAGTCGCGAGCACCTCGGCCTTGGCCAACACGTGCAGGTCGGGGTTCGGTCGCTCGAGCAGGTCGCCGAAGAGCTCGACGTTCTTGGCGACCTCGTCACCGAGCTTGCGGTCGAGCTTGTAGCGGCCCACGCGCGACAGGTCGTAGCGCTTGTCCGAGAAGAAGGCGCCCTCGAAGTACTGTCGGGCGGCCTCGACGGTCTGGACCTCGCCGGGACGGGCGCGGCGATAGATCTCGAGCCAGGCGGTCTCCTGGCTGGCGCGCTGGAAGCCCTCGGGGCTGTCCTCGATGTTGTACTTGTCCATGTGACGCGCGATCTCGACGTGCGCCTTCTTCCAGTCGGCGTGGTACTGGTCCTCGAGGAACTCGAAGTGGGCGACGAACTTCTCGAAGAACGACTCGTCGATCGCCGTGTCCAGCGCGCGCAGCAGCGAGAAGATCGAGACGCGGCGCTTGCGCGCGATTCGCGCGCCGGCGTTGGCCGACTTGTTCTTCTTCTCCTCGAGGTCGACCTGCAGCCACTCACCGCGGCTCGGGTGGATCGTCCCTTCGAAGGCGACCTTCTCGTCCTTACCGGGCTGGAAGAGCACGCCCGGTGAGCGCACGAGCTGGCTGACCACCACGCGTTCGGTGCCGTTGATGATGAAGGTGCCCTGTTCGGTCATGATGGGGAAGTCCCCCATGAAGACCGTCTGCTCCTTGATCTCACCGGTCTCGGAGTTGAGGAAGCGAGCGCGCACGAAGATCGGCTGGCTGAAGGTCGTGGCGCGCTGGCGGCACTCCTCGACGGTGAACTTGGGCGGACTCTTCAAGTCGGCGTCGTCGGGGTCGAACTCGAGTTCGAGGCTCAGACGGCCGGTGAAGTCAGTGATCGGCGAGATGGCCGCGAAGGCTTCGCGCAACCCCTGCCGCATGAACAGGTCAAAACTGTCACGCTGAATCTCGAGCAGGTTGGGCAGCGGATACGCTTCACCCAGCGCTGAGAAATTAAAGCGTTCCGGGCTAATGGACCGAGACGTCAACGGTCAATCCTCCGTGTCGTGGGTGGGTGAACCAGGCAGAACGCGTCCGCGCGCAGCAGCAACGACGACAACAGGGGACGACGAAGAGGAACGCAGGGGCACGGTCTTTCGACTCTAGTCGCTAGAGCGGGCCACGCGCAAGTAGCGCCCCCTAGAAGGTACGCGGCCGCGATGCGGTTGCGGCCACGTTAGGCAACTTCGTCCCCGAGGTCAAGTACCCCGGGAACGGCGCGGACCCGGTCGAACGATCCGACCGGGTCCGACGCCTAAATTCCCTGGTTACTTGAGTTCGACGGTGGCGCCGGCGGCCTCGAGGGCGGCCTTGGCCTTCTCCGCGTCAGCCTTGGAAACCTTCTCGAGCACGGGCTTGGGGGCACCGTCGACGAGGTCCTTGGCTTCCTTCAGACCTAGGTTGGTCAACGAACGCACTTCCTTGATGACCTGGATCTTCTTCTCGCCACCGCTGACGAGGATGACGTCGAAGTCGCTCTTCTCCTCAGCGGCCTCGTCGCCCGCACCACCACCGGCCGCGGCCGGGGCGGCCACGGCGACGGGCGCCGCGGCGGTGACGCCGAACTTCTCTTCAAATTCCTTCAACAGCTCGCTCAACTCAATCACCGTCAGCTCGGCGATGCCGTCGAGGATCTGCTCCTTGGTCAGGGATGCAGCCATGATGTCTCCTTCTCTCTACTTCGTCGTGGGTGTTATTCGGCCGGTTCTTCGTTCGCGGCGTCCACTGCGGGCGCCTCGGGGGTTTCGGACTCGACGTCGGCGCTAGCCGCCGCCTCATCCGCGACCTCCGCGACGGGTGCCGCGGCGTCGTCGCTCGCCGCGGGTGCGGCGTCCTCGACCCCGGCCGGAGTCTCGGTGGCCGGCGACTCGACCGGCGCGGTGGCGGGGCCACCCTTGGCGTCGATCAGGGCCGCGAGGCCGTAGGCGAGGTTCTGCGGGACGGCCTTGATCAGGCCGGCCATGGTGCGAAGCGGTGAGGCGATCAACCCGGCCAACTGGGCGAGCAGCACGTCGCGGCTCGGCAGGTCGGCGAGGGCGGTCAGGTCCTTGGCCGAGAGGGCCCGTCCGTCCAGGACGCCGCCCTTGATGATGAGGGCCGGTGCCTCCTTGGTGAAGTCACGCAGCGCCTTGGCGACCGCCGAGACGTCGCCGTCGATGAAGGCGATGGCGGTCGGACCCTGGAGGAAGGTGCCCATCGGCTCCACCGCGGTTCCGGCGATCGCGCGAAGCACCAGCGTGTTCTTGAAGACCTTGTAGTCGGCGCCCAACGTGCGCAACGTACGGCGCAGCGTCGAGATCTGGAGGACCGTCAGTCCGCGGTACTCGGTGACGACGGCCGTCGCGGTCGTCGAGACGCGCGAGGAAACCTCATCGACGGTGGCGACCTTATCGGGACGAATCTTGCTCATACTGCTCCTCTCCGGATGCCGCCCGGTGCGGGCCAAGACATCCGAGAGGGCTGCGCCCCGCTCGAACTCCTCGTCAGGCGGACCGTACGGTCCCTTGAGGGGTATCCCCCACCGGATGTCTTCGGCGTTCTGTTACGACTGTCGCACCCGAGGGTGCAGGGTGTTCATGGTAGTGGGCCGGGGCCCACCATCGCAAAACCTACGCGGTGGCCGTGGCCAGCGCCTCGTCGGCGTCACGGGCTCGAGACGGGTCGATCTTGACCCCGGGGCCCATCGTCGACGAGATCGTCACGCTCAACAGGTACCGACCCTTGGAACTCGACGGCTTGGCGCGCACGAGCTCGTCCAGGACGGCCTGGACGTTGCGCACGAGGTCGGCCGTCGTGAAACTGACCTTGCCCACGCGCAACTGGACGTTGCCGATCTTGTCGGTGCGGTACTCGACGCGACCGCCCTTGAACTCACCCACGGCGCGCGCCACGTCCATCGTGACGGTGCCGGTCTTGGGGTTCGGCATGAGCCCGCGCGGACCGAGCACGCGGCCCAGTCCACCGACCTTGCCCATGAGGTCCGGCGTCGCGATGGCGACGTCGAAGTCGAGGAACCCGCCGGCCACCTTGGCGACCAAGTCGTCGGCGCCCACCTCGTCGGCGCCCGCGTCGCGGGCGGCCTGGGCGGCCTCGCCGGCAGCGAAGACGACGATGCGGTTCGTCTTACCGGTGCCCGCGGGCAAGGACAGCGTCCCGCGCACGATCTGCTCGGCGCGACGGGGGTCGACCCCGAGGCGCACCGCGATCTCGACGGTCTCGTCGAACTTCGCCGTGGCGAGGGCCTTGACCTTCTCAACGGCCTCGCTCACCCCGACCGTCGACTCGCGGTCGACCTGGGCCAAGGCGTTCGTGTACTTTTTGCCGTGCTTCACTGTTCTGTCTCCTAGCCCGCTACCGAGATGCCCATCGAACGGGCGGTGCCCGCTACCTGGAGCTTGGCCATCTCGAGGTCGTCGGTGTTGAGGTCCTTGAGCTTGGTCTTGGCGATCTCCTCGACCTGGTCCATGGTGACCGACGCCACGGTCTCACGACCGGCGGTGTGGGCCCCCTTGGCGACCCCCGCGGCCTGGCGCAACAGCACCGGCGTCGGCGGGGTCTTCAACACGAAGGTGAAGGAGCGGTCCTCGTAGATGGTGATGTCGACCGGGATGGTCGTGCCGCGCATCGCCTCGGTCGCGGCGTTGTACTGCTTGCAGAACTCCATCGTCTGAATACCGTGTGGCCCGAGCGCCGTACCGACCGGCGGCGCCGGCGTCGCGGCGCCGGCCTCGAGCTGGATCTTGACGACCGCGGTGATCTTTTTCGCCATTGTGGTTCTCCTTACGTCCTAGAGCTTGGTGACCTGGGTGAAGTCGAGCTCCACCGGGGTCTCGCGGCCGAAGATGTCCACCAACACCTTGACCTTGAGCTGATCTTCGTTGATCTCGGCCACGTGGCCCGAGAAGGTGGCGAACGGGCCGGTCTTGATCTGCACCGTGTCGTTGACTTCGAACTCGTGGCTCGGCATCCGACGCTTCTGGACCGGTTCCGCGCCTTCGACGTGCGGGCGGATGATGTTGTCGACCTCGCGGCGGGTCAACGCCGTGGGCCGGGTCTTCTCCGCACCGACGAACCCGGTGACCCCGGGCGTCGAGCCGATGACGTAGAAGATCTCGGGGTCCGGTTCGCAGCGAATCAGGAGGTAGCTGGGGAACATCCGCTTGGAGACGGTCACCTTCTTGCCACCCTTGAACTCGGTGACGTCCTCTTCGGGCAGGTAGATCTCGTAGATGCTCTCGCTGAGCTCGCGGCTCTTAATGATGTTGTTGAGCGCCCCAATGACCTTCTGCTCGTGACCGGCGAAGGTGTGCACGATGTACCAGCGTCCGGGACGGTCGAAGGCGCTCTCGGCGACCTCTTCGAGGACCTCGTCGTCGAAGACGTCCTCGACGTCGGCGTCGTGCTCGTCGTGCTCGGTCATGGAGATATCACTCATGTTGCCTACTTCTGGAAGAAGAACGTGACGAACTTGGAGAATCCCGCGCCCAGTCCAAAGATGAGGGCGGTCATAAAGACCAGGACGAAGAACACGATCGACGTGTAGTTGATGACCTCGGGGCGCTTGGGCCACGCGACCTGGCGCATCTCCTCGCGGACCTCGCGCAGGAACTGACGGGGCTTGGTGCGCTCGCCCCGACGACGTTGCAGGTCCTGAGCCGAGGTGGCGCGCCGAGAGGTGGTCGTGCCGTCGGCACCCACCTGACCCTGTCGCTGCATCATGCGCTTCTGTTCGCGGTTCATCTCGTCTCGTTCACTGATCTAGTACTGCGTTCTCAAGAAACTCCGAGCAGGGCAGGAGGGACTCGAACCCCCAACCCCCGGTTTTGGAGACCGGTGCTCTACCAATTGAGCCACTGCCCTTTGGCCAACGGCCGCAAGGAGTGTCCAGCCTACCACCAACCCCGGGGATCGTCCCTAGCGGGTCTCTTTGTGCAACGTGTGACGCCGCTCGAACCGGCAGTACTTGTTCATCTCGATGCGCTCGCGGTCGTTGACCTTGTTCTTCATCGTGATGTAGTTACGCCGTTTGCAGTCCTCGCACGCGAGGGTCACCTGCACCCGCTTCTCATTCTTCGCCATCGTCTTCTCGCTTTCCTACTGCCGTACTGCCGGTAACCGTGCCTGGTAGCGGCGGCGGGAGTCGAACCCGCGACACCACGATTATGAGCCGTGTGCTCTAACCACCTGAGCTACGCCGCCTGGCGAGCCCTCTGTCGGGATTGAACCGACGACCCCTTCCTTACCATGGAAGTGCTCTACCACTGAGCTAAGAGGGCGACACGCCGTAAACGGCGCGAAGGGGAATTGTAGTGCCCCGGGGCCCTCGCTTTCCACCCGGCGCGCACTACCCTGGCCACATGCGTATCCGCCTGGTCGACGAGGGTGACGCCACGGCCCTGATGAACATCTACAACCCCGAGGTCGTCGAGACCACGGTGACCTTCGATCTCGTCGCTCGAACCTACGACGAGCAGGTCGACTGGATCCGCCGTCACCGCGCCACGCACCCCTGCCTGATCGCGGTGAACGAGGAGGACGAGGTCGGCGAGGTCGGCGCGAACGGCGAGCGGATCCTCGGCTTCGCCCTCGTGTCGCCCTTCCGGGAGCGTCCGGCCTATCTCACCTCGGTCGAGAACTCGGTCTACGTGCATCGCGCAGCGCGCGGGCGCGGGGTCGGCGAGCGGCTGCTGCGCGAGCTCATCGCCGTGGCCCAGGAGTCGGGTTTCCACGCCCTGATCGCGCGGATCGTCGGGGAGAACGACGGCTCGATCCGGCTCCACGAGAAGTGCGGATTCACCCTGGTCGGAACGGAGATCGAAGTCGGCCGCAAGCACGGGAAGTGGCTCGACGTCGTCGAATACCAGTACGTGGTGCCCGATCGGGCTTAGCTGACGAGTTCTCGCTGCTCGGGCCAGGACCACTGGGTCCAGCGCCCCATCGGCGCGATCAAGACTCCGCCGAGGATCGCCACCGCGAGGGCGATCAACAGGGGGTTCGCGTGGATCAGGCCCGCCAGCAACTGGCGTCCGCCGGGTAGGCCGATGAAGGGACCGGTGATCGTGAGCGCGAGCAGCCAGAAGTGCTCGCGGCCCCGGTAGCTGGCCGCCAGCAGCACGAGTCCCCACGCCAGGTACCAGGGTTGGACGACCGGACCGAGCTCCACGACCAGCACGAGCGACACCCCGAGGGAGCGGACCCACCCGCGAGACTCGCTGCGCCAGAGCAGCCACAGGGCGAAGGCGCCGGCCACGACCAAACCGACGAACCGGGTGCCCGAGAGCACCGTGGTGACCGAGACGGCCTGTAGTCCGACGGCGTGCAGGGCGTTGCCGAGCGCCATCCCCAGGGCCGTCGCCGGGGCCGCCCACGATCGAACCGTACCGTTGGAGAGCAGGTTCTGGACCCACCCGAAGCCGAAACCGGCCATCCACGAGGTGACCCCGAGGGTCGCCGCGGCCACGAGGGCCGCCTTGGCGATTGGCACCAGGCGCTCCTTGACGCTCGCGGCCGGCCCGAGCCAGGTCCAGGCGACGTAGGCGAGCCCGAGGGCGGCCGGCGCCTTGATCGCGGTGGCCGCCGAACAGAACAGCAACGCCAGCCACGGCTGTCTTCGCACCGCGAAGGCGATACCGATCACGAGCAGCGCGGTCATGATGGCGTCGTTGTGGGCGCCACCGATGAGGGTCAACAGCACGAGGGGGTTCATGGCGCCCAGGACGAAGGCCTCACCGGGGTCGCGCCCGAGCGCGCGGGCGAGCATGGTGAGTCCGAGCCCGATCAGGGCCACGGCGATCACCTCCAAGATCCGTAGCCCCACCACGGTCGCGAGCTGGTGGTGACCGCTCAGGCGCGCGATGCTGCCGTCGAGGAAGAGGAAGAGCGGGCCGTACGGGGCGGGCGCGTTGCCCCAGAGCGGGTCCACGGGGTTCACGTACGGGCTCGAACCCAGGGTGAAGGGGCCAAAGACGTAGGGGCTCAGGTGATGGCTCGTCATCTCCCCCTGGGCCGCGTAGCTGAAGACGTCGCGCGAGAACATCGGGGGGGCGATGATCATCGGCAGGCTCCAGAGCACCAGCAGGATCCACAGGCGGCTCGTCGGCGAACCGGGGTGGATCTTCATCACCTCCACCAGGCGCAGCCACACCCGCATCAAGAGCAGCAGCCCCCCGTAGACCAGGACGATGGCGACGAGGAACTTGGTCTCGCTCGGCGTGCCCGTCGCGTTCGCCGACGGCTCACCGAAGAACCAGGTGTTCACCATGTTCAGCTTGAACGGCGAGTTCGTGAAGGAGCCTCCGGCGAGGATCAGGCTCATCGCGAGCAGGCCCAGGAGGGCCGGCTGCCAGAGGAAGTCCCAGCCCTCGAAGGGGCCGGGCGTGAAACGCCCGAGCGGGGTGTAGCGGTGCTCGAGCACCTGCACGCTCGACTCGAATCCGCTCGCCAGGCGCTCGTAGGTGTGGCGAACGCGCTGGGGCAACGCCCGGACTCGATGCACACCACTCCTCTCATCGACTCGCGCGGTACCGCGGCGGAACGCTGACGGCCGACCCCGCCGGAGGCGGGGTCGGCCATGGTGGGCCGGGAGGGATTTGAACCCCCGTAGGCAAAGCCGTCTGGTTTACAGCCAGATCCCATTGGCCGCTCGGGCACCGACCCGTCGAGCATCCTACAAGACCACCGCCCCCACCGTCGCCTCGACGTCGGTCCGTCTTCTACCATGGGGCTATGCCGAGTTTCGACGTCGTCTCCGAGATCGACCTCCAAGAGGTGCGCAACGCGGTCGACCAGGCCAACCGTGAGGCCACCACCCGGTTCGACTTCAAGAACACCAACGCCGTCATCGAGTTCTCCGACAAGGAGCTCTCCCTCAGCGCCAGCACCGAGGACCGACTACGGGCGCTCTACTCGTTGCTCGAGGAGAAGCTGGTCAAGCGCAACGTCTCGCTCAAGTCCCTCGACCCGGGCAAGGTGGAAGAGGCGAGCCGCGGCGCCGCGCGTCAGAAGGTCTCGCTGCGCGCCGGCATCTCCCAAGAGGTCGGCAAGCAGATCAACAAGCTGGTCAAGGAGATGGGCGTGAAGAGTCTCAGCTCCTCGATCCAGGGCGACCAGGTGCGCGTCACGGGCAAACAACGCGACGACCTCCAGACGGCCATCGCCCACCTGAAGGAGGCGGACCTCGCGGTCCCCCTGCAGTTCACCAACTTCCGCGACTAGCGGTGGGCCTCTTCGACGCTGAGGTGCTCGTCGATCTCCTCGAGGGTGTGGTCGTGGAAGATCCGGTTGAAGACCATCATCTTCAAGATCCAGAAGAGCCCGAAGCTCACGAGGTTCGTCGAGGACACGAGACCGGTATTGACGATGTGGGCCCAGTGGTGCTCCTTGACCTGGTCCTTAGCCCAGGCGGCCCCGAGCATCGACACCCCGATGCCGAGGAACGACATCGCCCAGAAGGGCACGATCTCGGTGCGGAAGTGGCTGCGACCACGCTTGCCCCAGGTCCAGGAGCGGTTCAGGTAGTACGACGGCAGGGTCGCGATCAAGTTGCCGAAGACCGTGGCGTAGATCACGCCCTTGACGATGTGGAAACCGTAGAGCACTGAGATCGAAGTGAACGAGACCGCGGTCGAAACGACCGAGACGGACGTGAAGCGGATGATCTTGCGACCCTCGTGGGTCTTGGACCACGCCCACAGGGCACGCAACCGTTCAATCATCCGGTCCAGCCTACCCGCCAGCGACGGTGTCCGGGGGCAGGTGTCACAATGGACCCATGTCCGACGCGCTCGACTTCTTGTTGACCCTGCTCGACCTCGAGACCATCGAGGTCAACACCTACCGGGGCCAGCACCCCAAGGAGGAGCGTCAGCGGACCTTCGGCGGGCAGGTCGCGGCCCAAGCCCTGATGGCGGCGGGGCGCACCGTCCAACACGGACGCGTGCACTCGCTCCACTCCTACTTCTTGCGCCCCGGTGACCCGCGCACGCCCATCCTCTACGAGGTCGACCGGATCCGCGAGGGACGGAGCTTCACGACGCGTCGCGTGGTCGCGATCCAACACGGGCGCGCGATCTACAACATGCAGGCCAGTTTCCACACCGACGAGGTGAGCCTCGAGCACCAGTTCAAGATGCCCGAGGTCCCCGGCCCCGAGACCATCGCCCCCCTGGCCGAGCGCGTCCAGCACGAGTTCGGCGTGGTCGACGAGTGGTTCAGACGCCAGCACCCGATCGACCAGCGCTTCATCGGCGAGTTGCCCTGGAGCCCGAATCGCGCGCGCGAGCCGCGCCAACGGCTCTGGATCAAGGCCGACGGTGCGTTGCCCGCCGACCCCCTGTTGCACGCCTGCGTCGTTACCTACGCCAGTGACATGAGCCTCTTCGACGCGATCCTCGCCCCCCACGCCATCAACTGGAACGACGGGACCTTCATGGGCGCGAGCCTCGACCACTGCATGTGGTTCCACCGCGACCTGCGCGCCGACGAGTGGCTGCTCTACGACACCGACTCGCCGATCGCCCACGGAGGTCGGGGTCTCGCGCGCGGTTTCCTGTTCAACCAGTCCGGCGAGCTCTGCGTCTCGATGGTCCAAGAGGGGCTCACCCGGGTGGTCGACCCGACGCGCGCGGTCCACGACTGACGCTCGTAGGATTCGCGCATGGACCTCAACCAGTACCGCGCCGACTACGAAGACGCCACGACGACCTTCTTGACGGTCGCGCGTCGCGTCGAGGAGGAGCGACTGGACCGTCACGTACCGGGCGGCTGGTCGACCCGCCAGATCATTCACCATCTCGCCGACGCCGAGATCGAATCGGCTGGTCGGCTGCGACGACTCCTGGCCGAACCAGTCGGGTCGTCCCTGCTCGGCTTCGACGAGGACGCGTGGGCGCACTGCGTCGCGCTCGGCTACGAGGCCCTGCCCGTGGACAACGCCCTCGCCGTCATCGAGCACGTTCGCGCGGGCTCACTCGCCGTGCTGGCGCGGCTGACTGACGCCGACCTCGAGCGCTACGGCGAGCACAGCGCGCGCGGTCGCTTCACGGTCGCCGACTGGCTCGGGGCCTATTCGCGCCACCCGCGGGTGCACGCCGAGCAGGTCCTCGAGGCGATCGACGCCTAACTATCGCTGGGTCATCGGCACGTAGTCGCGTGCGTCGGACCCGATGTAGAGCTGACGGGGGCGCGTGATCTTGAGGTCTTGGTCGAGCAGCTCCTGGAAGTGGGCGAGCCAGCCCGACGTACGCGGGATCGCGAACAGCACCGTGAACATCTCCATCGGGAAGCCCATCGCCTGGTAGATCAGACCGGAGTAGAAGTCGACGTTCGGATACAGGCGGCGCGAGACGAAGTAGTCGTCCTTCAGGGCGATCTCCTCGAGCTTCAGCGCGATGTCGAGCAACGGGTTCTTGCCGGTGACCGCGAAGACCGAGTCGGCCGTCTGCTTGATGATCTTGGCCCGCGGGTCGTAGTTCTTGTAGACGCGGTGACCGAAGCCCTCGAGCTTCACCTGACCCTGCTTCACCGATTCGATGTAGGCCGGGATGTTCTCGTAGCTGCCGATCTTGGCCAGCATCTTCAAGACGGCCTCGTTCGCGCCGCCGTGTCGCGGTCCGTAGAGCGCCGCGGTCGCCGCCGCGGTGGCGACGTAGGGGTCGCCGTGGGACGAGCCGACGGTGCGCATCGCGGTCGTGCCGCAGTTCTGCTCGTGGTCGGCGTGCAGGATGAACAGCACGTCGAGCGCGTGGGCCAGGACCGGGTTCGCCTCGTAGCGCGGCTCGGCGACCTTCCACATCATCGACAGGAAGTTCTGGGTGTAGTCGAGACCGTTGTCGGGGTAGACGAAGGGCATGCCCACCGAGAACCGGTGCGCCGCCGCGGCGAGCGTCGGCATCTTGGCGATCAGGCGCACCACCTGCTTGTGCAGGACCTCGGGGTCCGACAGCACCTTGGCGTCCTTGTAGTAGGTCGACAGGGCCGCGACCGCCGAGACCAGCATGCCCATCGGGTGGGCGTCGTAGTTGAAGCCCTCGAGGAAGCGCTTGCGCACGTTCTCGTGGATGAACGTGTGGTAGGTGACCTCACGCTTCCAAACGTCGAACTGCTCGGTCGTCGGCAGTTCGCCGTAGTTCAGCAGGTAGGCGACCTCCAAGTAGGTGGACTTCTCCGCCAGCTGCTCGATGGGGTAGCCCCGGTACCGGAGAATCCCCGCGTCGCCGTCGAGGTAGGTGATCGCGGACTCGGCGGCAGCGGTCGCCATGAAGCCCGGGTCGAAGAACCAGACGCCTGGCACCGCCTTTTGAAAGTCCTTCGCGGCGATGCCGCCATTGTTGATCGGGATCTCGTGCGCTTCACCCGTCCGATTGTCAGTCACAGTTATGGACTCGGTCACGGTTCCTCACTTCCTTACATGGCCCTCGTTCACATTAGGCCACCGACGCGACGATCAAATCATCAGCCGGCCCCCGACGGGGCCATCGTCACCTGGTAGGTCCGAGTCGTCGGCCACCCGTGCCCGCTCGGGGCACCGGTGGCCACGATCGTCAAGGTGAAGTGTTCGCTCGCCACGGTCGTCAGATTGTTCAGGGCGAACCCGTAGGACGAGAGTGGACCGAGGGTGGCCGTCATCACCTGGTGTTGGGGTCTGCCCAGGGTCCCCGTCGGGGTGGCGGTGACGCTCAGGGTCACCGGTTGGGTGTCGACGGCGGCGTTCGAGACTGTCACCGCGAGGTGGACCGACGTCACCGGGGCCAACAGGAGCTGACCGGCCGGTGCGGGCAGGGGTACGGGCGTCACCTCAACCGCGGTGACGCCGATGCCGCGCGTGAGCACCAGCGAAGGCGACGCGGCGAGCGACGCCACCGCCGAGCGCAGCGGCACCGTCGCCAGGGCGTTGGTGAGGTTGTCGAGACGCACCAGTCCGGGCTCGTGAACGAGCCCCCAGCGCGCCACCGACCAGGTCGAGGCGGTCTGGGCGAGTGACTGCTGGGCGACTACCCAGGACTGCGAGGAGGTCGCGACCGGGGTCCACGGGAGGTGCAGCGCCTGGGCGACCGTGTCCAGGATCGTCGCGTAGTCGTTGACCCGCTGCGTGGTGAGTTGGGCCATCGTCGTATTGAGCTGGTGCGCGATGCTCGGACGACGCAGGAAACCGGCGTCCACCGTCCAGCCCGGGAGCTCCTGGGCGACCTGGGAGAGCCGGGCGAGGAAGACGGACCGGCTGAGCGATCCGCCGTGGCCGAGGAGGTATCCGACGCGCGCGTCCGCGGCGTTCTCCAGGGTGATGAGACGATTCGCCAGGACGCCGAAGGTCCGATTCTCGCTACGACGCGGCGAGCGGGACTGGTGCGCGGCGTGGGTGACGTCGGTCGCGAAGACCAGCACCAGCACCGTGACGACGAGCGCGAGGCTCACCAGCGCTTGGTAACGACGGCGTTGTGCGCGAGTACGGGCCACGACGGTCCAACTTACTCACTGGGTCCCGTGACCCGACCGGTCACTCCTCGTGGTTCTCGGACTCGGCGTCGACGTACTCGGCGTCGTCGGACTCGAGTTCGAGTATCTCGAGCGTCTGGGGGTCCAGGGGCTGGGTCGCGTCGATGCCCCAGCGCTGCGGATCGAGCCCCGCGGCCAGCGTCGTGGTCTCGGCCAGGTCGGGGACCGGTTTGGCCGAGGGGGCCACCCGCAGTCGTCGCATGGTGCGCGCCGCGGGGATCAGTCGGCTCTCCACCGACGAGATCATCTTGTTGTAGGCCTTGGTCGCGTCGTTGAGGGCCTTGCCCATCGATTCGATGGGGCCGGCGACGAGCCGGATTCGGTCGTAGACGGTCTCGGCCACGCGAAGGATCTCCTCGGCGTTGACGGCGACCTCGTGCTGGCGCAACACCATCTGCACCGACCAGAGCAACGCGAGCAGGTTCGTCGGACCGGCGATCAATACCCGCTCGCGAGTCGCGTAGGCGTGCAACTCCACGTCGACGCTGAAGGCCGCGGTCACGGCCGCGTCGCTCGGTACGAAGCAGACGACGAACTCGGGTGAGGGGCCCACGACCTCCCAGTACGACTTCTCGCGCAGCGTCTTCACGTGCCCACGTAGCGCCTGGGCGTGCTCGCGGTAGAGCGCGTCGCGCGTCTCCGGCTCGGCCGCCGAGACCGCTTCCTCGAAGCGGTCGAAGGGGAACTTCGCGTCGATCGCGACCCGTCCGTTGGGCAGGGTCACCACGCAATCGGGACGACGCACGCGCCCGGCGTCGCTGACCGCGGAGACTTGTAGGTCGAAGTCGAGTCCCTCGACGAGGCCCGAGGCCCGCAGCACGTTCGCCAGTTGCACCTCGCCCCAGTGACCACGTTGGCTGCTTCGTCCGAGCAACTGGTTCAGCCGATGGGTCTCGGCCTGGGTGCGCACCTGCGCGTCCAGGAGTTCGCTCGCGCTCTGGCGCACCGCCGCCAAGGCCCCGACGTGCTCCTTGTCGAAGGTGGAGAGGTTGCGCTGATACTCGTCGAGCACCTCGCGCAGGGGCTTGAGCGTCATGTCGAGGCGCGCGTCGCGTTCTCGTTGGATCTCGGTCTGGGACTGGTTGAACGCCTCCACGGTGTCGGCGAGCACGCGACGCGAGAGGCTCTCGAACTGGGATTCGGCCTCGGCCATCGCCCGATCGTGTTCGAGTCGCTCGCGCTCGGCGCCCTCGCGCGCACCGGCGAGTTCGCTCTCGCGCACCGCGATCGTCGCGCGCGACGTCGCCAGCGCATCTCGGGCGGCCTGCAGGCGCCGAGCCGACCACGCCACGGTGGCCAGCACCCCCACCAGTAACCCGACCACCACACTCACGAACGCGACCATGAGACCTCCCGTGCCACCACCATAGGGAAGGGCGGTGACACGGCGGTAGCCTGGTCCGATGAACCGGCGCTTCGGATTCTCCAGCCGCCCCCCCACTCCGATCGTGACCGAGTCGATCGCCCCGGCGCTGCACAACTCAGTCGTGCGCGTCTTCGCCATGGTCGGCGAGGCCATGGCCGAGGCCACCCACTCGCTGCTCGCGAGCGACCGCGAGCTCGCCAAACAGGTCGTCGACCAAGACGACGCGATCGACTCGCTGGTCAACGAGATCGTCGCCGCCGTGGAGACCCAACTGCTCGAGAGCGACGGGCTGTCGGTCGAGATGCGCCGAACCCTGCTCACCTTGTTGCGGGTCTTGCCGGAGGTGGAGCGCAACGGGGACCTCGCCGAGCACATCGCGCGCCGCGCCGCGCGCGGGCTCGGAGCCGAGATGTCCCCGCGCAGCCGCGGGCTCATCGAGCGCATGGGTGAGGTGGCCTCGACGATCTGGCGAGAGGCGACCGACGTCATCATCGACGGCAAGCTCGAAGCGACGGGGGCCATCGAGGACATCGACGACGAGCTCGACGAACTGCACGTGGCCCTGACCGCCGAACTGGTGTCGGGCTCGATGGCCCTGCCGGTCGCGGTGGAGGTGTCCCTGCTCGCGCGGTTCTACGAACGCTTCGGCGACCACTGCGTCAACCTCGCTCGCCGCCAGGTCGGGCGCGACGGGGCCGACTGATCAGGCCGATACCGCGGCCCAGGCTTCGGCGATCTGGACCGCGTTGAGGGCGGCGCCCTTGCGCAGGTTGTCACCGGTCACGAAGAACGAGAGGCCGTTGGCCACCGACTCGGCGCGGCGGAATCGCCCGGCGTAGCTGGGATCGCGGCCGGCCGCGAAGCGCGGCGTGGGCACGTCCTCGAGCACGACGCCCGGCGCCCCCTCGAGCAGGGTGAGTGCTTCGTCGGGCGTGATCGCGCGTTCGAAACTCGCGGTGATCGCCAGCGAGTGACCGGTGAAGACCGGCACGCGCACGCACGTCGCGTCCACCAGCAGACCCGGGATCTCGAGGATCTTGCGACTCTCGTCTCGAAGCTTCTGCTCCTCACCGGTCTCGCGCGATCCGTCGGCGACGTACGAACCGGCCATGGGCACGACGTTGTGGGCGATGGTCACGGGGAACTTCACACCGGCGCCCAGCGGTAGTGCCGACCCGTCAAAGGTGAGGACCCGCGCGTCGTGATCACGCGAGTCCTCGAGTTGAGCGAAGAGCTCGTCGACGCCGTCTCGACCGGCGCCGCTGACCGCCTGGTACGTGGCGACCACCAGTGAACACAGACCGGCCGCGACGTGCAGGGGCTTCAAGACGGGCATCGCGGCCATCGTGGTGCAGTTCGGGTTGGCCACGATGCCCTTGGGGATCGACCTGAGCGCGTGGGCGTTGACCTCGGGCACGACGAGGGGGACGTCGGGGTCCATCCGCCACGCCGAGGAGTTGTCGATCACGACGGCCCCGGCCGCGGCGATGCGCGGCGAGAGCGCCCTGGAGGCGGTGGCCCCCGAGGACATCAGGGCGACGTCGATCCCGGAGAAGTCGGCCGTGGCGGCGTCCTCGACGACGATCGCAGTCCCGTTCCAGTCCAGGGTGGTCCCGGCCGAACGGGCCGAACCGAAGTACCGGATCTCGTCGACGGGGAAGTGCCGCTCGCGCAGGATCGCGCGCATGACCGTTCCGACCTGTCCCGTGGCACCAACAATCGCAATTCGCATGGGCGAAAGTCTAGGTCTAGACGGCGTCGAGCCCGAACGCGGTGTGCAGGTAGCGCACGGCCTCGGACACTCGATCGGCGCGCACCACGCACGAGATGCGGATCGAACTGGTCGAGATCATCTCGATGTTGATTCCGTTGGACGAGAGCGTCTCGAACATCAACGCGGTGACTCCCGGGCTGGACTTCATCCCGGCGCCCACGATGGTGACGCGACCGATGTTGTCGTCGGTGGTGACTTCGGCGGCGCCGATCTCCTCCTTGACCGTGGTGCAGGCCTCGCGCGCGGCGTCGAGGTCGGTCTTGGCGACGGTGAACGAGATGTCGGTCAACCCGTTGGCGCCCGTGTTCTGGACGATCATGTCGACGTTGATCGACTGGTCCGCGAGAGCGCGAAAGAGGTGTGCGGCGATGCCCGGTCGGTCCGGGACCCCTCCGACGGTGATCTTGGCCTCCGAGGTGTCATCGGTCACGGCCGAGACGACGGCTTCTTCCATGGTGGTGTCCTCCTCCACGATCCAGGTACCTGGCTCCCAGGTGAAACTCGAACGAACGTGTAACGGCACGTGGTGGCGACGGGCGAACTCGACCGAGCGCAGCATCAGGACCCGCCCGCCGGTCGCGGCCATCTCCAGCATCTCGTCGAAGGAGACCTTCGACAGCCGCCGAGCGCAGGAGACGACCCGCGGGTCGGCCGAGAAGACGCCGGTCACGTCGGTGTAGATCTCGCAGACGTCGGCGTGCAACGCCGCGGCGAGGGCGACCGCGGTGACGTCGGAGCCGCCGCGGCCGAGCGTCGTGATGTCGCGCTCCGTTGAAACGCCCTGGAAGCCGGCGACGACGGGGACTAGGCCCGCGTCGAGCGCCTCGCGAATCCGGTCGGGGCGCATCTCGAGGATCTTGGCCTTCGTGTGGTCGGTGTCGGTGATGATGCCCGCTTGGGATCCGGTGAAGGAGGCCGATTCGACTCCGCAGGCGGCGAGGGCCATGGAGACCAGGGCCATGGAGATCCGCTCACCGGCGGTCAGCAACATGTCCAATTCGCGCGGTGGACGGGTCGGCGCGACGTCGTCGGCCAGTCGGATGAGGTCGTCGGTGAACTTGCCCATCGCCGAGACGACCACGACGACGTCGTGCCCGTCGGCGCGAGTTCGCGCGACGTGGTCGGCCACGGCGCGAATCCGTTCGGCGTCCCCGACGGACGTGCCACCATACTTCTGAACCACCAGTGCCATGGACCAAAGTTAGTTGACGACGCGGGGCCCTTGGCCGGGCCAAGTAATGTCGCACCCATGGCAACTGAGAAGCGAGAGCGACAGAAGGCGGCCCGTCGCCAAAAGATTGAAGCCCAGCAACGCGCCGCGAAGCGCCGCAAGACCATGCAGCGCACCGCCATCGTCGTGGTCGTCGCGATCGTGATCATCGTCTCGGCGGCGCTGCTGTTCCGCAGCAAGTCCACCCCCGCGACCACCACGACCGTGGCGTCGGCTCCGGTCACCACCACGACGGCCGTCACGACGACGACCGTCGCCACCCACTTCGCGCCGGTGGCCAGTCCGTCTCCGGCCGGTACCTTCGGCAAGCCGCCGACCGTTATCGTGCCCGCCGGTCCACCACCCACCACCCCCGAGCTGAGTGACCTCATCACCGGAACCGGCCCCGGGGCCAAGAACGGCCAGAAACTGACCGTGCAGTACGTCCTGGCCACCTACTCGACCCGCAAGGTCATCCAGTCGTCGTGGACGGCCCAACCCTTCACCCTGACCCTCGGCGCCGGTCAGGTGATCCCCGGGTGGGACAAGGGCCTCGTGGGCATGCGAGTCGGCGGTCGGCGCGAGCTCATCCTGCCGCCGTCACTCGGCTACGGCTCGGTCTCCCAGGGAGCCGGCATCGCGGCGAACGACACGCTCGTCTTCGTCATCGACCTCTTGAAGATCAGTTAATCGACCACCAGCGAAGCGAGGGATCATGACCGACAACATTCCGAACCCCGACGGCTCGAGCATCCAGCGGCAGCGTTTCGACGCCGCGCCGCCGATGATCATCGACCCAACCAAGACCTACGGCGCCACGATGGTGACCTCGATGGGGACCCTCGAGATCGCGCTCGACCCGCTGGGGGCGCCCGCGACCGTCAACAGCTTCGTCTTCCTGGCGCGCTGGCACTACTTCGACGGCATCGTCTTTCACCGGATCATCCCCGGGTTCGTCCTCCAAGGCGGCGACCCGACGGGCACCGGCAGCGGCGGCCCGGGCTACCGGTTCAACGACGAGTTGCCCAAGGCCGGCCGCTACGAGCTCGGATCGCTCGCAATGGCCAACGCCGGCCCCAACACCAACGGCAGCCAGTTCTTCGTCATCTCGGGACCCGATGGGATGCGACTCCCCCCGCTCTACGCCCTCTTCGGCAAGGCGGTCAAGGGGCTCGACGTGGTCGCGGCCATCAACGACGTCGGCTCCCCGTCGGGCAAGCCCCGCGAACGGGTCGTCATCGAATCGGTCACGATCAGCGAGTCCTAGTCGAGCGTCGAGCCACCGGCCGCGGCGAGCACCTCGACGTCGTCGGCCTCCGTCACCCGCCAACGCCCCGCTGACTCGACGAGGACTCCGCGCGCACCGACCACGACGAGCGGCTCGTCGCCGGTGTACAACCGACGGGTGCGACTCAGCTGCTCGGGGGGCGCCGGCGTGGTGAGGACCACCCCGCGCCGGTAGCCGAGACCGATCGTCGGCGCACCGCCGCGCGGATCGATCATCACCACCCCGAGCGTCGTCGCGACGGCGCCGATCGCGACGAGTGGCGCCGCCGCCAACGCTGCCCCGACCGCGCTGTCGCGCCAGACGGCCTTGGCGTGCAGGGGCGAGCCGTCGGTCAAGACGACCAGGTCGGCCCGGGCAATGCGCCGCGCGAAGGACGGGTCCGCAGCACCGGACCGGTCCAGCACCATCAGCGCCTCCACGGCCGCGGCGAAGGGCTCGAGGGCGAGCGCCACGTCGAGGGCCGCCCCGGCGGCTCCGAGAAAGGCCGCGGCCGTCGGGATGACCACGACGTCAGCGACGGTCCCCGTGAGGGCCGAGGAGGCCACGAGGGCGCTGAGCGAGCCGGCGACGATGGTGGTCACCGCCCTAGTCTCCCATCTCGATTATCGGGCAGTACTATCCAGCAATGAACTTGCGCACCGTTGGCGTCTTGGGGTCGGGCATCATGGGGAGCGGCATCGCCGAGGTCGTCGCCGCCACGGGGGCCCGGGTCGTCGTACGCAGCCGTAACCAGGCCAGCGCCGACGCCCTGCTCGTCGGGCTCGACCGCTCCCTCGCCCGACAGGTCGAGCGGGGCACGCGCGACGCCGCCGACGCCGCCGCGCTGCACGCGCGCGTCTCGGTCACCACCGACCTCGCCGACCTCGCCGACTGCGACTTGATCATCGAATCGGTCGTCGAGGACATGGACGTCAAACGCGTGCTCTTCAACGAGCTCGACCGCGTGACGCGACCCGACGCGATCCTCGCGACCAACACCTCGACCCTGTCGGTGATCGACCTGGCCATGGAGACCTCCCGCCCCGAACTCGTCTGCGGCGTCCACTTCTTCAACCCCGCCCCCGTGATGTCACTGGTCGAGATCGTTCGTCCCCTCTCGGCGAGCGACGCGACGATCGAGTACGTCGTGGACTTCGTGACCCGCTGCGGCAAGGAGCCGGTCGTCGTGAAGGACCAGGCCGGTTTCGTCGTGAACGCGCTGCTCTTCCCCTACCTCAACAACGCGGTGCGCCTCTTGGAGCAGGGGGTGGCCTCGATCGAGGGGATCGACGTAGCGATGAAGGGCGGCTGCGGTTTCCCGATGGGCCCCTTCGCGCTGCTCGACCTCGTCGGCCTGGACACGTCCCTCGCGATCCTCGAGGCCCTGTACCGTGAGTTCGCCGACGCCAACTTCGCCCCCGTGCCCACCCTGCGCCGGATGGTGACCGCCGGTCGCCTCGGGCGAAAGTCGGGTCGCGGCTTCTACGAGTACCCGCGCCGATGAGTGAACGGGCCAAGCCGTGGGTGATGCGCACCTACTCGGGGCACTCCACGGCGCGGGCGTCGAACGAGCTCTTCCGGGCCAACCTCGCCAAGGGTCAGACCGGACTCTCCATCGCCTTCGACCTGCCGACCCAGACGGGCTACGACCCCGACGACGTGAACGCCGCCGGTGAGGTCGGCAAGGTCGGCGTGCCGATCGCCCACCTCGGGCACCTGCGTCAACTGTTCGACGGGCTGCCCCTCGGCGAGATGAACACGTCGATGACGATCAACGCCACCGCCGCGTGGCTGTGGTCGCTCTACCTCGTGCTCGCCGAGGAGCAGGGCGTCGACCCCGCGAGCCTCGCGGGCACCACCCAGAACGACATCGTCAAGGAGTACCTGAGCCGGGGGACCTACATCTTCGCGCCCGAGCCCTCCAAGCGGCTGATCGTCGACATGATCGCCTACGCCGAAACGAACGTACCCAAGTGGAACCCGATCAACGTCTGCAGCTACCACCTCCAAGAGGCCGGGGCGACCCCGGTCCAGGAGATCGCCTACGCCTTGGCGACGGCGATCGACGTCCTCGACGCGGTGGCCGATTCGGGCAAGGTGGAGACTTCGGCGATGGCGAGCGTCGTCGGACGGATCTCGTTCTTCGTCAACGCCGGCGTCCGGTTCGTCGAGGAGGTCGCCAAGATGCGCACCTTCACGGCGATGTGGGATGAGATCTGTCGGACCCGCTACGGCGTGCAGGACCCGGCGAAACGACGGTTCCGCTACGGCGTGCAGGTGAACTCGCTCGGGCTCACCGAGCAGCAGCCCGAGAACAACGTGGCGCGCATCGTGCTCGAGATGCTCGGCGTGACCCTCTCCAGCGACGCCCGCGCGCGCGCGGTGCAGTTGCCCGCCTGGAACGAGGCGCTGGGCCTGCCGCGACCGTGGGACCAGCAGTGGAGCCTGCGCATCCAACAGGTCCTCGCCTTCGAGAGTGACCTCTTGGAGTACCCCGACCTCTTCGCCGGCTCCATCGTCATGGACGCCAAGGTGCGTGAACTCACCGCCGCGGCGCGCGCCGAACTCGACGACGTGCTCGAACTCGGCGGCGCCTTCGCCGCCGTCGAGGAGCTCAAGGCCCGTCTGGTCGCTAGTCAGGCCGCGCGCGTCGCGCGAATCGAGTCGGGCGAGCAGGTCGTCGTGGGCGTGAACCGCTTCACCGAGACCGCGACGTCGCCACTGACCGCGGACCTCGACGCGGCGATCCTCACCGTCGACCCCGACGTCGAGCGTCAGCTGGTCGAGGACGTCGTCGACTGGCGGGCGCATCGCGACGAGCGTGCGGTCAGTGCGGCCCTCGCCGAACTGGCCCGCGTCGTCACCAGCGACGACCCCGCCGACAACGTGATGGCCCCCTCGATGGCCCTCGCCCGCGCCGGCGGGACGACGGGCGAGTGGGCGAACTGCCTGCGCGGCGTCTTCGGCGAGTACCGCGCCCCCACGGGGGTGCGAGCCGGCACCGGCCAGCGCGCCGTCGGCTTCGCGGCGCTGGTTTCGCGCTCCCGGGCGATCGCCCAGCGCCGCGGATCGCCGCCCAAGCTCCTCGTCGCCAAGCCCGGGCTCGACGGTCACTCCAACGGCGCCGAACAGATCGCGGTCGCCGCGCGCGACGCCGGCTTCGAAGTCGTCTACCAGGGGATCCGGCTGAGCCCCGAGGAGATCGTCGCCGTCGCGCGCGACGAGGACGTCGACATCGTGGGGGTGTCGCTGCTCTCGGGCTCGCACCTCGCGCTCGTCCCCCGGCTACTCGACGGCCTCGCCGCGGCCGGCGTGTCGGCCCCGGTCGTCGTCGGCGGCATCGTGCCCGAGGCCGACGCCGCACGGCTGCGCGACGCCGGGGTCGCCGCGGTCTACACCCCCAAGGACTTCTCCCTCGAGGCGATCATGGGCGACCTGCTCACCATCGTCGAGGCGAACTCGCCCTAACGGCCCACGATCGGGCGACGGTTCGCGTAGCGGCCCGCGTTGAACCACCGACCCGAGAAACGCCACACCGGCACTCGCTCGGTCACGGGAAGGGCCCGCGAGGACGTGAGCAACGTCACGGCCGCACTGACCGCGGCGACCTCCTGGGGCGTCGCCGTCGGGCGGGGGGTGAGTCCGTGGCTCACAGCGGCACGTTCCCGTGCTTGCGCTTGGGCAGCTCCTCGCGCTTGGAGCGCAGCAGGTCGAGCGAACGAGCGAGCACCCGTCGGGTGTCGGCCGGGTCGATGACGTCGTCGACGAATCCGCGCTCGGCGGCGATGTAGGGCGTCGCGTAGCGCTCCTCGTACTCGTCGATCAGCTCGGTCCGTCGCGCCCCCGGGTCGGCGGCGTCGAGCAGGTCGCGACGGTGCACGATCTCGACGGCGCCCGACGATCCCATGACCGCGAGTTCGGCCGTCGGCCAGGCGTAGACCAGGTCGGCACCGATCGACTTGGAGTTCATGACCACGTAGGCCCCGCCGTAGGCCTTGCGGGTGATCACCGAGATCCGGGGCACCGTCGCCTCGCAGAAGGCGTAGAGCAGCTTCGCGCCGTGGCGGATGATCCCGCCGTACTCCTGGTCGACGCCGGGCATGAACCCCGGCACGTCGACGAAGGTGACGATCGGCACGTTGAAAGCGTCACAGGTGCGCACGAATCGGGCGGCCTTCTCACTGGACGCGATGTCGAGCACGCCGGCGAGCACGGCCGGCTGGTTGCCGACGATGCCGATGGTGTGCCCGTCGACGCGGGCGAACCCGCACGTCACCTGTTGGGCGTAGTTCGCGTGCACCTCGAGGTAGTCCCCGTCGTCGACGACCGCGGCGATGACCTTCTTCATGTCGTAGGGCTGGTTCGACGACTTCGGTAACAGGTCGCGCAACGAGTCGCACGACCGGTCGGCGGCGTCGCCCGACATGATGCGCGGCGGCTCCTCCATGTTGTTCGACGGGAGGAAGGAGAGCAGGTAGCGCACCTCGTCGAGAACGCTCTTCTCGTCGGGCATCACGAAGTTGGCGACGCCGGACTTAGTCGCGTGGGTCTGGGCCCCACCGAGCTCCTCGAGGGTCACGACCTCGCCGGTCACCGTGCGCACGACGTCGGGACCGGTGATGAACATGTGGCTGGTGTCTTTGACCATGAAGATGAAGTCGGTCAACGCCGGGGAGTAGACGGCCCCGCCGGCGCACGGCCCGAGGATCACCGACACCTGGGGCACGACACCCGAGGCCGCGGCGTTGCGTCGGAAGATGCCGCCGTAGGCGTTGAGCGCAGCGACCCCCTCTTGGATACGGGCGCCCGCCCCGTCGTTGAGCCCGATGATCGGCAGGCCCATCGTCGTAGCCAGGTCCATGATCTTGTGGATCTTGGCGCCGTGGGTCTCGCCGAGCGCACCACCGAACACGGTGAAGTCCTGACTGTAGACGCAGACCTTGCGCCCGTCGATGGTGCCGAAGCCGGTGATGACGCCGTCGGTGTAGGGACGCGTGTCCTCCAAGCCCATGCCCGAGGCGACGTGACGGGTCAGCATGTCGAGTTCCTGGAAGGACTCTTCGTCGAGCAGGTACTCGATGCGCTCGCGCGCGGTCAGCTTGCCCTTCGCGCGGTGGCGCTCGAGGGCCGCCTCTCCACCGGCCGCGCGGGCCTGTGCCTTGCGCGACTCCAAATCGCTCAACCGCTGCGCCATCGAATGTTCCATAGCAGGTCAGGCTATCCACCACGCGTGGGTCGCCGCGATGGTTCGGGTTGAACCCTGAAATTTCACAGCGTGTGTCCTATTTCGAACACACCGGTTCGCCTTGGCCGACTGAACGAGCTCGGCACTTGCACACCGTCCGGATGACCAGGAATCCCTGGCAGTACCCGGTTCCGTCCCAGAGCCCTACCTCGTTCGAGGCTGGTACGGGTGACGAACGGCTCTTCCCGTGTGCTTCACGGTGCAGAATTCGTGCCGCCGAAGCAACGCGAATTCATTTCCCACGGTACGTACCCCGTGTAACACGGCACTCATCGACCAGGTCCTCTACAGGAGGAAATAGAACACACGCTGTCAGTGGCCGGTACTGTCCTGGACGAGCTCGATGAGCGTGCCGAACGACGCGCTCGGGTGCACGAAGGCGACGGTGGTGCCACGCGAACCCGGGCGCGGCGCAGCGTCGATCAAGCGTCCCCCGGCCGCGCGCACGGCCTCGAGGGCCGCGGCGCAGTCACTCACGCGATAGCCCACGTGGTGCAGCCCCTCGCCGCGTTTGGCGAGGAACTTGGCGACGGGCGAGTCCTCGCGCGTAGGGGTGAGGAGCTGGACGTAGCTGTCGGCCACCCGGATCAACGCCTCGGCCACGCCGTCAGACTCCACGACCTCGCGGTGCACGACCGACGCGGCGAAGGTCGTCTCGTACCAGGCGATGGCCGCCTCGAGGTCGGTGACGGCAATCGCGACGTGATCGATCTCGGTCAATAACGAGTCCATGGCTACTCCTGGTCGTGTCGTCGGAAGATGGTGAGTCGCTTCTCGCCCACGGCGGCGCGCAACTCCGGATTGGAGACCCCGAGCCCCTCACGCGTCGACGTGCAGAGGATGCCCACCTTGCCCTCGTGTCGATTGTGATGCATCTCGTACGTCGCTTCGCCCGCCTGCTCGAGGGGGAAGACCGCCGACAGCGGGGGCACGACGTGGCCATCGACGATCGTCTGGTTCGCCGCCCAGGCCTCTCGGTAGTTGGCGAAGTGCGAGCCCTTGATCGTCTTGAGCTTCATCCAGAGGTGGCGGTTGTCGTACTCGACCATGTACCCCGTCGTGGCCGCGCAGGTCACGATGGTGCCTCCGCGCTTGGCGACGAAGACACTCGCGCCCATGGTGGAGCGACCCGGGTGTTCGAAGACGATGTCGGGGTCCTCCCCGACCAGGGCCCGGATGTCCTTACCGAGCCGACGCCACTCGGACTCGTCCTGGGTGTGCGCGTCCTTCCAGAACCGGTAGTCCTTCTCGGCGCGGTTGATCACGTACTGGCAGCCCAGTTCACGCAAGGTGGCAGCCTTCGCGGCGCTCGAGACGACCCCGATCGGCGTGGCGCCCGAATTGAGCACGTGCTGGACCGCGAAGGACCCGATGCCGCCCGACGCCCCCCAGATCAACACCTTGTCGCCCTGGGTGACCGGGGCGCCGTTGCGCGAGACCAGCATGCGATAGGCCGTCGAGTTGGTGAGCGCGTTCACCGCCGCCTCCTCCCACGTGAGGTGGGTCGGCTTGGGCATGAGCTGATTGGCCTTGACGATCGAGAGGTCGGCCAGACCCCCGAAGTTGGTCTCGAAGCCCCAGATGCGTTGGTGGGCGCCGAGCATCGAGTCGTCGTGGCTCGAGGGGTCCTGGTCGTCGACGTAGTTGCAGTGAACGGTGACCTCGTCGCCGACCTTCCAGTTGCGAACGGCCGATCCGACGCGCACGATCACGCCCGACGCGTCCGAACCGATCACGTGGTAGTCGAGGGCGTGACGTGCACCCCAGTAGGACTCCTTGCCCAGTCGGTCCAAGAACCCGAAGGTCGACAGTGGTTCGAAGATGCTCGTCCACACGGTGTTGAAGTTGATCGACGAGGCCATCACGACGATGACCACCTCGTCGGGCGCGTATTCGGGCAGAGGCACCTCGTCGACGTGCAGGCTCGCGCGGGGGTCCTTGTCGACCGACGCGATCCCGTCGAACATCTCCTGTTCGTCACGACGCACGAAGACCGCTCGGGTCATGGCCGGCAGCGGCGTGTCCAACAGGGCCGCCGCGTCGGCCCCGTCGCGTACCGCGTCGAGAATCTCACTCATCTGGCGACAATAGTTGGGCGACGAGTCCTCGCGCACCCCTCGGGTGCCCCGTAGATCCACGGTCGTCCCCGTGGAATTGGCGGACCGCGCACGTAGTATCCGGGTTTCGCCCGGCGGCGCCACGGCCCACGATGGACCTATGGGCTCATTGATCGGTTTCACCGCGGCCGTAGCGATCGTCGTCTCGACGCTCGTGATCGTCGCGATCGGCGTCGCTTTCGCGCTCGCCGTCCGGTCCACCGTGGTGGCCAACCGCGCTGACCTGGCCCTACGGGCCGACCTCGACGCCGTGCTGGCCGACGTGCTGAACCCGCGCCACGACGTTCGCGGGCCGAGTCTGCGTCGCTGAACCTATTCTCAGCCGGTGGTGTGGTCCCGTGCCCCACGTGAGGTGCGCCGGTAATCTTGCCCAATGAAGTTGAAACTCTCCAAGCGGGGCGACTACGTGGTGCGCTCGGCGCTCTGCCTCGCGAGTGGTTTCGACGCGCCGTCGCCCACCAAGCTGCGCCAGGTCTCGGTCGAGATGGGCGTGCCGCGCACCTTCGTCTCCCAGATCCTCGGTGACCTCGTCCAGGCGGGCATCGCCACGTCCTTCTTCGGCGCCAACGGCGGCTACCGACTGACCCGCCCGCCGGCGGAGATCACGTTGCTCGAGATCGTCGAGGCCGGCGAAGGGCCACTCGAGTCCGACTCCTGCGTTCTCGGCGACGATCCCTGCCAGTGGGACTCGGTCTGCCCCGTCCACGAGACCTGGAGTGCCGCCACCGCGGCGATGCGCGCCGAACTCGCCTCGACGACCCTGGCCACGCTGCTCGAACGCGATCGCGCCATCACCGCGGGCGAGTACCACGTCGTCGGCCATCGTCACAACGCGGTCGAGACCGTCGAGGTGAGTGACACGGTGCACGTCGAGCGGCCGATCGCGAGCATCACCGAACGCTTGACCGCCGGTGGCGCCTGGCTCATCCCCCACCTCGACGCCGCTCGCGACGACGCCGAGTCGATCCTGGTTCGCGTCGGCCCCGGCGCGTCGGGCTGGTTGGCCAAGACCGTGGCCGTGCGATTGGGTGAGCCCGTCGAGACCAGCGAGGGCGTCGCGATCGCGATCCGGTGGGAGGCGACCGGACCCTCAGGGCTCTTCCCGCGACTGGTCGGTACCCTGCAGATCGCCGAGCTCGACCCGGAGCGCAGTGAACTCACGATCGTCGGGCGCTACCGGCCACCGCTCGGGCGGGCCGGCCACGCCCTCGACGACGCCGTCATGACCCGCCTCGCGCGTTCGACGGTCCGATCGTTCCTGCGGCGTCTCGCGCGCGCCCTCGAGAGCGATTAGCGACCACCCCGGGGCGAGGTCTGCCCCCGAAGGGACAGACCTCGAACCCGGTTAGGCGACGACCGCCGCCACCCTGGTCAGGACCCGAGCGGCGATGCGGTTGGCGAACGCCTCGGGCTTGGTCGGGTGGAGTCGCGCGTCCTCGCCACGGTCGTGGGGTCCGAAGACCTCCGAGGTGACGACTACGCCCCCCGCCGCGATCACGCGGTCGCGCAGTTCGTCGCCCGCACCGCGCGGGTTCACCCCGAACGTGCAGAACGTCGCGACCGGCTTACCCCCGAGGTTGGGGACCTTCGCGAGCCATTCGCGCATGGCCTTGGCCGGACGGACCTTGGCGAGGACGAGCCCCTCGACCCACGTGCCGAGCACCAGGACGTCGGCCGCGGCCAGCTCCTTGGCCCCGACCTGGTCCACCGGCTTGAGGGTGACCCTCGCACCGGCGATCCCGAGTCCGTCGGCGATCGTCTGACTGAGCGCGGCCGTCGTCCCACCGGCCGAGGCGTAGGCGATGAGCACGCGGGTCTCGTGGTCGGCGCGGAAGTCGGCCCCGCGGTCGGGTCGCGCCGGGTGCGCGTCGAGGATCGATCGCGCGGCGCGACGACCCTGGGCCATCGCCTCGACGACGGTCGCCGGCCCGGTCAGTGCGTCGCCCGCCACCCAGACGCGCTCGCGCTGGGGCAGCGCCGCCGCCCATAGTCCGACTTCGCGGTCCAGGGCGAGCGCGCCGACGGGGCTGTGGTGGTTGTAGGCCGACGCCGGGTTCTTCAAGATCCCCGACGCAGTCCACTTGCCGTGGGCCATACCGACGTGACGCTTCTTGATCGGCAGGGTCGGCAGCGCCTCCTTGAAGGTGCCGTCGAGTCGGTACCCCATGGCCATCACCACGAGGTCGACGTCGAGCACGTCGGGGGTCGTCTTGAGCACCGTCGGCTGCTTGGCGCGGTCGGGCTGGACCGTGTGAGCGAGCTGGGCCCGCGCCACGCGCCCGTCACCCTCGAGGGCGGTGAGGGTGCGCAAGAAACGAACCTCGACCCCTTCGTGACGGGCCTCGGCCAACTCGTCCGGTCGGGCGAGCGCGAAGCGCTCGTCGAGCCAGTCGACGCACGTGGCCTCGAGGCCGAGCCGGCGCGCCATGCGCGCCACGTCCATGGCGGTGTTCCCGGCGCCGAGCACCAGGACCCGCGCACCGCGCTGACTACCGATGCCGAGCTCGGCGCGTAGTGCGGCGGCGTCCCCCCCGGGCATCATCGCGGCCTTGGCCCCCTTGAGGAACATCGTGGCGTCCACGACGCCCGCGAGGTCCGCGCCGGGCACGGGGAGCCGAATCGGCACCCCGGCACCGTGGGCCACCACGACCGCGTCGTGGATCGTCAGCAGCTGGTCGATGGACTCGGCCGGGATCGGCGTGTTGAGTCGCAGGTCGACGCCGGCCTCGGTCAGCTGGCGCCAGGGGCGCGACGCCACCTCGTCGGGCAGCGTGAAGTCGGGCATGCCCCAGATCGGTAGCCCGCCGGCCGTGTCGTCCTTCTCGTAGACGGTGACCGTGGCGCCGGCCTCAATGAGGTCCCAGGCGGCACCGATACCCGCGGGGCCGGACCCGATGATGCCGACCGAGAGCGGTTCGCTGGCCGTGGCGATCGCCGGTGCCGGCACCGCCGCGTGGTCAGCGATGAAGCGCTCGAGGCGTCCGACCGCAACCGGTACGCCCCCGGCGAGGGACCAGGTGCAGGCGCCCTCGCACTGGGCCGACTGGTTGCAGACCCGCGAACAGATGTCGGGGATTACCGTCGTGCGTCGCAGGATTGCGTGGGCCCGTTCGAGGTCGTGGTCACGTACGGCGGCGACGAACTGGGGGATGTCGTTGTGCGCCGGGCAGCCTCGCATGCAGGTCGGGTCCGGACACGCCAGGCAGCGGTTCGCCTCGGCGATGGCCTCCTCCCAGGTGTCGTAGCCCCGGCGGGTCTCGTCGACGTTGCCGCGCAGTTCGACGGGTTGGTGGAGTGGCGGATCGAATCGCTCGCTCACGGCGAGCGGCCCTTCGACGACGATCGCCGAGAAGGGGCACGTACGCTCGCACTGGCGACAACCCACGCACGCGGCGTCGTTGGCGATGGCGGTCCAGGTGACGGGCTCCATCGAGAGCGCGCCGGCGGGACAGCGGATGACGCACTCCTGGCAACCCGCGCAGCGGTCGACGAAGACGGTCACGTGACGCTCGTCGCGGGTTTCGGTCGTGTTGATTACTGTGGCGGTCATCTTGGTCTCCCCTAGTCCGCGGCGTTCATGAGTACGTACAGCACTGCGGTGGCGACGCCGATCGCCAGCGCGAACGAAGCCGCACTGATCTGCACGACGCGCTTGTTACCCCCGACGGGCGCGAGGTCGCGACCCGCGATACGCCAGCTCGTCCACATGGCGGCCAGCGTTCCCGCGGCCATCACCCCGACCTGCACGGCGATGATCCCGCCGTTCGAGGAGATGAGCGACGCGTTGTAGAGCGACGAGTGGGTCGAGCCGAAGCCGAACAGGTGACCGACCGCGACCGGAACGCGCGGGAGGTGCTGGAAGAACTTCGGCAGCTGGCGCGCGAAGTAGTCGGCGCCGACCACCGGGATGATCCCGTACATGAGGGGCAGGAAGTAGGCCCGGAAGGTACTCGTGCGGTCCACGAACGAGCGCCCACTCAGCGCCGGCGTGTAGTCGGCGCGGGCGAAGCTCTTCTCGAAGACCCACGCGAACCCCGCCAACACGACCGCGACGGCGACGATGATGCCGAGGTAGCTGATCGGGTCGGGGTAGTGCGGGAAGAACGTGTGGTTGTTCAGCCACGTGTCGAAGTTGGTGAAGACGGTGAGCGCGTTGAGCTGCTGGTAGACCACCAGGCCGAAGAGCAGGGCGATCGACCACGCGACGTCGGCGCGACGGCGCGACGGTGCGACCACTGAGGTCAGTGGCTTCTGGACGAAGAGGCCGACGTTGTCACTGGGGCAGGCCTTGTAGCACTCGGTGCAGAGCCCGCAGGCCGAGTTCGAGTCCGAGCTGCCCGGCCACGTGTACCAGGGGCAGCCGTAGCCGTCGGCGTCACCACGCATGCAGTCCTTGGTCTCACAGGACTGGCAGACCTCGCGGTCCCGCGTGCGAAAACCAGCGACCGATCCCATCGTACCGACCGTGCCGATCAGGGCGGTGAGGGGGCAGACGTAGCGGCAGAACGTGCGACGTTCGAAGACGAGGAAGAAGACGAGCGCACTCCCGACGATCCCGAGGACCATGAAGCTCGTCGACGCCGGGTTACCGGGTCCCGCGATGTTGAAGAACTCCTCGATCCAGGTCAACAGCAAGAACGCACCGACCGAGATCAAGAAGCCGTACTGGGCCACCTGCTCGGGCATCTTCAACCCGAGGCCGATGCTGCTGTCCTTACGCTTCCAGAACGCGTGTCGCTGGACCCACTCGCCAAAGCCGCCGAAGGGGCACATGGCACACCACGCGCGGCCGACGACGACCATCATCACGAAGACCAGCGCGAACCACAGGTACCACGTGATCGCCGTGGCGAAGTTGAGGCCGGGGATCACGGTGCCGAGCAGACCGATCCCGATGACGAGCCAGAAGATGATCTGGTTGGGCAGGATCAAGAGGAACTGCAGCTTGCGGTCGTGCAGGATCTTGGCGACCAGTGGGTGGCGGGCGACGTCGAGCCCCCGCGAAGGGTCGGTCGCGCTGAAGCGCTCGAGCGACGGCTCCTCGGGACGCCGGGTACGAATCGCCACCGCGATCGGGTCGATCAAGTGCGCGCCGGGCGAGACGTCGGTGCGTCCCTCCGCCGGTACTTCGGTCTGTACTGCCATGAGGCCCCCTCATCATCGAGTAGTGAACTACTTAAGTATCACCGTATTACTACTTATATACTTAGGTACTATCACTCAGGGGCTACCGTTGTCAAGTCACTCACTATACCTAGAGTTTGCTGGTGAAGAATCTCTTAGAAATCCTGGTCATTAGGTCTATTATTCGACCACCTGGGTGCGGGCGCCAGCACGGGGTCATCCGCCAGGTACGGAAGTACCGTGGTTCACGGTGCGCAACACGGTGCGTACTGTGGCACATTTGAGTAGTCCGATACACGATTACGCGATCGTTGAAGGGGGACCATGAGTGACGTACTTGATTCACCGGGCGCGGAGCGGTCCCCGAACGGGGCGAACTCGGTGCCCTCGCCGACCAACCCCATTCGGGTTTTGATCGTCGACGACCACGCACTCGTGCGCGAAGGGACCCGCCAACTCCTCGAGCAAGACCCCGCTATCGAGGTGGTCGCCACCGCGGGCTCGGGCGAGGACGCACTCGAGCAGCTCGCCGTGCTCTCGCCCGACGTCGCGCTCGTCGACGTGAACCTACCCTCGATGAGCGGGCTGGAGCTCTCGCGCACCATCCTGGCCACCAAGCCCGCGGTGCGCATCCTCATCCTCTCGGCCTACGACGAGTACGCCTACGTCGCCGAGGCGCTCGAGGTCGGCGTCGGCGGGTACCTCTTGAAGACCGCCAGCACCAAGGAGTTGATCGACGCCGTGCGGGCCGTGTACGACGGCGTCTTCGTCCTCGACCGTCAGGTGTCCAAGCGACTGGTCCGGCGCCGTGACGCGATGTCACCGACCATCGGCTCGCTCACGCCCCGCGAGACCGCCGTACTCGAGCTGCTGGCCCAGGGCCGTTCGAACAAGCAGATCGCCGCCGAACTGGAACTAGGAATCCGCACGGTCGAAGGGTACGTCTCCAACATCCTGGGCAAGCTCGGTGTCACGTCACGCACCGAAGCCGTCACCCACGCCATCAGCCACCGCCTCGTGAACGCACCGAACCATGACGACTTCAACTGACGCCCGCCTACCCCACCGTTCGATCCTCGAGCGGATCGTTCGACCGCCCGTCACCGACCTCCCGTTCTGGATCATCCAGGCGACCGTGTTGGTCATCGTCGGCGTGCACTACTTCGTCGACCTCCACCCCACCTTGATCAACCAATCGCTCCCCACGGGCGTGCCCGTCGCCGTGCTCGTCATCCCGATCGGCTACGCGGCGCTGCGCTACGGACTCGCCGGTTCGGCCGCCACCACGCTCTGGACCCTGCTGCTGTGGCTACCCGACCTGATGCTCCCCCACGACGAGGGGCACGCCGGTGACGACCTCGTGAACTTCGCGATCATCATCCTGGTCGCCGTGATATTCGGGCGGCGCATCGAAACCGAACGCCTGACCCAGCAACGGATCGACGCGGCCGCGGCTCGCACGCTCGCCATCGAGGCGGGGTATCGCCGACTCTTCGAATCGAACCGTTCGCCGATCGTCGTGATCGACGAACACGGCGTCGTCGGGGACGCGAATCCCGCCGCGGCGACGCTGCTCGGTGCGGCCGTGGTCGGACGATCGATCTCGTCAGTGCTCGACGACGAACTCGACATCAGCTCCCTGTCGGGGCGCGTCCTCTCACTGGGCGACAGTCACGACTACCGCCTCGACGTGGTGACCCTGCCCGTGGACTCGACCGCGCCACGCCGTCAGATCACCTTCGAGGACATCACCGAGGAGCGCAACGAGGAGCGACGGGCCCGCCAGTTCGCCCAACAGGTGATCCAGGTCGAGGAGGACCAGCGCCGGCGTCTCGCGCGCGAACTGCACGACGAGCCGCTCCAGCTCTTCTTGCACCTGGCGCGTCGCCTGGAGACCCTCGGCAACACCGGTGGAGTCCCAACGGCGGTGGCGACGGGCCTCGCCGAGACGCGCAACCAGGCGCTCGACGCCGCCGCGCGGCTGCGATCGCTCGCGCGCGACCTGCGGCCCCCGGCCCTCGACCAACTCGGACTCGTCGCCGCCCTGTCGAGTCTCGTCGCCGACATCGACGACGAGGGTGCCGCGACGACGCACCTCAACGTCCAGGGCGCCCCGACGCGACTCTCGTCCGACGTCGAGCTCGGCGCCTTCCGCATCGTCCAGGAGTCGTTACGCAACGCCCAACGTCACGCCAACGCCCACCACCTTCGCGTGAACGTCGAGTTCCTCGACGAAGCGTTGCACGTCACCGTCGTCGACGACGGTACCGGCTTCGACCAACGACGCGCGATCCGCTCGGACGGCGAGACGCCGTCGCTCGGGATCGTCGGGATGCGCGAACGGGCCCGCCTGCTCGGCGGGGCCCTCACCGTGCAGTCAACGGCGGGCGTGGGGACGGTCGTCGAGGCGACGCTCCCCTTCGAGATTCGCCCGCACGCGACCGCCGTCGGAGCCGGGTCGCCGTCACGAGTATCGTGACCAGTACCCACCGGTTCAATCAGGGAGGACCACATGTCCCGTAGCGTCATCGTCGCCGGCACTCGTACCGCAATCGGCAAACTCGCGGGTGGCTTCGCCTCCCTCAGCGCCCAAGACTTGGGGGGCGCGGCAATCAAGGGTGTGCTCGAGCGCACCGGCGTCGACCCCGCCACCGTTGACGCCGTGCTCATGGGCCAGGTCATCCAGGCCGGCCAGGGTCAGATCACCGCTCGCCAGGCCGCCGTGAAGGGTGGCGTGCCCATGACCGTTCACGCGACGACCGTCAACAAGGTCTGCCTCTCGGGATTGCAGACGATCTACCTCGCCGACCTGATGATCCGCGCCGGCGAGGCCGACATCATCATCGCCGGTGGGATGGAGTCCATGACCAACGCGCCGTACCTGCTTCCGAACGCGCGCGCCGGCTACCGCATCGGCGACCAGACCGTGGTCGACTCGATGATGTTCGATGGACTGACTTGCGCCTTCGACCAGTGCGCCATGGGTCTGGCGACCGAGCGCTACAACGGCGGACGAATCTCGCGCGCACGCCAGGACGAGTTCTCGGCCCGGAGCCACCAGCTGGCCGCCGCCGCCATCGCCTCGGGCCGCTTCGCCGAGGAGATCGTGCCGGTGGCCGTCCCCCAGCGCAAGGGCGACCCGATCATCGTCGACACCGACGAAGGCGTACGCGCCGAGACGACGGCGGAGTCCCTCGGCAAGCTTCGCGGGGCCTTCGAGAAGGACGGCACGATCACGGCCGGCAACGCGTCGCAGATCTCCGACGGCGCCGCGGCGGTGCTCGTCATGTCGGCCGAACGAGCCGCCCAGCTCGGTCTCACCCCGATCGGCGAGCTCGTGAGTTACGGCCAGGTCGCCGGTCCGGACCCCTCACTGCTCGCCCAGCCGTCTAACGCCATCGCCAAGGCCGCCGCTCGCGCCGGCCTCGACCCCGCTGCGATGGACCTCTACGAGATCAACGAGGCATTCGCCGCGGTGGGACTGGCCTCGGCCGACAACCTCGGGATCGACGAGTCGAAGCTGAACGTGAACGGCGGGGCCATCGCGCTCGGCCACCCGGTGGGCATGTCGGGAACGCGCATCACCCTCTCGGTGCTGCACGAGCTTCGCCGACGCAGTGGTGGACTGGCGGCCGTAGCGCTCTGCGGCGGCGGCGGACAGGGTGACGCCGCGATCCTGCGCTCCCTGTAGTCAGGGGACGAAGCGGTCGACGACGTCATAGTGCGCGAGCCCGACGGGACGATCGTCCGGTAGGGCGAGCACGAAGGCACCCGCCAGCGGGTAGCGCCCGTCGCGGAAGTCCTTGGGCGCCCGTCGCGCCAGACCGAGCACGAGCTCGAGGACCGTCGGATTGTGCGCGACCACGAGCAGCGACGTCGTCACGGGGTCGACGGCCGCGAGATCGATCAACACGTCCTCGGCCGAGACGTCGCGTACGCCGTTGTAAATCAGTGAGCTGAATTCGTGGTGCGCCACGAACGGCGTGCCCTCGAAGGCCAGGGTGAAGGTCTGGCGCGTGCGCGCGGCCGAACTGACGAGCGCGGTCGTCGGGCCGTAGGAACCGAGCGACGTCGAGTCGCTCGCCCAGAGGCGCAGCGCCGCGCACTGGTCGCGTCCCCGTTCGGCGAGTTCTCGGTCGATGTCGCGACCACCCGGCGAGATGGGAACGGCCTTGGCGTGGCGCACGATGGTGAGATAGCGCACGTCCTCAGTCTGCCCGACGAACGGGCGACCATCGTTTATCGTTGGACGGTGCACGCGGCCATCTCCTACTTCCAGGCCGTCGTACTCGGCCTCGTCCAAGGGCTCTCGGAGCTCTTCCCCGTCTCGAGCCTCGGCCACGGTGTGCTCCTACCCGCGTTGCTCGGGTGGCACAATCTGGTCAGCGGACAGGCCGCGACCCAGTCGTTCTTCCTCGCTTTCATCGTGGGCTTGCACGTGGGCACGGCCCTGGGGCTGCTGGTCTACTACCGGCGCACGTGGCGAGATCTCGTCGTCGGTCTGGTCGCGCAACTCCGTCGCGTGCGTGGTGGCGGCGTGGCGACGTTGTGGCGACTGAACGATCCGGGTACCGACGCCCGATACCGGCTCCTCGCCATCCTCGCGATCGCCACCATTCCCGTCGGACTCGCGGGCGTGCTCTTGGAGAAGAAGTTGCGGGTCCTCTTCGCCAAACCCCTCGCCGCGGCTATCTTCCTGGTGATCAACGGGTTGATCCTGCTCGTCGGTGAGCGACTGCGCACGAACCAGGGTCGCCACGCGCGTCACCCGAACCTCGCCACGCTCGCGCCACGCTCGGCGCTCGCCCTCGGGTCGAGTCAGATCCTCGCGCTGCTCGCCGGGATCTCGCGCAGCGGGGTGAGCATGGTTGCCGGGCTCCTGGGCGGACTCACCCACGAAGACGCCGCCAACTTCTCGTTCCTGCTCGCGACGCCGGTGATCCTGCTCGCCGGCGTCTACAAACTGCCAACGCTGCTCGGACCACTCGGTCAGGGCGTTCGGCTGCAGTCGCTGGTTGGCGCCCTCTTCGCCGGGCTCGCGGCGTACGTCGCCGTCCGCTTTTTAGTTCGATGGTTCACCACCCGCACGCTGATCCCCTTCGGGGTCTACAGCCTCGTGGTGGGAGTACTCTGCGTCGTTCGATTCGCCTAATCACCCACGACGTGTCGGCCATCGATCGCCCGTCCGAGGGTGAGGTCGTCGGCAAACTCGAGGTCCCCGCCGACCGGAAGCCCGCTCGCCGGTTGTGATACGACGAGACCCGGAACCTTCAAGAGGCGGCTGAGGTACATGGCGGTCGCGTCACCCTCGACGTTTGAGTTGAAACACAGGATCACTTCCTTTACGGGACCGTGAAGGCGTTGCACCAACTCCTGGATCCGAAGTCGGTCCGGCGTCACGCCCTCGAGCGGATTGAGAACGCCGTGCAGCACGTGGTAGGTCCCGTGGAAGGCGCCCGACCGTTCGACCGCCACCACATCGGGCGGACTCTCCACGACGCACACGATCGTCTGGTCCCGGCGTGAGTCGGCGCAGATCGGGCAGAGTCCCCCTACCTCGGCGATGTTGCAGCACCGCTCGCAGAACGCCAGTTTGGACTTCATGTCGTCGAGCGAACGAGCGAGCCGAAGGACGTCTTCGGTGGGCTGACGCATGAGCCAGAAGGCGATGCGCTGCGCCGACTTGGGCCCGACTCCGGGGAAGCGACCAAGCTCGTCGACGACCGCTTGGAGCGGTGGCGGGTAGTTCACGAGATCTCCTCTGCGCCGGGGAACATCTCGGTGATGAGATGTTCGGCGACCGAATCGACGACCACGACCGAATCGTCGTCGGCGGTGACCTCGTTGTCGGTGACGACTTCGTCATCCATGGGCGCCGGTGACCGGCGACGCGGTGGCGCCGCGCTCGGTGCCGGTGAGACGGGCAGAGTCGGGTCGACCTCCCAGACCACTTCGACCGGCGCGTGAAATTCGTGCTCGAGGGCGCCACGGAGCCCTTGTTGGATCAGGTCGGTGTTCTGGCGCATCTCCTCGGAGGCCACGACAAGCACCAGGTGCGCCCCGTCGAAGGACCGAACCTGCGCGCTTCGCAAGAGGAGCTGGGCCGCGCGCGAGGTGCGCGGCACGACCTTGTTCAAGAACCGTTCGCGTAGTGCGTTGGCGTCACCGAACTCCACCGCGACCTCGGACGAAATCGACACGGGTGGCGGAGTCGCGGGTGGCGGAGTCGCGGGTGGCGGAGTCGCGGGTGGCGGAGTCGCGGGTGGCGGTGTCGCCGTGACAGCTGCGCCGATCGGCCGCATTGGCGGCGCGGGAGGTGTCGGCGCCGGTGCGGGGCGAGCGCCGGCGCGTTCGAGGCGAGTGAGTCGCTCATCGAGCGCCTCGATGGTGGCGTCGAGTTCAGGTCGGGCGAGTCGCACCAACGCGACCTCCAGGACTACGACCTTGTCAGGCGCGCTCTTCATCTCACGCATCGCACGACCAACGGTCTCGAGGATCCGGACCGTGCGCGCGAGGCCAAATTTCGTTCCCCATTCAATGAGTCGCCGCCGGTCGGCTTCGACGGCGTCGGCCACGTCGGGTGCGACCTGGAGCAGAAACATCTGGCGTACGTCCCCGACGAAACTCTCGGCAAGTTGTTCGGGGTCCCAGCCATCACGCATCAGCACGGCTAACGCGCCGATGGCCGACGCGGCGTCACCGTCGCCGAGTGCGCTCAGCAGTTCGTCGAACCGTGGTTGCGCGTCGACGAGTGAACCCGTCGCGATCAACTGGTCGAGGGCGCTGAGGGCGTCGCGAGCCGAGCCACGGCCGAGGCGCACCGCGGCCTCAATCGTCGTGTCGTCAACCTCGAGTCCCGCGGCACCCTGGACGTCGTGGAGCAGGGTCGACAACGTATCGCCCGCGATGAGTCGGAACTCGAGGTGCTGGGTGCGCGACCGGATCGTCGGTAACACCTTGTGCGGATCGGTGGTCGCCAGGACGAACACCACGTGCGACGGTGGCTCCTCGAGCGTCTTCAAGAGCGCGGCCGACGCGGATTTGGAGAGCTGATGGACCTCGTCGACGATGTAGACCTTCCATCGTCCCGGCGTGCCGTGCCACGCCCCCGCGGTGATCTCGCGAACGTCGTCGACGCCGTTGTTGGAGGCGGCGTCGAGTTCGACGACGTCGAGCGACGAACCCTTCGTGATCGCGAGACAGCTCGCACAGTTGTTACAAGCGTCTCCGTCCACGGGATGCTCGCAGTTCAACGCCTTCGCCAAGATGCGGGCCGTCGTCGTCTTGCCCGTGCCCCGGGGACCGGAGAAGAGGTAGGCGTGCACGATGCGGTCACTTCGCGTCGCGCCCTGCAACGCCCGCACGACGTGGTCCTGACCCCGGAGTTCGGCGAATCGACCCGGTCGGAACCGCCGGTAGAGAGCGGTAACCCCGTCAAGCGAGGTGGGCGTCGTCGAGTCAGTCATTCCCAAATGCTAATGGGGGCCTGTTCGAGGCCGGAGTCCAAAGCGATGGCCAGGCGAACCGTGGCACCCAGCCTGATCCGCTGAGAGCTGCTGGCTTCCACCCCTGACTCGATTCACGAACGGCCGTCGCACGGGACCCGGCCACCGCTTTGGACTCCGGCTCGACAAGGTTACCGTCTCGAGCCGCGAGGCACCTCGGCTAGCCTTGCTCGGTACTCGTTGGACCAACGAGTGCTTGGAGGAGTGCGAGAGCGGCCGAATCGGCACGATTGGAAATCGTGTGTAGGGCAACCTACCGTGGGTTCAAATCCCACCTCCTCCGCCAAGGGCTGTTTACGAAAGTAGACCCCAACTACTTACGAAAGTCCGGGGAACGAGCCCCCGAGCGGGCATAACGGTCCATCTCAGCCCGCGAGACATCTTTGGTCCGCTCCAAGCGGACGGGACCAAGCACGCAAGCGGATCAACGTAACGGAAACGGCCCGCGGGACGTGACTCGTCCCGCGGGCTAGTAGCTGGAGTGGACTCCTCGCCTACGCGGCGAGGTCGTCGGGTGGATCGTCGAAGTCGAACGGCCCGGCCGGGCAGATCTGACCGTTCTCGTCAAGCTCCTCGAAGCCGTGATCCACGGGGAAGGGGACACAGAGTGGATCCGACGTGAGGCCAACGCGCTTGGCCCACTTGCGAAGGAGCCGGTTGTTGGCGGCCACCGCCTCGAAGGCGAGCATCAGGCTCGTCTTGACGAGACCGACCACCCGACAGAAGCCGCGCTTGATGTTCTGGGTGCTCTGGCTACGGAGGTTCCCAAAGATGCCCTCGATGGCGCTGCGCCGAGCGTAGGAGTTGATCCACGTGGGTGATCGCCACGGGTCTCGCTGACGGAGCTTGGCGAGTACCGGTCCCGGAACGGTGATCGTCGCCTGTCGGCATGCCTTGGGAGCCGTAGCGAGCGGACCGGGGTTCTCAACCACCGGACGGTCCGCCGGATAGTGCTCGGACAGCGGGCAGAGTTCGCACTTCAGCTTGCCGGCCTTGCCGGGGCAAATCCACTGCGTTTGGGCGGGATCGGCCTTCGTGGGCGTGTTCTGGTTGAAGACGAACGCGTGCTGGTGGAGCTTGGCGTTTCGGGCAAGGAACTCGTCGAGTGCCTTGGTGTTGTACTCGTAACTCAGTCGCTCCTCGGTGGTGGCTCTCCTTCTCAGCGGGCCAATCTTGAAGTGCGGCGGTGGAGGGTTGTCGAACAACTCATCGGGCGTCGCGACGCAGAACAGCATGCCGGCGAAGACGCGGATGCCTTTGTAGTCCTTCACTCCCTGGTCCAGCGGATGGATGTCTTGCACTTGGCTGATGCCGCGCTGGTGGAGTTCCGTTGCCCAGTCCTCGGGACGCTTGTAGGAGAAACCGCGGTCGACGAGTAGTTCGTCGATCTCGTAGCCCGCCTCGACCAGACGGTCAAGGGCGCCGAGCGTGGGATTGGACGTGTCGCCGGCCGCGGGGCGCAGCGTCATCGAGAGCAGGAGCTTGGGCATCTCGTCGGGGTCGGCCCCGACGGGCAGCACGCCCACGCCCGCGAAGAGGTCGTAGCCGAAGAGCTTCGTCGACTTGTTGTCGTGGGTCTTGGTCCGGTAACCCAGGTGCGCGTCACGGTCGAAGGAGGTGACTTGACGAACCTCCTTCTTTCCACTCTTGGCCCGGACCTTCTTCGACTTCCCCTTCTCGATAACCTCGCGAACCTCGGCCATCGCAGCCGCCACGTCATCGAGATCCGCGTCGACCGCTTCGCTGGTGGCGGTGGCCGCCCACCTCGGCTTGCCGAATGACTCAACACCCGAACTGTCCCAGGCGATCGAGATCTTCTTCGGCATCTGTTGTGGGTGCGATGCCCCGATGAGTTTGTCGATGATGGCCTGCAGGGCCCCACTACGGATTTCGCGCTCCACGTCGGTGAGGTCCGGGGCGTAGGCCACCGAGAACTCCAGGCGCTTCTCGATGGCGCTGAGCAAATAGCGAACCTGGCGAATGGTGATGGGCTTGCTCTGCTTGCCGGACTGGCTCTTTACGCGAGTCCCCAGCGCGTTCTGCACCGAGGGAGCGATCCACTTCGTCAGCGCCTTGTGTACGTTGTCGAGCGTGAGGGTGCGACCATCCAAGGCGACGAGCACGGCCCCAGTAAAGAAGACCTCGGCGGAGAGTTCGCGCGGCCGACCAGTGTGGTGGGGCACGAGAATCTTCTCGACGTCGTCGGCCACGCCGCTTCGACGAACGGTCTTCATGACCAACTCGACTTCGCAGCGCCGAATCACGAGGTCACCGCATTCCCAGGCTCCTCGTAAGTCCGAAGTATGGCCGCGACGGCGGCCTCGTCGGGCGAGGGGCAGTACGCGAGGAGGTCAACCAACGTGCGCGCCGAGCGCAGACCCGAGGCTCGAAGAAGCGCCCCGAGCGGGACCGGGGCACTCATAGCGGCCACGAGCCAGGTCGAGCGCAACCGAGCCGAATCCACGTCGACGCCCGTCGTGAGCGCCGTCTTGGCCCGTTGTGTGACGGGGCTCGTGACGTTGTGACGGGTCTTCGAGAGACCGTAGAGAGGATCGGTGGGCCTGCGTCCGGCCTTTTGGTGCAGGTCCAGGACCTCGCGTAGCAAGCCCTCGTAAGTCGCGCGCACGACGACGGTTCGGGGCGTGGCGCCGCCCACCCTCACGAAGAGCGCCGTCGTGGTGCCGAGCTCACCTTCAACGACCGACTCGCGCGTGACGCCACGCTGTTCGGCCGACGAGAGCCCCGCCCCGAGCCCGAGCGCAACGATGGCGGAGAGCTCACGGCGCAGCGTCGCAGTCGGCTGGTTACGAGCGAGTCGCACCAGGGACGCGCACTCGAAGGGCGTATAGGGGCGCTGCACCGGCTGATAGGAGATGACCTGCGGAGCGGACGCGGGAGCGAGTCGCCTCACCGCGCGACGCAGCGCCGAACGGACCGTGGCGCGTGTCGAGTCGGGCGACGTGGCGACCGGTCCAGCGAGGTACGCCTCCACCAGACCCCCCTCGAGGAGTTCGGCTGGTCGCAGCGCCTCGGTGGGCGACGGTCGCGCCGGACGGGACGCCACCCACAGGCAGAAACGCGCGAGGATGCCCATCTGGGTGCGGACCCAGCTGACGCTCGGCGGTTCGTAGGCGGTAGCCAGGTGACGCGTGGCGACTTCCACGAGTTCCCAGTTCGCGTCGCCGAACTGGTGGGGGCGAAAGGCCGCGACGGCGCCAGCAATCGCGGCACCGAGTTGGGGCAGCTCGCCCACCTCGACGTGCTCGCGCGCAGCACTCACTAGCAACGCCTCGCGCTGCGCGATCTTCGACTTCGCGACCCGAACTGCGGCGGTGCGCGACAGCGGCTTGGCCACCTTGGGCTTCACCGGCTCGGCCTTCGTTGAGTGAACGACACGGACCCCCATGGGCTCGACGTCGCGGGCAACCCGCAGTTCCTCGGCTGCACGGACGGCTGACCCGATAGTGCCCAGCTCCCCTTCTCGCGCACTCGCCACTTCAGCGATGAGGTGACCGTGGTCCCCGTCGGGCGTGGTGAGCTCTGGGATGAGGCCCTCGAAGATTGTGGCCATAACCGCGTAGCCGCGACGCCGATAAGCCTCAGCCAACGTCGTAAAGGGTCCGAGATCGACGACCGTCGTCCAGAAGCGTTGGGCCGCCGGCCGTTGCTTCACCCTCCTCACTGCGGTCGTGTCCGGGATCGCCCCGATGGCTCGTGCGACGCGGTGCAGGTAGGGGCGGGCGACACGATGCTTGGCCGACGCGACGACGTACGCCTCGACGTACGGTGCTCGAAGGAGGACCTGAAGGTCGGGCGAAGCGGTGCGGTCCCAGGCTGGATGCCAAACGAGGAACCGTGCCAAGTGCCCGAGCAAGACCATGGCCGACTCGTCGGTAGACACGCCCGTGGCCACGACCGCAGCGACGGCGGTCGGGTGGGCGAGGTCCCACTGACGCTCTGGCAGGTCCCGCGGGCAGTACCGATGCAAGCGATCGAGGCGATTGTTCGTCGACATGTCGGATACCCGTGTGGACATCCCGTTCAGGAGCAATCGAAGCAATATGGAAATTGGGGGGTCTGCAAAGTCCGCGGCCACGCGTTCCCTTTTGCCGTCCTGACTGGCATTCAGGATCCACAGCACCGAAACTGAGGACGCTCTGAAGCAGCGACGATGACTTGGGGGCAGGGAGATCTGATGAGACTTCGGAACCTTCTGCTTGGTGCGACGACGGCGGTGACGCTTGCCCTCCCGGTCAACGCATCGCAATCAGTGGCGGTAGCTGGCGCATCTACGCCAGCAGCGTGCCGCAGCGTGGCGCTCATGCCAACGGTGGGTCACCTCGGCGCGGCTTCCGGGACCGCCTATCAGGCACTCCTCATCACGAATTACGCGTCACGCGCCTGCACGCTGGCGGGGACGCCTTCAACCCAGTTTGGCAACTTCGTGAGATCAGGCGGGCTCCTAGTCTTTCGAGCCGTCGGGCCCGCGGCGAAGAAACTCAACTTCGCTGATCGCGGCGAGACAATTGTCCTGAAGCGGGGGGCAGTCGCAAGCGTCGCCGTGGGCATCGAAACGGCGGCCAACGCCCCTTCGTCAATGTGTGGACATGTTGCGAACGCCTCGCGAGTGCGCTTGGTCTTCCGGGGTGGGGCCGAGCTCTACTACACGCTTCGCACATTCGCAGTCTGCACGAAGCTCGCCAGCACGCTCACCTCAGGGGTGGTGCTCGGCACGCGTTTCCCGTAAAGAGGTCGGGGCTGAGCCTCCGCGGAGTATCACCCGTTGAACTCAGGACCGGGGATACGTTCGTCCTGAAATGCTTTCTGCGGCGATGAGGTGATTGACCCCTCAGCCCAGGGATCCTTGCCAGACAAGGCGAGTGGCCGTCAACTGGAGACTCACTCTTGGCTATTCAGTCTGGAGCGCCGCTGGCCTATGTCTCTGAGGTCGAGCGGGGGGAGGAAGCTCCCGTCACTCGAGGCACTGGATCGTTTGGCCGGTGCACTGGAGCTATCGGTGCTCGAGGTGCTCGACGGAGTCACGCCGTATGACCGGGTGAACGTATCTCGGCGGCGACCCCAGAAGACACGATGAGGGCGCTACGTCGTCGAGTGGTCCAGCGCACGATGGCGGAACTGACCCAGGTTCATGTACGACACCGCAGCGTGGAGAGTGGGATGGCTAGAGCCATTGCCTTGGTCCCGCCGCTCGTCGCAATAGGCATTTGGAACGACACCACCAATGCCGACTCGCTCGACTGGATGGCAGCAACTGGGTCTTGTCGAGTCGCCGTTGGAAGGACAGCATTGGTGGCACACCACCCGGTCGATCCCGGCTTCAGCAATTCAAGGTGTTCGGCCGCCGCGAGGGGAGAGCCAGCGACCGCGACGAGGGCGCCGTTGGCGGCGAGGGTCATGATCTCGCCGAACGGCGCGAAGCGCCCTCCGACGGGTCCTCCGTCGATCTTCGGGAGCGTCACCGCGGTCCAGTGAACGCCGTCACGGGTGTAGAGGAGGGCGTCTGGCCTACTGCGATCGACAAGGAATTCGTAGCCGGACGCTGTGTCGATGAGTTGCTGGCTACTGCACTGGTTCACCGACGTGACAGCACCCGCCGCACGCCACCGCGTTGTCCCCCTGTACTCGTAGGTGGCGCCGACGAGCACGGACTGCTGCCACTCGGACATCCCGCACGCTCCCTGGGGGGCCTCGGGGCCAAAGATCACACAAGGCGCACCGGCCGGACAGTGCAGTTGCCCGTCGGTCCACGCACGCCCGCCCGTTGACGACGTCGCTGCGACGAAGGTGGCCGACTGCCCCGGCTTTAGGGGGAAGAAGTAGTTAGGCGCGTAGAGCAACTCCACGCCGCTCGGACGTTCGACGAAACCTGCGAAGTCCGTCCGCGAGTAACCCTTCGGCGGTGGCACGAACCGCCAACTCCTACCCATATTCGTGGTTACTAATGCAACATCGTAGGAAGGTGGAATCAGCCCACCGTGAGCCGCTTGGAATCCGGCGTAGACAGTCTTGGGATGACTCGGATCCAGCGCAATTTCTGCGCACCTTGCGACCGTTCTCGTACTCCCGGGCAGGCCGGACAGTGCTAGGTGGGCGCGCTTGAGCATGAGTCCTACCGCGTTATCCGAGACCAGCGTCGTTCTGCCTGCGCCCGAGGAGATCTCCACGCCCTGCGGAGCGCACCAACCAATGGTCGCGCTCCCGGGCTGGGCAGCGATCGGACTTCCCCATGCGGAGGGCTGGATAAGCAATGGTCGTACGACGCCCAGCGATGCCCACGGAACCGAATGACCACTGGTCGCAGCGCTCGATGGCGTTGCCGCGACGGCGCTCGCACCAATCAGGGTGATGGCGAGAACGATTCGTTGGAGAGTGATCACGCCGCATTATGGCTCACCAGTGCCGCCAACGGTTCATCAGGGTTCGCGACGATCCACGACTGAGGGCCGTCTTTCACGGAGGCAGTGTCGGTTGTGTGTGGACGACGCGAACGCCGTGAAGGACTGTTGGCGCTGCTGCTCATGCTATTCACCAGTCCATGCGAGGGCCTTAGGATCCACCCATGCACACTGGCCGAACTCTTTCAGCCATAGGGCTCTTCTGCTTGATCTTTCCCGCACTATCGACGTCGCCCACTTCGGCGGCGCGATTACCGCCACCATGCGTTCAGAATCAGCTGATGATCCTTGCCAGCGGTACACAGGGATTCGCCGGTACGGGCGCAATGGCATTTGTCATCGCGAACCGTGGCGCATCGTGTCGTATCGGAGGATATCCCCAAGTCAAGTTCTTCAATGCCAAGGGAGTCGCAGTCGACCATCGCGATATCCACGAATCGTCGATGGTCTTCGCTGAACCCCGAAGCGTGACGGTGACCCTCGCGCATGGTGGCGCCGCATCCCTCGGCGTCACCTGGAGCGACAACACTGTCAATAATCTGCCGTACAACACGACATGTCCAACGACGGTCAGCGTGTCTGTCGTACTCATCCATGGAGTGGGACATCTGTCGGGGCTCTTGCAAGTGGTGAGCGCCCGACCGTGCGGAGGAGTGCTCGTCGTTACTCCAATTGAGCCCGGCGCCTGGCCCCGGCAAAACGGCTAGCGGCAGACCGACTGAGTTGTGGAGTAATGCACCGTGGAAGATGAGTACGCCGTAATACTCACGTCAAGCCCGAGGACCGACTAACGCAATCCGACTGGCGGCAGATGTCATGGGTACGTCTCCGACCCGACGCACAGGGTGTGCAACCTCACCCTGACGCCTAATGGGCCAGCCATCTTCCCCAAATCCGGCGAGCGGTGTCAACAGGGCGCGGTTAGCCCTCCTTTGGGAGGGGCCCGGGTTGAATCGACGTTACGTCCACTCGGAAGTTCGAGCGGCAGAAGTTGAAGTTCACAGTCGTCTCGTGGGTCTTAGGCAAAGTTGCTGTTCGCGCTGGCAACTTGACGTACACGTTCTGTACCATGCAAGGTCCGGCTAAAGGGTCCTGCTGACCCGCGGCGTTAATGAAGTCGAGTCCGAACGAGGCGGTTGCGTCCGGCTTGATAACAACGAGTCGGGGTTTCACTGATCCGTAGATCATTCCGCCGCCACTAGTCACGTTGATCGAAGTCTTCTTGTAGGACGCGGGAACAAAAGCGAGTTTGGGATATCCCTTGAGGGTGCAGTCGGACCCGCTGATATTGACAATGATGAATGGGATTCCCACGTTGCCGAGAGCTGCGCCCGGCCCAAAGCCGACGGCCACCTCGAGTTGGTTGTTACGACAAGTCGGTGGCACCGAAGATGCTGTCGCAGTTTCTGGCATGATCACGAACGCAACGAAAGGCAGCGCCAGTGCCAATGATGCGCCGATAACGACAACGCGCTTCGCACCCGATAGCAGGTGTTTGAGAAACTTCATGAAAGGTCCCATCTGACTGTCAGGTAGCCGCGTGCCCTCGCCGAGCAAATTGTCTCATCAAACGAAGGTGAGGAGGGTGCCAGGCATGCACTTGTGTTGCCTTCTGTTGCCTACTTGTGTCGGTGGACGGACGTGAACCTCAACGCGCTCGTCCGAGTGAGCAAGTAGAGCCGGTGGGATTGGCCCCCGACTTCGCGCGATAACTTTCGTCGTCTGGCCAGCGAAGTACCCATTACGAGGTGGGCTCAGTGGACTGCACGAAAAGAGAGTCATTTGACATTGAACTAAAAACAACGCCAACGATGGCGGATAACTGCTCGAGGAGTTGCTCGAAATGGCGTTGGCCTGTGCTCCAACCGCGCCAGGGAACGATGGGGCGCCTACCGCGGCCGCGCCACCCCATGCGCCACTCGTCTCGTTCA
>LMAD01000021.1 GCA_001443545.1 Acidimicrobiaceae bacterium RAAP-2
CCGTGATCCGGAGCGTTCTAAGCGACGAGCGCTCGAGCAACTCCAACACTTGGGTTTCACGGTGACTCTCGAACCATCAGCGGCTTAGTCGAGGGTACTCTTCAGGAAATCTTCGCGTCAGTCAGGTTGGCGAACTGCACAGCTACTGCTGGGCCACCATCGCTCCACAGTGCTCGACCCGGGGAAGCCGAGATCAACTGGTCGGGCACAAAAGCACCGACTCCGAGGATCGCCTCGGCTTGGTGACGGTCGCCACACTTCATGGCGAACCGATGAGTTGTGAGCGTGCGCGTCCCGGTATCGACGGTATCGCTCGTAGGGCGTTGCGTACACAAGATGGCTGTACACCCGACGGCCCGACCCAGGCTGAGATAGCGCCGTAGTAGCTCGTTGATGTGGTTGCGTTGCTTCTGGTCACCGGCCGCGCCCGTCTCGGCCCATTCGTCAATGACGAGGACCATCCAAGGGTGAGTGTTCGATGGCCTGAGCGTGGCTGAGTTGGTTGTTGCCAGATACTCGGCCCGGCGTTGGACCTCGGTGAGCAGTTCAGTCAGGAGTGCCACGGTTGGCTCTACCTCGTTGCCGAGTACCAGACGGTCGAAGCGCGGTGACCACAGTGTGAGTTCGGCGTGCTTGGGGTCAATACCGACGAGCGAGACATTCCTCGATGCGGCCAGGCCAGCGAGCAGCACGCGCATAGCGACTGACTTTCCTGACCCGGGATTGCCACCAATGAGAATGGACTGTCCGTAGAACGACGTCGCTACTGGCTCACCGTTGTCATCGAGACCGATGGGCATTGGTCGAAGTGGGTCCATTGGAAGACCGGCGGGATTGTGTTCTGACTCGTACGGAACACTGCCGATGCTTAGTTGTTGGTCCAGCAGGACCGTCACGCGGTGCGAGTACAGCGGGTCCGCCAACACTCGCACGCGGGCAATACCGAACGCCACCGCCAACTGGTCGGCCATCATTCCAATACGAACCACCGAGGTAGTTGGTTGGAGTTCTAAATCAACAGCGTGACCGAGCGCGGTCTCGGTGACAGCGGTGACGCGCGTACCGTGAAGCCCAATCTGCTCTGCCACGAGCGGCCAACTGATGACCAGTGGAAGCCGCTGCATCAACCAACGTCTAACGCTCATCGCGCTGGCTTGGCCTCGACCTCGATGCTGTCGGAGCGCAGAGTAAAGCCCGAACGCTCACGACCATTTGCGTCGCGAAGGGTCCAGGTGGATGCGGAGAGGTTCTTACACCGTAGAGTGATGCCGCTCTTGACTTGTGTGAGGTCGCCACTCACGGTGATGGTCGTGGTGGGGTCCGTGCGGTCGCCAGTTCCCAATAACAGGACGGGAACCTTGAACACGGGCTTTCCATCGGGGCCGACTTTCGGATTCTCCGTACCGAAGTCCAAAACTGGTCGGGCTTCGCCAATCGCCAGGACAGTTACTTTGGCGGTGTCAATAGGTAGTCGCATAATGTTGCTCCTTCTTGGGGTGGGCGGGCGGGTAGTCTCCCAATCTCAACAGTGCGCGCCTCGTTACAAGACGCACGAAGGTCGAAAAACGGGTGCGTTATGGCACCACTCCCGGCAACGTCAGTTGCCCTGGGAACGAGCAGAACTCAACCTTGACGATCGGTCTCACTGTCGAAGTGGGAAGTCCCTGAATGGGTTCCAGTTATAGTTCCTTGACAAGGGGGAAGCCGGTGAACAATAAGAGGCGATGGAAAAGGGTCCTTTCGATAGCATTGCCATACCTGGAACCAGGCGAGAGCGTCAGACGTTTCGAGTCGGCCCAGACCTTTAATCCGCTCTGGACGTTCTCGTACTTGCCGCTAATTTTCATTGAATCCTTCCATCGTTCATGGTTTCCATTCGTCCTCGGCATCGCCATCATCGCCATCATCGCCATCATCGTCTTGGGTCGGACCGTCTGGAGGAAGAAGATGGTGGGCCGGATTGTGGTCATCACGGATCGAAGGGTTCTTGTCTGGGCGACCAACGGCCAACGCAACGCCCCACAACCCGAGTTCCTTCGTGAGTTGCCCCGTGGAACAATGATTGGTTCAGCGTCTGGCAACTGCTGGCGCAGTTTCAATACGTTAGGCGAACGTCTCTATCTGCCTCTGCCATTTGGTCGGGGAGGCGAAGCGCGATTAGGAGCAAGGACTTAGTTCGCAGGCGGTCGGTCTCATTATCGAAGTGGGAAGTCCGTGCCTGGACTCCAGTTAGTCACCCAACAAACAAGGATGCTGCACTCAGCCGGATATTCCATTTTACGTATTCGCTGTGATGACTTTCTATACAGGGTCAAGGACGGGGCCTTCGGCCCCGCCGCCGAGCCGATCATCGGCCGTTCGTGAACGCTTCGCGCTCACTTCCGACCGCTGACCTCGCTCGGACAGCGGTGACGACAACTCTCAATACACGTTAGAGAAGGCTCCGCCCTTCTTTGGGCGGAGCGTGAATGGCGAGGGGCCTACGCGATGAGCGGAGAGCCGCGAGAAGAGATGTGCCAGCCCAGAACTACGTAGCGGTCAGATACCCACACGGCAGCAGTTGCGAACACCGTGCGCTTGTTGCGCACTTCCTTGAAAGTCGTTCCCCACTGGCGAGAGAAGGCGAGAACGTGTCCACGAAAGCCCCAGCCGTTGTAGGCCAGTTGGTGACCACGACAGAACTTCTCGGATGGTGCGGACTGGTAGAACGTCTTGCCATCGGGCATGAGACGAGAACCCAGAGTGCAGTCCATTCCTTTGTTGCATTTATGTGTACGAACCGCTGCGCTCTGCATCTTGCGTCGGTGCTCGTGCGGTCCATTGGCCGAGGTGTCGGTGCCCTTCACCGCGTAGCCGAGAAGTTTGGTGAGGTAAGCGCCAACGCCGAACTTGCCTCCGGGTAGTACCCGCTGCACATCAACCTGGGTTCCCCACGTCCATTCACCGTGACGGGCGGCCTCGACGTTTGTGTTGCGACGACGTAGCCCGGTGCCGGGTCCTCTGCTCTCGTTGTCCTCAACGATGCGTAAGTCCACGCCGCCGCGCACCACGGTTTGTACGCTGCGTTCGGTCACGATGCCCTTGACGATGACGTGAAAATGAATGAGACCCCGGGTCTGAAATTCGGCCACCCGCGCGTAAGAGAGTTTCCGACCGACGACGCGACCGAGGCGCTGCATCGTCACCGTGAGCAGTCGGCTTGCGTGGGCATTGAAATCGGCAGCGCGGTCAAAGCGGTAGGTTGCGGGGTCAAGCGGCGTGCCAATGAGAGTGTCCTCCTTCGCGTGAACTTGCCGACAGCCGCACCTGCGAACGTATGATTTACCGCTCTTGCCAGTGTTCACCACGCGTTGGTGGGTGGGACCGAACACGTCGGCACCCGGTGCGGTGAACGTAATGAACGTGAAGGGAATGGTCGAGTTCTCCGCACTCTTGAGGCCCGACTGAAGAACGCAGATGGCGTCACCGCGATAGACGTTTGAACAGTGGGGGCACTTCTCGGCCAATCGACTGCCGCAGGGCTTTGAGTACCCGTGGTTGGTGAGTTCTCCGGTCTGCGTATCGGCACGGGTCATTACGAGGTTGATTGGCCTGCTGCACTCGGTTCCGATCTTCTCCACACAAGAGAGGGTGTGGAGTTGGTCTCACTGCGCACTCAACTCACTTGGTTACATCGGCTTGCAATCTATCGGATAGCGATGTAGTCTGCCGGTATGAGAAAAACCGAGAAACCGCCGACCGGTCTTGGACGGAACCCTGGGGCTGCCGTCCTGATACTTTCCAGCCTTGCCGGAGGAGATAAGCACGGCTACGCACTGGTCAAAGACGTTGATGAGTTCGCTGGCATCCATTTGCCGCCAGGAACTCTCTATGAAGTCCTTGCTCGTCTCGAAGCTCACGGACTCATTGAGGCACTCGACAGCGATGATCGCCGTCGCCCGTACCGATTGACCGCAACGGGCGCTACGGCGCTCTCGGAGCATCTCGCCGTCCAGCGAAGTGTTGTCGAGGTAGGTCAGGCACGTCTTCGGACCGGGTGGTCATTCTCGTGAGCGAGACCGCACAAACATCGCGGCGGGCCGAACGGCTGACTCGCTGGTACCCGCTGGCTTGGCGCCAACGTTATGGCGCTGAGTTCACCGACCTGTTGGAGCAGGAAATAGTTGAGACGCCTCACGACGTGAAGCGGACACGCAACATTATCTACAAGGGTTTGATGGCTCGTCTTGGCGACCTCGGAATCCTACGAGTGCCAATCAGTTCGCGCAATCCTGTACGCACTGCAGTAGCAACGACTTACGCTCTCGTCTCGGTTTTCACGCTTTTCGCCCTTGACTACTGGTCCGGTGCGATGAATCTCTGGAACGAAGGAGGTATTCGACAGTCCTTCGCCATTACTGCTTGGTTAGGTGCTGCCACCGTGATGGCCGCCGTGCTCGCAGTTGCAGCCGTGGTTATGGTCGCGGTCATCATCTGGTCCGCAGCACGCGAAGTCGTCCGGAGCAAGCCACCTCGAATGACCAGACAACTTATCTCTGCAGTCGTGTCCGCAGCGTTCGTGGTCTATGCCGTCGTTCCGGCGATCCGGTTCGAGCTCTCACTGCAAGGTATTGACTGGACACGTCCCGGCCAAATCATCAAACTCGTGTCTGGAGCTACGGCTGAGGTTGTCGTCAGCATCTATAGGACTTGGTCTAACCAAATTGGATGGTTCAATCTCGGCACTTGGGCTTACCTGTTCACGCCCGTGGCGTTAGTGGTGCTGTCACTCAGCGTTGGCAAACTCGTTCGTCAAATGGAGTTCTCGCTCCGAGCAAACAAGGTGGGTCGAGTAGTCGTCGTCGTTGCATCGGTGACGATGGTTTTGTTCCCCGTCTGCTATCTCGGCTGGGTATTTGCCGGTGGTCCGCCGACCGTCTTTCACAGCCTTGTATCTGGGGTTGAGATGAAGCCGTACATCTTCTACCAAGGAGAACTTGTCGTGATGTTCGTGGTCGCTGGATTTGGAGTCCTGTCCACAATCCACGGATTGAGGCGTGAACCCGTCATCACTATCGAGGCATAGCGCAGTAGTCTTCGCCATTTGCGCTACGTCACTTCTACCAAAAAACGGTATACAAACGTGTATCGCCTAAATCTAGAAAGCGCAATACCTCGCGCGACCGTTGAGTGTCGTGAAGGTCCGAGAGATCATAAAGGCGATCGAGGCTGAAGGCTGGTATCAGGTTCGCCAAACTGGCAGTCACCGACAGTTCCACCATCCAACTCATCGAGGTTGCGTCACTGTGGCGGGCTCTCCGAGTCGGGATCTGCCGGATTGGATTGTGAATAGCATTATGAAGCAGGCGGGAATTAGTCGGAGGATGAAATGACCGAATACACGATCATCATTGAAGACGCCGGCTCCAATTTCGCGGCCTACGCTCCGGACGTTCCAGGTTGTGTCGCGGCTGGCGAAACTGCCGAAGAGACGCTCGCGTTGATGGGAGAAGCTCTGGCACTGCACATCGAGATGCTTCGTGACATGGGCGAGCCGATTCCTGAACCGCATGTTCGAGCCGCCGTGGTCCAAATCGCGTCCTGAGCGATTGAGGCAATGACGAGAAGTGACGTGATCATTGTGCGCGAGGATGACCCGCGCTGCAGCGAACTCGAGACCGAGGGATACGAAGTCGTTGGATATTCGTGGGGCGCGAACCTTCGCCTTGACGATTCGAGTGACCTCACAATGTTCCACGAACGCGTACGACGGGTACGCAGCGAAGGCTTCACTATTCGCGAGCTGACTTCCGATGATCTCGCAAGTGTTAGCGAAGTGGAGTTCGCGAATGTCAATGACTACCCCCAGTCCGCGGCGACTCGTCACGAGATGCCCACCCTCGAACGCCTCAATGACATGATTCATGCCGGCGTTCGATTCTGGGGCGTGTTCCTCGAAGCAAGACTGGTGGCAGTTACCGGCCTTGAACGATTGGGTCAACGATGGAATACGACGTTCACTTCGGTTCTCGCGCAGTACCGCGGACGAGGACTTGGCGCCGCAGTGAAGGCTGTTTCAATTTTGGCGCTCTTCAATGAAGGCGCGCGGTGGTTTTCTACCGGAGGGGCAGCATCCAATGCAGCCAGCCTCGGCGCGAACAGAACACTCGGCTACGTCCTCGAGCCCACATGGCGAACGTACTCGATGACTCATAAACCCCAGGGTCAAGACTTTCTATAAAAAACGTGTAGACGAATGTTTTTCAACTGTTTACCGCCGCCATTGACCACCCTGGTCCGAGCAGACTGGCCGATCCGAACGACCGCTGCATCCGATCAGCACGTTTCGGTATCTTCCCCGCGCCTTGGGTAGGTTTTGTTAGTGGACTACGACGAAGTTGGATTATCTCTCGGTGATCAACGAGAGGCGGCGCTCGCGCGAACCGCGCAACACGTATTGAGCGCGTGGCAAGAGTTCGACACCGCTCGAGACCGAGAGTCGCTCCCCAGTGAAGCGCTGCACGAACTTTTGACCGCCCCATTGCCTCGTGAAGGTAGTGACGTCCTCGGCGTCATCGACCAGGCGGTCGAGGTACTCGACTCATCGCTCGCTCAGTCTCGTCCCCGGTACTTTGCGTTCATTGGGTCGAGTGGTCTGGAGGTTGGTGCGCTTGCGGACCTGCTGGCCCACTCGTACGACCCCAATCTGGCGGTGGATGCTCGCGCCGCGACCGAACTTGAGTGGCAGTCCGTGAGCTGGTTGGCTGAGTTCATCGGATTCCCGGCGCAGACCGGTACGTTCACCAGTGGGGGAACGATTTCCAACATCACGGCGCTCGCTTCAGCGCGCGAAGCGGCGATTCCTGGGGCGCGCGAACGCGGACTCGGGGGCTTTCGTCCGACCCTCTACTGCTCAACCGAGGCGCACTACTCCATCACGAGAGCGGCCGAAGTCCTCGGGATTGGCGCCGCCAACGTACGCGCCATTGACATTGATGCGCAGCGTCGTATGCGGGTTGACGCTTTGCGCGAACAGATACAACGCGACCTGGCCGATGAATGCACGCCGGTGGCGATCGTGGCGACGACGGGCACGACGTTGACGGGTGCGGTCGACCCGATCGCGCAGTTGGCTGACGTTGCGGAGGAGTTCGGCGTGTGGCTGCACGTCGACGGCGCCTACGGGGTGCCGGCCGCCGCGGTCGCTAGCCGCGCGTATCTTTTCGCCGGACTCGATCGGGTCGACTCGGTCACCGTCGACTGCCACAAGTGGATGTTCGTACCCAAGGCGTGTAGTGCCGTACTCGTGCGCGAAGCCGACTCGCTGGCGAAGGTATTCGCGCACGACGAGGCCTACATGCCCCACGCCGGCGGTCACTACAACGCCGTGGACATCACGATGGAGTACTCGCGACCTTTCCGAGCCCTCAAACTGTGGATGCTCTTTTCGACGCACGGCGCGAACGCGGTGCGAGACGCGATCGAGGTCAACTGCAACCAGGCCGAGATGCTCTTCGATTGGATTCAGAGTCGCCCGCTGTTTAAAACGCTGAGCAGTCGCCCGCAGCTATCCATCGTCCCCTTCCGGGCCGTTGTGGATGGGTGCTCGGATCCGGACGCCCACAACGACGCGCTGTGTGCGGCCATTCAGAGTGACGGCCGGGTCTACGTTTCGCCGGCCACCATCGATGGCCACGTGTGGCTGCGGCCGTGCTTTACGAATTTTCGTACGACCGATGACGATGTCGCCGCGCTCCTCGATGTCGCCGAAGAGCTCGGCGCGGTCTGCCGTACGTTGCATGGTTGACTCGTTGGCGTGAAACGTCAGTAATTCCAATGTCCCTCGAAAGGCGAGCTTCCGCCGCTTCCTCAGCGGACTCAACCGTGATTCGCGTATCTCACTCGCCTGAATCGTGCGCACTATAAATACTCCAGTGGTGCATCTCGAGCCCAAGTTCGGATCCAACGTGCGGTCGTGGCTGTCGTCGATGTGGACGGACTACCTCGATCAGCTACTCGAAGCTGGCTTCTCCGAACGAGAGGCGTCACTCAATATCGAGCGGAACAAGTCCAGTCTCTTCGTTGACGGTGTGCCCAATGATGACCAGCGCCTCTTTGACGTGATGGACGACGACGTTCTCGTGGGCAGTCTCTGGCTCGCGAAGATGGATGATCAAGGCGCGCACGAGTGGTTCGTGTACGACGTCGTGATCGATCAAGCATTCCGTGGCCGAGGATTCGGGCGATCGACGATGCAGGCCGCAGAGGACTACGTCAGAAGTCAGGGCGGGACGAAACTAACCCTCAACGTCTTTGGCCCCAATCTCGTCGCGAGAGGTCTCTACGAATCGATGGGCTACTCGGTCTTGGCCGTTGGAATGCGTAAGAATCTCAACTGAAGGACTCGGCGTGTGGGTCGTTCCATGGGTCAACGACGTTCTGCGAAGTGGGGCACCGCAAATGGGTCGGACCCGAATCCCACCTGACTTCTTCGGGGACGGTCAGGGAAGCAGCTACGTCTTGTCGCGAATCGCGAATCGCGAATCGCGAATCGCGAATCGCGCGTCGTCGAGGCTCGCTCCGGGCGCGGTACGATACGAACATGATCGCTTGCGCACCGGTAACGCCCGATGGACAAATTGATCCGAGGTGGGGTCGGGCGGACTGGATCGCCGTGGCCAGCGTCGAAGACGGGACGCTGAACGACTGGAACCTTGTTGAGGTGTCGTGGAGCCGTCTCCACGATGAGGGGTCGTCGGCGCGCCACCACGCGCGCGTCGCTCGATTTCTCCTGGATCACCAGGTCGAAGTCGTTGTCGCCAACCACGTCGGTGACGGGATGGTGCGGATGTTGGACACCATGAAGATTCGCCTCGCTTCGGGGGCTGAGGGTGAAGCTCGAAGCGCCGTCCTCGCTGCGCTCGCCCACTGACGAGAGTCAACGAAGTCCCTACCGACGGCTATTGGACGATGGTCCGGGCCCTCGGCTTGGAGTTGGTAGCCGACCCCGTCGAACCTGACCGCGACGCGATCGACGGGGTCATCAATCGCGTCATCGATATCGCTTTCTTGGCGAAGTTCCGGGTGCTCGCGCACGGCGTGCTCGACGAAGCCGAGATCGACCGGTGCCTCGTCGTCACCGAACGGTTCGAGGACTGGGGACCCGACGAACTCGGTAGTCTTCCGGTGACGGCGCCGACTGTCCTTCTGGCGAGCCCGACAACGAGGGGGATCTGCTGATGCTGCACTCACCGGTTAGTGCGACAGAAAAGCGCGCCCGACTGCGCGACCGACTGGCCACGGGTCCGATCCTGGTCCTGCCGGGCGCCTTCAACCCGCTCTCGGCGATGCTCATCGAGCGACACGGTTTCGCGGGCGTGTACCTGTCGGGCGCGGTGCTCGCGGCCGACCTGGGGCTGCCCGATATCGGGCTCACCACCCTCTCCGAAGTGGCCGCGCGCAGCGCCCAGGTGGCGCGCGTAACCGGACTGGCGACCATCGTCGACGCCGACACCGGCTTCGGCGAGCCAATGAACGTCGCGCGGACCGTCCAACTGCTCGAGGACGCTGGCGTGGCCGGCCTACACCTCGAGGACCAGGTCAACCCCAAGCGGTGCGGGCACCTCGACGGCAAGCAGCTGGCCGAGATTGACGTGGCGCTTCGTCGGATCAGCGCCGCCGTCTCGACGCGTCGCGACGCGAACTTCCTCGTCATCGCGCGCACCGACGCCCGAGCCGTCGAGGGCCTGGACGCCGCAATCGATCGGGCCCGCGCCTACGTCGACGCCGGGGCCGACGCAATCTTCCCCGAGGCGCTGCTCGACGAGCGCGAGATCGCCGCGATGCGTGTCGCCGTGTCGGTGCCGATCCTCGTCAACATGACCGAGTTCGGCAAGGGTCCGTCACTGAGCGTCGCCCAACTCGACGAGCTCGGGGTGGACATGGTCATCTTCCCGGTCTCGCTGCTACGTCTGGCGATGGGAGCGGCCGATCGGGCGCTCGAGCTGCTCGGGCGCGAGGGCACGCTCGAGGCGATGTTGGGTGCGATGCAGAGCCGCGCCGCGCTGTACGACCTGCTCGACTACGAGTCCTTCTCCGCCTTCGACCCGTCGGTGTTCGACTTCACGGTCGGGCCGTGAGCACCGCTGGCGACGAGGAGGGGACCGTGGGGTCGGATCGAACGAGGGAGCTGGGCGAGCGCGGCTTCGCCAACGGCGCGCTCTACGACGCGGTGCGACCCGACTACCCCGAAGCGGCGATCGTGAAACTGGTCGGGACCCTGGGTCTCGACCGCTCGACGCGCGCGCTCGACCTCGGCGCCGGGACGGGCATCGTCAGTCGTCAGCTCGGCCCCTTCGTCGGTTCGCTCGTCGCGGTGGAGCCGTCGGCGTCGATGCGCGAGACGATGCGTCAGACGACTCCGGGCGTCGAAGTGCTCGACGGCCGCGACGACGCCATTCCGCTCGCCGACGGTTCCGTGGACGTGGTCGTGGTCGCCCAGGCGTTCCACTGGTTCGACGCGCCACGCGCGCTCGCCGAGATCCGTCGAGTGCTCGTCCCCGGTGGCGGCCTGGCCCTGATCTGGAACGAGCGAGACGAAACGGTGGACTGGATGGCGGCGCTGACGCGCGCGATGCGCTGGGACCGACACCGTCCGTACTCGAGCAACACCGACTTCGCGTCGATCGTGGCCGACGGCCCCTTCGGCTCCGTCGAGCACTTCCAGTTCCGACACCGCCAGTGGCTCTCCGCTGACCAGGTCTACCGACGCGTCCTCACCACGAGCTACATCTCGATCATGGCCGACGCCGAACAACGAGCGCTGCTCGACGACGTGCGTCGGGTCGTCGAACGACTCGAGGAGCCCATCGACTTCGCGTACCTCACCGACCTCTACGTCGCGCGAGCGAGCGACGTGAACGCGCGGGGCGTCGACGAGCCGACCACGTGACGACGGACCGTTACACCCACGGGCACCACGATTCGGTCCTGCGCAGTCACCGGTGGCGCACGGCGCAGAACTCGGCGGCCTTTCTGCTGGCCTACCTCACGCCGGGGGTGAGCCTGCTCGACGTCGGGTGCGGACCGGGGACCATCACCGCCGACCTGGCGCGTCGGGTCGAGCCCGGTTCAGTCGTCGGGATCGATCGCGCGCCGTCGGTGATTGCCGAGGCTGCCACCGCCTTCGCGCCACCGTCCCACCCGAACCTGCGATTCGCCACCGGCGACGTCTACGGGCTGGAGTTCGAGGACGGGTCCTTCGACGTCGTCTTCGCCCACCAGGTCCTCCAGCACCTGACCGATCCGGTGGCGGCGCTGCGTGAGATGGGACGAGTGCTGAAACCGGGCGGCTTGCTCGCCGTGCGCGACGCGGACTACGGAGCCTTCACCTGGTTCCCCGCCGATTCCGTACTCGACGAGTGGCTACGCCTCTACCACCGCGTCGCTCGCGCGAACCGCGCCGAGGCCGACGGGGGGCGCCATCTCCCGTCGTGGGTCTCGAGGGCCGCCTTCACCGATCTGACGGTCTCGTCGTCGACGTGGACCTACGCCACCGCTGAGGAGCGATCCTGGTGGGGAGGGCTGTGGGCCGATCGCATGGAACAGAGCGACCTCGCCCGCCAAGCCGTGGAATACGGGTTCGCGACGGCGTCCCAACTCGGCGCCTACGCGGCGGCGTTCCGCCGGTGGGCGCTCGCCACCGACGGGGTCTTCCTCGTGCCCAACGTCGAGGTGCTCGCGCGCCGCGACTAGGCGAAGTGGGAGGCAATCGCGGGGCGGCCGAAGTAGTACCCCTGCCCGAGGTCCACGCCCAGCGAGCGCAACACGTCAGCCTCGGCCGCGGTCTCGACCCCCTCGCCCAGCAGCAGGGTGCCGGTTAGGTCGGCGAAGTGGCGCATGCCCGACACCAGTGCTTGGCGTGCCGGGTCGTGGTCGATATCGCGCACGAGCGAGATGTCCAGTTTGACCACGTCGGGCCGTAGTTCCAAGATGTGGTGCAGCCCGGCGTAGCCCGCGCCGGCGTCGTCGACGAAGAGTCGGCATCGGTCGACCGACGCGATCATGCGACGGACCTCCTCGTAGTCCTCGACGCGGGCGTGCTCGGTGATCTCGATGGCGACCCCGCGCGGGATCGTCGAGATGATGTTCGCGAGGTCGGGGGTGATGACGACGGCCGGGGAGAAGTTGAGGCTGATCCACGTTTCGCTGGGCAGTACCACGGCGTCAGCGACGGCCCGGGCCGCGCAGGCCATCTCCAACTCCGCGCCCATGCCGACGGCCGTGGCGGTGGCGAAGTGGAGGTCGGGCGCCTGACCATCGTCGAACCTCGTCAACGCCTCGAAACCGACGGTCGTCGATGTCGCGAGGTCGACGATTGGTTGGAAGACCGCGTGGAATCGTTCTCGGTCAATGACACCGCGGACCGTCGAGCGGGTCGCCTCGCGCCGCCCGGTGGCGTCGGCCTGTGCACCGACCAGACCGCCGGCGAAGGCGCCGAGCTCCTCGTAGACCGCGAGGCGGGCCTGGACGACGTCGGCGTCGACTCGCCCGAGGGATCCGGCGACGAGCGCCCCAATCACCTCGCCGTTCCAACGGATCGGCGCGACGACGACGGACGTGAAGCCGCTCTGGCGGGCCAGTTCGACCAGGGGCTCTTCGCCGAACCCCCCGGGATTGAGCAGGTCGATCCACCAGGCGCCCGCCGTGCTGCGGGCGAAGAACATGTCGCGATCGAGCACGGTGAAGGCTGAACCCGGTTGGAGCGCCTCCAGCGTGACCCCGGCCGCGGCCGCCGAGATAAGCGTGCCGTCGACCTGGCGCAGCGTGATCAGGGTCGCGTCGATGAAGTCGATCCGCAGCAGCGCGTCACAGAATGACGCCGCCGTCTCCTCAAAGGTCTCCAGCGGTCGGACCTCGCGCATGAGACTCACGACGTCCTGTGCGTCGCGCTCCCCGCGCTCGACGTTGGCCTCGAGACGTCGTTGGACGCTCAGGTCGCGCTTGACCGCGACGTAGCCCCGGACCTCGGAGTCGTCTCCGAAGACGGGGGAGATCGTGGTGTCCTCCTCGTAGAGATCGCCGTTCTTGCGACGGTTGGTGATGATCCCGTGCCACGGCTCGCCGCGGTCGAGGGTCGACCAGAGTGTCGCGTAGAACGCGCGGTCGTGGAGTCCACTCGAGAAGACGTTGGGGTTGGCGCCGATCAGTTCATCGGTGGAGTAGCCGCTGGTGAGCGAGGCGGCGGGGTTCGCGAAGAGGATCCGCGCCGATTCGTCGGCGATGATGATGGATTCGACGGCTTGGTCGATGGCGGTGTTGAGCAGGTTGCTCTCGTGCAGGGCGTGGGCGAGCCGCTCCTCTTCGCGCAGGCGGTGCAGGCCGATGCCGACTTGCAGGGCGAGGTCCTTGAGCGTGCTCGTGGTTGCCGGATCGAAGGCGTCCGCGTCGGCGGCGTACACGGTGAAGACGCCGTCGAGGACGCCGTCGACGCGAACGGGCAGCGCCATCAGGGACCGAAAGTCGTGTCGTGCCGCCAGTTCCCGCCACGGTGCGAACGCCGGGGTCAGATGGAGGTCGTTGACGACGACGGCCACGCCGGTGCGAACCGCGCGCCCGGTCGGCCCGTTCCCGTTCGGATTGTCACCCCAGGACACGTGGATGGTGGTCGTGTAGTCGCGGTGGTCCTTGCTCGACGCGACCGCGACGATCGATTGGTCTTCGTCGTGGGTCGGTCGACCGTACCAGGCCAGCAGGTAACCGCCCTCGTCCACCAAGTTCTGGCAGAGCTGGTTCAACAGGTCTTGGTCGTTGACGGCGCGCACGAGGATGGCGTTGCCGGTTGCGAGTGCGTTGAAGGCTCGACGTCCCTGGACGAGGGCCTGGACGTCGTGGAGGCTGAAGACGATCGCGGTGGCCCGGCCCGTCTCGTCGACGAGTGCGCGCAGGTGCGTGCGCATCCAGCGCGAACCCCCCGTGGCCGTGCGGTACCGGCACTCGTACGGTTCGATCCGTTCGCCGCGTCGGGCGCGGGCGAGCGCGTCGGCTGGCCCCGCGACGTCGTCGCCGGCGTGGAACTCGTGGACCGATCGTCCGACGAGCTCCTCGGGTCGCCAGCCGAGCATCTCGTGGACCGACGGCGAAACCCAACCGATGACGCCGTTGACGTCGGTACGCCAGATCACGTCCGATGCGTTCTCGGCCAGGAGTCGGTACTGCGACTCGGAGTCGGCCATCGCCTGCCGTTGGGCGACCTCGATCTCGGCGTCGCGCCACGACACGATTCTCGTCGTCGTCGCTCCCGCGTCGTCGACGAGGTCACGCCCGGTAATGGCGAGCCAGTGGTAGCTGCCGTCGGGCTGACGAACCCGGACCTCGGTCGTGATGCGCTCCCCTCGGCCCATGGCGGCCCGTTGCGAGCGCGCTTCGGGTAGATCGTCGGGGTGGATGAACTCGTCGAAGTGCCGTCCGATCAGCTCGTCGGGTCGCCACCCGAGCAGTTGGTACACCGTGTCGAAGATCCACAACATCCGGCCGTCGGGGGTGCCGACCACCACCACGTCCAGCGCATTCTCCGCGATCAGTTGGTACCGGGTCCCGAGGAGCCGCATCGACTCGCGTTGGGCGACCTCGCGGTCGATGTTTCGAAGGCTGCCGATGAGCTCGGATACCCCGACATCGGTGAGGACCACGCGAATCGTGATGGCGAAAGAGGAGTAGTCCCCCGAAGCGCGGCGCAGCCGTGCCTCGAAGCTCGTGGCCTGATGGTGGTCGAGTTCATCGGCCCATCGCTCGAGGTTCGCTGCGTCGTCGGGGTGCAGGAGGTCGACGGCGTCCACACCGACCAGTTCGTCGGGTGACCAGCCCAGCACCAGGTGGCTCGAGGGGGAGGCCCAGCGGATCCGCGTGTCCAGGTCGGTCTGGAAGACGGCGTCGGACGCGTTCTCCGCGAGGAGCCGAAAGCGTTCGACGATGCGCGCCCGCTCGGTGACGTCCTGCCACGAGATCGAGAGTAGGCGGCCCACGCGTCCGGCCCGGACGTTGATAACGAGCACCTCGCCGCGGCGGCGATCGACGTGACGAAACTCGCTCAGGTCGAGTGGCTCGCCGGTCTCGGCGACGTGGGCCAATCGCCGCCAGATCGGGTCGTCCGTCGCCTGGGGGTTGACGTCGCCGAACCGTCGTCCCCGTAGGTCGTCGGCGGCGAGTCCGAGGAAGAGGGCCGCCGCGGCGTTGACGGACGTGAATTCGAGATCGGCGACGCCGCCATCGTCGTCGTAGACGATCGTCGCGACGACGCGCGGATCGAACTCGGTGTCGAGTTGCGCGCGACGGATCGCGGGTGAATCGTGAGTGGGCGCCACCCGCTCAGCCATGACCGTGCCGGCGCCAGCCGCCACCTTCCGGACGCGGATGCGGTGCCATAGCACCCATGGCTACTACAGCTTTCATGGACCGGAGCCAATTTTTCCTGTGATATTCATGAGAGGTACCGCGCGGTGGGTCCCTCGTCGTCGCGGACTACTAGATGCGTTCGGGGACCATCTCGATGGCGCCGCAGGGGCATTCGCGCACGCAGATGCCGCAGCCCTTGCAGAAGTCGTAGTTGAACTCGTAACGGTGGCCCGCGCCGAGTTTCACGACCGCGTTGTCGGGACAAACCCCGAAGCAGTTGTCACACTCGAAGCAGTTGCCACAGGAGAGGCAGCGTCGGGCTTCGAAGAGGGCGTTCTCCTCGGTCAACCCCCCGATCACCTCTTCGAAGTTGGTCTGGCGGCGGATGCGCTCGAGTTCGGGGCGCTCAGTTCTGGGCGCGTCGGCGTAGTACCACGTGTTCAGTCGGTCGGCCGTCGCCAGCTCGTGGCGGTCGCCGCTGGCGAACTCCTCGCCGCGCACGTACGCGTCGATGCCGCGCGCCGCCCGCTTGCCGTGTCCGACGGCGACCGTAGCGGTCCGGTCCGACGGTGCGGCGTCGCCGCCGGCGAAGACGCCGCCCTCGTTGGTCATCATCGTGGGAGTCACCTGTACGACGCCGTCGTTGACCTCGACGTTCGCGTTGCCCTCTAGGAGGGAGAGGTCGGTGTCCTGCCCGAGGGCGAGGACGAGCGAGTCTGCGTCGAGCTCCTCGTACTCGCCCGTCGCCTCGGGGAACCCGTCGGCGTTGAGGCGCATCTTCTCGAGGACGAGACGTTCGGACTCGAAGCGATCGACCGTGGACAGCCAGCGGACGGTGACACCCTCGCCGAGGGCCTGCTCGACCTCTTCGGCGTGCGCGGGCATCTTGTCGCGATTGCGTCGGTAGACGATGACCGCGTCGGTCGCGCCGAGGCGCCGAGCCGTTCGCGCGGCGTCGAGTGCGGTGTCGCCGCCGCCGTAGACGACGACGCGCCGCCCGAGCATCGGCGGGTCCTCGTCGGCGACCTGGTGGAGGAAGGAGACGGCGTCGATCACCTTCGAGGAGTCGCCCGCCGGGATGTTCACCCGCTTACCGAGTTGGGCCCCGACCGCGAGGAACACGGCGTCGAACTCGCCCTCGCGACGCTCGACGTCGATGTCGTGCACGGTGTGGTTCAGTACCACCTCGACGCCCATGTCGATGATGCGCGCGATCTCCGCGTCGAGGATCGCGCGAGGCAGTCGGTAGGCCGGGATGCCGTAGCGCAGCATGCCGCCCAGCTTCGCCGACGCGTCGACGAGGCGGACCTGGTGGCCCATCAGCCGCAGGTGGTACGTGGCGCTGAGCCCCGCCGGTCCGGCGCCGACGACGAGGATTCGCTTGCCGGTGTCGGCTCCCGGTTCGGGGAACGACCACCCGTGCTCGATCGCCGTGTCGCCGAGGAACCGTTCGACCGCGTTGATGCCGACCGCCTCGTCGACCTCGGCTCGGTTGCAGGCGCTTTCGCAGGGGTGGAAGCAGACCCGACCCATGATGGCGGGCAGCGGGTTGTTCTCAACGAGCTTGCGCCACGCCGCTTCGTAGCCGCCGGACTCGGCCTCGTAGAGCCAGCCCTGGATGTTCTCGCCGGCGGGGCACGCGTTGTTGCACGGGGGGAGTCGGTCGACGTAGACCGGCCGTTCGACGCGCCACGATCCGGTGTGGTTGGCGCGGCTCGTACCGACGTCGAGGGTGATCGCGAATGGCCGTTCCATCAGTCATCCTCTCGGGAGTCGAGTTCGTCTCGTTCGGGCAGCAACCCGTACCGGGCGATGTTGGCGTCGGCGATACCCTGCAGGCGCGCGACGATGTCGGGTCGGCCCTTGGGGCCGAAGAGGTGCGCGTAGCGGCGTTGGAGTTTGAGGTACTCCTCGACTGGCGCGGGCCGACGGATCGGCGAGACGTTCGTGACGACGCCGTACTCGGCCTCGAAGACCGGGAAGAGCCCGGTCTCCTTGGCGAGACGGGCCAGGTGGATGGTCTCGTTGGACGCCGACCCCCACCCCAGGGGACACGGCACGAAGACGTGCAAGTACCGAGCACCGCGGAAGCTCATCGCCCGCTCGACCTTCTGCTCCAAGTCGTGGAGGTCCGCGACCGTGGCGGTGGCGACGTAGGGGATGTCGTGGGCCATCGCGATGCGCGGAAGGTCCTTGCCCTGACCGAAGACGTTGCCGGGCTCGGCCCCGACGACGTCCGTGGTCGCCGTGCGGGCCGCCGGCGGCGTGGCGGCGGAGCGCTGGACGCCGGTGTTCATGTAGCCCTCGTTGTCGTAACAGATGAACAGGACGTCGTCGTTGCGTTCGAACATGCCCGACAGAGTCCCGAATCCGATGTCGACCGTGCCGCCGTCACCGGCTTGACCGACGACGCGAACGTCACTGCGGCCCTTGACGCGCATGGCGGCGGCGACGCCCGTCGCGACGGCCGGGGCGTTGCCGAAGAGCGAATGGAGCCAGGGTATTCGCCAGGACGTCTCGGGGTAGGGGGTCGAGAAGACCTCCAGACATCCCGTCGCGTTGACGGCGAGAAGCTGGCCATTGGTCGCGCGCATGGCGGCGTCGAGGGCGTATCGGGCGCCGAGCGCCTCGCCGCAACCTTGGCAGGCCCGGTGGCCCGAGTCGATCGAATTGGTGCGGTGGGGACTGGACTGGACGGTTCGGTCATCGGCGCTCAGCAGCCGGTTGCCGACTGCGAAACTTCCGACTTGATAGAAGTGGACCCGCTGTTCGCTCACGACCGGTCCTCCCGGGTCTGACTGATGTCTCGCAAGACGTTCTCCGCGAAGGGCCCCGAGCGGCGGGTTCGGGCCATGCGGGCACGTTCGCGCGCGATGACGCCCTCGTCGAGGTCGAGGAACGTGAGGTCGGCCAATTCACCGCGGATCGCCTGTTCGATCATCGTTTCGATCGAGTGTTGAGCGATCGGGCGACCACCGAGTCCGGCGACGACGGTGTTGAGGACGGCCGACGAGCCGAGCGTGGCCATCGAGACGTCGGTGGCGAGCACGCCACCCATACCGAGGCTGAAGGCCTTCTCGACGACGATGACGCGGTGGGCGCGCGCGAGGGCGTCGCGCACGGCGGCGATGGGGAACGGTCGGAACGACGCGATGCCCAGGACGCCGACGCGTTGGCCGCCGTCGCGCAGGCGGTCCACGGCGTCCTTGATCGTGCCGAGCACCGAGCCCAGCGCGACGACGACGGTGTCGGCGTCCTCGGTCCGGTACGGGTGGATGAGTCCCCCGCTCGCCCGGCCAGTGAGTGCCGCGAACTCCTCGGCGATGACCGGGATGTAGTCGAGGGCGTCCAACTGGCGAAGGTGGGCGAGGTAGCGGACTTCTTCGAAGGCCTCGGGACCGACCATCGCACCGATGGAGACGGGGTCGTCGGGATCGAGCACCTGGCGCGGCTCGTACGTGGGCAAGAAGCGATCAACCGTCGCCTGGTCCATCAGGTCCACGCCCTCCACGGCGTGGGTGAGGATGAAACCGTCCATGCAGACCATGACCGGTACCGAGAGCTCCTCAGCCAGTCGGAAGGCCTGGACGTGGAGGTCGGCGGCCTCCTGGTTCGTCTCGGCGAAGAGCTGGATCCACCCCGAGTCGCGCACGGCCATGGCGTCACTGTGGTCGTTCCAGATGTTGATCGGCGCCCCGATCGCCCGGTTGGCGAGGGTCATCACGATGGGTAGGCCGAGACCGGCCGCGTTGTAGACCGCTTCGATCATGAACAACAGACCTTGACTCGCGGTCGCCGTGTACGCCCGCGCCCCGGCCGCCGAGGCGCCGATCGACACCGACATCGCGGCGAACTCGGACTCGACGTTGATGTACTCGCACGGCGCGAGCGAGCCCTCTTTCACCTTGACGCCGATCGCCTCGATGATGTGGGTCTGCGGTGAGATCGGGTACGCGCAGACCACCTCTGGTCGACAGAGGGCGACCGTTTCAGCGATGGCCTTGGACCCTTCAAGTTGTCGAAGCACGGGTGGCCGCCTCCATCTCTCGAGTGACGTGGTCGAAGGCCGCGGTCGCCGCGGCGAAGTTGCGCTCGCCGACGGCGCCGTGGAATCGATCGCGGATCGCGACGCCGATGGCGTCCAGGGGGACCTGGCGGGTCAACGCGGCGAACGCCCCGAGCAGGGCGGCGTTCGGTAGGGCGCGGCCGACGTGTTCAATGGCCAACTCGGTCGCGGGACAGGTCATCAGTCGTTCGCTTTGGAACCGGTCGCCGAGGTCGTCGAGACCCAGCTCCTCGAAGGTGCGCGAGGTGTTGATGAGGACGTAGCCGCCCTCGACCAGACCGCCGAAGAGGTCGACCTGATGGATCAAGGTCACGTCTTGGACGATGACGGCGTCGGGCGCCATGACGGGCTCTCGGGTTCGAATCTCGCGGTCGTCGAGGCGACAGTACGAGACGACGGGGGCACCGGTGCGTTCCGAGCCGAAGCTCGGGAAGGCCTGGGCGTGGCGGCCCTCGTTGAAGGCGGCGACGGAGAGCAGTTCGGCGGCGGTGACCACGCCCTGGCCACCTCGACCGTGGATTCGTACCTGGAACATGCAACCACCAGCCCATTCGTCCGTCGCTGCGCCGGCGCGGCACGCGACAACGCCGTCGAAGCACTCCGTTCGACCGTACCCCAGGTTCAGGCCAGAGATAGAGGGCCTTTCGTCACTCTTGGACCCGTGTTTGGTCAGTCGGCCCCGACGGGCTAGCCCCCGTACTTCAAGTTGACGGGGCGGTTGTCGATCCCGGCGTTGAATCCGACACCGTTGAGCGTGTGGTAACGGTTCCCGCGCAGATTGTAGAGCTCGATGGTGACCGACGACTTCTGGAAGGTGCCGGCCGCGCAGGTCGGGGTGCAGTCGTCTACGTACTTGACGCCCCGGGCGTAGGTGGTCGGGTTGCCCCACTGGACCCACGCCAGGTCGGTGAAGCCGTAGTTGGCGTCGCCGCAGGCGACCACGATCGATCGTGGCGCGGACTGGGCGGGCTGGCCACAGAACGAGGCCGTGACCTGGCGGTTGGGCTGGATCTCGCTCAGCGAGAGCACGAGGCCGCCGAGGGCCAGCACCGAGAGCATGGCCAATAAGAGCAGGGGGATCTTGTTACGCACGACGAATCTCCTTCCGAGACGCGATGACGAAGGTGGCGAAGGCGATGGTCGTGGACACGACGCCGATCCAGATGGCCGACGCCGCGCGGCCGCGTCGCACCAATCTCGTCACTTTCGTCACGGCATCGAGCCTACCGACCTGCGCCGACCCCCCACGATGGCGTGCGCGGCGTGACACCGGCGACGCACCCTCGGTCCAGGTCGACGCCCGCCGATTGGTCGTCGGGTCTAGGGTGGCCGCGTGGGGCCGATCGACAGAGACGAGGGCGGTGACGGGCTGAGCGAGTCGCAACGTCGTCGGTACGACGACGAGGTCGAGGAGGCCGGTGGCGACCCCGTGTGCTGGATCCACCTCGTCTGTCCGCGTTGTGGATCCATCGTCGAGAGTCCCCGTCACGACCTGACCTGTCGCGCGCGTTAGGCCAGTGGATCCACGGGTCTCCTACACTGGCTCCGGCGCCGTCGCCGGAGGACATCCGTGAGGTTTCATGAGTAGGCATCGCGACGACAGTGAGCGCCAGCGGATTCCTCAACCGGTGATCAGACGGCGCATCGCGTCGGGTCGTGGCGCCATGGAGCAGCCGAACGCCACCCACGACGGCGATACCGCACTGACGCCGAAGTTCTGGGTCGCCTTGGTGCTGACCGGGATTGGGACGGGCCTCTTCGCCATCTTCTTGATGTGGCTGCTCGCCGTGTTCGAGCGCGCCGCGTTCCACTACAACACCGGGAGCTACCAGAACGCCGTGGCGGCGGTGTCGGGGTTCCGGCGCGTCCTGTCGCTCAGCATCGCGGGCGTCGTCGGGGCCATTGGGTGGTACCTCATCCGACGGCTGTTGCGACGCGACAAGGCCGAGATCGACGACGCGCTGTGGCGCGGCGACGGGAAGCTCTCGTTTCGCCGGAGTCTGCTCACCTCGTCGCTCTCCGAGGTCGTCATCGGCATGGGCGCCTCCATCGGCCGCGAAGCGGCGCCGAAGTTGATGGGGGGAGCGTCGGGGAGCGTGGTCGCCCGGTGGTTCAACCTCAGCCCGGCGCAGCGCCGACTGCTGGTGGCCTGCGGTGGTGGGGCCGGCCTCGCGGCGGTGTACAACGTGCCGATCGGCGGGGCGCTCTTCACGGCTGAGGTCCTCTACGGCAGCCTCTCATTGCCGGTCGTCCTCCCCGCCCTCGCCGCCACGCTCATCGCGACCTTCACCGGGTGGATCTACCTGCCGAGCGGCGCCACCTACACCGATGTGCCGCGCTACCACTTCAGCGCGTCGCTGATGCTGTGGTCGGTCCTCGCCGGCGTCGTGATGGGACTGCTCGCCGTGCTCTACGTGCGGATCATCGGGTGGGCGGCGCACCACCGCGCCTCGGGCTCGACGATCTTCTGGGCGATGCCCCTCGTCTTCGTCGTGGTCGGCGTGCTCGGCATCTGGTACCCGCAGCTCTTTGGCAACGGCAAGGACATGGCCCACGAGGCCTTCCTCGGCGTCGGGAGCGTTTGGCTGCTCTTGGCCCTCTTCGCCCTCAAGCCGATCGTGACCGCGATGACCCTCGGTAGCGGTGCCGGTGGTGGTGTCTTCACCCCGTTCCTCAGCACCGGGGCCGTTCTGGGGGGGTTCCTCGGCGTGGTGTGGTCGTACCTGTGGCCCGGGACCCCCATCGGGGCCTACGCCTTGGTCGGCGCCGCGGCGATGATCGGTGCGTCGATGCAGGCGCCGCTGGCCGGACTCGTGTTGGTGATCGAACTCACGCACGGAGGATTCGACATCGCGATCCCGATGATCACCGCCACCGTGATCGCGACGTTGCTCGTGCGCCAGATCGACGGGTACTCCATGTACTCGGCGAGACTGCCGCACCAGGAGGCGGCGGACTAGCCCGATGCGGTGACAGGATGGTGTGATGTACACCTTGCCAATCTTCGGAATCGACGACGACGACGCGTGGTCGGTGGTGTCCGACGCCGGCGCGGGTTTCTTCGTGCGCACGACGGCCTCGGGTCTCTCGAGCGTGTTCGCCCCGATCGTCGTCGAGGCGGGACGTCGGACGCTGACCACGCACGTCGCGCGAGCGAACGACTGGTGGCGGGGCGCCGACGGCGAGGACGTACTCATCCTCGTGCTCGCCGCGAGTGCCTACGTGTCGCCTCGTCACTACCCGAGTCGTCTGGAGTCGCCCGGCGTGGTGCCCACGTGGAACTACGTGGCCGCCGAGATTCGCGGCACGTTGAGCGTGCACGACGACCCCGATTGGACCCGCCAGCAAGTCGAAGAACAGACGAACCGCTTCGAGGGAGACAGCGAATCACCGTGGCGCGTCGGTGACGCGCCCGACGAATTCGTCCGTCGACAGGTCACGGCCATCGTCGGAATCTCGGTCGTCGTGGCGTCGATCGAGGGCAAGGCCAAACTCTCGCAGAATCGTCCCGACGTGGATCACGACGCGGTCCGTCGGGCGCTGGCGGCGGGCTCCCTCGCGGATCGTCAGGTCGCGCAGCGGATGGGCGATGCCTGAACGGATTCTCGTTCGTCACTGCTCAGTGCGCGACGCGGCCGTGCTTCGCAGCCTGCGGCTCGAGGCGCTGCGCGATACCCCCGATGCCTTCGGGGCGACTTTCGCCGACGCCAGTACGTGGGCCGATCGCCGTTGGGTGACGATGGCGGCGGAGTGGAACTTCTACCTCGGTGAGTACGACGGCGCACCGGCGGGGATCGCGTCGGGGGGCTGGAACGAGCACTACCCGGGGACCCACTGGCTCTACGGGATGTACGTGACCCCCGCCGCCCGCGGCAGCGGACTGGCTACTCGATTGGTGGACGCGGTGGGCGAGTGGGCGAGCGCGCTCGGGGCGGATTCGCTCTACCTCCACGTGACGGCCACCGTGCTACGGGCCCGGAACTTTTACGCCAAGGTGGGCTTCGCACCGACGGGTGAAGTGATTACCATGGACCGAGATCCCTCCCTCCAACTGATCACGATGGTGAAACCTCTTGAGTCCTGACCTTCTCGAACTTCGAGTCGAACGCGTCGAACCGACTTTCCTGCACGCCGTACGGCGGCGAGTGTTGCGCGGTGACGATCCGGCCACGTCCGTCGTCGACGCCCGCGACGACGACGAGTCCGCGTTGCACGTGGCGGGACTGCTCGGCGACCGGCTCGTCGTGACGTCGTCCTACTACCCGTCCACCTCGCCGGTGCACCCCGAGCGCGTGTCGTATCAGCTGCGCTACATGGCGACGGACTTCGACGTGCAAGGTCGGGGCTACGGCGCGCGCGTCGCCTCGGTGGCCGAGGCGATGTTGCGCGAGCGTGGCGTCGAGGAGATCTGGGCCAACGGTCGTGATACGGCGCTCGGCTTCTACCTGGCCACCGGCTGGGCGACGATACCCGGTTCCGAGCACCTCAGCGCGGAGACCCGGCTGCCCCACACGATGATCTACAAGAGCCTGCTCGATGACGCGGTCCGGTCCTAGCGATGCGTCGGTCCCTCCTCGCGCTCGTGGTGGTGGCGGCGCTCGGCGTCGTCGTGGTCGCCTATCGACACCAGACGTCGTCGGGTGGTTCGGGTGCCACCACAACCTCGTCGTCGACGACGACGACCACGCTCGCGCCCCCGGTCGCCCCCCTCACGGGTCTGGCCGATCCCTCGGGGCTCGCGGCGCACCGACCGGCGTTGACGGTCAAGATCGAGAACACGCCCGAGGCGATGCCCCAATGGGGACTCGACCAGGCCGACGTCGTCTACGAGGAGATCGTCAACGGCGGTATCACGCGCCTCGCGGCGATCTTCAACTCCCACGCGCCGGCCAAGATCGGACCCGTTCGCTCGGTACGTCCGACCGACGAGCAGATCGTCTTCCCCCTCGGGGGGATCTTCGCCTTCTCGGGCGGCGCGCCGTACGCGCTCGCGGCGATCGCCAAGGCCCCGGTGACCCTGGTGGACGAGTCGAGCGCGGGCTCGGCGATGTTCCGCGACCCCAATCGCGTCGCCCCCCACAATCTCTACGCGGTCGGCCCCTCGCTCTTCACGTTTAAGGGATCGCCGACGCCGCCCGCGCCGCTCTTCACCTATCGGTCGCCCACGACGCGCGTGGTGGGGCCGGCGGTAGCGTCGGTCACCGTGCCGTTCCCGAGCATCTACGGCGTCACCTGGACCTGGAACGCGGCGAGCGCGTCGTGGGACCGCACCCTCTTCGGCCAACCGGTGATCACGGGGACCGGTGTGCGGGTCGCGCCGGTCAACGTGCTGGTGATGTGGGTCAACTACGTCAACGGGGTCGGCACCTTCACGTCGTACGCGAACCTCCTGGGCTCGGGCCCGGTCACCCTCTTCAGCGCGGGCAAAGAGGTCCAGGGCACCTGGACGCGCGGGCCGTCGCTGAGCGACCCGATCGTCTATCGAAGCACGTCGGGCAAGCCGCTCGCGCTCACGCCCGGCCAGACCTGGGTCGAGTTGCTGAATTCGGGGGCCGTACTCAGCGTCCGTCACTAGGACGACGACGCCGGGCGGACCGTCGCGGTCCGCTAGTTCGACGGGGGCGCCGTCGCGAGCGCCTCGAGACGCTCGAGGGTCGCCGCCATCGAGCGGCGATTGCGCTCGGGCCACCCGAGCCACTCGATGACTATCCCCCACGGTTGGTCGTAAGTGAAGGACTCCGTGACCCGGGTCCCGCCGTCCACCGGCTCCAGGTCGTAGCGCCAGACGAACCGGGCCGCGTGGTGCCAGGCGATCACCCGGTCCGGCTCGAAGGCCGAGACACGGTTGGTCGTGAGATAGCGAAGTCCGATCCGCATCGACATCGAGAATCGTGCCCCGAGGAAGAGCCGCTCGGGCGCGGAGCGGACCGCGACGACGGTGCCGGATCCGTCGAAGCGCGCGTGTTGGCGGGCGTCGGCGAGCAGGTCGAAGATGGCCGACGGCGCAGCCCCGATCTGCCGGGTGACGCTGACTCGCCGGTGCTCCACGGTTCCAGCGTAAGGTGAATCTCGCCATGACGAACGAGAGTGCGCGCGACGACGACCGGGCGATGTTCGAGGCGTGGGGGTTCGATCTCGCGGCCGATGTCGCGCCCGTCGCGATCTGGTTCGGCGAACACGACCTGATGGTCCCGTCGACCCACGGACGGTGGCTGAGTTCGCACGTCCCGATGGCGACGGCGTCCTACTTCGCCAACGACGGCCACGTCTCGCTGGTGAGCGAGCATCGAGGCGAACTGGCCGTCGCGCTCGCCGACCCCACCTACGCCGGGGCCAGCCCCGTCAACGAGTAAGGAGCCCCATGCGAATCGGAAATCTCTACGGACCGGACGCCACCTTCTTGGGGGTGCCGGCGGCCGATCCCGACGACCGCTCGACGTGGGGCGACGCCCACGCGGCCATCATCGGCGCCCCCTTCGACGGCGGGACGTCCCACCGGTCGGGGTGCCGCTTCGGCCCCCAGGCGATCCGGATCACCGACTACCTGCCCCACGACGGCTCTCGACCCAGCCTCGCGCTCGGGGTCGACCCGCTCGTTGAGCTCGGGGTCGTCGACCTCGGCGACGTCGAGATGCCGTCGGGGGATACCGAGACCTCGCTGCGTCGCTTGGAGGACCGGGTGGCCGCCGTCGCGGCGGCCGGCGTGCTGCCGGTGGTGCTCGGCGGCGATCACACGATCGCCCTGCCCGACGTGACCGCGCTCGCGCGCCACGTCGGCTGGGGGCGCGTCTCGGTCATCCACTTCGACGCGCACGCCGACACCGGAGACACCCAGATGGGCTCGCTCTACGGCCACGGCACGCCGATGCGCCGGTTGATCGAGTCCGGGGCCTGTCGGGGCGACCGGTTCATCCAGATCGGGCTGCGCGGCTACTGGCCCGAGCCCGAGACACTCGACTGGATGGCCGAGCAGCGGATGCGCTCGTTCGAGATGAGCGAAATCGTCGCGCATGGACTCGACGCGGTCCTCGACGAGGCCCTCGAGCTGGCGCGCACCGACTGCGACGCGATCTTCCTCTCGGTCGACGTCGACGTCGTCGACCCGGGCTCGGCGCCGGGCACGGGAACACCCGAACCCGGTGGGCTCTCGAGCCGTCAACTGCTCGACGCGGTGCGCCGCATCGCGATGGAGGGCCCGCTCGGCGGTCTCGACGTGGTCGAGGTGTCGCCGCCCTACGACCACGCCGAGATCACGGCCTACCTCGGGAACCGCGTCGTGCTCGAGGCGCTCGGCGGCGTCGCCTGGGCCGCCGCGCAGCGCCGCGGCGGCGACGTGCGCGACCCGAGGGACCCGTTACTGAAGGGTCGCTAGTCGCGCATCGTCTCGAGGACCCGACGCACCAGCGCCTCGTCGGTGTCGGGGTGCAAGAAAGCGAAGCGGGCGATCGTCTCGCCCTCCCACTTCGTGGGGGTGACGAAGGCGACCTGGTCGCGCAGTAGCTGGAGGCTCCACTCGTTGTAGCGCTCGGCCGTCCAGCCGAGGCGGCGGAACATCACGACCGACAGGCTGCTCGGTCGGACCATCTCGACGTGGTCGTACTCGCCGATGATCTCCTCGGTGCGTCGAGCGAGGTCGACCGACGCCTGGATCGCCGACTCGAAGGCGGCGGTGCCGTAGGTGACCAGCGAGTACCAGAACGGGAGGCCCCGGGCGCGCCGTGAGAGGTGGATGGCGAAGTCCGAGGGGTTCCACTCGTAATGCTCGTCGTCGGCGCTGTGCAAGATGTCGAGGTAGCTCGCCTGCTGGGCCAGTACCTTTCGTGCGACCGTGGGGTTGCGGTAGATGAGGGCCGCGCAGTCCAGCGGTGCGAAGAGCCACTTGTGGGGGTCGACGACGAAGCTGTCGGCGTGGCGCAGGCCGGTGAAGAGATGGCCCTCGGACGAAGACATCATGGCTGCGCCCCCGTAGGCGCCATCGACGTGGAACCAGAGGTTGTTCGCCCGGGCGAAACTGCCCAACCCTTCGAGGTCGTCGACGATGCCGGCGTTGGTCGTGCCCGAGGTCGCGACCACCCCGATCACCGTCTCAGGGTGGGGATCGTTGGCTAAGGCGTCGCGTAACGCCTCCACGGTGAAGCGGTGGTCGTCGGTCTCCACGATGAGCGAGTCGACCCCGATGACGTGCAGGGCCTTGCCCACGCTCGAGTGCGCGTCGGCCGAGATCGCGTAGCGCACGGCGCGCGGGTCGAGCTCGGGGTGCATCGTTCGCCCGACGTCGCGTCCGACCGTCAGTCCGGCGAGGTTGCCCATCGAACCGCCCGAGACGAAGGCGCCGCCCGAGCCGTCGGGCAGGCCGGCTCGTTGGGCCAGGAATTCGAGCGCCTGGTTCTCGGCGACGACGACGCCGGCCGATTCGAGCCAGCTCGTGCCGTTCAGCCCCGAGCAGGCGACGACCATGTCGAAGAGCAGTGAGTTCTTGGTCGGCGCGTTCGGGATGAAGGCGAGGAAGGTCGGCGCGTCGATCGAGACCACGGCCGGCGCGAGGGTCCGCTTGAAGAAGTCGAGCACCTCGACGGGCGCACGACCCTCGGGGGTGATCATCGTGTTCAGCTCGTCGAGCGGGAGCGGGGCGAGTCCGCCGTAGTCGAGCGGCACCGGGTCCATGGCGAGTCGGTCGCGGCAGTAGTCGAGGATCGCGTTGGTCGCCTCAGCGTCGTATTCAAACATCGGATGTCCCATAACTCGTTACCTTTCGAATGAGGCCCTTGCTATCGTAGACACCCCGCGGAACGGCGGAGGGCGCGAGGGTTCGGTACCGGTCGGTAGGATGTGGCATGAACTCGGCCACGGTGGGTTTCCTCGGACCGGAGGGCTCCTTCTCCCACGAGGCGGTGACCACCCTCGGCGACATCAGCGCGGTCGCGGTCGCCTCAATCGGCGAGCTGCTGGGCGAGGTCGCGGCGGGGCACCTCGATGCGGCCCTCGTGCCGCTGGAGAACGCGATCGAGGGGACGGTGTCGGCGACCATCGACGGCCTCGTCTTCGACTACGACCTCTACATCGAACGCGAGGTCGTCCGTCCGATCCACCTGCACCTCCTCGCCCGCGCCGGCGTGCGCATGTCGGAGGTCACGAGGGTGTACAGCTACGTCCACGCCCTCGCCCAGTGCCGGGGCTTCCTCGCCGACCTGCCGTCGGCCAGCGCCGTCCAGACGACCTCGACCTCGGAGGCGGCGCGGCTCGTCGCCCAGTCGAGCGAGCCGTGGGCGGCCGTCTGCTCGGCGATGGCCGGTGAACTCTTCGGCCTCACCTCCCTCGCGCCCGACATCGAGGACCATCCCGGCAACGCCACCCGGTTCGTCCTCGTCGGACGAGACGCCATCGCGGCCCCGACCGGTCACGACCGCACGACCATCGTCTGCTTCCAGGACAACGACCGGCCGGGTTCGCTCTACGGCATCCTCGGACGATTCGCGGCGCGCGACATCAACCTGACCAAGCTCGAGAGTCGTCCGACCAAGCTCGGGCTCGGCGACTACTGCTTCGTGATCGAGTTCGAGGGCCACGTGGACGACGACATCGTGGCCGACTGCCTCGTCGACCTCCAGGTCCACCTCGCGCGGGTGAAGTTCCTCGGGTCCTACCCGGTGACCGGCGAAGCGGCGTCGAGCAAACGCGTTGAGATCGACGGCGCCCGCCGGTCGGCGGCGAACTGGATCGAGTCGCTTCGCGCCCGGGTTCGCTTACTCGACTGAACGAGGCGCCGCTCGCTCGCCCTCGATGTCCAGGTGGGGCAGGACCCGGTCCAACCAGCCCGGCAGCCACCAGTTGCGTCGACCGAAGAGGTACATGGTCGAGGGCACGAGGAGCAGACGCACGACCGTCGCGTCGATCAACACGGCCGCCGAGAGCCCGATCGCGAGCTGCTTCACCACGATCAGGTTCGACGTGACGAACGACAAGAAGACGCTGATCATGATGAGCGCCGCGGCGCTGATCACCCGTCCGGTGCTCGCCAAACCGCGCGCGACGGACTCGTGGTTGTCGTGGCTGGTCTCCCAGATCTCCTTCACGCGCGACAGCAAGAAGACCTCGTAGTCCATCGAGAGCCCAAAGACGATGGCGAACATCATCATCGGCACGTAGGACTCGATGGGGATATTCTCGCTCACGCCGAGCAAGCTGCGTCCCCAGCCCCACTGGAAGACGGCGACGACGACGCCGTAGGCGGCGCCGATGCTGAGCAGGTTCAACGCCGCGGCCTCGAGCGCCAGCACCAGACTGCGAAAGGCCGTCATGATGAGGAGGAACGCGAGGACGATGACGATTCCCACGATCAAGGGCGTGCGCGAGCGTACGACCCCGTCGAACTGCAGCTGGGACGCGGTCGGCCCGGTGACGTACGCCCGGTAGGGGGTGCCGGCCAACGCCCGGGGCAGGGTCGTCTCGTAGAGCCGGGTGAACAGGGTGGCGGTCGCGGCGAGCTGGGGGTCGCTCGCCGGGACGACGGTGGCGACGAGGAGCCGTCCGTCAGGGCTGGGGCTGAAGGGCGAGACGCGCGCGACGCCGGCGCTCGCGGCGAGGTCTCGCTCGAGCGTGTTCGCCAACGTCGACGACGCGTGCAGCCCACCGGCGACGACTACCGTCAACGGCCCGTTGGCGCCCGGGCCAAAGCCCCGGGCGATGAGGTCGTAGGCCCGCCGATCGGTGAAGCTCGTCGGGTCGGCGCTGTCGCCGACGTGGCCGAACTGCAGCGAGACGACGGGGATCGCGATCACGGCGAGGGCACCGACCCCGAGCACCAGGTAGCGCCACGGGTGGCGCCCGATGGCCGCGGCGTAGTGGTGCCAGCCGTCGCTCGACGAGCCGGATTCGGCGACCGGGGTGCGCAGCGACCACCGGTCGATCCGCCGTCCGGCGAGGGCGAGGCCGGCCGGGACGAGGGTGATGGCCCCCAGGGCCGCGGTGAGGATCGAGAAGACGGCCGCGAGGCCGAGCTGACCGATGAAGGTCATCCCCGACCCGTAGAGCCCGAGCATGGCGACCGCGACCGTGCTCGCCGCGACCAGGATCGCGCGCCCGCTGCTGGCCGTGACGAATCCCGCGGCGTCGACCGGGTCGGCCCCGTCCATCAGCAGTTGGCGGAAGCGGGTGGTCAGGAAGACGGCGTAGTCGATGCCCACCCCGAGCCCGATCATCGCCGCCAGGGTTGGTGACGCCGTGCCGAAGGTGATCGTGAGCGCGACCAGCCCGAGGACACTCAGTCCGATCAGGACGCTGATCAGCGCGCTGAGTAGGGGCAGCACACTCGCGAGCACGCTGCCGAAGGTGAGGACCAGCACGACGAAGGCTACGACCAGTCCGACCAACTCGCTGCGCAGGTCGGTGACCTTGGGCCGGGTCACCTGGTCGAGACCGCCGCCGAACTCGACCTGGATCCCCGCCCGCGTGGCCGGCGCGCTCGCCCGGTAGAGCACGCCGGGGTACGTCGGACCGAGCAGCTTCGGCGTCACGTCGAAGTTGAGCACCGCGTAGCCGATCGTGCCCGACGGTGACAACGTCGTCGAGTTCGCGGCGAGCGGGTTGCTCACGTGCACGACGTGCGCGAGCCCGGCCAGATTGGCGACCACCTCGTCCACGACGTGGCGGTCCTGGGAGAGTCGGCCGGCGCGACTGTGCAAGACGACGAGTCCGGTCGATCCCGCCAGTGCCGGGTCGTGCGCGACGAGCAGCGCGGCGCCGGTGCTCGCCTGGGTCCCCGAGAGCGACACGCTGTCGCCGTAGGTCGCCTTGAGGAGCCGTGAGGCCGAGAAGACGGCGATCAGCGCAATGAGCCAGACGGCGAGCACGCGCACCGGGTGCCGGCCGCTGGCCGCACCGAGGCGGTGTAACCACGAGGTCGAGGGTACGGTGTCGTGCACGGGGGTCCTTTCGGCGGTGGGATCCGGGGTAAAATGTACAGTGTGTAAATATTAGTCCAGCGCCGTGGCCGACAGGGAGGGGGGAACGATGCCGAACGAGACGAAACGCCACTATCTGGCCGCCGACGATCGACGCCGGTCGATCCTGGACGTGGCCGCCGACGTCGTGGCCGTACGGGGACTCGCCCACCTGAGCATGGCCGCGGTGGCCGCGCAGGCCGGTGTCAGTCGTCAGCTGCTCTATCGATACTTCGACGGGCTCGACGACCTCGTGCTGGCGATGGTGACCCAGCGCTTCGCCGCCATCATCGCCAACTACGACGCCCAGACCACGATGGTGGCCCCGCTTCGGCCCGACGTAGCCCGCAACCCGATCCACCTCGCGTTGCGCCTCGCCGCGCCGGACCAGCGGCTGTTGCGCAACGTCTTCGGCGACGTCGACCAGCTGCCCGAGGACGTGCGCCGGGCCGTGCTGCTGATCCGCGAGCGGCTGGTCGAGCGGTGGGTGGCGATCGTCGACGTCGATCAGTCGCGCCGCGTGGTAGTGCGCGCCGGCGTGTGGGCGGTCTTCCACGCGATCTTCGGGATTTGGGACTACCTGGCCGACGGGAGCATTACTTTCGACGAGTCCTACGAGATCGCCCTGCGGCTCGTGCGGTCCGTCGAGAGCCTCGCCGACGGATCACCGGCCGGCGCGATCGAGGTGACCCCGGAGTCGTGAGGCGACGACGGGGACCAGACACGTGGCGGAGGGAGTGGGATTCGAACCCACGGTGGGCAAGCCCACGCCGGTTTTCAAGACCGGTACATTCGTCCGCTCTGTCATCCCTCCGGGGACGACTCTAGTTGGGCGCTAGCCCTTCTTACTGCGGAGTCGGGCTCGCTGGGAGTGGTCCAGGACCGTCTTGCGCAGTCGCACGGACTTCGGCGTGACCTCCACGGCCTCGTCGTCGGCGATGAACTCGAGGGCCTGCTCCAACGAGAAGATGGTCGGGGGCGAGATCTTCTCGAAGTTGTCGCTGCCCGACGCGCGCATGTTGGTGAGCTTCTTCTCCTTGGTCGGGTTGACGTTCATCTCATCGGAGCGCGCGTTCTCACCGACGATCATGCCCTCGTAGACCTCGACGCCGGGACCGACGAAGAGCACGCCGCGCTGTTCGAGGTCGATGAGGGCGTTCCCCGTGGTGTCGCCCCGACGGTCGGCGACCAAGACGCCACTGCGGCGAGTACGGATCTCGCCGTACCACGGCGCGTAGCCGTCGAAGTTCGAGTGCATCATGCCCGAGCCGCGTGTCTCGGTCATGAACTCGGTACGGATACCGACGAGCCCGCGAGCCGGGATACGCCACTCGAGCCGGACCCACCCGGTGCCGTGGTTGACCATGTCCAAGACGGTGCCCTTGCGCGTCGCGAGCATCGTGGTCACGGCGCCGACGAACTCCTCGGGGACGTCGATGGTGACGCGCTCCATGGGTTCGTTGACGTGGCCGTCGATGACCTTGGTGACCACCTGGGGCTTGCCGACGGTGAGCTCGAAGCCCTCGCGGCGCATGGTCTCGATCAAGATGGCCAGCTGGAGCTCGCCGCGACCCTGCACCTCCCAAGCGTCGGGTCGCTCGGTGGGTAGGACTCGAAGCGAGACGTTGCCCACCAGCTCACGGTCGAGACGGTCCTTGACCATGCGGGCGGTCAGCAGCTTGCCCTCGGTTCCGGCCAGGGGCGAGGTGTTGATGCCGATGGTCATCGAGAGGCTCGGCTCATCGACGTGGAGGGGTTCGAGCGCGATCGGGTTCTCCGGGTCGGCGAGCGTCTCGCCGATCGTGATGTCGTCGAAGCCGGCGACGGCGACGATATCGCCCGGGCCCGCACTCTGGGCCGGGACGCGATCGAGGGCTTCGGTGATGAAGAGCTCGGTGATCTTGGCGTGCTCGATCGTCCCGTCGATGCGGCACCACGCGATGCGCTGGCCCCGCTCGAGGGTGCCGTTGATCACGCGACACAACGCCAGTCGACCGAGGTAGGGCGAGGCGTCAAGGTTGCACACGAGCGCCTGGAGACCGTGGTCGGGGTCGTACTCCGGGGCCGGCACGTACTCGGCGATCGTCTCGAAGAGCGGCGTGAGGTCCCCGCCGGTGGCCGAGGGGTCGTGCGACGCCCAGCCCTGGCGGGCACTCGCGTAGAGGATGGGAAAGGCGATCTGGTGTTCGTCGGCGTCCAGGTCGAGGAAGAGGTTCTCGACCTCGGTGACCACGTCGGCCACGCGGGCGTCGGGACGGTCGACCTTATTGATGAGTAGCACGACCGGGAGTCGACGTTCGAGGGTCTTGCGCAGGACGAAGCGCGTCTGGGGCAAGGGTCCCTCGGCGGCGTCCACGAGCAGGATCACGGCGTCGACCATGGCCAGTCCTCGTTCGACCTCGCCGCCGAAGTCGGCGTGCCCGGGGGTGTCGATGATGTTGATCGTGAGGTCGTGCCAGTTGACCGCGGTGTTCTTGGCGAGGATGGTGATGCCCTTTTCGCGTTCGAGGTCACCGGAGTCCATGACTCGGTCGGTGAGCTCCTCGTGCGCGGTGAACGCCCCGGTTTGGCGCAGCATCGCGTCGACCAGGGTCGTCTTCCCGTGGTCGACGTGGGCGATGATGGCGATGTTTCGGAGGGACGTGCGTAGTGACATGACTGAACCACGCTAGTAGGCGGCGCCCTGTGGTCATGCTAGGCGGCGCGTAGTTCACCTTGACGATGCAGGGCGATAGTGGCGCGCACCAGGTCACGGGTGCCGGCGCGAACGTTGGCGAGCGTGCCGTCGACGGCCAGGATTACGCCCGCGTCGGGCCAGATTCCAACGTAGCGGCGCGGCGCACGCCCGTCGGGGTGGGCGAAGGCGGCGGCCGCGAGGTCGGCTCGCAGGCCCGGTCCGGCGCTGGGCGTCGGCCCCCCCGCGCGCACGCGTACGACCACCTCGCCGTCGAGCACGAGGAGGTCGCGTCGGGCCCGCAGCGTCGTACGGGCCCGCTCGACGTCGTAGTACGCGTCGGCGCTCGCGACGGTCCAGTCGCCGGTGACGGTGGCACCCGTCTCGGCCAGGATCCTCGCCCACTCGACGGCCGACGCCTGGACGAGGGCGAGCTCGGCGGGGTGTCGGTGCGCGAGCCAGTCTCCGAGCGAGCCCCGGTGGGCCCGGCCGCTCGCCGCTCGGGCGAGCAGGTCCTCGATCTCGTCGCGGACCCCGTCTCGAATCGAGGCGGCGCGCCCGCGAAGGGCCCGGCGGAACCCCCCGCTGCCGAGGAGGCGGCGAGCGGCCAGCGGCGACCAGGCGAAGCGCGCAGCGACCCGACCGCCCCGCTCGACCAGCCACGAATCGAGCCGGCGGTGGTGGTCCGTGGTGATCGCGCCCAACCGCGCGGCCAGCGCCCGTCGGTGGGCGTCGGTGAGGCCGAAGGGTTCGAGCGGTGCGTCGTCGATGACGCGCGCGATTGCGTCGGGCGAAACGCGCTGGATCGTCAGCGTGGTGGCGCTCACGCTCGCCTCGCGACGTCCAGCACGTCGTTCGCGGCGAGCTCGAGCCACGTCTCGTCGACGTCGCGACTGATCAACTCACCCGTGGCGGTGGAGAAGATCGCGACCCGCAGTGGCACCACCGAGGTCCGTAAGCAGTGCACGAAGGCGTGGAACCCCAACAGGCTCGTTGCGCTCCTTCCGATCGGCGACGTGGTCACGTCGAGCAGCACGGTCGAAGACGAGGCGTCGCAGTAGGAACCGACGACGAGATCGACGACGTCGTGCAGGACGACGACGCCACCCGCGAGCGGCACGCGAGCGCGCACCGCCGTTCGTACCGCCCAGGCGCTGGGCACGTCGGCCAGCGCTCGTCGCAGCGACGCCGCGTGTGCGGCGACGTCGGTGGCCAAGCGGGCTCGACCGTTGGCGTCGAGATCGGCGTAGGCCGCGATCAGCGTCGGCGACGGGCTATCGAGACGCCACGCGCGCAGGGCGTCGTCGAAGGGGTCGATGATCTCGTGGCCGACGGCCACGAGGCGAATGAGTTGGCCGATCAATGCGCCGCGCAGCCGCCCGCTCGTCGCGTGGGTGATGTCGACGGCGTCACCGTGGTGGGTGACGTCGCTGGCGCTGATCACCAGCGGGCTCGTTCGTGCGGGTACGGATCGGATCGCGAGGAGCTCGGCGTCGAGGGTCGCCCGCAAGCCCGCGGCGGTCTCGATGTCGCGTGGAGGCCGCTCGGAGCGGTCGCCGCGCAGGTCTTCGAGGATCGAACGCGCTGGAGTCGTCGTCGGGGTCACGCAATACTCTTGCGCCGACCTGTGACACGTGTCTAGCGTGAGCGCGTGTTCGTCGCCGTCTTCTCCGTCTTCCTGCTCGCCGTGCTGGTCTTGAGCGTGCTCATCGTGCGTTGGGCCGTTCGACGCGACCGCGAGCGGCGGTCCGCTACGGGCCGAGACGTCCCTCGAGCTCCTTGATCGCTCGATCGAGGTCGGCGATGGCCCGTTCGATGACCGAGAGGCGGGCGTTGACGATCGCCTCGACGCGTTCGTCTACGCGCTGGTCGACCTGCTCGCGTAGTCGCGAGTCGAGCGAGTCGACCAGCGGCTGGGCTAACTGCTTGAGACGGTCGCGCAGCTCGTGGGACTTGGGGTTGGGCTCGTCACTCACGCGGCCAGATTACGCCGGGGCGGGCGGGCAGTACACACCGGCGTTGAACTGGAGGGTGTTGAACTGACCAGACCACGGGGGATTGACGAGGGTCGACTCCTCGTTCTGCAGGGTGGTGGTCGGAGAACAGACGGCGCTGAAGGCGATGAAGCCACGAATGTTGCTCCCCGGCGTACCCATCACCGGGACCGGACCGCCACCGCCGAAGGCGAGCGCGACGAAGGCCGGCATCGGGATGGCGGCGAGACGGTAGTTCCGGTACTCGGACTGCGAGGCGTACACGCCGGCGTTCAGTGACGGGTCCACGGAGGCGATGCCCTGGACCCAGCCCTGCAGCATGGCCGCCCAATACGAGGCGAAGCGAGCCATCGTCGCGTTCGACGAGCCGCCGGGCGCATCGAGTCCCGAGTGCGAGTCGGGGTATCCCTCGGGGTCCAAGATGACCCAGTCGGGTTTGAGACCGACTCCGAGACCACGGTATTGATCGATCTGGGTGGCGACCCACGCGCCCGCGGTGTAGCCGTGCTTGTAGTACGTGGCCGCGGCGACCGTCTCGCCCGGCAGCGGTCCGCTGATCGTCCAGAACGAGAGCCAGGTCACCCGTTTGTGGGCGTTGTAGATGCTCTGACCCATGAGGAAATCCGGTGAGTTCGCGACGCCGGTGGCGCTCGTGAAACCCACCCACGGCGAGGCCGTCGTGCCGAGTCCGCCGGTCTCGCTGACGATGGGCCAGCCGTCGGTCACCGACTGCGTCCATTTGCTGAAGGGGATGGCGTACACGCCGACGCCCTGGGGCGGGGGCGAGTTGACGCCCGCGGCGTAGAGGCTCAGTGCGCCGTTGAGCACCAGTCCCGTTACGACCTTGCCGACGGTGCGCGCCGCGCTCCCGGCGGTCACCGATACGTCCGTTGACGTCCACGGCGCAAAGCCGCTGGGACTGGTCAAGACGAAGAGGTCGCCCCAATTGGCGGCCTGACCCGCGACGGTGACTTGGCTCGGCGTGACGTTCAAGAAGAGCGAACCGCCGAGTGGTGGCGACCCCGAGGCGACCGCGGTGACGTTGAGTGCGGTCCACGGAAAGGTCGGGGTGGGATTGGCGATGGTCGTCGTCGAACCCGGTGCCGTGGTGGAACTCGTCGTCGTCGAACCTGGTGCCGTCGTGGAACTCGTCGTCGAGGAGGTCGTGATCGGGGCGAAGGCCGTACTCAGGTTGAAGGTCGTGAGGGGTGCACTGAAGAGTTCGACCGAACCGATGGCGCTCAACGCGGCGACGAAGACGCTGGTCGAGGACGACGCGGCGGCGAGCGGACCAGTGACTCGCGGCCCACCGGTCATACGGGTCAGGTCTTGGACCATCCAGGTCGTCGGATTCGTTGGGTTCTGAGAGAAGACCTGGAGGTCGCCGTTGGCCGCGGTGGCCGCGACGGCGGGAATCGGTCCAGGAATGATGACGGGATCGCTCGATGACTTGCCGGCGTGCGCGAGCTGCGTGACGTTCACGGGGGTGCTCGCCACGTAGGGGATCGGCTCGCCGAGGTCCCAACTCAAGGTGATGACTTCGATGGTGTTCAGTGAGGTGCGCGCCGCGACCATGGCGTCTTGACCCGTGACCACGACGTTGGCCAACCCCGTGGCGAAGGTGACCCCCGTGATCGAACTGAGGTCGGTGGCGACCTCCGGGTGCCACGCTTGGCCGACGTGGGTGTGTACCCACGTCGCGTCGGCCACGACGTTGGGGCTGAGCATGACGAGGTGGCCCGAGGTGTCGACGTAGAGGGTGTCGACGTTCCCCGCGGGGTCGAGGAAGGGGATTGGGTCGGCGCCCGGGGGCGTGGCGTTCAAGCCCGTCGAGAGGTCGGTCCACTGGCTCGGCCCCGACGCCGATTGAGTGAGCACCGCGACGTCGTTGCTCGCCGTTCGATAGGCGATGGCCCCAACGGTGCCGTTGCCCGTTCCGTGCGGTCCGCCGATCATCGTCGAACTGTTCACCGCGCTCGTCAACGACAACGCATTCCAGGGCAATGGACCCGAGCCGCTGTTCACGAACTGGTAGAGCGGCAGCCCCGAGGGGTTCGACGTCGTCGTGGGGACCGACGCCGCGTTCGAACTCATCGCGACGCTGAGCAGACCGGCGCCAAGCGTCGCCCCAGCGAGGGCGAGGCGTGCCAGCCGCGCGCGACTCCGTGAAGCGGGTATCGTCCGTCGTCTTTCGATACCCGCAGTCTACGGGGGTACCTCGTTGCTTCTCGGGGCGCCCCCCTCGGTCGACGACGTCGATGGAGCGGGTGACCGGGGCGCAACCCCTTCAGCAACAGGGTTTGCCACGGGGTAATCCAACTATCGAACGCGGACCTTTACGGTGGCGACGTTCGACGATGGGCTCAGTCGTTTGGCGGCGACGTAGCGAACGATCACGTGGTACGTCGCTCCCTTGGTCAATCGAGTGATGACGATCGAGTCGCCACGCACGGTCGCGCGGGCCCAGGAGCGTCCTGCGTTGAGCGAGTACTGATACGCGCGGACCGCGGGCGCGCCGGACACGGTGACGAATAACTGCGCGCCGGCCACGAGGGGCTTCGAGTGGGTGATTGTCGGTCGGGCGAGTGGCGTCGTGGTCGCGGCGGCGACGGTGATGACCGTGGTCAACAGGACGGTGGACTGGTAGGTGACGGTGAGCGTGAGGGGTCCCGGCTGGGAGTTCGAGACGGTCACGGTCCCCGCACCGTTCGCGTCGGAAGTGACGGCGTAGGCGGCGGTGCCCGATCCGGTGCTACTCGAAGGGTCGGCGTTGAACCAGACGTTCCCACCGCTGGCCGATGCGGAGACGTTGACCGATGCGTTGGCCACGGGGCCGCCGTTCAAGTTGTGCAACGAGAACGTGACGGTCGCCGGTGCGTTGGTCGTGAGCTGGCTCGTGGAAACGGCCGCGGAACTCCTCGTCGGGTCAAAGGCGATGGGGCAGAGGCCGTTCATGAAGGTGGCGGGGTTCGGGCTGCCCAGACCGGACGCCATGTCGTATCCGGGTCCGGCGCGGTAGACGCCCACGCCGAAGAGGTCGTTGTTGCCCGTCGTCACGTCGTTGTACCCGGTAGCGGCCATTGCGTACAGCGCCGGGTTGATGAAGCCCAAGCGCGTGACGCCGCACTGCTGGGCCGCGACGGCGACGACGGCGCTGACGAGCGGGGCACCGATCGACGTGCCGCCGATGCTCCCCCACCCCGAACCGCAGTTGGTCCCGCAGTTGACGATTCCCTTCCCCGTGAAGTACTGGATGAACCCGGTGGCGGGATCGCCCATGACCGAGAAGTCGGGGACGAGTCGCATCGGTTCACCGGAGGCGATGCCCGGCGCCGTCTGCCACGAGGGTCGCGACCACAGGGCCGAGATCCCGCCGCCCGTGGCGCCGCCGCCGCTGGCGGCCCCGGAGTTCCAGACGGTCTCGTTCAGGGGCGCGATGCTGTTGACGCTGAGTCCGCCCACGCCGGTGACCAGGGGCTGTGAGGCTGGGTCGTCGACGGCGGGGGCGTTCGTGGTGATGCCGTTGCAGTCCGACGACCCGTTGTCGCCCGAGGCCGCGATGACGGTCTGCCCCTGGGCGGCCATCTGTTCGAAGATCGCCTGTTCGGCGTTGACGCCGCCGTTGGGGTCCTGTTCACAGGTACCCCAGGAGGTCGTGACGACCGTGGCGGTGTTGTCGTCGGCGATCCGTTGGTAGGCGTCGATCGGACCCGCCGAGTTATTCGGCGCCGTGTAGACCGAGATGCTCGCGCCCGGTGCGAGCACCGAGGCCTCCTCGATGTCGAGGGTGGCCTCGTCGCTGTAGGACCCGGAGGCGCCGCCGTCGACCTTGACGTCGGTGATCGACGGGTTCAGTCCGTAACACGAGAAGTACGTCGAGAGGTCCGACGGGCTGTAACTCGCGAGCTCGTAGACCGCGATCGACTGACCGACGCCGGTGAAGCCGCGCGCCCACGCGGTGTCGAGCCCGTACAGGTGCGCCTGCTGTTGGGCGGTGTACCCACCGAGGTTGTTCGGCGTGGTGGCGGTCGTCGCCGCGCCACCGGTCGCGTTCGGGCACGTCGAGGGGGTGGTCGTCGCTCCGGCGTGACTCGTCAGTGACAGCGCGTGTGGGGTCACTACCGTCGAGAGGCCCGCGACTGCGCGGACGTCGTGGGCGATCGGTGCGGGTAGTGACGCGGGGGTCGCGAACTGCGCGGCGAGGCGCCCCTGGATCCGCACGGTCACCATCGGCGCCGAGAAGGCTCGGGCAATGGCGGTGGTCGATCCGCTGATGGGCAGGATGATGTGACCGCGGCTCAGCGCGCCGACGTGAAGTCCGAAGGAGGCGAAGTAGTGACGCACCGCCTCGACGGCCGTGTTCGGTGCGCCGAATCGCGTGGCGAACTGCGCGGTGGTGAGAAAGTGCCGGTAGTTCGGCGACGACGGATTCGTCAGTTCGCCGAGGAACGTGTTCAACGCCGTGTGGTTCGTCTCGGCGAGTGCGACGTCGAAGGAGGTGGTGATCGACCGGGTGACGGTGGGCAGGTTCGTCGGCAGCGCGACGGGCCGGGCGACGACCACGCGGGCTTGGGCGCCTTCGGCGCTCGCGAGCGGCACGAGCCCGGCCACGAGCGTGGCCAAGAACGCGACGATGACGGTGACGGTGAGACGAGGCGTGCGGAGGTTCACCGTCACAGCCTAGAAAACCCGTCGGGTCGATGGCGCGCGGCGGTTCAAGTTTCGTCGGAGACGCGAAACCCCGCGGCGGCGTAGCGCTTTCGCAGGTCGCCGCACTCCTCGCAGATCGATGGGGGAACGACGCCGAATCGCATCAGCTGACCGAAGATCGCGCAGCCGACGCAGTACCCGAAGAAACCCTCGAGGGCCGCCGCGGCGATGAGCGGCACCAGCAACCAGCGGGCCACCGACCAACCGACGCTCAGCCAGAGGGCGCTCGTCACGATTGTGAGTACGGCGCCGATCCCTTGGGCGAACCGTTTCGGCGGACCGGCGACCTCGCGTCGCCAGGCGCGCAAACGGGGTGCGGCCACGCGGGTGGCGAACTGACCGAGCGGCGACATCGTCGGTCCCGTGAGCACGCGGGCGATGAACCCGTAGGTCAACGGCACCATCATCCAGCGCACGTCGCCCGCGAGGGCGAGGAGCGCCATCGCGACGACGCCGATCGCCACGGTGCGCGCGGCGGCGTCGTTGACGGGGTTCGGGAACGAGAGCAACCTCTTCATTCCATAAATCTTAGTGGAATTGTTACTGTTCAGGTCCCCATCTGGCGAGGGTCCACTTCATTCAGGCGTAGCGGGCTTATCGTTGAGTCATCACTTGTAATGGCGCTC